>JANWIG010000001.1 GCA_025449975.1 Thermoactinomycetaceae bacterium
ATTGGTGTTTAAAGTTAAAAAATACCTAAAATTGAACCCCTTCATCAAGCAGCATAATATACTTTATCAGTATTTTTTTTGGTGTTAAAATAAAAGTATGATTAAAAAATGTACTATTATAGCTATTGCTGTAGAAGTCAGGCTGGTGTATCTTATAAATGAATGCGTTTTCATTCGACTACGAGCGAGCGCTCGGTAGAAGTTTTGAGGAGTGATGAGATGAGAGAAACCGTGGTGATCGGTGGAGCTAGAACCCCTTTTGGAAGAATGGGTGGTGCTTTGAAGGACCTATCTGCTGTTAAGTTAGGCGGTGTGGTTTTACGTGAAACGATTCGACGTGCAGGACTAGCGGATGATCAGATTGATGAAGTGATAATGGGAATGGTTTTACAAGGAGGAGCGGGACAAATTCCTTCGCGTCAAGCCACGCGCCATGCAGGGCTTTCGTGGGACGTTGGTTCGGAAACGATAAATAAGGTTTGTGCTTCTGGACTTCGCAGTGTGACCTTAGCGGATCAAATCATCCGCGCTGGGGATGCGGAAGTGATGCTAGCTGGCGGAATGGAAAGCATGAGCAATGCACCATACATTTTAAAATCAGCTCGTTTTGGTCAACGGATGGGAGATGGAACACTGACGGATTTGATGATTCATGATGGGCTTTGGTGTGCTTTTCACGATGTCCATATGATTGTCCACGGTAATCATATCGCAACGAAATATGGCATCTCTCGTGAAGAACAAGATGAGTTTGCTCTGCGTAGTCACCAGAGAGCAGCCAAAGCGACGGATGAGGGCTATTTAGCGGAAGAGATTGTTCCCTTAACTGTTAAAAAGAAACGTCAAGAAGTCGTGATTAATCAAGATGAATCGATCCGGCGAGATACCAATTTGGACAAGTTAGCCAGTTTGCCGCCAGTCTTTTTAAAAGAGGGAAGCATTACAGCTGGAAACGCACCAGGGGTAAATGATGGAGCTGCAGCTCTGGCTCTCTGCTCAGCAGAAAAAGCAAAAGAGCTTGGACTAAAACCCATGGCTCAAATTTTAGGACATGCTACGGTTGCGATGGAAGCGGCTGATTTCCCCATTACTCCAGCGTTTGCCATTCAGAAGCTCCTCAAGAAATATCAGTTGAATGTAAATCAAATTGATCGGTATGAAATCAATGAAGCGTTTGCTGCTGTTACTTTAGTCAATCATAAAATCCTCGGTATTGATCTGGATAAGTTAAATGTCAATGGTGGAGCGGTAGCATTGGGGCACCCCATTGGAGCAAGTGGAGCGCGAATCCTTTTGACGCTGATTCATGAGTTAAAGCGGATCGGTGGCGGACTGGGTGTAGCTGCAATCTGTAGTGGTGCCGCCCAAGGCGATGCGATTTTGATCAAAGTCGATTAGACGGTTAGACCAGACGGAATTGGATGAGTCCCCCAGATTCTTGGAGAGGAAAGGATGAAAAAAGAGTGGAGATCAAACGGATTGGTGTCATTGGTGCTGGACAAATGGGGAGTGGCATTGCCCAAGTAGCAGCGACGGCCGGTTATCAAGTGAAACTGATGGATGCTTCTTGTTCCCAACTGGATAAAGGGCTCGCTTTTATCGCCAAAACTTTACAGAGAAATGTGACCAAACAACGGATCACTGAAGAAGAAAAGTCGCAAATCTTGTCACGGATTGAAGGGATAACCGAGTTAAAAGCTGCAGCTGAAGATTCTGATCTCGTGATTGAAGCGGTCGTCGAAAATATGGAGGTCAAATCCCAGGTATTTAAGCAACTCGATGAATACTGTCCATCTCATACGATTTTGGCCAGCAATACTTCATCTCTTCCGATTACCGAAATCGCTGCTGTCACCAATCGCCCAGAGAAAGTGATCGGAATGCATTTTATGAATCCAGTGCCAGTCATGAAACTGGTCGAAGTGATTCGTGGCTTAGCTACCTCGGATGAAGTATTTCAAACTGTAGAAGCCCTTGCGATTCAAATGGGGAAAACGCCCGTTGAAGTGAACGATTTTCCGGGATTTGTCTCTAATCGGATCTTAATGCCGATGATTAATGAAGCGATCTATGCCGTGTATGAGGGCGTGGCTACACCTGAAGCAGTAGATCAAGTGATGAAATTAGGAATGAATCATCCGATGGGACCACTTACCTTGGCTGACTTTATCGGCTTGGATACTTGCCTGTATATTATGGAGACTTTATATGAAGGATTTGGGGATAGCAAATACCGTCCCTGTCCGTTGTTACGCAAGTATGTGAAAGCGGGCTGGCTGGGACGGAAAAGCGGACGAGGTTTTTATCTCTATCATCAGTAATTGCTTGGTGGCGCGAGGAGGGATTGGATGGACCTCAGGTTAAGAGAAGAGCAAGAAATGATGCGAAAAATGGTTCGCGATTTTGCAGAGACAGAGATTGCGCCATATCTTTCATCCATGGATGAAGAAGATCGTTTTCCCCGAGAAGTGATTGCCAAAATGGCTGAGTTGGGTTTGATGGGCATACCGATCCCCGAGAGATGGGGTGGAGTCGGAGCAGATTATCTATCCTATATTTTGGCTTTGGAAGAAATTTCGCGGGTAAGTGCAACGGTTGGGGTCATTTTGGCTGTTCATACTTCCGTCGGGACGATTCCCATTCTCATGTATGGAAGTGATCAGCAAAAGGAAAAGTATGTGACGCGTCTTGCGAAAGGGGAATACCTAGGGGCTTTTGCTTTAACAGAACCACAAGCCGGATCCGATGCCAGTCAAATTCGGACACAAGCTCGTAAAGTAGGCAATCAGTATATTTTAAACGGAAGTAAAATGTTCATTACCAATGCCGGAGAAGCGGATGTCTATGTGACCTTTGCCATAACCGATCCAAGCAAGGGAAGGAAAGGGATTTCCGCTTTTATCGTCGATAAGGAAACACCTGGTTTTCGCGTCGGGAAAAAAGAAAAAAAGATGGGGCTAGGTGGTTCCAACACGTGTGAACTGATTTTTGAAGAGGCCGTGGTTCCGGAAGAGAATCTTTTAGGAAGTGAAGGACAAGGCTACGAAGTAGCGCTATCCAACTTGGCTGGTGGGCGAATCGGCATTGCTGCTCAAGCATTGGGGATTGCGGATGCTGCCTTCACCTTTGCTCGAAACTATGCCAAAGAACGAAAGCAATTTGGAAAACCACTCAGCAAACAGCAGGCTGTTCAATTTAAACTGGCGGATATGGCTACCCAAATTGAAGCGGCTCGCTTGTTAACTTATCGTGCGGCAGTTCTGAGGCACAAAGGGTTTCATTGTCGACAAGAAGCAGCGATGGCTAAGTGTTTTGCAGCCGATGTGGCGATGAGAGTGACGACAGAAGCGATTCAGATTTTTGGCGGATATGGCTATTCCCGAGAATATCCGGTCGAGCGTCTATTTCGCGATGCCAAGGTCACTCAGATTTATGAAGGGACCAATGAAATTCAAAGGATCGTCATCGCCAATGAATTGATGAGATAATAAAATGGGGGAGACAAAAATGCACTTTCGCCTAAGTGAAGAACAGGAAATGATGCGAAAAATGGTGAGAGACTTTGCACAGAAAGAGGTGGAACCTAGCGCCGCGGAGCGAGACGAGAAGGAAATCTTTGATCGAGCGATTTTTAATAAAATGGCTGAACTCGGCTTAACAGGGATTCCTTTTCCTGAAGAATTTGGTGGCGCAGAAGCCGATTATTTAAGTTATGTGATTGCCGTTGAAGAGCTTTCCCGTGTATGTGCGTCGACAGGAGTAACGCTATCGGCACATATTTCCCTTGCTTGTTGGCCGATCTTTCAGTTTGGCACACTAGAACAAAAACAGCGCTATCTTCGTCCCTTAGCACTTGGGGAAAAGTTAGGAGCATATGGCTTAACCGAACCGGGTGCGGGCTCGGATGTGGTCAATATGAAAACATCGGCTGTGAAAGATGGTGACCACTATGTGTTAAATGGTAGTAAAATTTTTATTACCAATGGCGGAGATGCAGAGATTTATGTCGTCTTTGCTGTGACAGACCCTAGTAAACGGCATAAGGGAATTACTGCTTTTATCGTAGAGAAAGGAACACCTGGCTTTACATTCGGTAAAAAGGAGAAAAAGTTAGGCATCCGTTCTTCGTCTACGTTAGAAATCTTATTTGATAATTGTCGGATTCATGAAAGTCAACGCTTGGGTAAAGAAGGAGAAGGGTTTAAAATTGCTATGATGACTCTTGACGGCGGTCGAACTGGGATTGCGGCCCAAGCGGTTGGAATCGCCCAAGGAGCATTTGATCACGCTTTGACCTATGCCAAGGAACGTCAACAATTTGGTCGCCCCCTCATGAAACAGCAAGCGATTCAATTTAAATTAGCGGATATGGCTATGCAAATCGAAGCGGCTCGTCTGTTGACTTACCAAGCCGCTTGGTTGGAAAGCAGGGGTCTACCCTATGGAAAACAGTCTGCTATGGCGAAATGTTTTGCTGGAGATGTTGCAATGAAAGTGACCACAGAAGCAGTTCAAATTTACGGTGGTTATGGTTATTCAAGGGAGTATCCCGTAGAAAGAATGATGCGTGATGCTAAAATCACTCAAATCTATGAAGGAACCAATGAAATTCAACGGATTGTTATTGCAAATTATCTAATGAAAGAGTAGAAAAGAGTAGAGATGAAGATGAATAAATGGATTGAGAAACTAAGAGAAAAGGATAAAAGAACAATCGCTAGGATCATAACTAAGATTGAGAAACAAGATCCAGATAAAGATCAACTATTGGAATTATTGTTTCCGTTAACAGGAAATGCCTTTTTAGTCGGGATCACAGGTTCTCCTGGAGCAGGTAAGAGTTCCCTTCTCGATCGTCTGATCGAAACGATTCGTGCCGAGCAGTTATCTGTTGGAGTGATCGCCGTGGACCCCACCAGTCCCTTTACTGGTGGGGCCATTCTGGGAGACCGAGTCCGCATGACCAAGCATGCCTTGGATGAACAGGTGTTTATTCGCAGTATGGGAAGTCGGGGTAGTTTGGGCGGACTAGCACGGGCAACTAAAGAGGCTGTTTGGGTGTTGGATGCAGCCGGATATGATGTGATTTTGATTGAGACGGTTGGCGTCGGTCAGGCCGAGTTAGATATTATGCATGTTGCTGATACGGTCGCCTTGGTGATGAATCCGGGGGCTGGGGATGTTGTACAAGTGTTTAAAGCAGGTATAATGGAAATCGCCGATATGTATATAGTGAATAAAGCGGACTTACCAGGAGCTGCTAGATTGGTAGCTGAAATTGAGGAGCTACTTGACTTGATCCAACAGTCTACCAAGTGGCGCCGGCCAATTGTCCAGACGGTTACTCATGAAAATAGAGGAATTGAAGAATGTTGGCAACAATTGCAGAGACATCGCCAATATTTGCAGGAATCAGGTGAATGGATCAAACGCAGACAAGATCATATGCAGCTTGAAGTTTGGGAAATCATAGAAGATGCTTTTCGCCAGTTTTTAAGACGGGAAATGGGGAAGAAAGAGTACAAGTATGAATTGGAGCAAGTGGCTCAAAGAAAGAAAGTACCCCATCAGGTTGCGCGTCAATACCTGCAAAAAATTTTTCCAGCTTTAAGGGAGGACGAAAAGTGAAAAAAAACACACATGTTATTCCTTCGGTGGTGAAAGACCCTCGGCTGATTGAGCAAAGAAGACAACAAATTGTCGAGGGCGCTGTTCGCCTTTTTACTAAAAAAGGATTTCATAAAACAACAACTCGAGAGATTGCGAAAGAATGTGGATTATCTATTGGAACGATGTATGAATATATCCAAACAAAAGAAGATGTTCTCTATTTAGTATGTGAGTATATTCATACGCAATTGGAGCAAAGATTACAACAATTGATTTCAGAAGAGGATACAGGGCGCGATTCTTTGGAAAAATCAGTAAAAAATCTTTTTTATAGTGTCGATGAAATGAGTCCATTGATTGTGTTGATTTATCAAGAAACCAAATCGTTATCCAAAGAGTTAATGAAATATGTTTTACAAAAAGAGGAAGAAATAACAAATATATTTGAGAAAATTTTATTAAAAGGCTTAAAAGATGGAACCATCTCGATCGATCCCGATTCTGTTAAATTAATGGCGCACGATATTATTGTGATCGGGCAAATGTGGGCATTTCGTCGTTGGGCTTTAAAACGTTTCTATACGATTGATGAATATTGTCAAAGACAAATGTCCCTCATTTTCGAAAAATTACTCTCGAGGGGGTAAGGTCTTTTGGAGACCAAAGTGTTTTATCCACAAAATGCTGTTCGTTTTGTAACAGCAGCTAGTTTATTCGATGGCCATGATGCTTCGATCAATCTATTTCGCCGTTTGTTACAAGCTTCTGGTGTCGAAGTCGTCCATTTGGGGCATAATCGTTCCGCTGAAGAGGTCGTCCTTGCCGCAATCCAAGAAGATGTGCAAGGAATTGCCATTTCTTCTTATCAGGGCGGACATGTTGAGTTTTTTAAGTATATAGTCGATTTATTAAAAGAAAAAGATGCCTCGCATATTCGCGTGTTTGGCGGCGGAGGGGGTGTAATCGTTCCAAGTGAAATTAGAGAATTGGAAGCTTATGGTGTATCCAAAATTTTCTCACCACAGGATGGTCGAGAGATGGGACTCCAAGGGATGATTAACTATATGATTCGGAAAACCGATTTTCCTACCGTCAAACAGCTCAATGGGGAATTGGATAAAGCACGAGAGGGGGATCACCATGCGATTGCTCGTTGTTTGACTTATGTCGAGCAATTGTCTGAAGATCCACAGTTACAGCAGCAGGCACAAGCCTTGATAGAAGAGATTAGCAGTTCAATGGGACGGACGGTTCCGACGGTCGGCATTACGGGAACGGGAGGAGCGGGGAAAAGCTCTTTGACCGATGAATTGGTTCGCCGCTTTGTTCAGGATTTTACAGATAAAAAAGTTGCCGTTTTGTCGATCGACCCATCAAAACAAAGAACAGGTGGAGCCTTATTAGGTGATCGGATTCGGATGAATGCGATCCATCATCCAAGGGTATTTATGCGTAGTTTTGCCACTCGCCGGACTCGTTCAGAGTTAAGTGGTGGAATTCGTGAAGCGATTAACATCATGAAATATGCTGGGTATGATCTCGTGATTGTCGAGACGAGCGGCATTGGACAAGGGAATGCGGATATTGTTACCGTCAGTGATCTATCCATCTATGTAATGACATCCGATTATGGGGCTGCTTCTCAACTTGAAAAAATCGAAATGCTGGATTATGCGGATTTGATCGCCATCAATAAATTTGATCGCAAAGGTTCTGAAGATGCGCTGCGGGATGTGAAAAAACAGTATTGCCGGAACCATCAGTTATTCAATGTTTCTGATGAAGAAATCCCTGTTTATGGTACGATGGCTAATCGCTTTAATGATCCAGGTGTCCACCGCTTTTATCAAGCATTGATCAATCAACTAAATGAGAAATTTGATTTAGGATGGAAGTCTTCTCTTGAGACGATGATCGAGACGACAAGCAGTAAACGCATTATTCCGCCGGAACGCACCCATTATTTACGGGAAATTGTGAATACCGTTCGCCAATATCATCGTCATTCGAAACAACAAGCTGAGCTGGCTAGTCAACTTTATCAATTGCATGGAACCAAGCAACTGCTTGCTCAGTCAGGGGATAATGCTTTACTTGAAAAACTAGATCAAAAGGAAAAAGAAGTTAAAGCAAAGTTGACAGAAGAAAATCAGAAAGCCCTGCAGCAATGGCCTGAGACGGTAAAACGGTATCAGCAGGAACAATTGATCACCAAAGTGAGAAACCGTGAAATCGTCAACCCACTCTTTACGGAAACCCTTTCCGGGACCCGTATCCCCAGAGTCGCTTTGCCCAAGTATAGAGACTGGGGGCAATTGTTACGATGGCTGCATAAAGAAAATCTCCCGGGATCCTTTCCGTTTACTGCGGGTGTCTTCCCGCTAAAAAGAAGTGATGAAGATCCGAAGCGGCAATTTGCAGGAGAAGGTACACCGGAAAGAACCAATAAGAGGTTTCATTATTTATCTAAAAATGATACAGCGAAGCGGCTGTCGACTGCTTTTGATAGTGTTACCTTATATGGAGAAGACCCTGATGAACGACCGGATATTTACGGAAAAATTGGTGAGTCGGGAGTAAGCATTTGTACACTGGATAATATGAAGAAGCTATTTGAAGGTTTTGATCTTTGTGCGCCCAATACCAGTGTTTCGATGACCATTAACGGACCCGCTCCGATCTTATTGGCGATGTTTTTTAATACGGCGATCGATCAGCAGATAGAAAATTTTATCCAAAAACAGAATCGACTCCCTACAGATGAAGAAAGAGAAGAGATTAAGAGGTATACGTTGCAAACAGTCAGAGGAACCGTTCAAGCCGATATTTTAAAAGAAGATCAAGGACAAAATACCTGTATTTTTTCAACGGAATTCGCTTTAAAAATGATGGGAGATATCCAAGAATACTTCATTGAAAACCAAGTTCGTAACTATTATTCTGTCAGTATTAGTGGTTATCATATTGCGGAAGCGGGAGCCAATCCGATCACCCAACTCGCTTTTACGATGGCAAATGCGTTTACCTATATCGAATACTATCTGAGCCGCGGGATGAAAATCGATGACTTTGCCCATAACTTATCTTTCTTCTTTAGTAATGGGCTGGATGCGGAGTACTCCGTCATTGGGCGGGTAGCAAGGAGGATTTGGGCAGTCGTTCTACGTGAGCTTTACGGCGCAAACGGGCGAAGTCAAAAATTGAAATATCATATTCAAACCTCTGGTCGCTCATTGCACGCTCAAGAGATCGACTTCAATGATATCCGAACCACTCTCCAAGCATTGATGGCGATTTACGATCAATGTAACTCATTGCATACCAATGCTTATGATGAAGCGATCACGACGCCGACAGAAGAATCGGTTCGCAGAGCGATGGCCATTCAGCTAATTATCACCAAAGAATTAGGACTTGCCAAGAATGAAAATCCACTTCAAGGCTCCTTTATCATCGAAGAGCTAACCGATTTAGTGGAAGAGGCTGTTTTAAAAGAGTTTGAGCGGATTAGTGACCGTGGAGGAGTCTTGGGGGCGATGGAAACACAATATCAGCGTGGGAAAATCCAGGATGAATCTCTGCATTATGAGATGAAAAAGCATTCGGGAGAGCTCCCGATTATCGGTGTAAATACGTTTGAGAATCCCAACCCAGCTGAAGAACAAATGATTCAACTGACACGGGCAACGGAAAAGGAAAAAAGAGAACAGGTTGAGCATGTGAAACAATTCCAAGCCAAACATGCCGAGCAATGCAAAGTGGCATTGGAGCGCTTGAAGAAAGTAGCTCGTCAGAATGGGAATATCTTTGCTGAATTGATGGAGACGGTCAGAGTGGCTAGCCTCGGTCAAATCACGTCCGCACTTTATGAAGTAGGTGGACAATATCGCCGTAATATGTAATGAGCCTGAATAAATGACTAGCTACTGGGTTAAAAATGGGAGAGAGTTTAGCAATGCCGAATACAATCTGATTTCCCTAGCTCTTTGGTTGACTTCTCCCGTTATTTGGTTAAAATAATTGTACGAGAGATACAGGGATCTCAGATTGTAGAGATCAGATGGAAGGATGTGTCTGGGATGGGCGATAATTTAGTAGCGGAAAGAATCAGAGAAACATCAATGGTTGATCACGCTTACATTTTGTTAAAGCAAAAGGGTGACCCGATGCTATATACCGATTTGATGAAGCAAATAGCAGAAATCAAAGGGTTTACCCAAGAAGAGATCAATCGTTATATTTCTCAATTGTATACAGATATCAATATTGATGGTCGGTTTATTTGTGTTGGTCGAGGTTTATGGGGGCTAAAACAATGGTATCCTACTGAAATGTCGACTGACTCCGCAATCACTGCTCATCTCAAAGATTCAATAGAGGAAGACGAAGAAATTTTTGAAGATGTAGAAGGAATTGATCTAGACGAAGAGGAACTGGATCCTGATCTAGATGAGTTTGTGGATGAGAACTATGAGGAGGACTTTGTAGAGGGAATGGATTCGGTCGATGATGACGACCTTTAAGGAAAGCGAGCAGGAGCTCTCCTCTCTGCTTGAAAACGGAAGAAGAGATCAAGGGAATGGAAGACTATTTCTTGACAAAGCCTTTTCCCTTCGTTAAACTTACTTTTGGGCTCTACAAGAGTGATAACCTTAGTTGATAAATATAGAGCGCCCCTTGTCAGGGGGCGCTTTTTCTATTTTTTACATTTTTGGGCACTATTTATATAGGAGGTGTAAACTTGTTACGGGAAGGTTAGAAAAGGGCATGTGTTTTTCCTTTGTCCTTATTATTATATTAAACCATTCTACATGCACCTTTTCCTAAATTTCGTAGCAAGAGAGAGCAAATGACCAAATTTATTTTTATAACTGGTGGGGTAGTTTCTTCTTTAGGGAAAGGGATTACTGCTTCGGCTCTGGGCAGGCTCCTGAAAAACCGCGGTTTAAAAGTGACTATCCAAAAGTTTGATCCATATATCAATGTAGATCCAGGAACGATGAGCCCCTATCAGCATGGAGAAGTGTTTGTGACAGATGATGGAGCTGAAACGGATCTCGATTTGGGGCATTATGAACGCTTTATTGACATAAATTTAACCAAAAATAGCAATGTGACGACTGGAAAGATTTATTCAACCGTCATCAATAAAGAACGTCGTGGTGACTATTTAGGGGGAACGGTTCAGGTGATTCCCCATATCACCAATGAAATTAAAGATCGCGTCTTCCGAGCAGCACGGGAATCCCACCCCGATGTAGTGATTACGGAGATTGGCGGAACCGTTGGTGATATTGAAAGTTTGCCTTTTCTTGAAGCGATTCGTCAAATAAAAAGCGATGTCGGGCGCGAAAATGTGATCTATATTCACTGCACGTTGGTTCCGATGCTTAAAGTAAGCGGTGAATTAAAAACAAAGCCGACACAACATAGTGTAAAAGAGCTGCGTAGCATTGGCATTCATCCCAATATTATCGTCTGCCGTTCGGAATATTCCCTTTCGGAAGATATGAAACGGAAAATCGCTCTTTTTTGCGATATTGATCGAGAGGCCGTGATCGAGCTCCTTGATGCGGAAACCCTATACGAAGTGCCCTTAATGTTGCAAAAAGAAGGGTTAGATGAGATCGTTGTGAAACATTTAGGGCTCAATTGTGGTCCGGCAGATATGGAAGAATGGACAGCATTAGTTAACAAGGTCAAAAATCTTTCTATGAAAACGCGGATTGCCATTGTAGGAAAATATGTTGCCCTTCCTGATGCATATATGAGTATCGTCGAATCTCTCCGACATGCTGGCTTTGAAAGCGACACAGAGATTGATGTGAAATGGGTCAATTCGGAAAAAGTAACAGAAGAAAATGTAGCGGAAATGTTAGGGGATGTAGACGGCATATTGGTTCCAGGTGGCTTTGGTGACCGGGGAATTGAAGGGAAAATCACTGCGATTCGTTATGCCCGAGAACAAGAAATTCCGTTTTTTGGCATTTGTCTTGGCATGCAAATGGCATGCGTCGAAGGAGCGCGTAACGTCCTGAAGCTCAAAGAAGCTCATAGTGCAGAGATTGTCCCTGAAACCCCTTATCCCATCATTGACCTGTTACCCGAACAAAAAGAAATTGAAGAGAAGGGCGGAACCATGCGATTGGGTCTTTACCCTTGCAAACTGGAACCGGATAGCCTTGCTCGAAAAGCATATAAAACGGATGTCGTCTATGAGCGTCATCGTCACCGTTATGAATTTAACAATGAGTTTCGTCAACCGATGGAACAAGCTGGTTATCTTTTCTCAGGAATCTCTCCGGACGGTCGTTTAGTAGAAATTCTCGAATATACGAAACATCCTTGGTTTGTTGCATCACAATTCCATCCAGAGTTTAAATCACGTCCCAACCACTCTCATCCTTTATTCCGAGAATTTGTCGCTGCTGCTTTAAAGATCAAACAAAAATGCACATGTAGCTCATAATTATTTGCATAAAAAAAACAGTTCTAGGTTTCCTAGACTGTTTTTTTTTATGTTATGTCTAACGTTTGGATCAAGCGACTACCATAAAAAAACGCTTACATAACGGAAAATTTGATATATAATAGAAATACCAATCAGTTTAAATCATAGAAATATTTGTTTGAGATAGGAGGTGTGGGTCGTTTGAAACCAAATGTCAGTCGTTCAACGAAACAAATGGCCAATCAGGAGATGAGAAAAAATACGATCAAATATCTTACATCGTTTCTCATCATGATCCTCTTTACTGCAATCGCCTTTTATCTCATCATTTTTCCATTATTTGATACAAACACCACATTTTGGGTTATCTTCCTACTAGCATGGGTTCAAGCTCTTTTGCAACTCTTTACCTTTATGCATCTCGATCAAAAAGGATACGGAATCGTCATCATATTATATGCAATCGGTATTGTAATTGCTGTGGTATCTGCCGTTGGGATCGTTCTGATGTAGTAAGTAAACAGGGGCTAGCTCGCCGTTTAGGCAGAGCAGCCTTTTTTTAGTTATATCTTCTGACGGATCTTCTATTCACTTAGGCAAGGGAGCATGTGGAGAATTCGCTATTTTTAAGGCATGATACACCATTTTTAGAATCGGCAAATCGGTATCTTTTGGGGCTAAATTTAGCAAATAACCGTGGAAATGATCGGTTTCAATGGGGTTTCCTTTTTCTAAATCTCGGAGCATCGAAGATTTAAATGTGGGGTCTGTTCTTTCAGCGATGCGCATTAACTGATCGACGAGATCCTCATCAATCGTCGGCTCTTGATTCCGAGCAATCGATACTACCTCATGGAAGAGACGTTCCAAGATCTCTTTTCCATAGGGAGATTGAAAAATGGGTCCGAGACTACTGCGAGTAATCGTAGTGATTCCACTAACAGTTGCGATATAAATAAATTTATGCCACATGCGTTTTACAATTTGTTTGCTCGCGCGCGCAGTGAAATTGGCTCCGGCAAATAATTGGGAGATTTTCTCTACTCGTGGGCTATATGTACCGTCTAACTCTCCAAAGAGGAGATTATGCTCGGGACTGTACTGCTCGACGATTCCCTCATTGTTCAGTGTGGATTCAATAAAACATAATCCTCCAAGCACCGCATCTTTACCAAATTCTCTTTGAAGTGTTTCAATTTGACCCATGCCGTTTAATAAGGGTAGAATACTCGTTCGTTGATCTACATAAGGTTTGCATGAGCGGATCGCTTCTTCAAGGTGATATGCTTTTACAGAAAGAATCACTAAATCAAATGGTTCACTTGGTTCTCCAGGTGATAAGGTTTGGGCTGGGAGTGTTACATCTCCATGTATACTGCGGATCACTAACCCATGCTTTATCAATTGCTGTTTACGGCGTTCCCTCACTAAAAAAGTGATATTGGCTCCTTTTTCGAGCAAACGTCCGCCAAAATAGCCACCAACTCCACCGGCTCCAACAACCAGAACACGCATAAACAACTCCCCTTTTTTTGAAAATGATAATAGGATAATTCAAAAATACCATGGAATACAAAACAAGTCCCTATTTTTAGTGAAGGATCCAAGTTCGATTTTTATCATGTGACAATCGTGTGAAAATTACTCTTTTCGTTTTTTTACCTCTTGATTCGTTCATCTCTCGTTCATGTTAACATGTTATATTTCATAATAGATAAAAAGCCAAAGGGGAAGATGTTATGCAACGGATCGTAAATTGGAGTCTTAAAAATGCGATTGCTATTGTCATTCTATGTATCCTTGTCCTAGGAAGCGGATATTATGCTAGCACAAAGATTAAGCAAAGTATTATTCCAGACGTTGACACTCCCGTATTGTTGCTGCAATTCACCGTACCTGGGCAATCTGCTGAAGCAAATGAAAAAATCATTGCAAAGCCAGTCGAAGATCAGATATTAAACAACGAAGAAGTGAACCATGTAACCACTCGAATTTCCGGACCGGTGGTTATGTTTATCGTTGAATATAAGTATGGCATAGATATAGAAAAAGAAAAGACGAAACTAGAATCGATTGCAGGCAGTATCCGATTACAAGAAACCCCTCAATGGAAAGTAGTTAGTTTCACGGATCATATCTCTATTATTCAACAGTTTGCGATTACGACGAAAGGAAACAAAGAACAACTTCAAGAGAAATTAAATGATCAATTAATTCCTGATTTAAAGAAAATCGAAGGGGTCGCTGATGTCGAATTATTAGGTGAAGCGAAAACAAAATGGTTAATTGAATTAGATATAGATAAAGCGATGGCGAGCGGAGTCAGTCTGGAGACTGTGCGGGCTGCAATCGAAGGAAAAAATGTAGTGCGTCCGGTTGGTAGTGTGGAAGCACAAGGAAATACCTTTCCGATTGAATTAAGACCGCAAGTGGATGAGATCGAAGACATCAAATCGCTTACGTTTTCTACCCAAGGAATGCCAAGCACCTCTCCAGCTCAACAGATGTTGGCTACTCCGGGACAAGTAAAGCTGTCGGATATCGCCACTTTTAAACAAGTTGATGAGCGGACAGAGATTGTTCGCTATAATGGAGAACCCTCACTTGTTCTCAATGTGTCGAAGGAACCCAATGCGGATACCTTAAAAGTGAGCGAATTAGCCAACCAAGTAATTGACAGATATGCAAAACAAGAGAAGTTTCAAGCAGTTGTTCTAATGGATCATGGAGAAGAGATTAACACTTCGATTAGCAAACTATTAAAAGAAGGAATGTATGGGGCTCTATTTACCATTTTGGTAATTGCTGTCTTTTTACGTAGTTTTCGAGCTACCCTCATCTCGATTTTTTCTTTACCGATTTCCATTTTGGCAACGATCTTTTTCCTAGATCAACTGGACTACTCGCTCAATATTTTGACATTGGGTGGTTTGGCCGTTGCGATTGGACGGATTGTGGATGATAGCATCGTTGTCATTGAAAATATTTACCGATGGCTGCAAGAAAAAGGTGAGCAATTAACGAAGAAAGAGATTGTAGTCGGTGCTACAAAAGAGGTAATGAAAGCGATCGCTTCCTCTACGCTGGTGACAATTATTGTCTTTTTACCACTTGCCTTTTTTCAAAACATGGCCGGTGAATATTTTAAACCATTTGCTCTGGCTGTTTCCTTCTCTATCTTTGTCTCCTTATTGGTAGCGGTGATGTTGATCCCGATCTTAGCAAAGACATTCTTTAAAGCAAAACAGAAAGAAAAGAAAGAGAGCCGGTTGGTCAAAGGATATGATCGTCTTTTACGTGTTGCCTTGAAAAGACGCGGCTGGGTTATGGTGATCGCGGTACTGCTGTTGATCGGTTCTCTGTCGTTAATTCAATTAGTCGGTTTCTCCTTTATGCCTGCCGGCAAGAGTACACAGATTATGTTTACCTTTACTCTCCCTGATGACATAAAATTGGCGGAAACGGACAAAGTAGCGAAGAAAGTGGAAGAGAAGTTAAAGGAGAAAAAGGAAGTTAAAGATACTTGGGTCCAGTTGGGACAAGGAATGAATATGACTTCCATGGGGCAAAAGAAAGAAAATGAGGGCTTGATCTATATTAAATTAAAATCAGGTCAAGATGCCGATCAATTGGCTACCAATTGGGAGAAAGAATTGTCACAAATTGTCCGACAAGACTATCCCGAAGCGAAAATTATGGTGTTTGCTCAAGCGACAATGTCACAAGGAAATAGTGTCAATGTGAGTCTCTTCGGAACGGATCCGGTAGCTCTAGAAAAAGCATCCAAACAAGTGGAAGAGTTGTTGTTAAAGAATAAACAAGTGCAAAACGTGAAAAATGAAATGGAAGAACTGGTGACGAGATGGGAGATTTCCCTGAATTCGACGGGAACCGATCTAGGACTGAACACAGAGCAATTGATGGGGATGATATACGAGCGCTTACGTTCGGCGGAAATTACCGAGTATGAGGTAAAAGACAAAACGATTGATCTATCGATTCGCTATAATAAGCCGATTACCAATAAAAATCAGCTGTTGGATATAGCCATTGTCACACCAGCTGGTGTAAAACAGCTTAAAGAAGTAGCCAATTTACAAGAAGTGAAAACTTCTTCTGTGATCAACCGTAGAGATGGAAAAGTATATGCCAGTGTGACTGCTGAAGCGAAAGGGAACGATACAAGCTCTGTTTTTGTCAAGGTGCAAAATGATTTAGACAAGCTGGATTTACCAGACGGAGTAACGGCAAGCCTAGGTGGAGGAAATGAAGAGTTGAACGATATGCTAGAAAGCATGGGTGTAGCGATGATTATCGCTGTCGGCTTGGTCTTCTTAGTGCTTTGCATGACGTTCCACAGTTTGTTAACGCCGCTTGTCATTCTTACTTCGATCTTGTTTGTACCCGTTGGCGCCTTTGGAGGGTTGTACTTAACAGGTCAACCTTTATCAATCAGTTCTCTGATTGGACTGCTCATGCTGATTGGAATTGTCGTTACCAACGCTGTTGTGTTGTTGGATCGAGTGGAAGCCAATCGTCAAAAAGGCATGACAGTAGATAACGCTTTGATTGAAGCTGGAAAAGTTCGGTTACGTCCTATTTTGATGACTGCCTTTGCCACCATCTTTGCCTTGATTCCATTAGCAGTTTCAAGCGATGTTGAATCGATCTCGGCAATCCTCATCTCCAAAGGTCTAGCCATTACCGTGATTGGTGGATTGTTTACCTCTACTATGTTAACTTTGATCTTCGTTCCAGCCTTATATCGATTGGTAGAACGGATCCGTCTTAACAAAGACCGATTTGAACACGTAGTCATGGAGAAAGATGAAAAGGAATCAGGTCTAAAGATTCGGGTTACGACTAATAAAATTTAACAAAAAAAGTCCCAAGTGATCATGAAATCACTGGGACTTTTTTTGTAAGGGTAGTGTTATGTTGATGATATGCAGGAAAAATGTTAATGGATACGGAATATACTCAGAAGCTAAACATAATTGTCAGAAAAGAGTTCCTTTGACCGGAAGGGAGCAGAGGTGAGAATGTATAAAAAGATATTGGTAGTAGATGATCAGTATGGAATTAGAGTATTATTAAAAGAAGTATTTGCTAAAGATGACTTGATTGTCTTTCAAGCTGCCAATGGAAAACAAGCTCTCGAAATCATCCGCATTGAACGGCCGGATTTGATTTTGTTGGATATGAAAATGCCTGGAATGGATGGTTTGGAGTTGCTTCGACGACTGCGCCGGATGGATGTGAAACCGAAAGTGATTATGATGACGGCTTATGGAGAACTGGATATGGTCGATGAGGCGACCAAATTAGGCGCACTCGGTCATTTTACCAAGCCGTTTGATATTGAAGAGCTCCGGATGGCAGTAATTAAGCAATTGGTTTCATAGGTTTGCTGATTGCGAAATCTCCTCACTTATGTTTGGAATCGTCTCAGAGAGTAAGAAACCGGCAGGATCTGGGAATAAATTTTTACAGATATATGCGACTGTGAATGGATGAAAAGAGGCAGATCGAGGATCCTTTTTCCTTGCCTGTTATTGTGAACCTGTTAATGATATAATGTCAAATTGAAAACATATTTTTGTCAAATATAAAACAGTCCAAGGATCTTTTCAAAAGCTAAATAAAGGGGGGAAATCTGCTGCTTAAACATCCTAAGAGCTTCCCGAAGGTTTTGCTTGTGTTTGGACTGTTATTAAACAGGCTCTTAGAATGCTTATCATTAAGTAGCAGAGCTACATAGTATGCCATTAGTACCGATGACCGCTTTTTTATCCAAAGCAAAACAAGAAGGCTTTGCGGTTGGTCAATTCAATATGAATAATCTCGAATTTACCCAAGCCATTATTGAAGCAGGAATCGAGGAGCGTTCTCCGCTCATTTTTGGAGCAAGTGAAGGGGCCATTCGCTATATGGGTCTGAACAATGTCGTCGCTTTAGCAAAAGTGGCTGCGAGGGAATCGGGTTTACCAGTCGCGTTGCATTTGGACCATGGTAGTAGCTTTGAAATGGTGATGAAATGTATTCGCGCTGGCTTTTCTTCGGTTATGTTTGATGGTTCTCACTATCCACTTGAAGAGAATATTCGCCTGACGAAGAAAGTAGTGGAAGCTGCTCACGCTGTCGGTGTTTCTGTGGAAGGGGAATTGGGAACGATTGGCGGAGTCGAAGATGATCTCGACGTGGCGGATGAAGATGCGACCTTGGCAAATCCAGAAGAAGCGATTCGTTTTTGGGAAGAGACGCAAGTAGATGCATTGGCCATTGCTGTCGGCACGGCTCATGGGATGTATAAAGGAGTTCCCAAAATTCGCTTTGATATCATTGAGAAAGTCAGTAAAAACATCGATGTCCCGATTGTGTTGCATGGTGGATCCGGTGTTCCTGATGAGTCCATTACCAAGTCGATCGCTTTAGGTGTTGGAAAAATTAATGTCAACACTGAGAACCAAGTCGCATGTACGAAGGTGATTCGTGATACACTGGGAGCCAATCCCGAAATGATCGATCCACGCAAATATTTGGGTCCTGCTCGAACAGCGATTAAAGAAGTAGTCAAAGAGAAAATGAGACTCTTCGGTAGTTCAGGCAAAGCCTAAAATGGATTGGAACGGAAAAAGAGTAAAAATCTGTCTTATCGTTTCGATCGCAATGTAGGAAACAGTTGAAAGGAGGCTACGGGCCTCCTTTTCATGAAAATAGCTTAAGAAGAGACTCTCCTGTTTAAAAAGGTAGAAGAATAGCGGTGTTGTTCGGTGATCTCTTTTGGATCGGATTGCTTTGAACAACCATTTTTTCTATCCTCGATCGAGAGCTTCAGCGTACATAGGTATTCCCTTTTTACATATTCAAGAATGCCGAAGACAAACATAAACGAAGCTGATATTTTGCATTGGTTGTGTGATTCTCGGGTTGTGGTTTTACCCAGTAGAAGAGATTTGTTCGCCACTTGAACTCTATACTATGACGTACCTAGGAACGAACCTGCTATTAGCAGGATGAGAACCGCTCATATGTTCAATGATCCAGAAAGTAGTTACTCTGAGCAATCCCATAAAGGGATTACCGAGCAACGCCGTCTTTCATCCCACGATTCAAACTATAGTTTTCAGATGGCATCCTGATGGATCTGTGTTGATTTAATGCAAAGTAGAACCAATATTCGTAGGGGGATCGGGAATGAAGTTTTTTCTTGATACAGCGATTGTCGATGAAATTCGAGAAATACATCAGTTGGGCCTGTTGGCAGGTGTAACCACTAACCCCAGTTTAATTGCTAAATCGGGTAGGGTTTTTGAAGAAGTGTTAAGGGAAATCGTCGATTTTGTTCAAGGACCTGTCAGTGCAGAGGTGCTGAGTCGCCATGCAGAGGGAATGATCGAGGAAGGGGAAAGGCTAGCGGAAATTGCCCCCAATATTACGATTAAAGTCCCGATGACTTGGGAAGGTTTGAAAGCCGTAAATCATTTTGCTAATAAAGGGATAAAAACCAACGTCACCTTGATTTTTTCAGCCAATCAAGCTTTGATGGCTGCTCGGTCAGGAGCTACTTTTGTGAGTCCGTTTGTCGGTCGTCTCGATGATATCGGTCATAATGGTTTGGAGTTAATCTCACAGACTGCAGATATATTTCAGATTCATCAAATCCAAACAGAGATCATCGCTGCAAGCATTCGTCATCCGGTTCATGTCACCGAAGCTGCCTTGGCAGGGGCGCATATTGCTACGGTTCCCTATAAAGTGCTTAAACAAATGGGATCTCACCCGTTAACAGAGCAAGGGATTGAAAAGTTTGAAGCTGATTGGAAGAAAATGAATCAGTAGGGAGGCGACTTTGTTTTTGGCGGTGGGTTCTTGGCCTTCCGCCAAGTCATTTTGCTTGCCACCTGAAGGAAGAGGTTAGAAATGGACAAACTGGTGATTAAAGGTGGACAGACACTGCTCGGAAGTGTTAAAGTTAGTGGAGCCAAGAATAGTGCGATCGCCCTCATTCCCGCCACATTGCTTTCTGATACCTCAAGCGTGTTGGATAATGTACCGAGAATCCGAGATGTATTTATATACTTAGAAATCCTGAAAAATATGGGAGTCAAATATACTTTTAACCAAAATCAGCTCATCATTGATCCAAATGGACTCCATTCCTTTCCATCCCCTCATTTGGCTAATCAGTTGCGAGCTTCTTATTACTTAATGGGCGTCATGTTAGCAAAGTTTCGTCATGCGGTGGTCCGGTCACCTGGTGGATGTGAGATTGGACTGAGACCCATCGACCAACACTTAAAAGGATTCCGAGCGATGGGAGCTAAGGTACAATTTAAGGATAACTCCTATCATTTAACGGCAACACATCTACATGGAGCACATATTTATTTGGATGAAGTGAGTGTTGGTGCGACGATGAATATTATGCTTGCAGCTACACTTGCAGAAGGGTTGACCATTATTGAAAATGCAGCCAAAGAGCCAGAAGTGATCGATTTAGCTGTTTTGCTTAACACGATGGGAGCTTTGATCAAAGGAGCTGGTACAGATACCATTCGTATCAAAGGTGTAAAAAAACTACATGGTTGCCATCATACAGTGATTCCTGATCGGCTTGAAGCAGGGACTTTTATGATTGCAGCTGCAGCAACGAAGGGAAAAGTAACGATTGGACAGATTATTCCCAAACATCTGGAGCCCCTTTCTGCCAAATTGAGGGAAATGGGGGTAACGATCCAGGAAAAAGATGAAAGTATCATCGTCACTGGCCATCCGAAATACACTCCTGTGGATGTGAAGACACTTCCTTATCCCGGCTTTCCTACTGATTTACAGCCACTTTTTACGATCCTCTTAACACAAGCGGAAGGAACTAGCCTTGTTTCTGAACATGTTCACTTATCTCGTTTTTCTCATATCCCCCCTTTAATGAAGATGGGAGCCAATATTCGCTTAGAAGGTCGAACCGCAATCATTCATGGACCTACTACGTTGATTGGTACAGATCTATATACAGAAGATTTGCGTACTGCCGCCGCTTTGGTGATTGCCGCATTGATTGCCAAAGAAGAAACGACAATTACAGGTTGGAGGCAGATTGAGAGAGGTTATGAGCAATTTCTATTAAAATTGCAATCTTTAGGTGTAGAAATATAGAAAGTATTAAGTGTAACATAGTTAATGTATGTGCTACACTAATTATAAACTATATGACATACGGGTTGGAAAAAAAGGGGATGAACATGTATGGAAAGAAGTTTAACGATCGAACTTGTCCGTGTGACGGAAGCAGCAGCGATTGCCGCAGGTCGCTGGATGGGACTGGGGAAAAAAAATGAGGCAGATGAGGCGGCTACTTCAGCCATGCGTCGAGTTTTTGATACCATTCCCATTCAAGGAACGGTGGTGATTGGTGAAGGGGAGATGGACGAAGCTCCTATGTTGTATATCGGTGAAAAGTTGGGACAAGGCTGTGCGAATCCTGTGGACGTAGCAGTTGATCCTTTGGAAGGAACCAATATCGTGGCGAAAGGACTTTGGAACTCTTTATCTGTCGTTGCGATTTCCGACCAAGGTGGACTGCTTCATGCCCCGGATATGTATATGGAAAAGATCGCAGTGGGTCCCAATGCCGTTGGGAAGGTTGATCTAGATGCACCTGTAGCGGACAACCTAAAAGCAGTAGCTGAGGCGAATGGGAAAGATGTGAATGATGTAGTGGCCATCGTGTTAGATCGTGAACGACATCGTCAATTGATCGAGGAGATTCGGCAGGCAGGCGCTCGGATTAAGCTCATTTCGGACGGAGATGTCGCTGCAGCGATCAATACTTGCTTTCCGGATACAGGCGTAGATATCCTCTTTGGAATCGGTGGGGCTCCAGAAGGAGTCTTAGCGGCTGTTGCTCTAAAATGTTTGGGTGGTGAGATTCAAGGACGCCTCGTTCCTGAGGATCAAGAGCAATATGATCGATGTATTCGAATGGGCTTAAAAGATCCGAGACAAGTGTTACGTATGGAGGATCTGGTCAAAGGAGAGGATGCGATCTTTGCCGCAACCGGAGTGACCGATGGGGAACTACTAAAAGGGGTTCGCTATCGTGGAAATGTGGCTACGACGCACTCCATGGTAATGAGAGCATTGACGGGAACCGTTCGTTTTATCGAAGGGACACACCGATTAGAGAAAAAACCTAACTTGGTATTGAAATAAATTTAGAGATTGGTTGGTGACAGTGATCGTGGGACAGTTATCACTGAGCGATTTAGAAAGTCGTCGTCTGACTGAGCTATATAAGTATGCAAAGGAATACCAAATTCCTTATTATAGCCATATGAAAAAGAAAGAACTGATTTTTGCGATATTAAAAGCAAAAGCGGAACGAGATGGCTTGATGTTTATGGAAGGGGTATTGGATGTCTTACCTGAGGGATATGGTTTCTTAAGACCGATTAATTTTTTACCTTCGTCAGAAGATATCTATATTTCAGCTTCGCAAATTCGGCGTTTTGATTTGCGTTCCGGTGATCTTGTCTCCGGAAAAGTTCGCTCCCCTAAAGAAAATGAGCGTTTCTTTGGGTTATTGCATGTCGAAGCAGTCAATGGTGAAGATCCTGAGGTGGCTGCAGAACGTTTACACTTTCCCGCTTTAACTCCATTATATCCCCAAAAGCGTCTTCGTTTGGAATCGAGTCCTGAAAAGCTTTCAACTCGTGTGATGGATTTGATTTCCCCAGTTGGTTTTGGACAGAGAGGGTTGATTGTTGCCCAACCCAAGGCAGGCAAAACGATGCTTTTAAAAGAAATTGCGAATAGTATCGCTAAAAATCATCCAGAAGTTGAGCTCTTTGTTCTGTTGATCGATGAACGCCCTGAAGAAGTGACCGATATGCAACGTTCGGTGAAAGCCGAAGTGGTTAGTTCCACCTTTGATGAGTTGCCAGAGAATCATATTAAAGTAGCGGAGTTGGTCCTCGAAAGAGCACAACGCTTAGTTGAACATAAACGAGATGTTGTCATTTTGCTTGATAGTATTACTCGTTTGGCTCGGGCATATAACTTGGTGATTCCTCCAAGTGGTCGTACTTTATCAGGTGGGATCGATCCCGCTGCCTTTCATCGTCCCAAGCGTTTCTTTGGTGCAGCGCGCAATGTGGAAGAAGGAGGCAGTTTAACGATCTTGGCTACTGCCTTAGTTGATACGGGATCGCGGATGGATGATGTGATTTATGAAGAATTTAAAGGAACGGGAAATATGGAGCTACATTTGGATCGCCGGCTGGCTGAACGGCGGATCTTCCCAGCCATCGATATGTTAAGATCGGGTACGCGTCGTGAAGATCTATTATTGAGTAAAGAGGAATTAGAAAAAACGTGGCTTCTTAGAAAATCACTGACAGAAAATAATGAATGTGTGGAGGATTTCTTGAAGAAACTAAAAAATACGGAGACCAATAAAGATTTTTTGGCAATGATCGCACTGCCTCGAACGATTAAATCAACGACTGCATCTTAAAAGATGCCAAATGGTATATTCGCTGTTCTACCCTCGTATAGATGAATTGGGGTCGACCCAAACTATCATGGATATGAGGTGTTGGAATGTCCCGTAAAAATTTGATTGCTTCTTCGTTAACGATTTGTTCAGCTGCTGTTCCTTGGTCCATTGGTATGACAAGTTCCCATCCGGTATATGCGGAAGTAACACAGCAGGAACTGAATGCAGAAAGCCAAGGGGAAGAACAAGCTGCTCAGCAAGCTTTGGTACAGTATCTGAATCCAATTGTGACGATGACGGAGGGAAACTTAGCTACCAAGGTGGAAACCGAACCTTTTGTACATGAAGTAGTGGAGGGAGATACATTATTTGAACTTGGTCAGTACTATGGATTTACTTATCATCAACTAGCTCGGTTCAATAACCTTGATCATCCGTATTTACTTCAAATTGGACAAAAGCTAAATATTCCCATTGTACGCAAATGGATTCGAGTAAAAATGGGGGAAACACTCGGATCGATTGCAGAAAAGTATGAGACAACGGTAGACTTGATTAAGCACCTCAATCCAGAAATCAAAGATGAGCATTGGATTTATGTTGGACAATTGATCGCAGTACCTCAACGGTTGAAGACTTCTTATCGATCGACTGTACCGATTCGCAGACCGAAGCAAGTGAAAATTTTGCCGATCGATCAGGAAAAAAAGGTAAAACCGATTAAAAAGCCAGTAAGTAGCGGGAATACGTATCAGTTTCATTGGCCGGTAGTGGGTCAGATTACGAGCAATTTTGGCTGGCGTCAGGGAAGACAACACAAAGGAATTGATATCTGGAATCCTGCTCGTTCCAAAACGCCGATCCGTGCTGCGTTAAGCGGCAAAGTGATTCGAGCAGGTTATGCCGGAAGCTATGGAAACCTAGTCGTTATTGATCATGGGGATGGCTGGGTAACCTACTATGCACATTTAAGCCGGATTTATGTGAGTAAAGGTCAGTGGGTGAATACAGGTGAAGTGATTGGTAAGATGGGATCAACAGGTGATTCAACGGGGGATCATCTACACTTTGAGGTGCGCAAAAATGGTCAAGCAATTAATCCATTAAGTGTTCTAAATTAATATATATTATTGATGGTCGATCTCTTGCTCCTACTTTGAAATGAATGCGAAGTGTTTATAGATAGAAACTCACCTTCTTGCCGAATAATTTATGTCTGTGATATAATTGTCAGCAGTGGTTTTTTTGAACGATAGCGAGCGAGTGAAAGAGGTGAGTATAGATGAAAGCAGCTATTCATCCAAAATATAAACTAACTACGATAACCTGTGCGTGTGGAAATTCGTTTGAAACAGGATCCACCGCTGAGAATTTACGTGTGGATGTTTGCTCTGCCTGCCATCCTTTCTTTACTGGTAAACAGAAAATGGTAAACGTGGGTGGTCGTGTTGACCGTTTTAAAAAGAAATATAATCTCAAGTAATGATAGCAAGCACGTTGTGCTTGCTCATTTTTTTTTGTAAAAATGGGGAACCCCCACTAGCATACTAGTGGGGGTTCCTTTAAATAAAGAGCATCGGTAATATAACGAGAGAAATATTATATGTAGCATGGACAATCATACAAAGGGTTGTATTAAAATATTTTCTAAGTAAACCGAGACAGATCGCTAACAAAAAAACGATGAGAGTAGAAATGCTTAAACCATAGTTGGCATGGGTTAATGTAAAGAGGATGCTAGTAAAAAGAATGCCAAAGCGGGGTTGTAACGCTCCACGAAAAATGCTTTCTTCACCAAGAGCAGCAGCAAGTCCTAATGTAAGTACTCCGAAGGTGGATGTAAACAAAGGTCCCAATAATTTTTCTGTCAATTCCTCTACATCTGATCCACTCGTAAATCCATGTTGGCTTAGGAAGGATTCCAACAGTGTTGCTAAATAAGCGAAGGTTACGCCGATCAAAAGTCCAAGTAGTACCCACTTCATAGGAAGCTTTTTTATTCCCAAACGTTGGAAAGTTTCTTTCCAGTTGCGTCGGGTGAGCCAACCTACCCCAATCATCGAAAGAAGGAATAAAAGTAAGTCCTGAGACCAAATCGAAGCAAGTGTGTAGGAAAGGGAGGGCTCTTCGGTCATTTGATTCAAGACATCTAAACCAATCGAGATCGTGACAAATAGTTGAATAAAAATAAGCATGCTCACGGATAAAGCTAGTGTATGTACTTGACGCTTGGGATCGATCGGGATCAGAAAAGAGAGCCATCTTCTTATTTTAGGAACTAAAAAAAGGATTCCTAACAATGAAGGAATAAATGTACCGAGAAAGTAGAGTTGTGGATGTTTGATGTTTAAAAGTTGAGAAAAAAAGTAGCTAAGAATGGATAATAATATAATAATTAGATAGATGATTATACAACAAACATATAATGAGATTGCGATCCCTTTTCCTTTTTCGGGCTCAAGAGTCGTTTGTTGCCTTTCCGACAAATTCATTAAGACAAAAAAAACAAGGATTGTACCAAACATAAGTAAATTTTGCAGAATAGGATCTAGTATCTCATTCATGTTGTCTTGGTACTAATCTATAGACAAGGCAGAACTAGTCGTCTGGATCAAGTAAATCCCAAATCACCATCACGGCTAGTTAGTGGATGATTGTCTAAGCGTTAGTAACCATATGACACCTCCTTTGCAATGGGTTCATAGAAGGCTTCATTTTTTGCGGAAATATGGATCATAGCCTTTTATAGATAGACATTATATCATATTATATTACAGTGCTTGTTTTTCATTCTGGTGGATGGATATGATACAATCATATTACCTATTTTATGTAATTTGGATTCGTTATAAAATAATTTTTTATTTCGCTGATCGGTCTGTTGTCTAATCAAATGGACTTCCATTTGACTAGGCAATCTCAAGAGATGTATTGGGGTGAGGAAAGATGTTAGAACGTTTGGAAGCGATTCATCGGCGTTATGAAGAGTTAAGTCAATTACTCTGTGATCCGGAAGTGATCAATGATACCAAAAAATTAATGGCTTATTCAAAAGAACAAGCGAGCATTGAAGAGCAAAATCAAGCTTATTTGGAATATAAACGGGTAGTAGAGCAGCTTCAAGAGGCTAAGATGATGCTGGAAGATAAATTGGATGATGAGATGCGTGAATTGGTGAAAAGTGAGATTGATGAATTAGTTCCGCTAAAAAAGGAATTGGAGGAAAAGATTCGGATTCTTCTTTTGCCCAAGGACCCCAATGATGATAAAAACGTAATTGTCGAGATTCGTGGAGCGGCTGGTGGAGAGGAAGCCGCTTTATTCGCTGGAAACCTCTTTCGGATGTACACCCGTTTTGCAGAACGACAAGGATGGAAAGTAGAAGTATTAGAGGCCAATGTGACGGGATTAGGAGGCTTTAAAGAGGTCATTTTTTCTATTCAAGGAAAAGGAGCTTATAGTCAATTAAAATACGAAAGTGGGGCTCATCGGGTTCAACGTGTTCCCGCTACGGAATCGGGAGGACGGATTCATACCTCAACGGCGACGGTTGCTGTTTTGCCCGAGGCAGAGGATGTCGAAGTGGAAATTCATGATAAAGATTTGCGCATCGACACGTTTTGTTCCAGTGGCCCCGGGGGACAAAGTGTCAACACCACCAAATCGGCTGTGCGGGTGACTCACTTGCCGACAGGGATCGTTGTTTCCTGTCAGGATGAGAAATCGCAAAACAGTAATAAAGATAAAGCACTCCGTGTCTTGCGAGCGCGTTTATACGATCTGAAGATGCAAGAAGAGATGAGTAAATTGGCTGATCAGAGGAAAAGCCAAGTGGGTACAGGTGACCGGAGTGAGCGGATTCGTACTTACAACTTCCCACAAAGTCGGGTAACGGATCATCGGATTGGCTTAACCTTGCATAAGTTAGACTTGATTTTGGATGGGGAGCTTTCTGAAATTATTAATGCGTTGATCATGGATGAACAAGCGAAGTTACTCGCTAAAGCAGAATAAGTGGTGAAGGAGAACGAGGATGAAAGAACAGCTCATACGGGCGGCCTATCAAACGGCCGTCTCTTTTTTACGAAATCATGGAGTTGCTTCTCCAGAATTTGAAGCAGAATGGCTCCTTCGTCGTCTGTTGCATGTAGATCGAACGCGTTTTTTTATGATGTGGGAGGAGAAACTAACCGCAGATCAATCAGCTCAATTGGAGCAATGGTTAAAACGGAGGGGCGAAGGAGAACCTTTACAATATTTGTTTGGAAGCCAGGAATTTTATGGACGAGAATTTATCGTTACTCCCGATGTATTGATTCCGCGACCTGAAACGGAGCTTCTCGTTGAAGAAGTTTGCCACCAAATCGGCATTATTTTTGGAGAAAAACCGATTCATCTCGTCGATGTTGGAACGGGTAGCGGTGCGATTGCCATTACGCTCGCCCTTGAATGTCCACAGCTACGAGTGACAGCGATCGATCTTTCCATCCCAGCTCTTCAAATAGCGAAGGAGAATGCGAAAAGGCTAGGGGTGAGCAAGCAGATTCAATTTGTTCAAGGAGATTATTTGACCCCATTGCTGCAGAATGAAAACAAATTGGATGTGCTCGTTTCCAATCCACCTTATATTCCGACAGAGACCATTCCCAAGTTGGAAAAACAAGTCCGTCACTATGAGCCTAGGCTGGCTCTCGATGGTGGGAGCGACGGATTAACTCCTTATCGTGTTTTGACGAAGCAGCTCAAAGAACTATCCGCTCCGCCGAAGCTAGTAGCTTTTGAAATTGGCTATGATCAAGGAGAAGAAGTGAAGAAGTTGGTGCAGAAAATCGCGAAACCAATGACCGTTTGGGTGAAACAGGATTGGCAAGGGCATGATCGGATGGTGTTCGGTCGACTCTAGATATTTTTCCAAAAAATATGATTAATTCCCCCCTTCTCTTGTCCATACTGTGAGTAAGGAGAGTAGAGGGGGGTAAAACATGAAAAAACATTTCTGGGTCATTTTAGCAGTAATTATTGGCTTATTTGGATATTGGAGCGGGTTTCAAGGTCATCAACTTGGTTTCGTGGTGTGGGCAACGTCCGATGAACAGCAGATGATTCCAGAGGAAGCTGTTCGTTTGCGAATTCTTGCCCATAGCGACTCGCTGGAAGATCAGAGAATCAAAAGGCTAGTTCGCGATCAAGTGGTGAAAGAGATTCAATCCTGGCAAAAACAACCAACGCATATCGATGAAGCGAGACAAATGATTATGGAAAAGTTACCACGGTTTTCTCAAATCGTTAATCAGGTGTTGCAGCAGTATCAAGTTCCTTACTCCGCTCACGTCGATTATGGAGCGGTTCCCTTCCCGACCAAGTTATATGGTGAAAAAGTATATCCTGCTGGTGAATATGAAGCACTGCGAATTACTTTAGGAAGTGGTCAAGGGGATAACTGGTGGTGTGTACTCTTCCCTCCACTCTGTTTTATCGATATGGAAAGTGGTCAAGCCTTTTCAAGAGAAGAAGTTTCTCTTGCCGCAGGTTCACAAGTCCTAGCTGCGGCCGAAGATGAGCTAAATCTACCCATAAAAGAGACAAAGGCTGAAGTCAAAGTCGGTTTTTTCCTCGTGGATCAATTGCTGAACTGGTGGAAGAAAACCTTTTAAGGATCGGTTGGTTCTAAGGGAATCCCTTTGACCATATGATAAAGCAGGACAAGTCTCAGGGAGGGAGTCCATGTTTATCATCCGACGATCGCAAAAAGGGGATCTAGATGGGGTGAAAGCCCTGATTCATCAGGCAGATCTAGATGAATCCACAGTAGAGTTGCATTTTGAGCATTTTTTTATCGTAGAGCTTTATGAGAAAGAACACCAAACGAAGCATTTGGTTGGCGTGGCCGGAATGGAAGTATATCACTCATATGGATTATTTCGCTTATTTATATTAAAAAAAGGGGATTGGAATGGAAAAATTGGTGTTCAATTAATTAAAATTTTACTATCTTATGCCAAGTCTCTACGGTTATTGGAAGTGTATTTATTATCAAATAATTGTGTATACCTGTTTAAACAATTGGGATTTGAAGTGATTACCTATGATGATTTACCACAAGAGTTGGATCATATAAAATGGGGAATGAAAAAACAAGCTGTGCCGATGATTTACAAATGTTATAAACGGGAATAGTCACTTTTTAGGTGGGTGAATCCCCAATGCATACGATCGACTTGCTGTCTACATGAAGGATGGATCCCGTTGGTTATCAATCATTCAGCAGTGGAAATTACAAAAAGG
This sequence comes from Thermoactinomycetaceae bacterium, assembly GCA_025449975.1. Taxonomy (GTDB): domain Bacteria; phylum Bacillota; class Bacilli; order Thermoactinomycetales; family Thermoactinomycetaceae; genus Thermoflavimicrobium. The sequence goes on from JANWIG010000001.1 coordinate 29,847, forward strand.
GGAATGACTCGTGCAACTGAAGACAACACATTGGTGGAAAGTTCCAACAGACCAAAAAATAGAAGATTTATTATCATTGGATATATTGCAGAGCGCGGCACAGTTATTGCGTGAGGGGGGATTGGTCGCTTTCCCGACGGAGACGGTATATGGTTTGGGGGCGGATGCAAGGAAAGAAGAAGCCATTCAAGCCGTTTTTCGAGCAAAAGGAAGACCGAACGACAATCCATTGATTGTACATTTGGGACATGTGGAGCAACTGCCCCAGATTGTACCAGAAGTGTCTACCATAGCCAAGCGACTGATTCGGCATTTCTGGCCTGGTCCACTTACATTGGTAATGAAGCATCGTGGTAACCTTGCCAAGGGGGTTACCGCTGGGTTAGATACGGTGGCTGTTCGGATTCCTGATCATCCGATTGCCCTTGCATTGTTACGGTTGGCAGATATACCGATTGCTGCACCAAGTGCTAACTTGTCCGGGCGTCCTAGCCCAACGACAGCGGATCATGTATGGAACGATTTATCTGGAAAGATAGAGATTCTTTTGGATGGCGGACCGACAAATGTCGGAATCGAATCAACCGTTGTCGATGTGACAGGAAAGACCCCCATCGTTTTGCGACCAGGTGGAGTGACGGTAGAACAGTTGAAAAAGGTAGTGAAAAAGGTGACAGTGGACCCAGCGCTGACTCACTCTAAAAAGAAGCCACGTTCGCCTGGAATGAAGTATCGCCATTATGCTCCAAGAGGGGAACTATGGTTGGTTCACGGGGATGAAAAAAAGATGGTTCGTACCATCAAACAGTTGGCTGCTCAATCGCTCGCTCAAGGCAAAAAAGTAGGTATTTTAACGACAAAAGAACATGCGAAGCAATTTCAAGCTACGTTGATTCAGATTTGTGGAAGTAAAAATAAACCCGAACAGGTTGCTCACCAATTATATCACTGTCTCCGTCGTTTCGATGAAGAACAGATTGATGTGATTTATGCTGAATCATTTCCAGATAATGGATTGTTTCAATCGGTGATGAATCGTTTAAATAAGGCGGCAAATGGTCGCATATTAAAAGCATAGTTACAATTTTTGATGAGCATGGCTAGTTGAGTGGACAGGCCAAGGCTCTTTTTGTTTAAAAAGCGGATGGATCATGCCCTAAAAGAATGGATTTCTACTGCTGAAATCTGTTCGATCAGGGCTTTTTCTGTTTCGAAATCGTGGTTCATCTAAACTTCAATGATTGTTAAGGAAGTGTTAAGCTAGCGCTGATATGATATAGCTAAGGTTGAATTACAATGACGAGGAGTTAGGTTCTTATGGATATTTTTAAAAGAATAGATCAAGTGGAGCAATCATCAACCAAACAAAGTCAAGAGATGGTCAAATATCTCGTCTTTCCTCATCTCGAGAGAACAAAAAAAGGTAAAAAAGTGAGCGGCAATATTAAAATTATTTCTTAAAAGTCTATTTTTGTTGTAAATAAAATTGGTCATCTAAGGGGAAAGGAGTGAGTGAAATGAAGAAGCTATTCGTTAGCGGCTTACTTATTGCTTTGTTTCTTATCGTTGGATGTAGCGAATTGCAAGAGAATATCGATTACAGGGATCAAGTGAAAAGCTTTATTGCTGAAATAGAAGACTATACCAAAGAAGTGACTACCATGATTGCGAAAGAAGACCCAGCCTTAGAAAAAGAGTTGCAAAATAAACTAGCGGAGATGAAACAAACCATCGATGAATTCCAGAATATGGAACCATCAGAGGCTTGGGAGACCATCCATCAAAAATTAGAGGAAAAAAGCAATGCCTTGGAAAAAGTGGTTGACAACGCTTTAGCGCAAGTCGATCAAGGGAAATTGGATGCCAATGAATGGAATAAACTGCATATTACGGATTTTATCTATGATTTAGAAGAGCTGTTGAAAAATCGCTAAGGCAATCTGTTTTCTTCGGAACAGCAGGTACAACTGACTACTTTGTTGGTAGTCAGTTTTTTATTTGCGATCATAGCTAGGGTCTTTTTTAGAAAAGACAGGCATATCATGTACAAGCAAAGTTTGGGACAAGGAGGGCAGAGGATGGCTATTTCTGAGACAGAGTTGGGACAACTGATCACCCTAGTTATGATCGCCTTGGCGTTAGGGATGGATGCCTTTTCCTTAGGAATTAGTTTGGGTTTAAGAGGATTGTCACAACGCAATATGTGGATATTGAGTTTGCTCGTTGGATTTTTCCATGTTTTGTTACCGCTGATGGGGATGGGGATCGGCTATTTTTTAGGAAAATATATACGTGAGATCGCTGTGCTGGTAGGTGGGGGAATGCTTTGTTATCTAGGAATCCATATGCTTTGGAATAGTTTAAAAACGTCTCAAGAACAATTACAAATTATGGTATATTCCTTTTCGAATATATTTTTATTTGCGCTTAGTGTTAGTGTTGATTCGCTGTCTGCTGGAATTAGTTGGGGATTGTTTGATCAAAATCAGTGGATCGCCTTACTTTTTTTTGGGCTATCTGGAATCGTCATGTCAGCCTTTGGACTTAGTTTAGGAAAATATTTGGGAGCTTGGTTGGATGGTTATGGTGAAGTGGTTGGTGGCGTCATTTTATTGGTGCTCGGAATAAAATTTATATTGATATAGATAAAATAAAAAGGGGAAATTTGGGAATCTCGTTGACGCAACCGTTGCGTTTGTATAAAGTAATTTAAACATAAGTACCTAGCTCGTTTACGAATACGCCTTTCTCTAACTGGTAGGGGTCACTCTGTCATCGAGGTTCTATCCATCCTATTTTGCGTGACTTCAGTTTTGAAATCCTCTTGACATTTGATGGATGATCCACCATCATTTTTTTGTCAACTGTATAATGTTCCTTATTGAACGGGTATTGATTTGATAGAGATTCAATTCGATTGCATGATTCGGGTTGGGAAAGATCATCAACAGAATGAGTTGATTTTTGGATATGCAGTTGTTCGCTTATGTATATCATCCATTCATTTTTATGATACTGGATGGATAGAAGGAGGATGAATCAGTGAAGCGCGTGCTATTTGTTTGTACAGGCAATACTTGTCGAAGTCCGATGGCAGAAGCGATGATGCGGAAGATCGCCGAAGATGAAAAAATCCCAGTGGAAGTTCGGTCAGCTGGAGTGGCCGCCATGGTTGGAAGCTCAGCATCTCCTCAAGCCATATCGGTTTTAAAAGAAAAAGGGATTGATCATCAACATCGCTCACAAAGCACGACAGAAGAGTTACTACAGTGGGCTGAATGGATTTTTACAATGACGACCTCCCATAAGCAAATGCTTATCCAACAATATCCCCAATTTGCTGAGAAAATGTATACCTTAAAAGAGTATGCTTCTCCTCATTTTTCTGAGCTGCAAAAGCTTCATCAGCAATTGGATTCGCTGTATCTTGAAATGGAGAGTAGACGAGTAGAGTTGGTTTCGCAACACCAAGAGAAAAGCGAAGAAGAATTGGACAAAATTTTATATACAGAATTAGATCCTTTGTTAAAACAAGAGAAAGAATTATTAAATCACATCATGGGTTTAACGCAATCCTTGGATATCCAAGATCCATTTGGAGGGACAGAAGAGATCTATCGCTCTTGCTTAGAAGAAATTGAAAAAGAAATTAGACAGATTATCAAAAAATGGAGTGAGAGTAAGGAGTAGGTTATACTAGAATGGAACAATCTTCATCGGATTGTTAATAACGGCTTGAGTGGGAGAGAAAGAAGATGCGAGTAATTATTGGATCGGATCATGGTGGGCTGCGCTTAAAAGCAGTAATAAAAGAATTACTTAATGAAATGAAAATAGATTTTGTGGATGTGGGTTGTGACTGTGAACAGTCTGTCGATTATCCTGATTATGCTCTGCCCGTTGCCGAAAAAGTTGCAGCTGGGCAATTTGATTTTGGAATTTTAATTTGTGGGACAGGCATCGGAATGTCGATTGCCGCCAATAAGGTAAAAGGCATTCGTTGTGCGGTTGTCAGTGATGAGTTTTCTGCCGAAATGAGTCGCGAACACAATGATGCAAATGTCCTAGCGATTGGTGAGCGAGTAGTTGGTCCAGGATTGGCAAGAAAAATTGTCAAAACCTGGTTAACAACGGAGTTTGCGGGAGAGCGGCACTTGCGACGCGTGAAAAAAATTCATGCGTTGGAAGGGGGAAAGGAATGAATCTAGAGAAGATTGTAGATGAAATAAAAATAGTTATTTCGGATTTATTAAAGGAAAGCTCGCTTGATCAACGTCATATCCTTGTTTTTGGTGTAAGCACAAGTGAAGTGGCTGGAAAACGGATTGGTACACAAGGAAGCGAGCAGATTGCTGCTGCCCTTTTTGAAGGAATAAAGCAGATGCAAAAACTCGCTGGATTCCAACTCGCTTTTCAGTGTTGTGAGCATTTGAATCGTGCTCTAGTGGTGGAAAGGAAAACGGCTGAAGAGAAAAACTTAACGGTAGTGGCTGCCATCCCAGTGAATGTAGCAGGTGGGGCGATGGCAGCTTATGCTTTTCGTCAGCTAGAAGATCCCGTGTTGGTAGAAACGATTCAAGCGGATGCAGGAATCGACCTAGGAGATACGTTGATTGGCATGCATCTCAAACCAGTTGCCGTTCCCGTTCGGTCGAGTATCCAACGAGTTGGCTCCGCCCATGTGACCATGGCGAAAACAAGACCCAAGTTGATCGGTGGGATTCGTGCTGTTTATTCGCTTGAACCGTAAATCGGTTTTTCCTGGAAACAGGGTGGATTATTTTATTCTGGAAAATAATGATTTGTGTTAGAATAAAGCCGAGTTACTACATAGAGCAGCTCTAAAGGCGAACCGGTGATAACTGGCTTTGGTCAATATCCATATACAATGAAAAGGAGGTTTCGGAGGTTGGCACTAGAAAACCTAAGAAAACAAGATCCACAAATATTAGAAGCTATTCAATCCGAACTACGTCGTCAACAGAATAAAATTGAACTGATCGCTTCCGAAAACTTTGTTAGTCAGGCAGTGATGGAAGCGATGGGCACAGTTCTTACCAATAAATATGCAGAAGGCTATCCACGTCGACGTTATTACGGTGGCTGCGAATATGTTGATGTGGCAGAAAATCTGGCACGTGATCGCGCCAAAGAACTATTTGGAGCGGAACATGTCAATGTGCAACCGCACTCAGGTGCGCAGGCCAATATGGCTGTTTACTTTGCCATTTTAGAGCCGGGTGATACCGTTCTCGGAATGAACTTAGCTCATGGTGGTCATTTGACTCATGGAAGTCCAGTCAATTTCTCAGGGAAATTATATAACTTTGTAGCCTATGGTGTGGATCCGGATACGCATTTAATTAATTATGATGAAGTGCGTCGGTTGGCTTTAGAGCATAAACCGAAGCTGCTTGTTGCTGGAGCAAGTGCTTATCCTCGTAAATTTGATTTTGCTCGTTTGAAGGAGATTTGTGATGAGGTTGGTTGCTACTTCATGGTAGATATGGCTCATATTGCTGGTTTGGTAGCAACAGGGCATCATCCCAATCCAGTGCCATACGCTGATTTTGTAACGACGACCACACATAAAACGTTACGAGGTCCGCGCGGTGGCATGATTTTATGTAAAGAGAAGTATGCGAAGCAAATTGATAAAGCTGTTTTCCCGGGAATCCAAGGTGGTCCATTGATGCACGTGATTGCTGCCAAAGCGGTTGCTCTCGGAGAGGCTTTGTCCGACTCTTTCCATTCCTATTCACAAAGTATCATTGACAATGCTGCTGCGTTAGCCGAGGAGTTAAAGGCAGAAGGTCTCCAGCTGATCTCCGGTGGAACCGATAATCATCTGATCTTGATCGATGTCCGCAATCTCAATTTAACGGGAAAAGTGGCTGAAAAATTATTGGACGATATTGGGATTACCACGAATAAAAACGCTATTCCGTTTGATCCAGAAAGTCCGTTTGTCACCAGTGGGATCCGCATTGGGACGGCGGCCGTGAGCAGCCGAGGAATGGATCCGGCGGCAATGAGAGAAATCGCTCAGATTATTGCGCTCACGTTGAAAAATCCTGAGGATCAACAAGCCCAGGAACAAGCTCGTCAGCGAGTGAATCAACTAACGGAAAAATATCCGCTCTATCCTGAACTAAAAATTTAAAAAATAGATGGCTGGTTTTTTATGCATTGAAAAGAGGATGACTCCAAGAGGGTTACCTCTTTTTTATTTTTTATGTCGAAAAAAAGAAAAAGAGGCCCTGTTTTTCTTAATCAAGAGACCTTTTTTACAACAGATGTGGACTAGCATTTATCCCGATATAAGATCACGCGTGCGATTCCGATAAAGTATTCGGATTCTCTAATAATATGATCGATGATTGTCTTGGCAATCGGAGAATTCTTCACTGCGGTACTATACTTCATGATTTGACGCAATAACTCAATAAACTTCATGCTTTCTTCTAAGCAGAAAGTCACAAGTTGTAAGACCTGCTTTCGCAGCTGTTCGTAGATATATTTGCTACGAATGACGGATTCGATAAAGCTCACGACCGTTTGATGAGTCTTCGCTAAAGCATGCTCCCACTCTTCCAATGCGTCCACATATTTTTTCTCTAGGTTGCTGATGGCATGGCGAATGACAACGGTGTGTTCTTTTTCCTGCAATTTCCAGAACTCTGCTTCATCCAAAACCCGCAAGGGCATTTGTTTACCATAGTAAAATTGCATACAGACGGGTTTCCTCCTTTCGCTTCACTTTCATTGAAAAAGCGTTTTTATAGATTACCACCCCCGTTCGGAATATTTCCATATTTAAGTATATGAAGAAACGGTCGAGATATGAATGGAGTCAGACTGATCATTGCAAAATTAACCTACTATTAACCCATGATTAACCTCCTGTTCAGTCCGAAAAGCCGATCCTTGGTTAATATAGAAAGAGAAGTTGAAGAGAATGAGAATAAAGGGGGATCATCTAGATGGGTTTGCTTATGAAACTCATTCATAATGAGAATGTAAAGACATTTAGTCGAATAGGTACGTGGATAATGGTGGCATTTTTGTTTGGAACCGTTCTAATGCATGCTATTTTTGGTTATGACTCGTACAAGCAATCACCCAATTGGAAAGCAGAACTAGTGAAGCAGAATCAAGAAGATCTGAAGGCTTTGCAAGATCCAAAGGTTCCAGAAGAAGAAAAAGCGAATAAATCGGAACGCTTAATGATTAATCAGTATCGCGTGGAAAAGGATATCGCTCCGACGGGAGTACAGTTCTTTGCCCTCGATTACAAAATGGGTGGGGAATCGCTGACAGTTATTTTTATCCTAATTGTGGCTGCGATGAGTGTCTCAAGTGAATTTTCAATGGGCACGATTAAACTGCTGATGATTCGTCCCGTCAATCGGATGAAAATTTTATTGGCTAAATATCTGTCCGTGATTGTTACAGCGATCTTTTTTGTTTTATTGTCCATTGGTTTGTATCTATTGATGGGTGGGATCGCTTTTGGATTTGAAGGATTCACCACACCGTATTTGACCATTCTGAAAGGAAAAGTGGTTGAGGTCAACTTTATTTCCCATCTCTTTCAAAATGTCGGATTAAGCTGTGTACAAATGGTGATGCTTGTTACGTTTGCTTTTATGATCTCAACAGTATTCCGCAACAGTTCATTGGCAATCGGTTTGTCTCTGCTCGGCTACTTTATGGGTTCCATCATCTCTTTTCAAATCTATGCTGCGGGGTATGAATGGATGAAATATAGTTTATTCATTAATACAGATTTATCCATTTATCTGGATGATCGGGTGTCGATGATCGAAGGACTGACTTTAGGCACGTCGTTAACTGTTCTCGTTATCCATTTTTTGGTTTTTATGATCGCTTCATTTGTGACTTTCCAAAAAAGAGATATTGCCATTTAAGGGGGGAATTTTATGGAAAAGCCACTTATACAAATTAAAAATTTAAAAAAGAAGATAAAGGGTAAATGGATTATTAAAGGAATTAGTTTTGATCTTTATCCAGGAGAAGTATTTGGATTTTTAGGACCGAATGGTGCGGGAAAAACGACAACGATTCGGATGATGGTGGGATTGACATCGATTACGGAAGGAGAGGTGTTGATTGAAGGATATAGTATCGCTAAAAATTATGAAAAGGCGATCGCCAAGGTTGGAGGAATCGTTGAGAACCCAGATATGTACAAGTTTCTAACAGGTTATAAGAATTTAGAGCTATATGCGCGAATGAGTCCGGGAGTATCCAAGAAGAGAATCGATGAAGTAGTCAAAATCGTTGAGTTAGAGCATGCCATTCACCAAAAGGTGAGTACCTATTCCCTTGGAATGAGGCAACGGCTTGGTTTAGCGCAAGCCCTTCTGCATCAACCATCCGTTTTGATTTTGGATGAGCCGACAAATGGTTTGGATCCCGCTGGAATTCATGACCTTCGTAATTATCTACGTCGTTTAGCGAAAGAAGAACAGATGGCGATTCTCGTTTCCAGTCACTTACTTAGTGAGATGGAGATGATGTGTGATCGCATTGGTATTATTCAAAATGGAGAATTGATTCGAGTTGAAACGGTCCGTGATTTGATAGAAAAAGACGAGCAAGCAAAACAAGTACTCTTTGAAGTAGAACCGATTCATGTTGCCCAACAAGTAATCGAACAGCATTTTCCGCAAAAAAGAGTAGAAAGAGTAGAGAAGGGAGTCATCATATCGTTAAGTCGCTCGGAGATTCCCGCAGTCAGCGCCTTATTGGTTTCGAATCAGGTTCAGTTATTTGGCATTCAAAGAAAGAGTAAGTCCTTAGAAGAGAAATTCTTAGAAATCACGCATCAATGATTGCAAAAAAAACTCTAAAATCTTTCCTAAATTTTATGGAGAGTTTTTAGGGTTTTATTTTTTATGAATTGTATATATCCTCATCTCTATTTGCTAAAAGATGCTATTTTATAGATTTCTTCCTCTTTTAAAAGCATTTTTTAGAAGAAAAAGAAGGAGCGAGAATCATCGTTTAAAAGAAGTCAACCATGCAAGAATAAGAAATAAAAGTGAGAAAAAAATATAAAAAACCATAAACGTTAAGTAGCGAAGAAGAAGTTTGAATCGATGTAAATTGTTAATAATAAGCAATAAGGAGTACTTGTAGTAATGTTAAATATATGATTATATATCCATTGGATGGTTTTTTAGAGCGAGGGGAGCGATGAGATTGGGGAAGGTCTTTGTCTTGGATCATCCGCTTATTCAACACAAATTAACTTTTATCCGAGATAAACAGACAGGTACGAAGGAATTTCGTGAGCTAGTAAATGAAGTGGCCACCTTGATGGCTTTTGAGATAACAAGGGATATGCCATTGCGCGAGGTCGAAGTGGAAACACCGATTACAACCGCGAAGTGCCGTGTGTTAGCTGGTAAAAAATTGGGCTTGATTCCGATTTTAAGAGCTGGACTAGGGATGGTTGAAGGAATTATTAAATTGATTCCTACAGCCAAAGTAGGACATATTGGCTTGTATCGGGATCCAGAGACACTCCAGCCTGTACATTACTATGCCAAATTACCTAGTGATATCGCGGAAAGAGAGCTAATTGTGATCGATCCGATGCTGGCTACGGGAGGGTCCGCTTCAGCAGCTGTACAGCTACTAAAGGATCGCGGTGCGCGAAATCTGAAACTGATGTGTTTAATTGCGGCGCCAGAAGGAGTTAAGAGGATTCAAGAGGATCATCCGGAACTAAGTATATATGTCGCGGCGGTGGATGAGCGATTGAATGAACATAGTTATATTGTTCCGGGATTAGGGGATGCAGGAGATCGATTATTTGGTACCAAATAAAAGTCATAAATTCTTTTAAAATGACTTTTGTAATTACCAATAAATTTTGTAGAATAGAAGAGGACAAGCTACATCTAGACTACTTCCCCTCAGTTAAATAGCTGCTTAAACGTATAAATGTGTTGAATCGTTCATAATTCTATACAAAGAAAAGATTGACACAAAGATATAGCATCAGATACCATAAGCAGGGGAAAACCTCTTATCTGGAATACCCATTATCCAATCTTACGAAACCTTCGTTTTAATCCCCGTGGTTTACCCTTTCTCTATTTTTTATCTCTATGGGTGATATTGTGAAGAATTCACAAGGTAACTTTTGGCGATCTGCCGCAGTGGTTGGAGCAGTGGGTATGGAAGTAATTATCCTCACAGTAGGTGGAGCATGGCTGGGGAAATACTTGGATCAAATGTGGAATACTAGACCCACTATGGTTGTAATAGGGACATTTGTAGGCTTAGTATTTGGTTTTCTTTGTGCTGCCTATACTTTCAAAGCACTACTAAAGGAATGAGTTTATGAGCTTGATACACACTATTCGCCGTCAAGTGCTACACCTCGCCGTTGGACTCCTCATATTGCTATTGATCATTTGGTATCTAACCCCATCCAATCAGACTTTCCTTGCAGGGATGATCTTAGGTTTGTTGACCGGCTTATACAATATACTGCATTTAGCACGAAGAGTGCGGATCGTCGGTGAACAATTGGTCGCTTCCAAGGGTAAGAAAGTAAAAAGTGGGTTAGGCATGATCAATCGCTTTCTTCTGGTGGCCCTCGCTGTGATGATTGTTGTGATGTATCCACAGCATTTCGATTACAAAGGTTTGATCGCCGGGCTGCCTATCTGTTATATACTACCGTTAGCCGCTGCTTTTACTCAAACCAGAAAATGACATTTCCTACAAAGGGGGTGAAGGAAGCGGATGGAATTAACACCAAAGTTTACATTGGATTTAGGGCTCTTTAAGCTTGATTTTGATTTAACGATTTTGATCGGGACGCTCCTATCGGCAATCATTGTACTTGTTTTTATGTTGGTAGCAACACGAAAGTTGGAAATGGTTCCGCGGGGGCTCCAAACTGTCGCTGAGATGATGGTCGACTTCGCCCGGGGACTATCGGAAATGGGGCATGACCAAAAAAGAGCCCACAAATTTGTCGGCTTTACCTTGACACTGCTTTTATTTATTCTTGTAGCCAACCAACTTGGTGTAATCCTGATGGTCACGTCAGGACCAGAAACACATATCCCAGCACTTGGAATCACCCATGAAGCGATGGAAGCAGCAAATGCACACGGTGTGAGTTGGTTGAAATCACCAACCGCAGATATGAGCTTTACTTTTACTTTATCCATTGCGATTGCGATTGGGGGAACCATTCTAGCGATTGCCTATAACGGCTTTGGTGGCTGGTTGAAAGGATTTGCTTCACCAATGGCAGCTTTGCACATCTTGGAAGCTTTCATTAACCCTGTCACCCATGCGATGCGTTTATGGGCAAACATCTTCGCTGGAGAAATTTTAATTACGATTCTCTTGCAAGGCATGTGGTGGACCAGCTTACCGCTGGCAGCCTGGATCGGATTCTCATTATTTGTCGGTACCATGCAAGCTTATATTTTTACAGTACTAGCGAACGTTTACATTGGGCAAAAAATTAGCCATTAGAACTTAAGGAGGAGACAAAAATGGATTTAAACATTCTTGGTGCTTGTATCATGATCGGTCTTGCTGCATTAGGAGCAGCAATCGGTAACTCCAACTTATTTGCAAAATTCGTTGAAGGTGTAGCACGTCAACCAGAAGTTCGTGGAACCTTATTCGGTCTTACCATGGTACTCTTCGGTCTGATTGAAGCTTTACCTATCATTGGAACTGCTTTAGGAATCTTGGTCCTATTCGGAATTATCTAAGGTCAATTCTGTTACAAAAGGGGGGGAGGTCGGTATCCTCCCCCCACTATTATTTTCAATCTGAAAGGAGTGACCGAAGGTGATTACATTTACTTGGGGTACAATGTTAGCTCAATTGGTGATCATTGCCGTATTGATCTATATTGTTTCCAGATATGCAGTGAAACCAGTTACAGGGATGATCAAGAAAAGAGAAGAGTACATTACTGAGCAAATCACTTCAGCTGAAAATAGCCGTAAAGAAGCAGAACAAATGCTCGCTCAGCAAAAAGCTGAATTAGATAAAGCGCGTCAAGAGGCGAAAGATCTGATAGAGCGCGCGAAGATCCAGAAGGATAAAGAAGCGGAAAAAATTATTATGGAAGCGAAAGAGCAATCCGAACGGATGATTCAAGAAGCCAAATTGGAAATTCAACGGGAACGCGAAAAAGCAGTTGCCGCCCTTCGCAATGAAGTGGGAGCCTTGACGGTACAACTCGCTTCGAAGCTTCTCGAAGAAAAGCTCGATGAAAAAGGTCAATCCAAACTTGTTGACCGATACTTTGAACAGGTAGGACGATTACAATGAGTGTAGCAGTAGCAAAGCGTTACGCCAAAGCGCTGTTTGAGATTGCTCAGGAAAGAGATGTATTGGATCAAGTTGAAAACGAGCTCAAATTGGTTGCAGAAACCATCGCTTCTTTACCGACATTAAAAGAGTGGTTAAATCATCCGTTGACGGAAGTAAGTAAGAAGAAAGAGCTATTTTCAACCGTATTTTCTCAGCTATCAGAGCTGACACTAGACTTTTTATTCTTATTGACGGATCAACGTCGTGAAGCGATTATCGAGCCGATTTTAAGCGAGTATAAACGATTTGCCAATGAAGCCAAAGGCGTGGCTGAAGCAGAAGTGACTTCTGCCTATCCTCTATCGGAAAAAGATAAAGAAATCTTAGTAGCTACCTTCCAAAAATTGATTGGTAAAACGATTCAGATCAATAGCAAAGTAGATTCTGATCTACTCGGTGGTGTCATTGTACGGATTGGTGATCGCTTATATGACGGTAGCTTAAGATCAAAACTTCTTCGTTTCCAAGAACGCTTAAAACAATCAAGAATCGGATAGATTTGAACTTGTACGATAAGGGGTGAAGTTGATATGAGCATCAGACCAGAAGAGATCAGTTCGTTGATTAAGCAACAGATCGAAAACTATCGGACTGAAGTAGAAGTGGCCGATGTCGGTACCGTTATTCAAGTAGGGGACGGAATTGCTCGCGTTCATGGTCTGCAAAACGCAATGGCTGGTGAATTATTGGAGTTTAGTAACGGAGTTATGGGAATGGCCCTCAACTTAGAGGAAAACCATATCGGGGTAATTATTCTTGGTCCATATCAAGAAATTCGTGAGGGGGATCAAGTAAAGCGAACCAATCGCTTGCTTGAAGTTCCAGTTGGAGAAGCTATGCTCGGACGGGTTGTAAACCCATTGGGTCAACCACTTGATGGAAAAGGACCGATTGAAGCAACAGCGTTTCGTCCTGTTGAATCGCCAGCACCTGGGGTGATTGATCGGAAATCGGTTCATGAGCCGATGTATACCGGAATCAAAGTGATCGATGCGATGATTCCAATCGGTCGCGGTCAACGGGAGTTAATCATTGGAGACCGTCAAACAGGAAAAACCACCATTGCGATCGACACCATCATTAACCAAAGAGACCAAAATATGATTTGTGTTTATGTCGCAATTGGACAAAAACAATCGACCATCGCCCACGTAGTAGAAACCCTTCGTCGTTATAATGCTTTGGATTATACCATTATCGTTGCTGCGAGTGCTTCGGATCCAGCTCCACTTCTATACTTAGCACCCTATGCAGGTTGTGCGATGGGTGAATACTTTATGTACAATGGTGGACATGTTCTTTGTGTCTATGATGACTTATCCAAACAAGCGGCAGCTTATCGTGAGCTTTCCCTCTTGCTCCGTCGTCCACCAGGTCGTGAAGCGTATCCGGGGGATGTCTTCTATCTGCACTCTCGTCTCTTAGAACGTGCTGCTAAACTCTCTGATGCGCGTGGTGGCGGATCTTTGACTGCTCTGCCTTTCGTTGAAACGCAAGCAGGAGATATCTCCGCTTATATTCCAACCAACGTGATTTCGATTACGGACGGACAAATCTTCCTAGAGTCAGACCTGTTCCACTCTGGACAACGTCCAGCTGTGGATTCCGGATATTCCGTATCCCGGGTAGGGGGATCTGCGCAAATTAAGGCGATGAGTAAAGTCGCTGGTAGTCTGAAATTGGATCTCTCCCAATATCGTGACCTTCAAGCGTTTGCGCAATTTGCGTCTGACTTGGATAAAGTGACCTTGGCTAAATTGGAGCGGGGTAAACGAACCATGGAAATTCTCAAGCAAGATGAGCACAAGCCGTTACCCGTAGAAAAGCAAGTCGTATCGATCTATTTGGTATCGAGAGGTCACCTTGACGATATACCTGTCGCCGATATTCGTCGTTATGAAGAAGAGTTCCATGCCTTCTTAGATAGCAATCACCCAGAGATCTTGGCTAGTATTCGTGATGAGAAAGTCTTAAAAGAAGAAACGGAAACGAAGCTAAAAGAAGCAATTGCTACATTTAGCAAGGGCTTTGCAAAATCTGAGTAAAACATTTTACCGTTCGCTTCAACGAATGGAGCGAACGGTAATTGAAAGGCGGGTGACAAAAGATGTCGACGATGCGGGAAATTAAACGGCGGATTCGTTCTGTAGAAAATACCAAAAAGATTACCAGTGCGCAAAAAATGGTAGCTGCGGCAAAACTCCGTCGTGCGCAAGAAGCAGCGGAATCAGCTCGTCCTTATGCAGAAAAGATGCGTGAAGTGATCAACAGTCTCGCGCAAGGAACGAAAAGCAACCATCCGATGCTTGTATCACGCCCCATTCAGAAAACGGGCTATTTGATCATCACTTCGGACAGAGGTTTGTGTGGTGGATACAATGCCAACTTATTACGGATGTTGGAGAAAGTGCTAAAAGAGCGTCACCAAAGCAAGGACGATTATGTTCTTTTTGTGATCGGTAGAAAAGGACTCACTTACTTGTCGAAGAAGGGCTATCCCGTTCTGAGCAGTGTGACCGGTCTATCCGATTCTCCTAGCTTTGGGGATATCAAAGAGATCGCCAGTCAGGCAGTTAGCTACTTTGAACAAGAGAAGTATGATGAACTGTATCTTGTCTATAACCAATTTATCAATCCAGTTGTTCAACGTCCGGTCGATAAACGCATACTGCCATTAGATAGTAAAGAGCTGGAAAAAGAGAAAAAAGGTCCTTCTGCTGCCTATGAGTTTGAGCCGTCTCAAGAAGAGGTATTAGCAGAAATCTTGCCACGTTATGCGGAATCATTGGTTTATAGTGCGTTAATGGATGCGAAGGCAAGTGAATTTGCTGCGAAGATGACAGCGATGACCAGTGCAACAGATAATGCCACCGAGCTGATCGAACAATTGACACTTGAATATAACAAAGCGCGTCAGGCAGCGATTACCCAGGAGATCTCGGAAATTGTTGCTGGAGCAAATGCTTTACAATAAATCTGTCTTTCTTGTGAATCGAATGAACGGATCAAGTAATCAAATTTGGTTACTTAGGGAGGGAAAAAGATGAGCAAAGGACAAATCGTTCAGGTGATGGGTCCTGTTGTTGATGTGCAATTCGAACGTGGACATCTACCTGAAATTAATAATGCGATTAAAGTAAATTTTACAGTGGGTGAAGAAGAAAGAGAGCTTGTTTTGGAAACTGCTCTTCATCTCGGTGATAATATGGTGCGGACGATTGCGATGGCTTCCACCGATGGTTTGGTAAGAGGAATGGAAGCGATCGATACGGGTGCAGCGATCTCTGTACCTGTTGGTCGCCCTGGATTGGGACGTGTGTTTAATGTATTAGGCGAACCAATCGATGAAGCAGGTCCAGTCAATGCGGAAGAAAAGTGGGAGATTCATCGTCCAGCGCCAATTTTTGAAGATCAATCAACTGCTCAAGAAATGTTGGAAACGGGAATTAAAGTCATTGACTTGCTTGCCCCATATGCCAAAGGTGGTAAAATTGGTCTCTTTGGTGGTGCGGGTGTAGGTAAAACCGTTTTGATTCAGGAATTGATTAACAACATCGCACAAGAACACGGTGGTTTGTCTGTTTTCGCCGGTGTTGGTGAGCGGACCCGTGAAGGAAATGACTTGTACTATGAAATGACGGACTCCGGTGTTATTTCAAAGACCACGATGGTGTTTGGTCAGATGAACGAGCCACCAGGTGCTCGGATGCGGGTAGCTTTGACCGGTCTGACCATGGCTGAGTATTTCCGTGATCGGGAAGGTCAAGACGTACTGTTATTTATCGATAACATTTTCCGTTTTACCCAAGCAGGTTCTGAGGTTTCAGCGCTACTCGGTCGGATGCCTTCAGCAGTAGGTTACCAACCGACACTGGCTACGGAAATGGGGATGTTGCAAGAGCGGATTACCTCAACCAAAAAAGGATCAGTCACCTCGATCCAAGCGATTTACGTACCTGCGGATGACTATACCGACCCAGCTCCAGCGACCACCTTCGCTCACTTGGATGCAACCACCAACTTAGAGCGTCGTCTCACCCAAAAAGGGATCTTCCCTGCGGTAGACCCACTTGCTTCTACTTCTCGGATTCTTACCCCAGCAGTTGTGGGTGCTGAGCATTATGAAGTAGCTCGCGGTGTGCAAAAACTGTTGCAACGTTATCAAGAGCTGCAAGATATTATTGCAATCTTGGGTATGGATGAGTTGTCTGAGGAAGATAAGCAGCTGGTTTATCGTGCACGGAAAGTAGAGAAGTTCCTCGCACAAAACATGCACGTTGCTGAACAGTTTACAGGTCAGCCTGGTGTATATGTACCTGTAAAAGATACGGTACGTAGCTTCAAAGAGGTATTGGAAGGTAAATGGGATGATCTACCTGAAGATGCGTTCTATATGGTTGGAGATATTGACCAAGCATTAGAAAAAGCGAAATCAATGGGCTGGAAACGCGAAGTTTAAGTAATCATGGGTTTTACCCCCGTCGAAGCGTTTTTCGACGGGGAGCGTCGTTCATATGAACCTGGGGAGGGATGTCCGAATGAGTCGCATGCAACTGGACATCGTAACACCTGAAAAAATCGTCTACTCCAAAGAAGTAGAGATGATTATAACAAGAGCAGCCAATGGAGATATTGGGATCTTACCTCAACATGCTCCGCTTGTTAGTCCACTTAAAATTACTGCTGTTCGAGTAAAAAAGGACGGAGAAGAAGAGCAAATTGCGGTCAGTGGAGGTTTTCTGGAAGTCCGTCCAGATAAAGTGACCATCTTGGCGCAAGCGGCAGAGTTACCTGGTGAAATCGATGTCGAACGTGCGGAAAGAGCGAAAGCAAGAGCGGAAGAGCGTTTAGCCAATAAAGAAGGCGACCAAATTCGCGCCGAAATGGCTTTAAGACGGGCGCTAAACCGCCTTGAGGTTGCAAAAACATTGAAAAAATAGGAGAAATAGCAGATCGGGTTAATGAGCAGATTCACCTTCAGCTTGTCGACAAACTCTGGATCAGAGGTCGGCAAGCTTTTTTATGTATATGAATGAAATGTAAAATAGTTATGTGAGAACAACTCAAGTCGCTATAGGAGGATGTTCCACGAAATAGGATTCCAAGGAGCTGAATGGAAATGACGATGGGTACAAATAATGGTTGTGGTCGTTGGTGTAGTAACATTACTCTTATTGGGATTGATATTTACTTATTTAATCAAAAAAATTAGAAGGATGAAATAAGAGGATTTGGAGTTACAAATGTTGAGCGGATTCTAGATGATGGTTATTGCTGAAAAAAGGGAAGCGGGAGGGATTATCGCAAGATCATCGAGGATCGTCATCCAATAGTCGCTAAAATATATTTTCAAAATCTTCCAGTAATCACAAAGTTTCTTATTTGGGATGGCTGTCACATAAATTTATCGAATCGAGCGCTACAGACGGGAGTAGTACAAAACGGATTGGAATGAACCGTGGTCCTTCTATGGGTCGGAGTAGACAAAACCGCTGTCAATTTTACTTGGATTAGGCAATTAGAGGATACTTGTTGTGGGAAGGAGTTTCTAACCATGGAAAGAGGAAGAGAGAAGTTTGTGAAACTATGATCATGAATAGGATCGACCTTGTAAGTGCTTTGTAGAAGTTTTTTATAAGAGGGAGAAGTTATCGTTTGGTGTTGAGAAAATAAATCATTGATTTTGCGATCCGTATGGAGAGCAAATAAGAAGTAACGGTCGAAGCGGAATAACGTCGAATGGTCAAAAAAGTTTTTCCGGAGTAATGTGCTATCAATATCCAGTGCTTGTGGTGCCCAATGGGTCAAATGGACTGAGTTTCCACCATGTGGTTGTGGATGAAGAAAGAGGCTATTTTTCTTGGACCAATCAAGTAGAAAAAAGAACGCAAGCAAGAGGAAACAACAAAAGGAGATGAAAAGAAACAGATCCACTGAAACCCCTCCCTTTCTACTGAGTAAATAAAAAATCAGTCTTTTGTTGCCATTTGTTCCAAATGTGAAAAAAATGTGTCTGTATTGAGAGGACGATAAAGTTTGTCAACCTAATTATAATCCCAACTGAAGAATAATCAATAGGATAATATGAAATATTTTAATCTTAGTAAGCAATTATTAATGTATAACCAAATAAGTAAAAATTTATTAGGTTATATACTATGATTTTATAGAAAAGTATTATAAATGGAATGGAAATGGGTTGATAAAAACTATATTTAGATCAAAATGATTGAAGTAAGAGCTCTGAGGAAGATGAAGGTCTCTGGTAGAATTGGTTTAATTAGGAAATTAGGTAAAGTTTCATAGAGAGAAACCGCTTCATTCTATTGGGGAATCGTGAATAACTATTATTTTTTAAAACTTGGAGAAAAATGAAAGGACTGTTTGATTACATAATTTGGAAATAAGAAACGGGTATAAAAAATTTGGTTTAGGATCGATTCAATGTACATTTAAACCAATTGTTATAATTAACATTTCAAGTGGATAGCTTATGAGTTTCTCTTAGAAATAATAGAAATAAAACGAAAATTTTTTATTCATTTCTTGGATATAATTATAAATAAATTCGTTGAAAAATAAGAAAAAGCTACCTTCTATTTCATTAATCAAGGTAATCACCACGAATTATAGTTTTTCTAATGTCTGTGCTGATTAGACACTTACAAAGTCATTTGTTATAATCATGGCATTCTGGTGAAGATATCTTAGAGTTACTGTGTCCGCTTTGTTAACGCTTTCATTTTTTGTGAAAGGATGGTTGAGGTAGGTGGGTAACGAATATCTGGTTGTTGTTGTCTTTATTCTGTTGGGGATTGCGTTACCAGCAGCCGCTTTGACGGTAGGGCGTTTTCTGCGTCCGCATCGTCCATTGAAAGAAAAAGCGATTACGTATGAAAGCGGAGTTGATCCAACAGGTGAAAGCTGGGTCCAATTTAATGTACGCTATTATTTATTTGCTCTAATGTTTGTGATTTTTGATGTTGAAACTGCCTTTTTATATCCTTGGGCTGTCTCTTATGATCTGCTGCGTTCAGATATGGGGCTATTGATTTTAGTTGAGATGGCGATCTTTGTTTTCTTCTTACTGCTAGGCCTGATGTATGCTTGGAAAAAGAAGGTGCTAGAATGGAAGTAAATTTTGAACAATTCACGTCGTTCGAAGAGGAAGAGATCAAACGGAATGTCCTGGTTACCACTTTGGAACAGATCAAAGCTTGGGCACGTACCGGCTCGATGTGGCCGTTAACGTTTGGTCTCGCTTGTTGTGGAATTGAAATGATGGCATCTGGGGGTTCCCATTTTGATCTAGACCGCTTTGGGGTTATTTTCCGTGCATCGCCAAGACAATCGGATGTGATGATTGTCTCGGGTACGGTGACGAAAAAAATGGCTCCGCTTTTGAGAAGATTATATGACCAAATGCCTGAACCGAAGTGGGTTATTGCGATGGGTTCTTGTGCGACAGCTGGTGGTCCGTATGTGCGGTCTTACTCTGTAGTAAAAGGTGTGGACCAGATTGTACCCGTCGATGTATATATTCCAGGCTGTCCGCCTAATCCTGCTGCATTGATCTATGGTCTTCATAAATTACAGGAGAAGATTCGTTATGAGGCAAGGACTGGGAAGAAGGTGACAGATCATGAGTGAAGAAAAAGAAGCAAAAAAGCCTGCTGCTCCTAAAACTCCCCGAGCGGCACAAGCAGCGGGAAGAGCTCGACCGGTTCCTCCTAGAGGGCGTGCGGCAGGAAAGCCAAAAGAGGAAAAGCCGCTTCCACCTTCGCCGAAACAACCCGTGGTTGATGGGTATGCGAAGTTGATTCGCGAAAAGATCAGTCCCGAAGCAGTTGAATCCGCTTTTATTAACCAGCCAAACGATCATTTACCGACATTGGTAATAAAAAAGGAGTTTTGGATTCAGGTAGCTGAACTATTTAAAAATCAATCTGATTTAGCCTTTGACTATATGCAGAATTATTCGGGTGTCGATTATGAAACCCATCTCGAAGTAGTCGTTCAACTTTACTCGATGGCACGGGGAGAGCGGGTTTGTTTTAAAATAAAAACAGACCGTGAGGTAGCTAAGCTGCCAACACTCTCGAATCTGTGGAGCGCTGCTGACTGGAATGAACGGGAGATTTATGATTTGCTGGGAATCGATTTTGAAGGTCATCCTGACATGAGACGCATGTTTTTACCGGAAGATTGGGTGGGACATCCTTTACGGAAAGATTATGTTCCGCTTGATGAGGGGGTGTAGGCGATGCTACGTACGGAAGAAATGGTTCTCAACTTGGGACCGCAACATCCGAGTATGCACGGAGTTTTGCGGCTCGTCGTTAAGATTGACGGGGAAATCATCCGTGAGATTGAGCCGGTGGTAGGTTATTTACATCGTGGCACAGAGAAACTGGCCGAGGATCTGAACTATACACAAATTATCCCTTATACGGATCGGTTGGATTATCTCTCATCCATGACCAATAACTATGTGGTCTGCCATGCGACGGAAACATTGATGGGGTTGGAGATTCCTGAAAAGGCAGAGTACTTGCGCGTGATCGTTATGGAGATGAACCGTGTGGCTAGTCACCTTCTCTGGCTAGGTACTTTTTTGCTGGATGTCGGAGCTCTTACACCATTCCTCTACTGTTTCCGTGACCGTGAGCAGATTTTAAGCATGTTTAATGAATTATGTGGTGCACGGCTCACCTATAACTATATGCGAGTAGGGGGAGTAAAATGGGATGCTCCTGCTGGCTGGCTGGATAAGGTGAAAAACTTTGCTGACTACATGATCAATGAGATCCAGAACTATCACGAACTTATTTCTGGGAATGAAATTTTCCTCCAACGTACCAAAGGGATTGGCGTCATAACGAAAGAAATGGCCTTATCCTATAGTCTGTCTGGAGCAAATATACGCTGTACCGGGATCGATTGGGATTTACGCAAAAAACAGCCTTATTCGGTCTATGATCGATTCGACTTTAAAGTCCCGCTAGGTAAGACCGGAGATCTTTTGGATAAATATCACTGTCGGATGGACGAGATGGTCGAAGCGATGAAGATTGTGAAACAAGCCGTCGAAGGTTTTCCAGAAGGAGGAGCCACGATGGGCAAAGTGCCACGTGTCTTGCGGGTGCCTGAAGGAGAAGTTTATGTGGGTGTAGAATCTCCCCGAGGTGAGCTGGGCTGTCATATCGTCAGTAAAGGAAAAGATAAACCTTGGCGAATTAAGTTCCGCCGACCTTCCTTTTACAACTTACAGGTTGCAAAAGAATTATTAGTCGGACAAAACATTGCTAACTTGGTTGCTATTTTGGGTTCGATTGATATTGTTCTTGGGGAGGTCGATGGCTGATGGATTGGTATATCTTTGTCTATCCTGTGATCTTGCTCGCCATTGTGTTGGTCTTTGTGATGTATGCCATTTACTTTGAGCGCAAAGTAATCGGCTGGATTCAACTTCGTAAAGGTCCGACAGAGACAGGACCAAAAGGATTGTTTCAATCCGCAGCGGATGTGTTTAAACTGCTGATAAAAGAGGACATTATTCCAAGTAAGGCGGATCGTCCTTTATTTAAGCTTGCTCCTATACTCGCTTATGTTCCAGCTTTCTCTGTTTTAGCGGTTATTCCTTTTACGGATGCACCTTATCTGAAGTTTAGCAATGTAGCAGTAGGACTTATGTATTATCTGGCGCTATCCAGTATTACGGTAATGGGTGTATTGCTAGGAGGTTGGGCTTCCAATAATAAATACTCCCTATTGGGTGGAATGCGCGCAGGAGCTCAAATGATCAGTTATGAAATACCACTGGTTTTATCGGTGGTAGGTGTTGTGATGAGCGCAGGATCACTCAATCTAACTGAGATCGTCGAAACACAAATTGCTGGAGCATGGAACGTATTTCCGCAATTTCTCGGGTTTGTCGTTTTCATCATTGCCGCGATTGCTGAATTAAACCGAACACCGTTTGACTTACCAGAGGCTGAGTCCGAGTTGGTTGCGGGTTATCATACCGAATATACTGGTTTCCGCTTCGCGTTCTTTATGCTAGCGGAATATACGTATGTGTTTGCCATGGCTTCTCTGATTACCATTCTATTCTTTGGCGGCTGGGACGCTCCATTTGGTTTAACCTTTATCCCTCCGTTGGTGTGGTTTATCCTTAAATTTTGCTGTTTTGTTTTCCTGCTGTTTTGGTTACGTGCAACATTCCCACGACTCCGTGGAGATCAGTTGATGGAATTTGCTTGGAAAGGGCTTCTGCCACTTGCGATTATCAATATTTTCGTTAGTGCATTATTGAAGGAAGTACCTTTTCTCAGTCAATATTTTTAGAACCATGAAGGGGGCTACAACGTGCTTGGCCTATTTAAAGGGATGGGGATCACTTTAAAAAACATGACGAAACCCAAGGTCACTCTCGGTTACCCACATGAGCCAATCAAAATGCCAGATCGCTTTCGTGGAATTCAACATTTTGACCCTGAAAAATGTATTGTTTGTAACCAATGTGCGCGGATTTGTCCGACCAACTGTATATCGCTGACTGGAAAAAAGCACCCTGATCCAAATAAAAGAGGAAAAATTATCAACACCTATGATATTAACTTTGAGATCTGTATCTTATGCGATTTGTGTACGGAAGTTTGTCCGACGGAAGCGATTATCATGACCAACCGATATGAATTGGCGACATATAGCCGTGAAGCTTTGTTGAAGGATATGAAATGGTTGCATGCCAATGATCAAATGATCCGTCAGGATAATATCTCAAGTAAGCCAAAACGCGGGGGGAAATAGGCATGAACATCGATGGAGAGTTAATTGCGTTTTTTGTCTTTTCGTTGCTCGCGATCGGTGGAGCTGTCTTTATGATTAATCTCACGCGAGTCATGCATATGGCTTTAGCCTTAGCTTTTGCCCTTCTCAGTCTTGCGGGGATCTATATTTTGTTAGAAGCTCCCTTTCTCGCAGTAATGCACATTATGATCTACACAGGTGCTGTTTCGGTCATTATGATTTTTGGAATTATGTTGACCAAACATAAAGTGGATGCCCACGAACTGGAACCGCCTCGATTTGGTTTTAATCTGCTCAGTTTGCTCGGGACAGGTCTTTTGTTTGCGATCATTATGTGGGTGATCTATCAATTTCCATTTGTCACTACAGGAGTGGAATCACCTGCGTTTAAAGTACAAGACCTGGGAGCAGAGTTGTTTAAACAGTATATGATTCCTTTTGAGATTGCCTCCATTTTATTATTGGCTGCGCTAATCGGAGCGATTGTCCTAGCCAGAAGAGAGGAGAACGAGTAATGAATCTAGCTTCTTTCCTCGCTCTTGCAGCAATATTGTTCTGTATTGGTTTGTATGGTGTGATGACGAAACGAAATGCAGTGATCGTTCTTTTTTCGGTCGAATTGATGTTAAATGCGACCAACATTAACTTGGTAGCATTCTCAAAATATGGTGTGATTCCAAGTATCACGGGTCAAGTGTTCACTTTGTTTAGTTTGGTCATTGCTGCTGCAGAAGCCGCAGTGGGGTTAGCAATTTTGATGGCTTTATATCGGAAAAAAGGAACTGTGGAAGCAGATAAATATAATTCTTTGAAGGGCTAATATGAAATAAAGGATGGATGAACCATGAATGAGCACTGGTTTGTTCTATTTGTTCTGCTTCCTCCTGTACTCGCATTTCTTATTTCGTTAGCGGGTCGGAGAATGGCAAAGCAAATCATTTCGGCTGTAGGTATTTCAGCAACAGGAACTTCTCTGGTTTTTTCGTTACTTCTTCTAAATGAAAGTCTCAATTCTCCTTTATCGTTGGATAGCTGGCAATTTACTTGGCTTGAACTAGGTTCAAAGCCGGTCAACTTTGGTTATACGTTAGAGCCGTTAAATGTTTTGATGTTAGTGATTGTGAGCACAGTTAGTTTTTTGGTTCATGTTTATTCGCAAGGTTATATGAAGGAAGATAACCGTTTCCATGTATTTTATAGCTATCTAGCTCTGTTTACTTTCTCCATGCTCGGTTTGGTCATGTCACCAAACTTACTGCAAATCTATGTATTTTGGGAATTAGTAGGTGTTTGTTCATTCTTACTCGTCGGCTTTTGGTACTTTAAGCCGGAAGCCAAAAAAGCAGCAAAGAAAGCTTTTATGGTAACACGGATCGGAGATATTGGGCTATTTATTGCGATTCTCCTGATCTTTAAAGAAACAGGTAGTTTTGATCTAGCTGTTTTGGCAGAAAGAGTAGAAGCAAATGCGATCGCACCAGGAATGATTACCTTAATTGCGATCTTGGTTTTTGTTGGAGCGGTGGGTAAATCGGGTCAATTCCCATTGCATACCTGGTTGCCTGATGCGATGGAAGGTCCAACTCCTGTCAGTGCATTGATCCACGCTGCCACCATGGTAGCAGCAGGTGTCTATTTGGTTGCCAATATGTTTTTCTTATTTGAAGCTTCCCCAGTAGCGCTCGATGTGGTTGCTTATGTAGGTGGGTTTACAGCGATTTTCGCCGCATCGATCGGGCTTGTCCAAAATGATATTAAGCGAGTTCTCGCCTACTCAACAGTGAGTCAGCTTGGATTTATGATGTTAGCACTCGGTTCCGTTGGTTATGTGGCTGGGGTATTTCATCTCATGACTCATGCCTTCTTTAAAGCGTTGCTGTTTTTAGGGGCAGGAGCTGTGATCGTCAGTCTACACCATGAACAAGATATTCGGAAGATGGGTGGTCTGTGGCGTAAAAACAAAGCGGTCGGTATTCTCTTCCTGATCGGATGCTTAGCGATTGCTGGAATTCCTCCGTTCTCTGGGTTTTTCTCCAAGGATGAAATCTTATTAACGGTCTATGCAGATGGACGGATTGGTCTGTTTGTGGTGGCTGTGATCGCTGCTTTCTTTACGGCTTTCTATATGTTCCGTCTCTTTTTCAAGGTGTTTTCAGGTGATCTCCCTGAAAATCAACAGGTTGAACAGGTGCCAACTTCGATGACTTGGCCCATGATCGTTCTTGCTGTGTTAGCAACCATTGCTGGGTTCTTCCACCTCGATCATTGGCTAACTGCTACGAACCAATATGGTGTAGCCATACATGAAGGCGGTTGGATACCATATGTTGCGATTGCTGTCTCGTTGCTCGGAATTGTGTTGGCGTATGCCATCTATGGAACAAGGAGATATTCGTCTCAAGAGCTGAGAAAAACCATTCCGGGACTTTACCCATTGTTACTCAATAAATATTTTATCGATGAGTTGTATGCAAAAGTGTTTGTCAGACCTCTAAAAGGTTTGGGTTGCTTGCTCGGTTTCTGGGACAAATATGTTATTCAAGGTTTAGTGGCCCTTAGCGGTCGGATTTTTACCTGTATCGGTCGAGTCGGCTCGAAACTGCAAAATGGTCAAGCTCAAACCTATGCTCTAATCAGTGTCTTTGGTTTTGTCATTCTTATCGTTAGCTTGTTGGCGGGGAGGTTATTTCAATGATGTGGAGCCAGTGGTTGCCGACATGGATCACTCTTTCTCCTCTGCTTGGTGTGGCATTATTGCTGATGGTGCCACGGGAAAGTAAGAAGGCGCATCGGATCATCGGAATATTGACGACCTTTATTCCATTGATCTTGGCCTTTCAAATGTATTTCCTATTTGATAAAAAGATGACTGATATGCAAATGACGATCAGCATTCCTTGGATTGAAGTTCCGATTGGGACTATATCCTATGCGATGGGTGTAGATGGTCTTTCCATGCCGCTAGTCTTTTTAACCTGTTTGATCAGTACTCTAGCGGCCTTTGCCTCGCTCTATATTCGTGAGCGGACCAAGCTATACTATATCTTGTTTTTGCTCCTAGAAGTGGGAATGCTCGGCGTATTTTTAGCCAATGATTTGTTCCTCTTTTTCCTCTTTTTTGAAGTTACTCTTGTCGCAGCTTTTTTCTTGGTTGGTATTTGGGGTTATACCGAGAAAGAAAAGGCGGCTACTCAATTCCTGATCTATAATGGTCTGGGCTCTGCTGTGATGTTACTGGGGATTGTTCTCCTATTTGTCTTGACCAAAACCCTTGACTATAGCGCTTTACCCACAGCGATTTCCTTGCTCGGAGCAGTGGAGAGTTATGATACGGTATTGTGGGTTGCTTTTGTCGCTTTTTTGGTGGCCTTTGCAATCAAGTTGCCTATTTTCCCGTTTCATTCTTGGATGTTACGGATGCACGTGGAGGCACCTACGCCAATCGTGATGATTCACTCAGGCATTTTGCTGAAAATGGGTGCTTATGGGTTGTTACGCTTTGGAGTTGGCATGTTCGGAGACTATATGAAAGAATTAGCTTGGCTGCTTATGATTCTGGGGTTAGTCAATATCTTATATGGTGCAATTTTGGCTTTTGCCCAAAAAGAGTTTAAGCGAGTTTTAGCCTTCTCCAGTATTAGTCACATGGGTATTCTCTTGCTTGGGATCGCTGCTCTCAACCAAATTGGCTTGCAAGGCGCTCTGTTTCAAGCCATTTCACATGGTCTGATTTCGGCACTTATGTTTTTCCTTGTAGGAAGCATGTATGAACGGACGAAGACGACAATGCTGAGTGAGCTAGGCGGTTTGGCTAAGAGTGTCCCTGTCCTTTCCGGTTTGATGTTGGTTGCAGGTTTTGCCCTGTTAGGATTGCCAGGTTTATCTGGGTTTATCAGTGAATTTTTAGCGTTCGTCGGTATCTTCCAAGTGAATCCATGGTTGGCAGCCGTGGGGACGATCGGTTTAATCTTAGCAGCTGCTTATACGTTGCGAGTTGTTCTAAAGACGACGTTTGGTCCAATGAAGGATCATTATGTCGGTCTAGCAGATCTGCGGGTAAAAGAAGTTCTCCCGATGTTTGTTTTGGTCGGTTTCATCGTGTTGATTGGGGTATATCCCAAGTTATTAGAGGAATCAATCCAAGTTACACTTCACCAGATGCTGTTAAAGATTGGAGGGTAGGGGAATGCAATCAATAAATTGGGGGATCATGGCCCCAGAGATCACCGTCGCCATTGCCATCGCGGTTGCGATTTTACTCGATCTCTTTTTGAAACGTTCTGTTTCAAGAAATTGGATTGGCTGGGTGAGTCTCATTGGAGTTGCCGTGGCTGGTAGTTTTGTTATTTATCAATTTAACCTCCCTACCAGTGGTTTGTTTGATGGCATATATGTACTTGCCATTCCAAATTTAATGTGGAAGCTACTGCTTTTAATTGGAATGGCCCTCATTATCTTGGTTTCTATGGGACAAAAACAAGATGAGCTGGGTTCATATCGCGGAGAGTATTATTATCTGTTGTTGTTGGCTCTTCTCGGAGGTATGTTTGTCGTTTCAACATGGGATCTACTTACGATTTATGTTGGTTTGGAGCTACTGAGTATTGCCTCCTATATCTTAGTAGGGATTCGCAAAAAACGAGCGGTCTCCGGTGAAGCGGCTTGGAAATATCTCGTTTTGGGTGGTGTTTCCTCGGCGTTTATCTTATACGGAATGTCGTTTGTGATCGGATTGACTGGAACCACCAACATCATTGATATCATTCATTTAGGAGGGGTTCCAGAGATCAATGAAATCTATGTTTATCTTTCCCTCTTCCTATTGATGGTCGGAATTGGGTTTAAGGTGGCGTCCGCTCCGTTTCATGCATGGGTACCCGATGTGTATCAGGGAGCTCCGACCGCTGTCACCTCCTTCTTGGCTGTTGTTTCCAAAATCGCTGTGCTAGCGCTATTTACTCCTCTCTTGCTGACATATGCTGCTTTAAGCATGAAAGCATGGAATGAAGTGATCGTGATCCTCATTATGGTTTTGGCGGCACTTTCGATGCTGGTGGGAAATGCCGTAGCGTTGAGACAAACCAATGTGAAACGGATGATGGCTTACTCCAGTATTGCCAATGCGGGGTATGCGTTGGTTCCTTTTACACGGACGGATGGAATTTTCATTGAGGGATCGATGTTTTATTCCAGTTTATTCTTCTACCTACTTGCCTATCTCTTTACGACGATTGGTGTTTTTGCGGTCATTCAATTGGTCGAACAGAAAGAAAAAAGCCAAGATCTCAAGGCTTTTGCGGGGCTGTATCGCCGCTCTCCAGGGCTTGCTGTCGCGATGACTCTTTTCATTATTTCTTCGGCTGGAATTCCGATTACTGCTGGGTTCTTTGGTAAATTTTATATTATATCCGGAATCCTTTCTTCTTGGGATAATCTCTGGCTTGTGGTAGTTATGCTGCTTACTACTGTCGTCTCTTATTACTACTACTTCTCTGTCATTCGACAGATGTTTTTCCGACCGGCTCCTTCGATGATTGAGGTAACGACACCAAAGTCTGTCGGATTTGTAATTAGTATCAGTTGTGTGGTAGTGATTTTAATGGGACTTCTATCACCTTTCTTAATGGATACTTTTCAACGTCTATTTACTTAATTGAATACGATCAAGGCGCTCCCTTGGATCCAACGTAAGAGGGAGCGCCTTTCTTTTTTATGAATCCTCTTTTTTATAATAAAAGTAAAATTTTACTATCATCATTGTCGTGAGAAATGTATAAATTGGAATGAAAATTTTTGCGTCAAAGGATATTTTGTTGTAACATGATTGTGTTGACACTCCACACGGCAAAAGTCATGAGATTTTCGGACCGTTAGTGTCCGCAGTCCGTTTCCGTTTTAGTGGGTACCCCAGCTCAGGACTGTGTCATCAGCCCGTCCCATGCAGTTAGAATGTACCTACATGGGTAGAACGCCTACCAGCGTTCTAGCTCCTTTTACTTACTCTCATCGTTTCCCAATGAGGGAGAGTTGTTCGTCAGTCGATCCAATCCCATGACACCGCTCATGCGTCGATTGAAGGGATTACGGAGCCACGCCGTCTTTCATCCCACTCAAACCATAGGCTTTTAGACGGCATTTTCTGTAAGGAACTTGAAAATAAGGGAGTGCATAATATGGATGGAAGCACCCATCTCGGTGTAGTCGCACTCATTAATATTATTGTATCATTGTGCAGCATTGTGTTTTGTTGGTCGATTATTTCAAATTTGCGTTTGGAGCAATGGATAAAAACATTAAAAGCTTCTCAGGTACGCGTTCTCACTTTGATTCTATCGATTGTACTAGGTCATCAACTCGCTACCTTCTTTATCGACTATTTAAGTTGGAGTCGATTGATCGGTAATTTGTTTAGTTAGGTGATTGTTCCCTTTCCCTAGTATATTTTCCCCCTTAAAGAGAAAATATGGAAATAAACTGAATCTTTGGGGAGAGAGGACAATGATTGGGTGGGATCGGTGTAAAATAGGGATATGGTTTGTTTTGTGTTTCATTTTAGTGGGTTCCCAAGGAATGGATCCAGTTGAAAAACGATTATTTCAATTATTTGAAGAGCTAGGGATTGAGACAACGCGATATGTCATACAACATACGGGACGGTTAACGATAGATCTAAGACAATCTGAAGTTGAACCGTTTGTAAAGAAGCTAGGGAAATCGCTCAATTCGACACAGATAAAGAGAGAAACATTCTCTGAGGGTATAAGGTATCATGCTTCAGGAAAATTTCAGCATGATTTGGAAGTTCATTTTCATTTGTTGAATGATGAACCGGGGAAAACAAGAGTGCGGCCGTATTTTACTATACAATTGATGGGTGATGAAAATACGTATGCGAGTGCTTCACAAGCCAAGGCTGATTTACAGAAAATCTTGATGAAATACGGAATCGATCCCGCATTTTTTTACTCCATTCAAGGCAATAAAAAATCCGTTTCTTCTTCCGATCCACAGGGTTTACTGTTGAAAGCATTGACCAAGTTAAAAGCTGATGAAATAGAGGCAATGAAAACAAAACAAACCACCAGCGTATCCGCATTTTCACCGCTATTCCCTGATCGACTCAAAACAAAGGGTGGCTGGATGAATATCCAAGTGGCGACACGTATGGATTTACAAAATAATAAAATAATCGTTACCTTGGGAACACCAATCATTATGATAGAATACTAAGTATGGAGGGAAGAAACTTGGAGAAGATCATTATACGAGGTGGGAAACGGTTAAAAGGGAGAGTAAAAGTTCATGGAGCGAAGAATGCAGTTCTTCCACTTATTTCGGCCTCCATTTTAGCCTCCCGCGGCTCAATTGTGATTCATGATACTCCGCAATTGGAGGATGTCAAGACGATTACTCAATTGCTAGACACATTGGGAATTGAAACAGATTTAAAAGAAAATCTAGTGAAGATCAACGCTGAAAAGATCTGTTCGACCGAAGCCCCCTATGACCTTGTTCGTAGAATGAGAGCTTCCATCCTCGTGATGGGACCCCTGCTTGCCCGGAAAAAACATGCACGGATTCCACTTCCGGGTGGCTGCGCCATTGGAACCCGCCCCATTGATCAGCATTTAAAAGGGCTTGAGGCGCTTGGTGTCAAATTTGATATTCAACAGGGTTATGTAGAAGGATATGTTCCAGATAAGTTGAGAGGAACTCGGATTTACCTTGACTTTCCTAGTGTAGGAGCAACGCAAAACATATTGATGGCAGCTACCTTAGCTGAAGGAAGAACGATTATTGAAAATGCAGCCTGCGAACCGGAGATCACCGACCTAGCCAATTTCCTCAATAGCATGGGAGCCAAAGTGCGTGGTGCTGGAACAGATGAGATCCGCATCGATGGGGTCGACTTCCTGCGAGGGACCGAATATACTGTGATTCCTGATCGAATCGAAGCGGGTACCTATATGATTGCTGCTGCGATTACACGCGGTGAGGTATTTGTAGAAGGGGCCATTAGTGACCATCTCAATCCGCTTATTGCGAAATTACGAGAAATGGGTGTACATGTGTTGGATGGAGAAAATGGGATCTATGTTCGTGCTGAAGGGGAGCTCAAACCAGCAGATGTCAAGACTCTCCCTTATCCTGGATTCCCTACCGACATCCAATCGCAGATGATGGCTCTACAATTGACAGCCAATGGTACGAGTCTATTAACAGAAACGGTATTTGAAAATCGATTTATGCATGTAGAAGAAATGAAGCGGATGAGTGCCCGAATTAAAATTGATGGACGAGTTGCCGTGATCGAAGGTGGACATCCTCTATCTGGTGCAGAAGTCCGAGCAACGGATTTACGAGCTGGAGCTGCTCTGATTTTGGTAGGGCTCGTAGCGGAAGGAGTCACAGAAGTGACGGATTTACACCATATTGATCGCGGTTATGTCGATATTGTAGGAAAACTGAAATCCCTGGGGGCAGATATTGAACGGGTCACTGTCGAAGAAGGCAATACAGAGGTCTTAGATAAACGCTCATACGCTTAATCAACATATGGAAAGTTCCTGATCAATCGATTAGGGACTTTTTTAATTTGGTTTTATCTCTTCTGTTGGCTGCTCATCTCTTGTACTCGATCTATAAACGAAAATGCTTGTGAATATTCAAAGGATCGATCGTCTTACAGAGAGGAAGTTCTAACTCTGAATCTGTTTCATAGATTAGATAGAAAGTGATAGAAACGAAAGGAAGGAAAGAATGCAAAAAAAGATGATTATTTATTTGCTTTGCCTGATTCTAGCTATGTTGGTCATTCCAAGTCTATTGGTTTTTGCTAGATCGGAGTCCGAAACGGAATTAGAAAAAGAAAATCCCAAGACCACTTCTGATTTAACTATTTCTGTTTATCTTACCAAGGAAAAGCAAGTGGTTAAAATTCCATTAGAAGAATATATCGAAGGGGTGGTTGCTGCCGAAATGCCTGCCTCTTTTCACCTTGAAGCGCTAAAAGCCCAAGCACTTGTTGCCCGTACATATATTATTAATCGGCTTCGCTCTGGACAGTTGGAAGATATGAAAGAGTGGGGGACCCTCGGTGAAAGCGCCCATGTGACCGATACTGTCCTCCATCAAACCTTTCTGACACAATCGGCACTTAAAAAAATGTGGGGAGGTCAATTTGAAAAATATCTATCACGGATCAAACAAGCAGTAAGAGAAACAGCAGGAAAAGTGATTACCTATCAGGGTGAACCCATCTATGCCGCCTTCTTCTCAACCAGTAATGGCAAGACTGAAAATGCGGAGGAGTACTTTGGCAGAGCATTTCCCTACTTAAAAAGCGTGCCTTCCGATTGGGATCAAGCATCTCCAAAATATCAGCAGCAGAAAATCGTCTTGTGGAAAGATTTCTTAAAACAACTATCACAGATTCGTCCCCTCCCGTCCTCTGTACAACCCGATGAGCGGTCGATCCGAATCCTAGGCTATACGAGTGGAGGGAGGATTTCTAAGGTCCTAATAGGAGATCAAACCTATACTGGACGAGAAGTCCGCGAAGCACTGGGACTGGCATCCAATGACTTTCGCTACCAAATCAGTGGAAATAAAATCATTTTTACTACTTTTGGTTATGGTCATGGAGTGGGATTAAGTCAATGGGGGGCCAATTTATTAGCCCAACGCGGTAAAAAAGTAACAGAAATCATTCAACACTATTACCAAGGTGTGGTCATTTCCGATCAAGATGACGAAATAGCAAAAATAACATTAAAATAGATCCATTATTTTAAAAAAGAAAAAGAACACCACTAAAATTCGAATAGTAGGATGAATGACTATAGATTGCAAGTTAGGTATAAAAAGAGTTTTCAATGTCGAGACTGGTTTCTGAGGTGATTAGAACATGAGTACTGAGAAACCAAGGAAAGTCTCGTTTCTGGGTAAAAACGCACAAAACAAAAAATGGAAAAAATATCTAAACAAAAGATGGTTTTTACCGGTTTTGTATATGGTAGCAGCTGCATTAATTATCTCTACTGCATGGTGGTATCAACAATCAAAAGTAAAAGACGTAGCGAAACCACTTCCCAAAGGACAAGACACTGTCTTTCAAAATGAAACACCAATCGAACAAACCCAAAGTCAAAATATGATTGATCCGGTTAGTCCGCAATCGGAAGCAGTGAAAACCCTTTCCTTTTACGATGAATCAAGTTCTTCTGAACAAAGGGAAGCAGCTATGGTAAAGTATCAAAATAGCTATCGTCCCCATGCTGGAGTTGACTTTGCACGAAAAGACGGAAAAACTTTTGACGTCGTCGCTGTACTCGATGGAGAAATCATTCGAGTAGAAAAAAATCCGATGGTTGGGATGCAAATTGAAATTCAACATGATGATGGTCTGATTACTGTTTATCAAAGCGTCGAAGATGTGCAAGTTAAAAAAGGTCAGAAAGTAAAGCAAGGGGAAGTCATTGCCAGGGCGGGACAGAATCAGTATGAAAAAGAGGCAGGAAAACATTTGCACTTTGAAGTGCGTAAGGGAGAACAAGTCGTAAATCCTGAAACTTATCTAAACAAACAGATGAGCTAATGAAAAAAGGTTCAAACAGTTGATGAGAAGCCTAATATCCCTAAAAGGGATGTTAGGTTTTTTTGTGTTCACCACGTTGCTTCGGATCGACTTTTTTTACTTTTTAACAGGAAAGTATCAAAAAGAGCGAGTGTGGCTTGTCTCTATAAAAGATAAAAAGAATAACCCGAATATACTGCCCATATAATGTAGCAAGCATGTAGAGAAATGGAGGAAAGGAGGGAATGAGGATGCATGATTATATTAAGGAACGAACGATAAAAATTGGACATTATTTTGTAGAAACGAGAAATACAGTGAGGACGATTGCAAAAAAATTTGGTGTTTCCAAAAGTACAGTTCATAAAGATTTGACTGAGCGATTACCGGAAATCAATCCTGATTTAGCTAGTCAAGTAAAAGAAATATTGGAATATCATAAATCTGTTCGTCATTTACGAGGAGGGGAAGCAACTAAAATAAAGTATAAAAGAAAAAAGCCTGCGACACGTGAGAGGAATATAAATACAGTTCAAACATAAGTAAAATAATTGTGTTGCCGGGGCGATATTAGATAATTAGATAAAAAAAGTATCTCCGGTAACACCGTCTTATGCTAAAATCGGTTATAGACATAGGTTTGTTTACAATGATGTAGAATATGTTATAGACTTCTCACTTTTGTTGAGATATATTCTATTTATAATAGAGAAGGACAGTTTTTTTTCGGACGAGCTTTGTAAACAAATAGATATTATTTAATTAGTAACTAAATGGGTGATTCCATGGAAAATATGCGAAATTTTAATCCGAAATTTTCGCCATTTGAAACTGGCGAAGGAAAAAATGAAGGAAAACGAGATGATATTTTTCTTCACCAGACTAACATAGAGAAAAAAGTTAAAAACAAAGAGAATAAAAATAATATCGGAATACAAGCTAAAAAAGAGACCACTCCTCCAACCAAAGACGGATCATATAAACAAGCTGACAACTTTTCTGATAATACCTATGTTCGTTTAAGTGGTTTTGCAACGGAAGAAGAGGAAAAAAGACAGGGTCCTAAAAAAACACCTCCGTCAGAAGGATTTTCATTTGAAAAAAGAGTAGATACAAAACATGAACCGGTAACCCATAGCAAAGTAGTACAAAGTAAAAAAAGCTTTTCATCAGCCTCAAAGACTCAAGCAAAGCCAGAAAGAACTTTTCTCCAAAAAACAGTTCGTGTATTATGGTTTCCGGTTACTTTAGTGGTTGTTTGGATTGTAGGTTTGATTATCGGACACAGCTACTTAGGTGGGCAACCCGCTGGAGATGTATTTAGTATCCAAATGTGGGAGCATCTGTACAAGCTGATCTTTACAAAGTGAACCCGTCATAAGGCTGGAAATTATGGCCTTTTGACGGGGTCTTTCATATTTAGATACTAGGTTAAATACCGTCAAAAGTGAGGAGGGTTATCTAGATGAATTTGCCCAACCTGCTAACGTTGCTTCGATTTCTAATGGTTCCTCTTTATTTATACATATTTTTCTCGGATTTTTTCCCAGAATCTACACGCATCTTTTGGGCCATAGGGATTATCCTCCTAGCAGGTATTACCGACATTGCAGATGGCTACCTCGCCAGAAAAAATAGGCAAGTGACACAGTTGGGTACGATGTTAGATCCCCTTGCTGATAAATTGATGATTATGGCAGTCTTTGCTTCCTTACTTATCTCTGGAAAGATTGGATTGTGGGCAGCAGTTGCTATTGTTTTTCGTGATGTTGCAATGATCATTTGCTCTGTATTCTTTCATTTGCGCGGTAAAAAAACGGTACCGGCGAATATCTTTGGCAAATTAACAACCGTTCTTTATTATGTCGCCCTATTTATGCTTATGTTTGATTGGTCAACGGCTGAATCATTTTTATGGTTTGTGATTGCTATGTCTTACTTCACATCCATTGTTTATATGTTTCAGATCAAAGAGATTAATGAACGATGGATGTGAAGTGTGCATTAGCCATTGTAGTGATTCTTCCCGTTATAAAATCGGTTTAACTACCGATTTTTTCTATTATACATGAGGAGGATTTACAATTTATGGTAAGAGTAACGCGGACGATTATTGTTGAAACACCCTCTAGACCTGGTAACTTAGGAAAGGTTACCACAGCGATTGGAAGCGTTGGGGGTGATATTGGTGATATCACAACCAAACAAATTGGTCCTTTTAGTACCATTCGTGATATAACCGTCCATTGCGATACAGAAGAACAACTCGAGAAGGTGGTCGAGGTCATCCAGTCCTTGGGTGATGGAATCTATGTAAGAAGTGTTTCTGATGACGTATTATATGCCCATTTAGGTGGAAAAATCCATATGACAAAGCGAATGGATATCCGCAGCCTAGCAGATTTAAGACGAATCTATACGCCCGGGGTTTCCAATGTTTGTCGTTTAATTCAAAAAGATCCAGAAAAGTCACGATATTATACCAGTATAGGAAATACGGTAGCCATTGTGACGGATGGAACAGCGATTCTTGGCTTAGGAAATATTGGTGCCCTTGCAGGGATGCCTGTGATGGAAGGAAAAGCGGCATTGTTTGATCATTTTGCCGGAATTAGTGGAATTCCTATTTTATTGGATACAAGTGATCCCGATGAGGTGGTGGCGACCATCAAACATATTTCGGCAGGTTTTGGCGGAATATTGTTAGAAGATATTGGAGCGCCACATTGTTTCGAAATCGAACGAAGATTGGATGAAGAGTTAAATATACCGGTTATGCATGATGATCAGCATGGCACAGCAGTTGTTGTGTTAGCTGCTGCGATTTCAGCGTGTCGCAATGCGGAAATTTACTTGGATAAAGCGGTTGTCGGTCAAATTGGACTGGGAGCAGCTGGCTTGGCGATCAGCCGCATGCTCATCGATTATGGTGTTAAAAAAATGTATGGAGTAGACCGTCGTACGGAAGCCTTACGTCAATTGGCTCAGTATGGTGGCGAACCTCTTTCGTCGATTGAAGAATTGATGCAAACTTGTGATATGGTGATTGCAACCACGGGTGTCGAAGGGCTTATTTCTCCTGAAATGGTTCGACCAGGACAAGTGATCTTAGCTCTCTCCAATCCAAAACCAGAAATTGAACCTGACGCAGCGATGGCGGCAGGGGCAGCTTTTGCGGCAGATGGACGATCTGTAAATAATGTGCTGGGATTTCCCGGGATTTTCCGAGGGGCATTAAATGCCCATGCCTCGAAAATTACACGATCGATGTTGGTTGCTGCTGCTGAAGCAATCAGTAGTTGTACAAAAAAAGGTGAGTTAACCCCCCATCCTCTCGACTTTCGTGTTCATGAGCATGTCGCCCATGCAGTAGAAAAAGCAGCATTATCACAAGAATAGAAGAAGACAAAAGAGTGCTCCTCGTAAGTCAGAGCACTCCTTTATCTAAACCCCTGCAAGGGATTAGGCTTATTGTGAATTGAAAAAGATCAATTTATACTCGTTTTATATAACTGGCATCCCTTTCCTGCGTTCGATAGAATAAGGAAAAGTTTTGTGTTATCTTGGTTTCGAGTACCAATCTATAAGGATGAAGGAGAAGATCTATGGAGATCGATATCAGACAAATTCAAGAAGTGATTCCCCATCGCTATCCATTTTTGCTAGTGGATAAAATCATTGAGCATATCCCGGGGAAAAAAGCAGTTGGTGTCAAAAATGTCACAATGAATGAGCCTTTTTTTCAAGGTCATTTTCCGGATTATCCTGTCATGCCAGGCGTCTTGATCGTTGAAGCTTTGGCTCAGGTGGGGGCTTTTTGTGTCTTATCAATGGAGCAATACAAAGGAAAAATTGCGTTTTTTGCAGGGATTGATAAAGTTCGTTTTCGTGATCAAGTAAAACCAGGAGATGTGCTGACACTCGAAGTGGAAATGACTCGTCTACGGGGGATGGTCGGCAAAGGACAAGCTGTGGCAAAAGTAGGAGACAAAACAGTTGCGAGTGGTGAATTGATGTTCGCCATTGGAAATTAAAAGTACATAAAAGGAGGAAGGTTCCAACACGTGAACCTTCCTTTCTATGCTTGCGCTTATCCGTAAATAAATAGGCGAATCCCCAGATAAATCAGTGCCCAGATTGGTAGGCTAAGTAATAGACCGTTGATCAAACCAAGAATACAATCAACCGATTCCGTTGCCACACGATGTTTTTTATTCATATCGCATCGCTCCCGTAGCTAAGATGGATGATTATATTATCGTCTGTTTTATGCAAAATTATCCATTGAGGATAAAAAATACTTTATGATAAAGGGAAGATCTATAACCAATGAGTTATCGTGTTTTAGTGATCTCACATATGTATCCAAATGAAGTGAATCCAATGTCGGGGATTTTTGTACACAATGAATGTAAGGCACTTCAACAACAAGGAGTAAACATAAAAGTTCTTTCTCCGATTCCCTGCTTTCCTCTGTATCCCAAATGGCAAGGATACCGCCAAATGACATTGGAGGTTGAGCGGGAGGGTATTCCAGTTACTTATGTTCCTACTCGAATGTTTCCGGGCGGTTTTTTCTTTTTTACGTATGGGGAGCTCTATCTAAAGGCATTAATTCCAGCAATTAAAAAGATTCAAAGCGATTTTCCATTTGATCTCCTTCATTGTCATACCATTTTTCCGGATGGCTATGCGGGAGGAAAACTAAAGCAGATTTTTCATGTTCCGGTAGTTAGTACGATTCACGGCTCCGATATTATGTTGTATCCAAAGAGAAATCGGGCAACTTATAATAAAACGGTCCAAGCTTTAGAAATGGTAGATCAAGTGGTTACAGTCAGTCAGCGATTATTAACAGAAGCCACAAAGATGTTTCCTCAGGTGACGGGAGAAACCATCTACAATGGCTTTGACCCTGAGCGATTTACACCGATCGATCAACAAGAAGCGAGGAAAAGCTTGCAACTACCAGAAAATAAAAAAATTCTGTTATTTGTGGGTAATCTATATCCCGTAAAAGGTGTTCCTTTTTTGCTACAAGCTTTTGGGAAGATTGCTGCTAAAGATGCCAACCTTCATCTCTATCTGATCGGTGATGGTCCCCTTCGTCCCACATTAAACCGGTTGGTAAGAGAATTAGGGATTACGAATCAAGTTTCTTTTATGGGAAGAAGGCCGTATGATGAAATCCCATTGTGGATAAATAGTGCGGACTTGCTCGCTCTTTCCAGCTTAAGCGAAGGATTGCCTTCGATTCTACTCGAATCGATGGGTTGTGCGAAACCGATGGTTGCGACCAATGTGGGGGGAATCAGTGAGGTACTCCAAGATGGTCAGACTGGATTATTGGTTGAACCGCGTCATGTCGAACAATTGGCGGGAGCGTTTCAGCGACTTCTGATCGATGAACCAAAGCTCCTTTCCGAGATGGGGAGAAAAGCCTATCAAGCTTCGCAAACATTGACTTGGTTCCAACATGCGACTCGGATGAAACAACTTTACCAACAATTGCTTTCTATGAAAGCAACTTGATTTTTTTTAGCAAGATATACCCAAAACATTTCAGTTATGTTACATTTGAAAATGGATTTGTAATCTTACTGTAATAATCGGATCGATCTGAGTTGCATGAAGATGTGAAACATCCGTTGAGAATTTACACAGAAAAGAGGGAACTTTGTGGTACGCTTTGGAATCGTCGGCTGTGGTCATATCGCGAAAAAACATGTGGCTGCGATTGAGGCAGTTCAAGGGGCGGAATTGGTAGCCGTCTGTGACACCAATGAAGCACGTTTAGCAGAGTTTGCTGTCGATGGTGTAAAAGGGTTTACCCATATTGAAGATTTGTTGCAGACAGATGTAGACGTGGTTTGTATTTGTACACCGAGTGGACTTCATCCACAGCTAACCATTCAAGCGGCAGAAGCGAAAAAGCATGTTGTTGTTGAAAAACCGATGGCCCTGACTTTGGAAGATGCGGATCAAATGATCGAAGCATGTAAGAGTAATGGTGTCAAAATGGCTGTAGTTCATCCCAATCGCTTTCGACCTGCTGTGGTGGAGTTGCGCCGAAGACTGGAAGCAGGTAGTTTTGGCAAGATTGGTCATGCGAATGCCACTGTGAGATGGAATCGTAATCAGGCTTACTACGATCAGGCAGCATGGCGTGGTACGAAGGCGATGGATGGTGGGGTACTGATGAATCAAGCGATTCACAATATCGACTTGCTTTTGTGGATGATGGGAGAGGTAGATGAAGTTTCCTCTTATCATGCAACGCGGATTAGAAAAATGGAAGCCGAAGATACCTCTGTCTCAATCATTCGTTTTCAAAGTGGCGCTTTAGGTGTTTTAGAAGCAGCAGTAACCATTTATCCTAAAAATCTCGAAGAGTCCTTAAGTATTTTTGGAGAAACAGGCACAGCTGTGATCGGTGGTAGAACGGCCAATTGGATTAAAACTTGGAACTTTAGCGATCTATCGGACGAAGAAGCGATGGAGACGATCCAAAAGATCGAGTCTGATCCTTTTGGCGTTCCTGGTCATCAGTGCATTATTCAAGATATGACGGAAGCGATCCGCGAAGATCGGGACCCCATTGTTTCAGGAAAAGAAGGAAGAGCGGCACTAAGTCTCGTTATTGCCTGCCAGCTGGCTGCAGAAACAGGAAAAGCAGTTAAAATGGCTGACTTAACCTAATCATTTCGTCGCTTTCATCTCAACTACTTTAAACACCTTCAGGATAAAAGGAGAATGAATATGAGACAGATTCCTTTACTAGATCTCAAAGCCCAATACCAGACCATTCGCGATGAAGTACGCCAAGTTGTCGATCATGTCCTAGATAATGGTCGGTATATTCTAGGACCAGAGGTAAGCAAGTTGGAAGAGGAGATCGCTCAGTTTTGTGGCGTGAAGTTTGCTGTCGGAGTTGCCAATGGAACCGATGCTCTGTTGCTTGCCTTAGATGCGTATGGAGTAGGTCCTGGCGATGAAGTGATCACCACTCCATTCACTTTCTTTGCTACGGCTGAAGTGGTATCCCGCTTGGGAGCGACACCCGTTTTTGTCGATATCGATCCTGAAACCTACAATATCGATGTGTCACAGATTCGTGCCAAAATAACCGATAAAACCAAAGCGATCATTCCGGTACATATTTTTGGACAGCCAGCAAATATGGATGAGATCATGGCTTTGGCAGAAGAATATCAATTGTTTGTTTTAGAAGATGCTGCTCAGGCGATTGGTTCGGAATATAAAGGACGAAAAATCGGCTCATGGGGTCATGCGGCGACCTTCTCGTTCTTCCCAACCAAAAATTTAGGTGGCTATGGCGATGGCGGAATGGTTGTGACCAATGATGAAGAATTAGCGCGGAAGGTTCGGATTTTACGCGTTCATGGTAGCAATCCCAAGTATTATCATAGCATGATCGGTTATAATAGTCGTTTAGATGAGATCCAAGCAGCTATTTTACGTGTAAAACTACGTTATTTGGAGCGCTGGAATGATGCACGGCGTCAAAAAGCGGCTCTCTATAATGAACTCTTAAAAGATACACCGCTCGTTACGCCTGTTCATGGTGAAAATCGCAAACATATTTATCATCTTTATATTGTTCAAGCAGATGATCGTGATTCCTTGATGGAGCATTTGAAGGAAAAAGGAATTTCCACTGGGGTTTATTATCCGGTTCCGTTGCATCAGCAAAATGTGTATCAAAGTTTGGGTTATTCAGAGGGCAGTTTGCCTCATGCGGAATACATGGCGAAACGGACATTTGCTTTACCATTATATGCAGAATTAGAGGATGAAACCATCCGATATATTGCAGATGTAATCAAATCTTATTACCAAAATAAGTAAATGGATAAAGGATGGGATGGAAGATGGCACATCAAACGTTACTTGAAAAAATCGAACAAAAAACGGCAGTGATTGGCGTAATCGGTCTGGGGTATGTTGGATTACCACTTGCTGTTGAAAAAGCGAAAGCGGGTTACAAGGTGATCGGTTTTGATATCCAACCACGAAGGGTTGAACTGGTCAATAATGGCACCAACTATATTGGTGATGTGGTTGATGAAGATCTAAAAAGCTTAGTGCAAACAGGTTATTTACAAGCGACAACCGATTATTCCCTCATTGCCAAAGTAGATGCTTGTGCCATCTGTGTACCCACCCCTTTGGACCGATATCAGCAGCCCAATATTTCGTATGTTGAGTCTTCTAGTAAAAGCATTGCTGAGCATTTACACCCAGGTATGTTAATTGTCTTAGAAAGTACAACCTATCCCGGCACGACGGAAGAAGTGGTCCAACCGATTTTGGAGAAAACAGGGTTAAAAGTAGGAAAAGACTTCTATTTGGCTTATTCCCCAGAACGGGTTGATCCAGGAAATAAAATTTTTAATACGAAGAATACACCTAAAGTGGTCGGTGGTGTGACAGCTGAGTGTACCAAAGTGGCCGCCACTTTATACCGTTCGGTCTTAGAGGGAGAGGTTCATGAAGTTTCCAGTCCCAAAGTGGCAGAAATGGAAAAAATATTTGAGAACACTTTCCGGAATATCAATATCGGCTTAGCCAATGAAATGGCAATCCTCTGTAATAAAATGGGAATTGATATTTGGGAAGTGATTGATGCGGCAAAAACAAAGCCTTATGGATTTATGGCCTTTTATCCAGGTCCCGGTTTAGGCGGTCATTGTATCCCGATTGATCCTTTTTATCTTACTTGGAAGGCACGAGAGTATAACTACCATACCCGTTTGATTGAAGTGGCTGGAGAGATCAACAACGAGATGCCATCTTTTGTTGTGGATCGAGCGATGAAGATTTTAAATCGCTATGGAAAAGCGCTCAATGGTGCTAAAGTGTTGATCTTGGGTGTTGCCTATAAAAAGGATATTGACGACTATCGGGAATCGCCCGTTTTGCCGATTATTGAGCTATTGGAAAAGTATCAAGCGAACTTTTATGTTGTGGATCCCCATATTCCACAGTTTAAAATCGGCAATCGAATCTACAAAACAGATGAGCTAACGGATGAGTTAATTACCGAAGCCGATCTTGTGTTGATTACAACGGATCATAGTGCCTTTGATTTTCAGAAGATTGCCAGTCAAGCCAAAGTGATTTTTGATACGCGCAATGCTTTGAGAGATGTGAAGCAGATTGTAGCGGACTATGAAAAATTATAAGGTGGATGAAGCGAATGAATTATATTATCCATGAGACAGCTACACTGGGAGAGAATGTTTCGATCGGCTACTTTTCGGTTATAGAAGAGGGAGTAGTGATTGGAGACAATGTGACCATTGGCAACAATGTCACCATTCATGCTGGAACGGTGATCGGATCCGATGTATATATCTCGGATAACTGCGTTTTGGGTCGTTGGCCTCGTCCAGCCAAAGCATCCACAGTGAAAGTAGATCCCAATTTACCACCGCTTAAAATTGGAGATGGGACGACCATTGGTGCGTGTGTGGTTCTGTACCGTGGTAGCTCATTTGGAAAAGAAGGGATGA
This sequence comes from Thermoactinomycetaceae bacterium, assembly GCA_025449975.1. Taxonomy (GTDB): domain Bacteria; phylum Bacillota; class Bacilli; order Thermoactinomycetales; family Thermoactinomycetaceae; genus Thermoflavimicrobium. Next base: position 73,158 of record JANWIG010000001.1, read on the forward strand.
TTGGAGATCAAGCTTCCGTTCGAGAAAAATGCCAGATCGGTGATCATGTTGTCATTGGACGCGGAGTGGCTGTGGAAAATCAGGTAGAGATCGGCTCCTATACTAAAATCCAAACGAATGCATATATTACAGCATATACGACCATCGAAGAAAGGGTCTTTATCGCGCCAACGGTAACAACGACAAATGATAATTTCATGGGTCGTACCAAAGAGCGCTTCAAATTCGTCAAAGGAGCACATATTAAAAAAGGAGCGCGTGTCGGCGGTGCTTCGATTCTTTTACCTGGTGTTACCATCGCTGAAGAAAGCTTTATTGCCGCTGGAGCCTTGATTCATCGCGATACGGAACCTGCTAAAGTCTATATCGGTGTGCCAGCACGGGTTTTACGAGATGTTCCAGATCGTGAGAAGTTAGATCAACAAGATTAATTTCATTCGAAGAGCTTTGAGGGTGTGTCAATCTAAATGCTAAAACTGTTTAAAAGGCTTTTTACTGACTCCTTTGCATTTGCCATTGCCAGTGTAGGGAACAAGTTGGTTGGATTACTCTTGTTCCCTGTTTTTTTAAGATATATGGAACAGGTCGAATACGCTGACTGGGGGATGACGAATACCCTTACGCTGGTGGTGACCTATCTGTCTGTATTAGGAATGGATGCCGCACTTGCATTTTATTATCATGATGTGAAAACCGAACAGGAACGAAAAGCTTACTTGACGGCTACTTTGATCAGTAGCAGTTTCGTTTGTCTACTATTTATTCTGATTTCTTTGGTTTTGCGTGAACCATTGGCCGAGCTTTTATATGAATCGGGCTCCCAAAATCGCTGGGTTATTTTTATCGCCACGGTAGCGACACTAGGAGCAATCATTATTCAACTTCTACTCGCTTATGCCCGATTTGAACAAAGAAAGTGGTTTTTCACTTTATTTAGCATGAGTTATGTCATCGGATCCTCTTTACTTAGTGTTTACTTTGTTGTTTTTCAAAACTTAGGACTACATGGTATTTTTTATGGTCAATTAATCGGTCAGTGTTCCATTGCACTCATTCTTCTTTATTTATATCGAGATAAATTTACCTCTTTGATTCCTCGTGAATACTTCAAAAATTTGCTACAATATGGCTTGCCTCTTTTGCCGACCCTAATGGTATTTTGGGTGATGAACATGGTCTCGAGACCGATGATCTACCATATGGTCTCACCTGAAAAAGCAGCCATCTATGAAGCGGCTTTACGCTTTGCATCTGTGGTCGTGCTACTTACTGCCCCATTTCAGTTGGCTTGGCGGCCTTTTTCCCTCTCGTTAAAAGAAAGAGAAGATGCCCCGCGTATATATGGAATGGTAGGAAGAGCCGAGCTGATCGTCGGTTCCATTTTAATTATGTGTCTTAGTTTTGTCATTGAGCCACTGGTTGAGCTGGTAGCGGGAAGCAATAAACAAGAGTATTTTGAAGCAGCTCACTATGTCTGGCTACTCTCATTTGGTACGATTTTAAATGTACTCCATTTGATCGTTGGAGTCGGGCTGTTGATTCAGAAAAAGACCAAAGAAATCTCGCGAGCATTTCTGATTGGAGCCAGTTTTTACTTTGTGGGATGCTATTTGCTGATCCCGATCTGGGAAATTTGGGCGGTAGGAGTCGTCAATATCTTTTCCTATCTGATTATTGTGATCATCATTTATCGGCAAAATCAAAAAGTCTATCCTGTGGATTTTCGTTTTCGCTCGATGATGATCTATATTGCTATTTATCTCGGTCTGATGGCTGTTTCTTCTATGGTTCAACTGAATGATTGGGCTTATGGTTGGATCTATTATATCGTGATCTTGACCCTTACGATCATTACCCTTTTTGCTAGTGGATTGTTATCATTTCAAGAGTTAGCTAAATTAAAAAGGTCACTTCGTCAACCGAATAGAGAGGAAAGCTGATTTGTTAAAATGGTTTCGTTTCATTAGGAGTCCGATGGTTAGGACCTGGTATAATCGACTTTACTAACATCGAGCGATTGAAAAGGGGAACCATTTGTTTGAAGGAGTTGAATATTTTGTCGCACAAGGTGATGATTTTTAGTTCGGTTCATCCTTACGATGATACGCGCATCTTTCATAAACAGGCGGTCTCATTGGTTCAAGCGGGTTATAAAGTAGAACTACATGCTGTAGCTGATTTTACAGAAAAAGTAATCGAAGGGGTACGTGTTGTCGGGGTGCAAAGACACGCAAGTAAATTAAAAAGACTAGGAAATGGAAAATTATTATATGAACGAGCGCTGCAAAGCGATGCTGATCTCTTCCATTTCCATGATCCCGAGCTTCTACCATGGGGAGTAAAGCTGGCTAAAAAAACGAAAAAACCAGTCATATATGATGCCCATGAGGATCTACCCAAACAAATTTACACCAAACCTTGGATTCCGGCTTATTTACGAGGACCTATATCGGCGATTGCTCAGCGAGTCGAAAAGGGATATGCTCGTCAGTTGGCAGCCGTCATTACGGCAACGGAGACGATCGCCAAACAATTTGCCAGTACTAAAAATGTGGTAGTAATTAAAAACTATCCACAACCGATGCCGCAAATCGAGCAGGTAAAACAGAAAAAAAATTTGATTTTATATGTTGGTGGTATTTCTTATCTTCGTGGCTATCGTGAAATGATCCAAATGATGGATTATCTTCCCACAGAGCTCGAAGCGGAATTACACCTCATTGGACCATTGCAACACATTGCCCCCGAAGATCGGGATGAAGAGCAATTAAGACAAAAAAACATCTTCTTGCATGGTCGTGTCTTGTTTGAAGAAGTGAAAAAGTGGCTCGGTAAAGGCAAGGTTGGCTTGGTCTGTCTCCATCCAACTCAGAACTATCCTGAGTCTTTACCCATTAAAATGTTTGAATATATGGCAGCTGGCTTACCTCTGATTGCTTCCAACTTCCCGTTATGGAAAGAGATCGTCGAGAAAAGCCAGGCTGGTTTTACTGTGGATCCACTTAACCCACAAGCGATCGCCGAAAAAGTGGCTAAACTCCTTACCAATGACCAACTTCATCAAGAGATGAGCCAAAATGGTCGCAGAGCTCATGAAGAAATCTACAATTGGCAAGTGGAAGAACAAAAGCTTCTTAAACTATATCGTTTATTGCTAAAAAACGAGTGAGAAAATCATTGATTTTCTCGCTTTGTTTTATTTGTGTCCGTAAGGCTCTCGCTTTAGAGATCCAACTCCAAATGCTCGGCAAGAATACTGCGGATTCGCCTTACTTCATCTTCTTTAATTAACCAATAATAGGTTCCATTTCGCATGGTTGGTTGTCCTTGAAAAGAATGCGTCGTAATCCTACTATCGTCGATTCCGCGATATCTTTGGTGCAAACTAATCAATTTCCATGGAGAAATATCGGTTTTTAAGTGGGGACCGATTTGTTCTAGTACCCTTTTTAACCTTGGCAACGTTCGAAATTCCGTTCCTTTACGAAACAAAGCGCGGATCACCTTTTGCTGCCGTTTATTTCGTCCTAGATCGCCTTCGGGATCGTGTTTACGCATCTGAACAAATGCTAACGTTTGCTTTCCATTTAGGGTCATATCTCCTCGAAAGGTAACCCCTTGATAGGTAAAAGGAGAATCGACATGAATATCGATGCCTCCTAAACTATCGACGATTTTCTCTAATCCTTGCATATTGACTTGTACATATCCATCGATCGGCAAATCCAAAAACTCCTCGACTGTCTCACGAGTTAACTGGATTCCACCATATGCGTAGCTATGATTGATTTTATCCAATTGATCACGATCGGGAATCTTCACCAACGTATCTCGGGGAATATTGGTTAATTTGACCGAATTTTTATGGGGATTTGCTGTTAAGACAATAATCGTATCTGCCCGTCCTTGATCTGCTTCGCGCGCATCGATACCGATCAGCAAGAGAGAAAATGGATCTTCTTCGATGTTCACTTGACGAGCGCGCTTGTCGGATTTGGGTTCTTTTGGAGGAGAATAAGCTTCATTAGCTACAGAATATAGCAAATAAAAAAAGTAAATCGCCACACCCAAGGTGATGATCAATGCAACGGTCATGATCCGGATTAATTTTTTCATTCAATCGAGCCTCCCAATGAGAATATACGGATTCCTTGATCAGGATCAATCTGGAATAATTTGGTCTCTTATAAGATTATGATAAATAAAGAATTGTACCTTTTTTTATTTAAGATTTACAAACGGGAATCCTTCCATGTAGCAGGTCGACAAAAAAATAAAGATGTAATTATCTGGAGACATCATGCAGGAAATCTCCTCATAATGGGCAGCTCATGCTCATGATCGGAAATCCCTCGTAACTAAAGGAATTACGGGGATTATACGGTTCCTAAAGATCATCTACCTAAGAATTCACGGTGTTCTCCTCAGAATCACTCGGCTATTTTCTATGTAGTTATTCAGTGATAGAATGTCATCTAATAAGAAATACCTAAGTTGTAGTTGGATCAAAAGGGAAGGTAAAAATTTGTTGGAGGATGTAAAAATGAGGAGGGAGTATGAGTAATGGATTATTCACTATATATCGATGGGAAATGGTGTCAAGCAAAGGATGGAAAAACGGTTCCGGTTACAAACCCTGCCAATGGACAAGTGATTGGCTCTGCTGCTGATGCGACAGCTGAAGATGTCGTTTCCGCGATTGAAGCAGCTCATAAAGCTTTTCCCCTGTGGGCAGCCAAATCGGCCAGAGAACGGTCGGAAATTTTATATAAGGCTTACCAACTGATGCTGGAAAGAATCGATGAAATTGCTCGCGTCTTAACCATGGAACAGGGGAAACCGCTTGCCGAAGCAAAGGGAGAAGTTTTGTATGCGGCTGATTATATCCAATGGTATGCTGAAGAAGCCAAACGGGTTTATGGTGATGTCATTCCAGCAACCTATACCAATAAACGAATTTTTGTCTTCCGTCAGCCGATTGGAGTGATTGCTGCGATCACGCCTTGGAATTTTCCAGCTGCGATGATTGCTCGCAAAATTGCGCCCGCTTTGGCTGTCGGTTGTACAGCGATTGTCAAACCGGCTGAGCAGACACCGTTAACTGCTGGAAAACTAGTTGAAGTCTTTCATGATGCGGGTCTACCCGCAGGTGCCCTTAACTTGGTTACCGGTAGCAAGCCAAGCATGATCGGTCAAACATTGTTAGCTGACTCACGGGTACGAAAAGTTACTTTTACCGGTTCAACTCCTGTAGGCAAATTAATTATGAAACAAGCTGCCGATACGGTGAAACGAGTTAGTCTCGAATTGGGTGGACATGCTCCATTTATTGTGTTTCCGGATGCCGATCTCGAACTGGCGGCTTCTCAAGTGATTGCCAGCAAGTATCGCAATGCTGGACAAACTTGCATTTGTACCAACCGCATTTATGTTCACGAAGATGTAGTGGATGATTTTACGGAAAAATTTGTGGCCAAAGTGAAAGAACTGAAAATTGGTGATGGATTGGAAGAAGGTGTCCAAATTGGACCGCTGATCGACGAAGAAGCGATAAAAAAAGTGGATCGTCACGTTCAAGATGCCATAAGCAAAGGGGCACAGTTGGCAACGGGTGGAAGACAGTTAGGAGGATTGTATTACGAGCCGACTGTCTTATGTGGCGTAACAGATGATATGTTGATTCAACAAGAAGAGACGTTTGGTCCCGTCGCACCGATCCAAATCTTTAAAGATGAAAAAGAAGTGATTCAAAAAGCGAATAACACCCCTTATGGTCTAGCCTCTTACCTCTTTACGCAGGATATCGCAAGAGCTTTTCGTGTAGCTGAAGCGTTGGAGTACGGCATTGTCGGGATCAACGATGGTGCTCCATCCACGGCACAAGCACCGTTTGGTGGTGTAAAAGAAAGTGGAATGGGACGCGAAGGTGGAAAACACGGATTGGAAGACTATTTGGAGATAAAATATATTTCCTTAGGTGGCGTTGACAAGAAATAGTTTTTCATAAAAGAAGCCATTCCTTGGTCTCGAACTATGAACCAAAGAATGGCTTCTTTTTTACCACTATTGAAGATCAAAGATGGTGTTGTTTGGGATCTCTTCTTCAGGCTGCTTCGAACAACCATTTTCTGTATAATTGAGCTTATAAGCGGCACCATCTGATGTGTTCCTAAGTCACGTCATGGAGCAAAATCGAGTCAGAGGATGGGCGGGTTGACATAACCAAGAACCCCCATCGGGGAAGGGAATCGAAGGATTTGATGGTTAAATATGTGCCTCTTTGTAATTTTATGTTCATCTTTGATTATTGATGTTTCCAACAGTAACTTTTTGTATAATTGGATGTATGGGTCTTTCTCAGCGTAAAGAGAGATAAATGGATTGGGCAAGCTGTAGAGAGATTGTTTGGAATGAACCGAGGGGGTTTTTGTATGAAAATATTGGTAACAGGTGGGATTGGCTTTGTTGGATCACATATTGTCGATCAATTGGTTGAACAAGGTCAACAAGTAGTCGTCATCGATAATATATCAACAGGCAATAAAGAACGGATTCATCCAGAGACTCATTTTTACGAAGCGGATATTGCAAATGAACAGGAAATCAATGAAATTTTTGCTATTGAAAAGCCAGAAGTCGTGATTCATCAGGCTGCCCAGATTCAAGTACCGATTTCCATGGAAAATCCCTTACTAGATGCAAGAGTAAATATTATGGGAACCCTCAATATACTAGAGGCGAGCCGTCAACATGGGGTTCGTAAGATTATTTATGCTTCATCTGCGGCAGTGTATGGGAGCCCCATTTATTTGCCAATCGATGAAAAACATCCGATTCAGCCGATGGGCAATTATGGAGTATCGAAACATACTCCCGAACATTATTTAACGATTTATCGGGAATTATACGGCTTGGAATATACTGTATTACGCTATGCAAATGTTTATGGTGTGCGACAAGAGCCACATGGAGAAGGTGGCGTTGTCTCTGTCATCGTCAATTGCCTGTTAAAAGATGGGAAATTCACTGTTTTTGGTGATGGGAGCCAAACACGTGATTATATATATGTAGAAGATGTGGCACGGGCCAACTTAGCTGCGATTGATGCAGGAGATGGATACATACTAAATATTGGTACAGGAGTCTCTACCTCATTAAATGAGTTGATTGTTTTATTTGAACAGATCACGAAGAAAGAGCTTCAAGTGGAATATAGTACAGAACGTTCAGGGGATATTAAACATAGTTATTTTGATTATCAATTAGCGAAAACGGTCCTTTCTTGGACCCCTAAGATTCCTTTGGAAGAAGGTATTCGCCGTACGTATGAATATTATCTCGATCTTTATCGTAAAATGAGCGTAAATAAACCAAAAGACAAGCTAATCGGTGAAATATAAGCGATTTTATGGCAAAAAGGCTATTGTCAATCCAGAACAACTAAAGTATACTGAGTAACAGTAAAGTATTTGAAACAATACTGTAATCTTTTTGACATATTTGTAATTGATTTGCGACAGCAATTTATATTATACATGATCGGAGCGGATAGCGGATGCGTTCAAAAATGGTCTTAAAAAATCATTCAGCTACATATTCAAGTTTTCATGATGATGTTCTCTATCCCTTTGTCAAACGTGCTTTTGAAATTATTTTCTCTCTTATTCTATTAATTGTCACTTTACCGGTATTATTAATTACGATTATCGCCATCAAATTGGAATCGCCTGGTTCTGCCTTTTATAAGCAAGAGAGGGTAGGACTAAGAGGAAAAACCTTTTCGATTATTAAGCTTCGTTCGATGCGGAATGACGCTGAGAAAAATGGACCTCAATGGGCTACCAAAAATGACCCACGTGTAACGCGTGTAGGAAGATTTATTCGCAAGACACGGATTGATGAAATTCCTCAGCTGATTAATATTTTGCGTGGAGATATGAGTTTAATTGGACCTCGTCCCGAACGACCTGTCTTTACAGAGCAATTTTCGAAGGAGATTGTAGGATTTGAAAAACGGCTTTTGGTTAAGCCTGGGCTGACAGGTTGGGCACAGGTCAATGGGGGATATGATGCAACACCAGCTGAAAAACTACAGCTTGATCTATATTATATTCGCAATCAATCGCTGGCATTGGATATGAAAATTTTGCTTCGTACTGTTTGGGTTGTTTTTTCTGGCAATGGAGCAAGATAAAGTGGGTTGTCTTTGGACGACCCATTTTTTTATCTATAAGGAAATAGGTTAGCAGGTGTCCTATTAAATAAACAATTTAATGAAGAGGTAGAATAAAAACCACATTGGTGCGCTTAATAAGACGGCATTGACAATTCCGATCCAAAATGTTTTGCCAACCACTGTGTAATTCATAAGTGGGCACCTCCATCTGGTTAAGTTGTCATTATTATATGCTAAAAAAGGGATGAATAGTGAAGGACGAGCATAATGTAAACTAAATGTAATGTTAGAGTAACAGTCTGGATACCTTTTAAAATTATACATGGGAAAAATAAACAGTAATCAAGCAAGGGATCCGGAAGCTTTTTAAAGAAAATCCTATTGACCAAAAAAGATTGGATCTGTTAGTATTTATACAATGGTAAACAGATCAAATTACTATGTTTTACTCCATTCTGCTGAAGATCTCTTTGGCACACCTGCAAAAGATCGTTTGGATATAGGAGGTGAAAAATGAATGATTCAGTTGAATCGCGTAAGTAAAACATATCTTGGGTCTAAGCATAATGAAGAGGTAGTCGCTCTTAGAGATATTTCACTTACGATTGAGAATGGAGAGATCTTTGGAATCGTTGGTCATAGTGGAGCAGGCAAAAGTACACTGCTGCGGCTATTAAATGGATTGGAAAAGCCAACAACAGGTTCCGTTATGATTCAGCAACAAGAAATTTCAAACTTGGATAATGAGTCGTTACGCCAAGTCCGTCAAAAGATTGGCATGATTTTTCAGCATTTTCACCTCCTGTGGTCACGGACTGTGCGTGAAAATATTGCTTTCCCCTTGGAAATCATTGGTTTACCTAAAGCGATTAGGGAACAAAAAGTAACCCAATTACTAAAACGGGTGGGTCTGATTGAACGAGCCGATGCCTATCCTTCACAGCTATCCGGAGGAGAAAAACAACGAGTAGGAATTGCTCGTGCTTTAGCCAATGATCCCACTGTTCTCTTGTGTGATGAGGCAACCTCCGCCCTTGATCCAGAGACAACGCAGTCGATCTTACAGTTATTACGGGAGATTCATCGCGACATGGGGATTACCCTTGTTTTGATTACACATGAAATGGGTGTGGTTCGCTCCATTTGTGATCGGGTAGCTGTCATGGAAGCGGGTCAAATTGTAGAAATGGGTTTTGTTGAGGAAGTATTTTCAAATCCGAAACACCCCGTTACACAGAAGTTTTTACAGATGGAAATGCATAGTCAAGACCAATTGATCTCAATCGAACTAAAAGATGGCTTTGAGTGGGCGAACTTGGTTAAACTTGCACAGGATTATCGTGTATCGCTTGAAATTGTGAGCGGACGAATCGAGGCGGGAAGCAAACGACAATCAGTGGTCATTCGCTTCATTGGACAAGAAGCAGATATAGAGAAAGCGAGAGCGGCCATCTCCGTCCCCTCTCGAAGTAGGGGGTGATGAAACTTTGTTTGATCAGGTTGATTGGCAACAAGTCTGGATCGCGACAACGGAAACATTCCATATGGTCATAATTTCCACTATATTTACAGCTATACTAGGTATTCCGTTGGGGGTTTTATTGGTTATTACGGATCGCGGTCATTTGTGGGAAAATCAATTCATTTACCGAACGGTGGGGTTGATCGTGAACACGTTTCGCGCCGTTCCCTTTATCGTATTGGTCTTATTCTTATTTCCTGTATCTAAATTATTACTTGGAACCACTTTAGGAACGACCGCAGCGACGATCCCTCTTGTCGCTGGAGCAGCCCCATTCTATGCAAGGTTGGTGGAAACAGCGATACGGGAGATTGATCGCGGTGTGATCGAAGCAGCTCAAGTCATGGGAGCTAGTAGGCGTTTTATTATTGCCAAAGTGTTGATTCCCGAGGCGCTACCCGCGATCGTTTCAGGTCTAACCGTTACTTGTGTATCTCTCATCAGTTTTTCGGCGATGGCTGGGATTGTCGGTGGTGGTGGATTAGGAGAAACAGCTTATCGTTTTGGCTTTCAATCTTTTAATGATCAGATGTTGTATACATGCGGAGTGTTATTAATCTTGTTGGTGCAAATCGTGCAAGGAATTGGCGATTGGATTGCCAGAAAGATCGATAAAAGGTAGGAGAAGCAAAATGAGAAAAATAAAAGCATTCGTAGCAACGATCATTTTCGCGTTAATTGGGACAGCCTGTGGAGCAGGAACGGATGGCTCATCATCCAAAAGTGAAAAAGTGACAGTCGCTGCTTCCCAAGTGCCTCATGCCGAAATTTTAGAGCATATTAAACCTCAGTTGAAAAAAGAGGGAATTGATTTAGAGGTAAAAGTATTTCAGGATTATGTTTTGCCGAATAAAGTCGTGGAAGAAGGCGAGATTGACGCCAATTTCTTTCAACATGTTCCGTACTTAGAAACGACCAATAAAGAAAATAATTATCATTTGGTAAAAGTAACGGGTGTTCACATTGAACCGATGGCAGCTTACTCCAAAAAGATTACAGATATCAGTCAGTTACAAGAGGGGGCTACTGTGGCTTTACCCAATGACAGCAGTAACTTAACACGGAGTTTATTACTGCTCGACGCGCAAAATGTGATTAAACTCGATCATCGTGATGGAATCAAAACCGAGCGGAATGTGAAAGAAAATCCAAAGAATCTTAAGTTTAAAGCTGTTGAAGCAGCAACACTACCACGGGTGCTTGATGATGTTGATCTCGCCATAATCAACACCAACTATGCCATTCAAGCCAAATTGGATCCTTTAAAAGATAATCTATTTATCGAAGATAAGAACTCCCCCTACGTCAATATTTTGGCTACCAAACAGGGGAAAGAGAACGAAGAAAAAATCCAGAAGCTTGCCAAAGCCTTAAACTCACCTGAAGTGAAAAAATTTATTGAAGACAAGTATAAAGGCGCTGTCGTACCCGCATTTTAATCAAAAGAATGGGATGACCTCAAAGGCATTGAAAACGCCTTGGGGCATCCCTTTTTTTGATGCAAAAAAGATGGTTTGCGTTCGATGATGCTTTAAAGTGCTTCGAATTCTTGGATCGTTGACATCCGCAGTCCGCTTTGCTGGTCGCTCAAGTTCAGGGCTGTCTCATCAGCCGAGGTTATTCAGCTGGAAGGTCCAGATATTTTTTCTCTTTCATTTCAATCAATGTTTTTCCATTGGTCCAGTTGTCAACTTTTGAAATAAAGGCATTTTCTTTTCCAGCCGGAACCCAAACAGACCAAGTGATGCGATCAGTGAATACAGGTGGCTCTAATCGATAACCGGATTGGCGCAATTCGTACTCGATTTTCCCCATAAAGGAATAATCGAAGGTAAGCGAAACTTTTTGATGAAGCAACCGATTTACAATCCCTGCTGCTTCAATGGCTGTGCTGGCCGCTTGACTATAAGCGCGAATCAGTCCACCCGCTCCTAGTTTGATTCCTCCAAAATAGCGGGTAATCACAATGGCTGTATACAACAATTTTTTGGCATGAATCACTTCTAAGATCGGTCTTCCTGCAGTTCCCGCTGGTTCACCATCATCTGAAGATTTTTGCACAAGATCGGTGATCAAATAGGCATAACAATTATGGGTCGCATCCCAATGTTTTTTACTAATTTCTTGAATAAATTGATTTGCTTCTTCTTCTGTACGAACCGGTTTCGCTCGACAGATAAAGCGTGATTTCTGGATAATGATTTCTGCTTCTCCATCTTTTCCAATGGTTCGATAGCTCTCTGCGGACAACATGATCTCCTTCCTTTCAAAAATAGCGTATCGTAAAGGAATTAATGAGTCAAAGAATAAGGAAAGGGCAAGATCACCCTTTCCTTTATAGAATCATCTGATCTGCTGCGGACTAATTCGGATCCTGTCTTTTTCGATCATTAGCGGTGGTTGCTTTTTTGGATTTCTCTTTTTCTCTTTCCTTATCAGCTAACCTGTTTGATCTATTTCTACTAATCTCTACTCGTTTTTTTTTCTCTTTTTCTTTATCCTTTGCTAGCTTTTTTTCCTCTTTTTCTTTTTTATTTTCGGCTCTTTCTGTTTTCCTGTTTTCTTTCTTTTCTTCTTTTTTATCTTTGGTTTTATCCTCTTTTTTCTTCTTCTTTTTTTCATCTAGTTCAACGAGGAAGTCAGGATAATCTTGGTCATCATTCCGTGAAGCAAATTGTTCTTCTTTTTCCAATAGAGGAGAAGGTTCCAAAGGCTTGACTGGCTTATATTCCAATTGTTTTTGTAGTGTCGAACTCACTGTGACTCGTTCTTCACTGGTCCAAAGCTGAAACCAGTCGTCACCGATTTCCGCACTTTTCGAATTAAATACTTGTAATTGAAAGTCTGGCTTGGAACCCTGGAAAATCCTGGCAAGGGCATAAAGGTCTGACAACTCGAAGTTATGTTTGATGTTTCCTTTAAGAGCAGAAGCAATTCCAGGAAGAGCGAAGATAACAGAAGGCTTTGTAAGTTTCTCAGTTAGCGCTACAACGATTTGCCGCTGCCGAGCGCTCCGCCCAACATCGCTTAGAGGATCCTGTTTTCGTTCTCGCGCATAGGTTAATGCCTCTGAGCCGTTGAGATGGTTTAGTCCTTTTTTAAATGTTGCTGGAGGATAGCCAATCATTTTGGCCGAAAAGGGTCTTTCTACATTGACGGTAACACCATCAACAGCATCGATGATTCCCACAAAACTATTGAAGTTGACGCGCATAAAATAATCGATGGGAATGTTGAGGAAATTCTCCACGGTTTCTCGCGTTACTTTGTATGGGTCGATTCCATACTTATGGGCAACCGTTGCCGTTTGATTGATTTTTGTGACTTCTCCGGTTGGCATTTTTACTTTTAAATCGCGAGGGATGCTAATAATTTGAATCGAACGGGATTTGGGATTGATGATCCCTACCATGAGTGTATCCGGATGCCAATCGGGTGCATCGGGATCGCGTTCGTCTGTTCCTAACAGCAGAACGCTAAAAGCATCTTGTTCCTTGTTTAATTCTTTGCTCCGCAGTTTGGATGAGCTTAACTCCGTAAATCCTGAGGAAATTGACCAATAGACTTGCAATCCGACCACCAAAAGATAGACTAGCATCAATCCAAAAAGAGAAGATAAGGTGATCACAATCCATTTTGGTTTACTGCTTTTTTTCTTAACGGGTCTTTTTCTTAAGTAGATCGGTTGATCCTTTGGCAAATCATTTGTTTTGGTAGAACTGCTAGTGAATTTATGGGTTTTTGATTCTCTAATGGAATGGAAGTTGTTTGGTTCTGTTCTCTTAGCAAATATCTCAAACTCGTTTGGCTCAGTTGAGTTACTAGAATTAGGCTCCTTTCGAGAAGGAAAGAGATCATCATGTTTGTTTGCTTGGTTGGGTTGTGTGTTTGATGAATTATTTTGGTTATTCATAGATATCCCCTTTTCAAATGAAATGGGAGTATATTTTATTGTTGTCTAACTTTAAATTATAAAAGGATAAAGTGATGATAAAAATAATCACTCGGTATTATATGAAGATAAGACAAATTTTAAAAATGGAAGCATTATATCAATTAATCAATAGCCTTAGAAGGTGAATTTACTTTTATTCTAGATGCTTCATCTTCTATTCCAAAGGTAGAATCTCGAATTTTCTATGACAAAGACAAACGATTTAGGAAATAATTGTTGGTACTTTTCTGGGGCAAAAAAAAAGGTACAATCGTACCTTTTTCTTAATCTCGATTCAACGCATCTTCTACTTTTATATTCTCTTCATAGACGGGTTCTGAATCATTATCATGCCGCGCTGCGTAGTTTTCTTCCCATTCCGAAAGTGGAGAGGGTTCGAGAGGAGTTGTTGGCTGATACTCTAACTGTTTTTGTAGAAGAGTGCTTACGTGTGTCCTCTCCTGAGTCGACCAAAGCTCATACCAAATGCCATTGATTTTTGCTCCCTCTGAGCGAAACTCATAACGGAGTAAGTTGTTGCGCGATTTCCGGTAAATATTTGCTAATGAAGGAATATCTTCTGTATTAAAATTGTGGGTAAAGTTCGCACCGACTGCTTTTAAAATTTTGTCTAAGTTGAACAAACCGTCTGTGCTGACAAGCTTGTCCATAAGTACGGTCAACACTTCCCGTTGCCGTTCATTTCGGGCCATATCTCCCAAGGGATCTTGTTTTCTCATCCGCACGTATGCTAAGGCTTCTTCGCCACTTAAATGGGCAGGACCTTGTTCAAAATAAGCAATTTCACCCCCGATCATTTTTTCAGAGAAAGGTTTTTTTACATATACATCGATTCCGCCAACAGCATTGACGATATCGGTAAATCCTTGAAAGTTAATAATCGCATAATAGTCGATAGGTATATTTAGGAAATTTTCAACTGTTTCACGTATGTTTTTAATGGGATTAATCTGATGTTTGTAGCCAATTTGCGGGGCATGATTTAGTTTTGTTACTTCCCCGGTAGGCATTTTTACTTTCAGGTCACGGGGTAAACTATACAGATGAATCGAATTGGTTTTTGGATTGACCGCAGCGACCATAATCGTATCTGGACGCCAATTGGTTGAATCAGCTTTCCGCTGGTCTGTACCCAGTAAAAGAACAGTAAACGGCGTTTTTTCAATCTCAATGTTGTGTTGTCGCAAATCCGACTTACCAATTTGGAAGTAACCCAAGGTAAAGGCATTAAGTAATTGATTTCCAGTATAAATCAGCAAACCAATCATTAAAAACAGAACAGCGGCAATTGAACCGGTAATCCATTTTCGTTTCTTTTTTCTTGACAGAGTGTTCCTATTACTTTTTAGTTGGCAGCTTGGTTGCTTGGGTGGTTTTCGTTCGTTCGGTGACGATTCCATGATTTCAAGATCGCGAGACATTTGTTGAAGCGTTTTTTGTAAAGAGTCACTTGGTTGCGTATGGTGAATACTCTCTGGACTTTCGCAGGAGACAGATTGGTTAACAACATCATTTGGTACGGTTTTAGAACTTTTATCTGGAGTGTTTGGCTTGCTACTTAAGCTTTTAGGTTGTGTATTTGCCTGGGTAGCTACAAACACTGTGATTTGATCGGTTTCTTCTATTTTCTTAAATGTCTTTTTTACGACTGGAGAAGAAAGTTGTCTTCGTACCATTCTCCATTTTTTTCTTCTTTTTCCCATTGAGATACCTCTTTCTATTCGTAATGGGATGGTCTAATCAAAAGTGAGACGTGATTCGGTTAAACGAATACATATTACCTTCATTTTAAGTGTTACAGCTTTCTATACTCGCCAAATGGACTGAAAATTTTATGACAAAGTCTAATAACTTCATAACATTATTTATTAAACAAAAAAATTTATTAAATTGATAAAAGTAACTTGCGCGTCTCCGCGAAACGATTGTTCAAAATTTTTCTTTCCAAATAAGAATAAGAATGTTTATGATTTTTTCGAGGCTATAAAACCTACATTGGAAAGGAAACTATTCTTTTATAAAATAATTATAACATAACGTTTTTCGCGATTCGTTACAACGTCTTATCAATGTGGTATAAAACTGTATTTAAAACCATAAAAATACTTTTGTAGGATTTATAAAGATTTATCCAGAATAAGTGAAAAAGGATAGCTGGATCGGGATAACTGGTAGTTGTTTTTCTAGGTTCTTTAGGTTATGCTATGAATGATAAATAGAGGGTTGTTTTACAATTTAAGCAGGGCTTCTTCACGTGAAGCATTATTTCCCAGAAATTGTGTATGGGGAATGCGTGTGAAATGCTCAACGGTGATAAAAATAGGTTTATCCTATCCTTTTAAACAAAATGTATTAAGTTTATATTTATTATTTTATAAGAAGACAAGAGGATTTAAAAAGGGAAGTCTTTCCTCTGGGGGAAGATTTTTTCTTTTTTTGGTGGTAGGAAAGGAGAGGGTCAAATGGCCGATAAAAAGCGCTCATTGTTTACATCGGAGTCTGTAACAGTTGGACATCCTGATAAAATCTGTGACCAAATTTCTGATGCAATTTTAGATGCGATCTTAGAAAAAGATCCGAATGCGCGGGTCGCCTGTGAGACATCTGTAACGACAGGTTTGGTCTTGGTTGCTGGAGAAATCTCCACCAATTGTTATATCGATATTCCGAAGGTCGTTCGCTCAACGATCCGGGAAATTGGCTATACAAGAGCGAAATACGGCTTTGATGCCGATACTTGTGCGGTGTTGACTTCGATTGATGAACAGTCAGCTGATATTGCATTGGGAGTAGATCAAGCACTTGAAAAAAGAGAAGGCTTGATGACAGATGAAGAAATAGAGGCGATCGGAGCGGGGGATCAAGGTCTTATGTTTGGTTTTGCCTGCACTGAGACAGAAGAACTTATGCCATTACCTATTTCATTGGCTCACAAATTGGCCCGTCGTCTGCACGAAGTCCGCGTAGATGGAACCCTTACCTACTTGCGCCCAGATGGGAAAACTCAGGTCACTGTAGAGTATGAGGATGATCAACCTGTTCGGATTGACACGATTGTTGTCTCCACACAGCATGCTGAAGATGTAAAATTAGAGCAAATAAAAAATGATATTTTTCAACATGTGATTTTACCAGTCGTCCCTAGCCATATGATCGATGAAAAGACCAAGTATTTTATTAATCCGACTGGACGGTTTGTCATCGGTGGACCACAGGGAGATGCCGGACTGACTGGTCGTAAGATCATTGTGGATACATATGGTGGGTATGCTCGGCATGGTGGAGGAGCTTTTTCAGGAAAAGACCCAACGAAAGTAGATCGCTCTGGAGCATATGCTGCGCGCTATGTTGCAAAGAATCTGGTAGCTGCCGGACTTGCTGAAAAATGTGAAGTGCAACTGGCCTATGCCATTGGGGTAGCTCGTCCTGTATCGATCCGTGTCGAAACGTTTGGAACAGGTAAAGCGGATGAAGAAGTGTTGGTAAATTTAGTGAAAAAACATTTTGATTTGCGTCCAGCTGGGATCATTCGTGAATTGGATTTGCGTCGTCCGATTTATAAACAAACAGCTTCTTATGGTCATTTTGGAAGGCTGGATATTGACTTGCCATGGGAACGTACCGACAAGGCTGAAGTTCTTAAAAAAGAGGCTGCAATCCAGTCTGTTTAATCTTATTACAAAAAAACACGGTTTTGGAATCCAAGATCACACGATTTGGTAATTCCTTTATGGAATCGCTTCAATTTACATTTTCTGTAAAGTCAGGCTGTTGAGCGGTTTTGATCCTGCTTATAACAGACTCGTTCCGAACTACATCATGGTAGCCAATTCGAGTGGCGAATCAATCTTTCCCACTGAGTAAAATAATGAGAGTGGGTAAAAGGAACTAGAACGCTGGTAACAAGCATTTCGCTTATGTGGGTATATGCAACCATTGTTGTAGAAATACATGGGACGGGCTGATGACAAAGCCCCAAACTTGGGCGCCCTCAAAACGGAAACGATTGTGGATACGTAGACCTAAGAATCTTATGTCTAAAGCCGTGTGGAGTGTCTATTAAGGAGTTTTATTTTTCGCTAGTCCCGATAAAAACAGGAAATTTTTACAATATATTTAGCCGCCGAAAAGGCGGCTTTTACTATTTTAAATACTGAATTGACATGGTAAAATATAATGAGAGGTGTATAATTTCCGAATTTTGTAGAGTAAAAGAGGTGTATACCTTGGCTGAGAGTCACATAGAGGCGATTGACAAAAAAAACCATAAGCGCCATATTCGCACTCATGGAAATATTCGTGTTCTTATTGCTGACCAAGATGCGCATTTTCGTGCCAAGATTAAAGAGGCAGTGAGTCGGGAAGAGGATATGGTGTTTGTCGGTGAGTGCACTAAAGGACTAGATATTCCCTATTTATGTAAACGTGTTATGCCTCATTTGGTTATCATGGACTTGTATTTACCCTATAGTAGTCTAGATATTATTTATCAAATCAGTCAAATGACTCCTCAAGCTAAGGTTCTAATTTTATCTGATCGTGATGATCCTTATGTACTAGAAACGATTCGCTCTGGTGCTTCGGGATACTTGTTGAAGAACTTGGAAGAGAAGCAAATATTGGATGCGATCCGTGTCATAGCTTGTGGGGGGGTCTATATACATCCAATTATGATGGGAAGAGTCGTGAATGAGTTGCGACGATTAAGTAGAAAAGAGGGAGATTTAACGAAAGCTGCCCCTTGCTCTTGGCGTGAAGTACTAACTTACCGCGAGATGGAAGTTTTGCAACTGATGTCGCAAGGCAAGAATAATCGCTCCATTAGTGAACATTTATATATTAGTGAAAAAACAGTAAAGAATCATGTGAGCAAAATTTTATATAAGTTAAATGTACAGGATCGTACTCAGGCCGTCTTATTAGCGATAAAATATGGTTGGGTTCCACTCGTTTAGGGTAAATGGAAGAATAAAGAGGTCTGAGTTTAGTTAACCTTTTTAGGTTCACGTCATAAGATGAAAAGAAATGATAGGGGGGACCCGAAAAATGAATGATACTTGGGTGCTCTTTTTAGAATTTTTAGTCGTGGCAGCTGTAGTTGTCGTACTTGTTTACCTTTTTATAAAATTATTTGGCAATAAATTTGGTAAAGCATATCGGAATAAGGCGGATCACCTGATCATAGTAACTGGAAATAATCAGCTATCGATAGAGAGCCATATACGGTCCTATTACTTTTGGAATCGTTTTCGTGGAAAACCGGGAAGGGTAACCTGTTTAGATATGGGATCGTTGGATGACACGTTAATTATATTGAAAAAGCTTGAAAATAAATATCCAGGTTTACATGTTGAGCGGATCGATGCCTCGGCAGAAGATGCCATTTCCGATTGGATTTCGTCAAATAGGCGTCCAAAGGAAAAAATATTGGTGATTGATATGAGGGAGGAAGGAGAGAGGAATTTAGCTTAATTTGAACTTCATATTTCATCTTGGTCAGGCATTTCGACGTATGCCTGATTTTTTTTTGAAAGTGAAAGGGATGATCGGTTGAAAACGGTTGTTTATCAAGTGGAGGATCAGCGATATCTCAGCATTGCTTTACAAGTAGATCGTGTGTATTGGCAGAGAAAGAAAAAGGAAATACGACCTTTATATGTTTCTCCATCATTTGGCGAGGCCTTTGATAGATGGGAGCGATTGAAATCAGGTAAACGAATTGCCCCAAACGGTGATGTTTGGGATGAGGAAGAGTCGGTGGAACCGTGGCAGCTGTGGGAAACGCATGCAGCTGATTTATTTCCTTTGGTCCAAGGAAGAGCTTTGTTATGGACAGAAATCGTTTCACTGGTAAAGAAATGGAAGAAAACGCTTGAGGAGGGAAGGCTAAGAGAAGTTATACAACTTTATTATTTATCAGGAAAGTTACAATGGTTTCCAGGAGTAAGATGTCATGGAACTGTTTATCAGTGGTTTTGTCATCGCTGTTTGGGAAAAAAGGAAGGGATTTTTCTTACTCACTGCGCAAGTTGTGGTAGGCGCTGCGCCATATGTGAGCAGTGCTTGCTGCTGGGAAGGTCCAAAACTTGTCTTCCGTTTGTTTTGTTTTCTAACCGATCGACTCACAAAGGTCAAAAGATAAATGCTCGCTCTCTTTTGTTAACTCCAGCGCAACAAAAAGTAAGTCAGTCATTGCTTCATTTTCTTCATGGAGAGGAGGAAACGTTTCTACTATGGGCAGTGACTGGGGCAGGAAAAACAGAAATATTGATTCCTACTTTGCAATGGGCGCGATCCCAGGGGAAAAAGGTTTGTTGGACTTCTCCCCGAAAGGATGTTGTCTTGGAAATTGCCGAGCGGTTAAGGTATTATCTACCGGAAGTGGGGATTACATCTCTATATGGAGGAAGTCCTGATTTATGGTCCAATGGGGAAATCGTAGTTGCTACCGCTCATCAAGTATGGCGCTTTCATCGATGTTTTGATGTGATGATTGTGGATGAAGTCGATGCATTTCCCTTATATCAAAATGATTCTTTAGAGAAAGGCATTCAGCGAGCAATAGCAGCAAAGGGAAAAACGATTTTGCTGACAGCGACGCCTCCTTCAGAGTGGATCGAATGGTCACAGTCGGGGCGTTTGCCATCCAGTATTTTACCGGTAAGATATCATGGTTATCCTTTGCCGATTCCAAAGAGCATTTACACGAAAAAGATCTGGAAGAAGATTGCAGATAAAAAGCCGCTTTCAGGGCTTAGCCAATTTTTGGAGCAGGTCGAAAGGCGTAAAGGACAAGGGATGATTTTTGTCCCGGGAATCCGTCAGGTAAGCCAAGTGGTGGAATGGTTGTATCATTATTATCCGGAGAAACGAGATTTGATCGAAGGGGTATACAGTCAGTCTCCTCGAAGAGCAAAGGTAATTTCGGAATTTCGCAGTCAAAAGATCTCTTTTCTCGTCACTACTTCTATTTTAGAGAGAGGGGTAACGGTACCTACTTGCCATGTGTTGGTTCTGGGAGCGGATCATATTATTTTTGATGCTACTTCATTGATGCAAATCGCTGGAAGAGTAGGGCGATCTGCAGCATATCAAGCAGGAGAGGTGTGGTTTTTAGCTACGGATAAAACGGAGGCACAAAAACAGGCAAAAAAACGGCTATATGATCTGAACCGTTTAGCCGAAAAAGCAGGATTTATTAAAAAAGGGGCGTATTACCAATGAAGAGGTGGTGGTTAAACTTTTTTCCATCCCACCGGAATGGTTGGTGTTGTGGTGCGACGCCAGTTCGTTCATTTGCTTTTTCCGCTGTATGGAAGCAAATCTGTAGTATTTGCCGAAGCCAGTTTACCTTGATTGAAGGTGTAATCTGTCAAATATGTGGACGACCGATGGAAAAGGATGGGGAGCTTTGTGCCGATTGTTGTGATCCGCGATTGCCAACGGTTTGCAATCGAAGTGTGGCGTTGTACCAAGGGAAAGCGAAAGAGATGATCCAGCTTTTTAAATTTCGCGGAAAAGAAAGGTTGGCAACGCCATTAGGAAAATGGATGGCGGAGAAGAGTTTTCATTATTATCGGAATGTTCCCTTTTCAGTCATCACCTTTGTTCCATTGCATCCACAGCGTATGCATGAGCGAGGATTTAACCAAGCTGAGTTGTTGGCAAGAGTGATGGGAGATCGTTTAAATCTCCCTGTGCAAGGGATCCTTGAACGGACAAGGGCTACTTTTTCACAAAGCAGCCGTTCACGAAAAGACAGATTGCATGCTTTACAAAACGCTTTTCAGATTAAACCGCTCGTCGATCAGGAGTGGTTGTCTCATCAGAAGATCTTGCTTGTCGATGATGTCTATACGACAGGTTCCACAATCAGAGAGTGTGTCAGACCACTCCACTTGGCAAAGGTGAAACAAGTTTATGCCATTACCTTTGCACGATAAGGCGAAAAGGCAGTGTTGTGTGAAGGCAAGGTATATCTAATTGGAAAGTGGTCAAAATCAAGGATAGGTGAAAGCGATGGACAAAACGAAAACAGGGAGGTGTATTTTTCTGCTACTAGGAGGGCGTAGCAAAAAAAGTCGCGCAAATCATTGAATCGCAAAAGATGCAAAGGTAGCAGGAAGTGTTGAAATGAATAAAACAGAATTAATTGAGAAAGTAGCTGAAAGTACAGGGAAGACAAAAAAAGAAGCAGCATTGTTTGTTGACTCAGTTTTTCAGTCCATTGCGGAGGCTCTGAAAAATGGTGAAAAGGTAACATTAATCGGGTTTGGTGTGCGCCCGTAAGGCTTTTGTAGAAATGCCATTTATATGGCTAGGAGAAAGAGGTTGCTCCTATTACCACTGACCTTACCGGTTTCCCGAAAGGGAGAAGGGAAGATAGCATGGTCAGAAAGGCACAAGTCAACCGAACTGCCAAGGTTGCGACTGCGTGTCGAGGTAAGAATGAGCAGATATGGTGAAGGCTTTATTGCTTGAATCCGAGCACTGGTGGGTTAAACCGATCCCTCCCACATACGGGCAGTTGAGATGTGGGATCTGCTAATCTCCACGAATGAAGTGGAGTTTGCAGCTAGCGATTTACCAAAGCGGTAGCTGTCAACCTCTATGTAGCAGAGCCAACCTATTGAAGGGTTTGTGCAAAAGGACACCTAAGTCTGCTTTTTGTTCTGCAAAAGCTAAACGGGGATTACCTAAGTGAGAATGCCTTCGTTGGCTATGTGAGGAAGTCACTGAAAATCTCATAAGGTAACGGAGTTCCCGTAGTAGTCCGCGGACAGGAAAGCTGTCTACATGGCGAAGGGGAACAGTTGCTGTCCTTCCTTCCATCATGCTGTGGGCGTATCGAAATGATACAGAGGTCCAAAGTGTGAAAAAAGGTGTACGAGCTTAAATGCTTCTGATCGGAATAAAAAAGATTTCAGTACGAAACCTATACATAAGAAAATGAAACGGATCTGAGCAAGATATGCGTATGGATCTGGGAGATGTAAGTTCGTACATGGGTAGCAATGGAGAGCCGTATACGCTGAAAGGTGTACGTGCGGTTCGGAGGGGAGTTCTGAGAAACCTGCTGGCGAGACAAGCCAGTAAGGCGCTTGGTTCTTACCCTACAATTTTGAAGTGCGTGAACGAGCCTCAAGAACGGGTAGAAATCCACAAACTGGAGAGCCGATCCATATTGAGGCAAGTAGAGTTCCATCTTTTAAGGCTGGAAAGCAATTGAAAGAAGCAGTTAATCCGTAATGGAAAGATGAGGAGAAACCCAGCACTGATCCTACGGGATTAGTGCTTTATTGTGGATATGTGGATAACTTTGTGAATAACTTTTATTTAAAATATTGATAGATCTGGTTAAGAAAGACAAAAAAGCTTGGGCATAACTAGAATAGACGGAGATGGGAGCAAAGGAATTATTCTGAAGAAAAAGATCCATTTAACAATATTGACAATCTACATGAATAGAATTAACTTTTATTATATTACGTATAATATTTCTTTAAAAGTTTGTAAAAGTTGGGGGAGGAATTTTATAAATAGTGGGGAATAAATAAGTTATAAAGCGGAAGGAGGATTCACATAATGAATTGTATCATCCGTGGAAATAATTTGGAGATCACAGATGCATTAAAGGAGTTTATTGAGAGAAAACTGTCTCGCTTAGACAAGTACTTTGGTAAGCCTTTTAACGCGAATGTGGCGTTAAGCGTTCAAAAAGATGATCATCGCGTTGAAGTGACGATTCCTTATCCAGGAATGATGATCCGTGCAGAAGAAGTAAGCGAAGATATGTACGCATCTGTTGATTTAGTAGTAGAAAAACTTGAGCGTCAAATTCGCAAATATAAAACGAAGGTGAATCGTAAGCTTCGTTCAGATGGGAGCCTCCGCTTTCTCCAAAATGGTTCTAGTTTACAATCATCCGCGGTTTCTGTGGAAGAGTTAGATGATGGACCCGAAATCAAAATTGTACGCCGTAAACAATTTGAATTTAAACCGATGGATCCTGAAGAAGCCGTTTTACAGATGGAAATGCTTGGGCATAATTTTTTTGTCTTTCACAATGCTGAAACGGATCAGGTGAACGTCATTTATAAACGAAAGGATGGGAAATACGGCTTAATCGAGCCTGAGTCAGAATAAATTTAAATAAAAACAACCTAACACTGGAATGAGTGTTAGGTTGTTTTACTTTTTCTCAGATAATTGACTAAGAGCAAACCTTTTTATATCCTAAGTGTATTGGTTTTTTAGCTGAAATATAGGATGGTTCCATTTATAATAGAGAAGGGTTTAGTAACGTTATAGAAGATGCAATAAAGCCATTTATTGTGTTACATTGAATATATGTTCTGTCATAATAATGGATACCTACCAGTAGAATGATATTATGTTGGGGATGGGGTAAGGTGGTAGAAAAAATTTTTACTAATAAGAACCTAGGAATGATCTTTTATTTATTCATTTTTTTTGCTTTATTAGGTCCGACATTTGGCATAAACTTACATCCAGAGTTTAAACTTACTTTCTTTCGGGTACTTTTCTTTGTTTTATTATTTGGTTTAGCTGCGCGGTATTTAAAATATAAAAAATGGGAAATCGACCATTTGATGCCAATCCGCTGGTATGCGTTCTTTTTTATTTTTTGGTTTGTTTATGCATTGGTTTCCCTTGCATGGGTTGTTGATTTGTCACTCGGGATCCGTTATCTTGTTTTTCTAGTGATGATGTTATTATTTTGTTTTTCATACCCATATTTTATCAAAGGGTTACAGGAAGTCCGGATTACCTTGGCTGTTCTCTTTGTTGCTTTTGTGACGATGATTTACTTTGGGGTATTTGAATCTATCACTTATGTCCATTTACCCTCCTCTCGCTATTGGGGAAGCGATAGCGCATCTGTCACCTCTTTTTTCAATAACCAAAATGATTTTGCTACAATGATTACCATCTCATTTCCTTTTTTAATAACGGCTTTGTATGGATTAAAGCTAAATAAAAAGTTGAAAACATTTATTTATATTACGATAATATTTACAATATATTGTTTATTGGCAACTGGTTCACGCAGCAATACTTTTTTTGCCTTGCCACTCATAATCATTGTCGGTTTGATTGGTATTCCATTTACAGTTGCCCGTGAAAAGCTGACAAGAGTCAATATTTTTAAAGGAATTGCTGTAGTTCTATCGATTTCCCTCTTGTCGGGTTTGTTGAGCTATTTCTTATTGGCCAACAATGAGAGGCAAAAACTAGCAAGTACATTTGGGATTTTTCAAGACCTAAAAACTGGACCCAATGATTTGGATGAATTGGAAAGCGACGAAGTGGTACAAGGGGCTGGAACAGGAGGACAAAGCATTACATCGCGGAAGTATCTGCTATTGCATGGTCTTGACTTCCTACAAAAAAGTTATTATTTTGGAGTAGGAGCAGGCAATGTGGAAGCCCATATGGAAGGAAAAAAGGGAGTTAATACAATTAATATTCACAATTGGTGGGCGGAAATATTGGTTAACTTTGGCTTACTGATCTTTATCCCTTATATGTTCTTATATGCTTGGCTTGTGTATCGTCTGTGGAATCTGGCTCGACTGAAAAAGTCGGCTCATGTTTCGCCTGTTCTCCGCTGGGCGGCCTTCGCCTGTATGCTATCTTTGATTGGGTATTTCTTTGGTGGAATGGCTCCAAGCACAGCCATTCACTTTACACCTATGTGGACTTTGGTTGGGTTTTCTTTAGCCATTGTCGCATTGGGTGAACAGCAAAAACTTCAAACCGGAAGTTCCGTTGCTAGTTTATCATAAATCCGTTTTAGAATTATGGTAACCCAGCGAATGGGGTTACCTCTTTCCTATTTTATTTGGGGGATTTCATTCTATTGTAAGGAAGTGAGAGAGCTTGCGAATTTGGTTAGTCAATCATTATGCCGTACCGCCAAATATTGCTGGGATTACACGTCACTTTGAATTGGCGAAGGAATGGGCAGGTGAGGAAGATACTCAGGTAACGATCTGGGCATCTAGCTTTACTCATCCGCGTCGACAGTTTATCAGCAAAGAAGAAAAAGATGCGATTGATTTCGCTGATGGGATGGAAGTAAATTGGATCTGGTCCTTCCCACACAAAAAAAATGATGTCTGGCGTATTGTCAACATGCTGAGCTTTTGTATTCTCTTTTTCTTTAGAGCATTATTTACCAAACGTCCGGATGTGATCGTCGCTTCTTCTCCACATATTTTCACAGGATTTTTTGCTTGGATGGTTGCGGCGATCAAAGGCTGTCCATTGGTTTTTGAAGTTCGTGATCTTTGGCCTGATACATTGATTAAAATGGGTGGTTTAAAAAATCCAAGCGCCGTCCGCTTTTTAACTTGGATGGAAAATTTGTTATATCGCAAAGCCGAACGAATCATCGTTTTAACCGAATACCAACGAAAATTTATTATGAAGCGTGGTTTCCCGGAAGAGAAAATTAAATTGATTCCAAATGGTGTGGTTGTAAAATCTTGGAGTCCCAATCCAAGTGAAAGAGACAATTATAAGCGAAAAATGGGAATTCCTGTCGATGATTTTATTGCGATCTATACAGGGGCGCATGGCCCAGCGAATGCGTTGCATCATGTTGTTAAGGCAGGGAAGTATTTAGAAGATAAAAAAACGCATATTGTCTTAATTGGTGATGGACCAGAAAAAGAGAAATTGATCAAGTTAAAACAGGAAAAGGGAATTGAGAATGTTCATTTTTTAGATCCTGTACCGAAATCAGAAATCTTTAATTACACGTATGCTGCGGATTGTGGCATCATCTGCTTATCAGATAATGAAATTTTCCGTGGTGCTCGTCCGAATAAACTATTTGATTATTCATTTGTAGGAAAGCCGATTATTACAATGGTCGATGGCGAATTGCGTGAAATCGTCGAAAAGAATCATCTCGGGATCTTTAGTGAGCCTGAAAATCCTAAGGCTTTAGCAGAATCGATCAAAAAAGTGAAGAAGTTTTCAGCGGATCAGCTAAAAGAAATTGCGAAAAATGGCCGCGATTATATTGACCGCGAAGGAGACCGTAAAAAATTGGCTCATAAATATCATGGCATTTTGAAAGAGATGTTAAAAGAAAGAGAGCTAAAAAAAACGGCTAATTTAGCTGGTTAAGCTGGATCATATAAGAACAACGACCTCGGTTGCTAAAACCGAAGGTCGTTATTTTTTTACAGAAAGTTATTGTTTAGAATGAAGGAATTATATTATTTCGTTGGTGTGAAGCATAAAAATGGAAAAAGCGATAAGTATTTTAATCTTTCTGTACTTGACAGTGCTCTACTAATCCGCCCAAGTAATTGATAAATTTTGTAACCGTTGGAGCCCAGTGGGAATTGGTATTATGAATATCATTTTTGGCACCGATGGGAGCGTAAATGGGAGCAATTTGAGCAGGAGTATGCAAGCCTTTTTGGATATAATTGCGATAGAGATTGGCTGTCATCGCCTCAATCCCTTGCTCCAAAGAAGAAAAATGAAGAAATTCCATTGGATTTTTGGGATCCATCAACCCACCGGGGTTGTTATAATTTTTTACGGCATTGGAGGTTCCTTTTCCGGTTTCAAACAGGGCGATGGAAGCAACCAATGTTGGGTCAACATTGTATTTTTCCGCTGCATGGATAAAAGCATCGGCTTTCTCTTTGAAGACGCCTTTGTTCTTAAGCTTTTTATTCAGTTCTTCATGTGTAATCGGGCGCTTGTCTTGGCGACAATAGATCGTATCATCTGGCATGGAAGATATTAAATAATTATCGTATGCTGTGGAAGAAATCACCCAATAATAGGCGGCGATCACAAGCCCCACGATCAAAACAAACCAAAAAGTAAATTTTAAAAGGTTCCGAATCATTGTCTTTAATCTCTCATTATAAATTTTTTTGTATAAAGAGACAATATTTGTTTGGATGAATCCATTTTCAATTTTGTTTTGTATTTTAACATTTTTATATCACATGTACCATGTAAAAAGTTTGAACGATTCTCAGGGGAGATTAGACACCTTTTTTTATCTCTTGTCGTTACAAGTAAGAGAAGGAGAATTAGTAAACCATCACGAAATGGTTGCACATTGGTGGTTTTTCGTGAAAAAGGAGAGCTGTTTTGATAAACTAAAAAATGGTACCTTTTTTCATGAATGGAGAGATCCAATTAGCCAGGAATGGAAAAATGGGAATTTCCTTGAGATAAATAATTTAATTTATTGGAGGGATGAAGGTGTTTAAAGCCCTTCGAAAATGGTTTGATGCAAACGAACGACAGATTGCGAAGCATTTTAAAACAGTCGATCAAATTGAAGCGTTAGAGCCTACGATTTCAAAGTTATCAGATGAAGCATTGCGCTTGAAAACGGATGAGTTTAAAGAGCGTCTACAAAAAGGAGAAACGCTGGATGATCTTTTGGTGGAAGCGTATGCTGTTGTAAGAGAGACAGCGAAACGGGTTCGGGGAGAACGGCATTTTCGAGTGCAACTGCTTGGCGGGATCGTCTTGCATCAAGGAGATATTGCCGAGATGAAGACGGGTGAAGGAAAAACATTGGTTTCTACTTTACCAGCGTATTTAAATGCTTTAACAGGAGAAGGGGTTCATATTGTCACCGTCAACGATTATTTGGCTAAGCGTGACCGAGAGCAAATGGGCCCTGTTTTTGAGTTTTTAGGGCTTACTGTGGGATTGAACTTACCAATGATGTCGCCGGAAGAGAAGCGGGCTGCTTATCAAGCCGATATTACCTATGGGACCAATAATGAATATGGATTTGATTATTTGCGTGACAATATGGTGCTCTATCCGGAACAGTTGACGCAGCGCAGTCTAAATTATGCGATTATCGATGAAGTGGATAGTATTTTGATCGATGAAGCGCGTACTCCGTTGATTATCAGTGGTCAGTCAAGCAAAGCGACCGATCTTTATTATGTTGCCGATCAAGTCGTCCGTCGGTTAAAAGCGGAAGATGATTATACGATTGATATTAAAACAAAACAAGTATCTTTAACAGATGAGGGAGCGAGAAAGGTCGAGTCTTTTTTGGGAGTGGACAACCTCTACGATCTAAAAAATATTACGCTCAACCACCATGTACAGCAGGCTTTAAAAGCTCATACCTTGATGAAGCGGGATGAGGACTATGTGGTCAATGAAGATGGTGTGGTGATCGTCGATGAATTTACAGGGCGATTGATGCAAGGAAGACGCTATAGTGATGGTCTCCATCAAGCGATTGAAGCCAAAGAAGGTTTACAAGTTCAACGGGAAAGCATGACTTTAGCTACCATCACTTTGCAAAACTATTTTCGGATGTATAAGAAGTTGGCAGGAATGACAGGTACGGCGAAAACAGAAGAAGAAGAGTTTCGGACGATTTACAACATGAATGTTGTGCAAATCCCAACCAATCGTCCAATGATTCGGAACGACTACTCGGATGTGTTGTATAAAACGGAGGAAGCGAAGTTCCGTGCAGTGGTTGAAGAGATTGTGAACGCACACCAAAAAGGTCAACCGGTATTGGTGGGGACCGTTTCCATTGAAAAATCAGAAAAGCTTTCGCGGATGTTAAAGAAAAACAGAATTCCGCATCAAGTATTAAATGCGAAAAATCACGAACGAGAAGCAGAGATCATTGCACAGGCTGGTCAAAAAGGAATGGTAACGATCTCAACCAATATGGCTGGACGGGGAACCGATATTAAATTAGGTGAGGGTGTTGATCAGCTGGGTGGACTTTATGTGATCGGAACAGAACGTCATGAAAGCCGGCGAATCGATAATCAGTTGCGCGGACGTTCCGGACGCCAAGGAGATCCCGGTAGCTCACGGTTTTTCCTCTCCTTTTCGGATGATTTGATGCGTCGTTTTGGCTCGGAACGGATGGAAGCGATGCTGGAGCGTCTAGGTTTAGATGAGAATGAAGCCATCGAAGGGAAAATGTTTACCAAAGCGGTTGAAAATGCCCAGAAAAAAGTAGAGGCAAATAACTTTGATGCACGTCGTTGGGTCTTACAATATGATAATGTGCTCAATGATCAGCGGGCAGTGATCTACAAACAACGGCGTGAAGTGTTGTTGAGTAATGATCTGTCGGAAACGGTTCTTGGCATGGCGAAGTCTGTGATTAAACGTATAGTAGAAATTCATGCCAATAGCGAAGCTTTGGAAGAAGACTGGGATCTTGAAGCGATTGTAGATTATGTTTCGAGTCATTTGATGCCAGAAGGACGGATTACTGAAGATGATTTGGAAAACAAAGATCCCGAAGAAATGATCGAGCTCATTTATAAAGAGACGGAAAAATACTATGAAGAACGAAAAGAAGAATTGGGTAATGAGCGGTTGCAAGAGTTTTCTAAAGTAGTGGTTTTACGTACAGTAGACCGCAAATGGATGGATCATATTGATGCGATGGAAGAGCTTCGTCAAGGAATTCACCTGCGCGCATATGGACAAGATAACCCGCTTCGTTCGTATCAGTTTGAAGGATTGGCAATGTATGAGCAAATGCTCGAAGATATTGAAGAAGAAGTCGTAAAATATGTGATGAAATCGGTCATTCACGAAGAAGATGAGATCGAGCGGGAAGAGGTCGTTGTCGAAACTGTTGCCTCATCCGGTGAAGAAACGCAAGAGAAAAAGCAAAAACAAGAGACAAAAAAGCAACCCGTTCGCCGTGGGAAAAAAGTGGGAAGGAATGAGCCTTGTCCATGTGGTAGTGGCGAGAAATATAAAAACTGTTGTCTGGCATCCAAAAGATTACAAAAGGCCAATTCGTAAAAACGGTTTGAGGAACAGATCTCCTATTATCTCGATCGATTCGAGCTTTCAGGTCTGTTTTTAGGAGAGGATGTTTCCTCTCCTTTTTGTCCATATGAGCTGGGAATGTTACAATACGCTTTTTTCAATAGCTAGCTCGAGTTATAATAATAAAGGATGTTTTGAAAATGAGGTGACGAACGTGGAACAATATGAAATGAAAAATGAACTAGCCAATACAGCCAAAAAACTGGCGGATCTAAGGGGGTCTCTTTGACCTTACAGCCAAACAGAACCGATTACAAGAATTGGAAGAGTTGATGGTTGCACCTGATTTTTGGAATGATCAAGCAAAAGCCCAGAAGGTAATCGATGAAATGAAGCATCTAAAAGAGCAAATCGAATTAATGAACGAGCTCGATGAGAAGCAAGAAGAATTGGAAATGATGTATGATTTATTACAGGAAGAAGAGGATGAATCGCTTTTTTCTGAACAGGTTGATGAACTTCGAAGTTTCAAGAAGAGGATTGATTCTTTCGAATTAAGCCTCATGTTGAATCAGCCGTATGATAAAAATAATGCAATTATCGAACTTCATCCAGGTGCTGGAGGCACAGAATCCCAAGATTGGGCTTCGATGTTGCTTCGGATGTATACGAGATGGGCAGAGAAAAATAATTTTAAGGTAGAAACGCTCGATTATTTGCCAGGAGAAGAAGCTGGGGTAAAAAGTGTCACTCTACTGATCAAGGGATCTAATGCCTATGGCTATTTACGGGCAGAAAAAGGAGTGCACCGGTTGGTTCGCATTTCTCCTTTTGATGCTTCAGGGCGTCGACATACCTCTTTTGTGTCTCTTCATGTCATGCCGGAGGTAGACCAAAGGATCGATATTGAAATTAAGCCAGAAGAAATAAAAATTGATACATATCGGTCGAGCGGAGCAGGGGGACAACATGTCAATACGACCGATTCTGCTGTAAGAATCACTCACTTACCTACTCAAATCGTTGTAACCTGTCAATCGGAGCGTTCCCAAATAAAAAATCGGGAAAAAGCGATGAAAATTTTGATGGCTCGGTTATATGAGCGCCGAATTGAAGAGCAACAACAGGAGTTAGATACATTAAAAGGGGAACAGACAGAGATTGGTTGGGGAAATCAAATCCGTTCTTATGTTTTCCATCCGTATAGTATGGTGAAAGATCACAGAACACAAGTGGAGACAGGCAATGTTCAAGCGGTGATGGATGGGGAAATCGATCTGTTTATTGAGGCTTATTTACGTCAGCGGTTAAAAAGAGGGCAGTCATCTTCCTAGAAGCAAAAAAATTGGAGTGAATGAGAATGAATACCTGGAATCATCTGTTAGTGGAGCAAGGAGAAGGTTGGGTATTGATCACTCTCGCGCGTCCTAAGGTCCTCAACGCCTTAAATCAAGAACTTTTGCAAGAATTGGATGAGGCGATCACCTGGATCGAACAAAATGAAGAAGTCCGTGTGGTCATTTTTACGGGTGCTGGTGATAAAGCTTTTGTGGCTGGCGCAGATATCTCCGAGCTTCGGTCGATTCCGACTGCTGTTCAAGCGGAAGAACTGGCGCTGTTTGGACAAAATATCTTTAATCGAATTGAAAATTTACCGAAACCAGTAATTATGGCGATCAATGGCTTTGCATTAGGTGGTGGCTGTGAATTAGCGATGTGTGGAGATATTTTGCTGGCTTCCGAACAAGCAAAGTTTGGTCAGCCTGAGGTGAATTTAGGTGTGATTCCAGGTTATGGCGGTACGCAAAGACTCGCCCGAGCGGTTGGTAAAAATTTGGCGAAATATTTATGCATGACAGGTGAATTCTTGTCTGCATCGGAAGCAAAAGAGCTTGGCTTAGTCCAAAAAGTTTATCCCAGTGATGCTCTGATTACAGAGGCAAAAAAATTAGCTGGAAAAATCGCTAAAAAAGCTCCTGTTGCCCTAAAGTTAATGAAAAAAGCCATTCATCAGGGA
Organism: Thermoactinomycetaceae bacterium; assembly: GCA_025449975.1. GTDB lineage: Bacteria > Bacillota > Bacilli > Thermoactinomycetales > Thermoactinomycetaceae > Thermoflavimicrobium. The sequence goes on from JANWIG010000001.1 coordinate 105,619, forward strand.
TTGGATGTCGATTTACAGACTGGTTTAAAAATGGAAGCTGTTTATTTTGGACTAGCCTTTGAAACAAAAGATCGGATCGAAGGTATGGATGCTTTTCTCCAAAAACGAAAACCAAAGTTTGAAGGAAAATAATGAAGAGATTAGATAACATTACACGAGATGGGTTAACAACTTAAAGGACAGAGGTGTTTTGATGCTTGAGAAAGCCGGCAGCACTGCCGGCTTTCCATTTAAGTTGAATAGAATGGCAGAGAAGGGGGTAATAAGCTAATGGGAAGCCTAATAAACGATCCAATGGTGTGGATCGGTGTGGGAGCGATTATACTTCTTGTGATTGTCATCAGTTTGATTATTGGTAGACGAAGGAAAAAAGAGTTGGAGGAGTTGGATCAACTTTTCACTGATGAACGGAAGTATGATGATACAGATAAAATTTCGGTTGAAAAGGTCAGGCGTGCCACATTGGAACGAGAAAAGCGGATGGAGGCTAGGAGAAAAGAGTTAGAACAAAGAAAGCCGCGTAAAGTCATTCCAGATGAGGATCAAGAAATTATAACAAATGTTGAAATAATAGAAGAGGAACCACCAATAACTAATGAAAGGAAAACGCCATTAAGAGGGAATCGGAATCGATCAGATGATACACTGGAAGTAAATATGACTACGAAAATTGTTACCATTGATTCCGGTAATGATGATTCAGAGGCTGCCAGCTTATCTGCGAGCAGACGTCTTTATAAGAAAAACGTATTAAATCCAATGTCATCCGGTGATCCCAATCAACAACAGACTTCTCCTAAAGGGACACCTCGTATGAACAATGGGTTTATAAATAAATCAACAAAACGCCGTTAATTTTTGTTTCAGCAGGTTATACTACTAAAATGAGAAAGGGGTTCGAAACGATGGCTAAGCGTTGGTTAGGGATGGCTTTTATGTTGTTTGTTGCTTTTGGTTTAGTTGCTTGTAATCAAGGAGGGACAGAGACACAAAAACCAAAAGAGGAGAGTAATACAGATGTCACCTTATCTGAGCAGGAACTATACTCGAACAATTGTATGAGCTGTCATGGCGGTAACCTGCAAGGTGGAGTTGGACCTGCTCTCGACAAAATTGGGGCAAAATTAACGAAGGAAGAATTGATTGATATTATGAAGAATGGCAAAGGTTCGATGCCGAGCATGCCACAAATGTCTGATCAGGCTCAAGAAAAATTGGCGGATTGGCTTGTGAATAAAAAGTAAAACAATTTTGATTGAGCATTCATTATTGTAGACACTTTCTTATAATTATGTTATTCTATTTTTGAAAAGTTGATATTCCTGTTAAAGGGGAGTAGCTTTTGCAGCAGAGTCGTCATTACGGGACGAGATTCCCCGGCTCTGTTGGCAACATAATGATGTTGCGAGCAAGACCTTTACTTTTCATAAGAAAAGTAAGGGTCTTTTTATGTTTTCCATTATTTTCAAAAAAGAGGAGTGATATTCCGTTAGTAATAAATGGAAGAAGGGATCGGTTGGAAAAGCAGATGGTTTGAATTAAACTAAGGAATATTTATATTATTGGGGAGATTGATAGATGGCAATTTTAGAATATCGTTTGCTTGATGAAAAGAGAAATTTTCCCGTTGTTTCTTATTATGAGCGGATCTCGAAAGAAGAGATTTTGCTTCGCTTTGCTTGTGATTATCTTATTCAGGATTCTTATGCTTATGAACGGACTTCATGCGCGATTGAAGAGGGGATTTATATCATTTATGTGCAAAAAAATGAAGAAAAGAGAGAAAAGGATCCACAATTAACATTTTTCCCCTCATGGAAAGCGATTCGGGTGGAGGTGAGACATTATCGGGATGGAGAAAAAGAACACCCGTTGATCCATCAGTATGATTTTATAGAGGGGCAAGAAGCCTTGGCACACTTAATGAGTGACTTTTTATATTTTGATGGAGAAGAATGGGAGAAGATTTATGCTGAGGTAAACGAAAATCGTAAACTTTATACTTATTATGCGAGACCAGTTGCTGAAAGGGAATGAAAAAATGTCTCGTCGTGACTTTTTTAAACGTAATCAAAATCAACCCTCACAATCCGGTAATCCGCATAATCCATTTGGTCCACCGAGTGGAGAAGGCAACATGTCCAATCCGTTTGGTCCACCGAGTGGAGGAAGCAACCCGACCAATCCATTTGGACCGCCGAGTGGAGGAAGCAACCCGACCAACCCATTTGGACCGCCGAATAGTGGAGGAAGCAACCCGACCAACCCATTTGGTCCACCGAGTGGAGGAAGCAACGCGTCCAACCCATTTGGACCGCCCAATGGTGGGATCGGAAATCAGCCGCAATCCAATTTGGAGAAGGGGAAACAGTTGGCTGCTGCAGCTGTTTCTAGTGCGGTGAGTAGATCGGGGAAAAAACCGAAGAAAAAGCCGAAGAAAAAGCGGAGAGTTAGAAAGATCATTGGATGGTTTTTAGTTCCTGTTGTTACTATTGGTGCTTGTGCTGCTTTTTTTGAAGATGATGAAGAGTATGCAGATGCAGATTTATGCTATGATGACAATTTGGATCGTTTTTGCGACGATACATTTGAGCTCCGTTCATCTGAAGTATATAAGGTGACAGAAGCCGGGAGAAAAATGTATGTTCGTATGTCGAGCTTAAATAGGGAAGAGGATGATGACATCGATTTTGGAGGTTAAGAAAGTGAGTTATAAAGAAATTCGTTCTCAAATTTATGATTCGTTACGAGAGGAAAATATTTTTACTTGGGACTTTTATGGAGAAAACCGCGATGAATATGCTTTAGCGACGGTTCACTTGGTTTCTGATTCATTTATAAAAGAGATTTCTTATGCCACCGCGCAATTAGGCCAAATTTTTGGACGTACTGCTTCCGTAGTTCAAAAAGGCTTAAATCGTTTACTGAATGAGTTGGGTTTACCCAAGGAAACATGGAGATCAATCAGGTTAGAGATCGATCCTCATCTTCCAACCGTTATTGGACGATTTGACTTTGCCAATACGCCACAAGGGCTAAAGATGATCGAATTTAATAGTGATACGCCTACTGCGGTCGTCGAGGCTTTTTATGTAAATGAACAAGTATGCTCATATTTTTCTGTAGAAAATCCTAATAAAAATATGTTTTTAGATCTTAGAAAAGCATTTCATCATGTTGTCCAAACATACCAATCCCAAGGATATAAGACAGAAAACATATACTTTACAGCGGTAGATTGGCATAAAGAGGATGTAGGAACCACGAAATATTTATTGCAGCAGTCAGGGCTACCAGCTAAGTATGCTCCTTTATCCTCTTTAATGGTTTGGAAGGATCAGCTAGTAATAGAAAATCCAGAATCCGACCAGCACACGCCGGTGGATATTCTCTACCGGCTGTATCCACTAGAGATGTTAGCCACGACGGCAGATCGAGATGGTTATCCGACTGGAGCCCACATTTTGAAGTTAATTGCGGAGCGAAAAGTGGGGGTTATCAATCCACCAGCTGCTTTTATTTCACAAACAAAGGCATTACAAGCATTAATTTGGAACATTCATGAACAGCGGATCTTTTTTACAGAAGAAGAGCATGAGATTATTGAAAAATACATGATACCTACTCACTTTGATAATCAGTTTTGTGGGAAATCCCCTTATGTCCAAAAGCCTATTTTTGGACGCGAAGGAGGAGCGGTTAGCTTATTTGATCAAAATGGTCAATTGTTGGTGAAAGATCAAGCGAAATATTATTGGGAACAACCGATGATTTATCAAGAAATGGTGGAGTTAGAGACAGTCACTGTACCTACTTTAGCGGGTGATTTTACTGGTCGTCTGCTTTGGGGCTCTTTTTTGATCGATGGTCAATCGTCAGCTGTGGTGGCTCGTGTTGACAAAGAGATTACGGGAGATAATGCCTTTTATCTACCTGTCGGAATAAAAGGATGAATCGTTTTATTTGGATGGTAGTCTAAATTCGTTGAAAAGCTTCGTAACAACAAGATAAATACTTTTATTGGTGAATATTGGATATAAATAAGTTGTAAGATCAAGGAAAAAAGATGGGAATGTGTAGTCTTTTGTTAATAAATTTCGCTATAATAGTTACTAACAGATAACGAAAGGGTGCATGTTTAGAATTGAGGGCATAATGGTTGTGTTTTATCTTTGTATCCCATTTGAATAAGGTAAAGCATCAAAGGTTTTTTCTTAAATGATGGATAGGATGCATAGGAGGTACATCTCTTTTGGAAGATGCCATAGGTGTCAGTTTTAAGTTAGTTTTAGTGGTATTTCTGGTATTTCTAAACGGATTTTTTGTTGCAGCTGAGTTTGCGATTGTGAAGGTTCGTTCTACGCAAATCGCTCAGATTGAGACGAGACAAGGTAAGATCGCTAGACGAGTGTTAGCTGATCTCGATGCGTATTTGTCGGCGACACAACTGGGGATCACGTTAGCGTCGTTAGGTCTGGGATGGGCGGGTGAGGCCACCCTTGCCCAATTGCTTCAACCCATCTTTCACTTTTTTCAATTACCCGATTGGGCGCTTCATACAGTTTCGATTGCGATTGCATTTAGCATCATCTCTTATCTACACATTGTTCTGGGAGAGATGGCCCCAAAATCGCTAGCGATTCGGCAAGCTGAGAAGGTTACCTTATGGGTAGCAGCTCCACTAAACTGGTTTTACCAACTTTTTAAACCATTTATTTTTGTCCTCAATGGCTCAGCCAATTTGGTACTAAAGCTATTTGGTGTCGAGTTGAAAGAAACTCAACAAGTTCACACAGAAGAGGAAATTCGGATGTTACTGGCGCAAAGCCATCAAAGTGGCGTGATCGATCAAACGGAATTAAATTTGTTTGACAAAGTGTTTGACTTTAGTGAGCGTGTTGCTCGCGAAGTCATGGTGCCACGGGTAAATATGGTTTGTTTATTTCAGGACAAAACTTTTGAGGAAAACTTTCATACGATTAAAAGGTATCCCCATACTCGCTTTCCGTTATGTGGTAAGGATAAAGACGATATTAAGGGCGTTATTCATATCCGAGATATTTACCACTGTTTATCGGAGAGGAAAACGCCTAATTTAAATGAATTGTGTCGACCAGCGATGGTTGTTCCCGAAACAATGGAGTTACACAACATCTTAAAAACGTTGCAAAAAAATAAAGCAGAGATGGCGATTGTTGTTGATGAATATGGTGGAACAGCTGGCTTGGTTACAACAGAAGATATTATTGAAGAAATTTTTGGAGAAATTCAAGATGAGTTTGATGATGAAAAACCATTCTTTGAAAAGAATGGGGCAGCCACTTATATTGATGCGCGGTTACTCATTGAAGAGATCAATGATTACTTTGATATTGAGATTGATGATGATGATAATGATACAATCGGCGGTTGGCTGTTTTCTCAGTTGGGGAGAGTACCTAAGGTCGGCGATCAAGTCGAATTTGAGCATCTGTTATTTACAGTAAAAGAAGTAGATCGGTTACGGATTACGCGTATTTCTGTTCGACCAAACCCATATCTGGAAGAGCAGAGTCCCGAACAGATGAAAAATTGTGTCTAATATTATATAAAAAGATAAATTTTTTGCGAACAACTATTTCATTAGTTGTTCTTTTTTTGCTTTTTTTCGACATATCTCTACTGAGTGATGTTTTGTTTTTTGAGATAGAGTTGTCAAAAAAATGATCAAATCTCGTCATTTTTTGGTGAGGGAAAAGGGGATATATATAAAATAATAGAGATAGGAACAAAGAAGGAAAAATAGATTAAGATATTGATAAATTAAGGATTTAGAATAGAAGTTCGCCAAATGTTAATAACTATTTATCTAAAAATAGAAATATGATTGTATTATAAAATCTCGTCCTTTGATAGAATCATTGGTTTTGGAAAATAACTCCAACTATTACATTTTATCTTTTTATCTATCTATGGTATAAAATAGATTAGGATAATGGTTGGGCAATCTTAATATACCTGGTAGGTGGTTATGTGATTGAAATGCATGATGTTTGGAAGGTATATCGAAACGGTGTCGAAGCATTGCGAGGGATTGATCTAAGGATTGATCAAGGTGAATTTGTTTATATTGTCGGTCCGAGTGGATCAGGAAAGAGTACATTGATTAAGTTGATGTATAGAGAAGAGGTTCCTACCCATGGTGTCGTATTGATTAATGGAGTGAATGTAAAAAGGGTAAGAGACTGGAAAATCCCACATGTTCGTAGAAAAATAGGTGTTGTCTTCCAAGACTATAAGTTGCTAGCCAATCTAACGGCATATGAAAATGTAGCTTTTGCGATGGAGGCAGTGGAGGCACCTAGACGGAAAATCAAACCACGGGTAGAAGAAGTATTGGAATTAGTGGGTTTATCTGACCGGATGCATGCTCTACCCTCACAATTATCCGGTGGAGAACAGCAACGTGTTTCGATCGCTAGAGCGATTGTAAATAATCCAACATTTATTATTGCAGATGAGCCTACAGGTAATTTAGACCCAGAGAACTCTTGGGATATCATGTATTTGCTGGAAGAGATTAACAATCGGGGCACGACTGTGGTGATGGCTACTCATAACAAAGAGATTGTAAATACCATGCGCCAACGAGTGATCGCTATCGAACAAGGTGTCATTGTTCGTGATGAAATGGGAGGCGAATACGGATATGAAGATTGATACTTTTTTTCGCCATGTTCGTGAGGCGTATCGTGGCGTAATGAAAAATAGTTGGATGAGTTTTGCGGCCATTGGGGCAGTGGCCGTTACTCTGTTCATATTTGGGATCTTTTTGATTTTCAGTTTTAATATTAACTTTTTAACAGAGGAACTAGATAAACAAGTCTCGATTCGGGTCTCGTTAAAAGATGGCTTGAGTGTGGATGATAAGGATAAACTTACTTCCATGATTGAGCAAGATGCCATGGTGAAGGAAGCGCAATTCGTTTCGAAAGAAGAAGGTTTAAAAGAACTGAAGGCTACTTGGGGAGAAGACAGTAAATTTTTGGATGCTTTACAAGAGGGAGAAGATAATCCATTGCCAGATATGATTATCGTTACTCCTGTTGATCCCAAACAAACGGAGACCTTAGCCAAAAACATAGGAAAAAATACAACGCAGATAGAGCGAGTTTTTTTTGGTGAAGGGATCACTGATCGCTTGCTTCAGCTCTCTTCGTTTTTACGTAACGTGGTGCTTTTCTTCAGTATTGTTTTAGCACTACTCGCTTCGTTCCTCATTTCGAATACGATTAAATTGACGATTTTGGCTAGACGTCGTGAGGTGGAAATCATGCGTCTGGTGGGAGCGAGTAACTGGTTTATTCGCTGGCCATATTTTATCGAAGGAGCTTTTATTGGGATTATCGGTTCGATTGTTCCAATTGCTTTGCTGATCACTTTCTATAGTGTATTTTATGAGCTGATTAACGAAGGAGATTCGTTGAACGGTTTATTTAAGTTGATGCCAGTGCCTGACTTGAGTATCCAGGTGGCGATTTCTACGCTGGCGATTGGGTTAGCGATTGGATCATTAGGTAGTATCATTTCGATCCGCCGGTTCTTGAAGACGTAGTATTCCTTTTTAAGGATTATCTAGATATCTAGAAAATTAGCTATTCATTTTGCTAACCAGATCGTTCTGCCTGAAAGAATTTGTGTTGAAAGATTTCCAAGGCTTTCATCTTTTATAAAAGAGTTACATGTTTATGACTAAAAGCGGATCTTACTTGAAGAATGACGAAGTAAAAGTCAAAATGTGATATAACAGCGGGAGAAGCGGATGGAGAAGTAGTATTGAAAAAGCAAGATCTTCGAAGGTTTGCTGGTCTTGGTCTCAATGATTTGTGCATTTCAAAACACAAAGAAACCAGATGATCTCGTTTTGTTGCTTTTTAGGCAGAGCTTGACCAGGGGAGGTTTGGTTGTACCTTGAAACGGAAATTTATGATTTGTTTGTTAACAGTTGTTCTTGCATTGAGTCCAACCCTTGCAGGTACAAGTTATGCGGAGACAAACAAAGAAAAACTAGAGAAGAAAAAGGAAGATCTTGAAAAAATTCGTACTGACAAGAAAGAAAAAGGAAAAGAGCTAAATAAAACGAGTAAGGAAAGAAAAGAATTAAGGGAAGAAATCGCAGAGATTGAAAAGGAACTAGATGAGTATACGGACAAGTTAGATAAACAAGGTCAAGAATTAGTTAAACAAGAGAAATTATTGGAAGAGAAAGAGAATAAATTTAAATCAACGGTTCGTCGCTTATATGAACAAGGTGAATTTGGCTATATGATGCAGATCTTATCTGCTGGTAGTTTTTCGGAGTTTTTAAGGAGATTTGAAGGTTTACGGATTATTATTAACCAAGACAATAATATTATTAAAAACTATCGGAAAGAAGTAGAAAAGACAGAGAAACAAAAAGCTGAGCTAGAAAAAAGCATTGAGGCGAGAAAGCCCAAATTAGTAGAAGCTCAAGAAAAAATGAGTAAATTGGATAGTCGATTGAAGTCATTACGTAATGACTTTGAAGAGTTAGAGGAAAAAGAAGCACTAACTGAAAAGGAAATGAAACAGCTTCGTTCATTGCTTTCTCAAGGATCAGGTAGTTATAGTGGAAAATATCATCGTCCGACTACCCCGGGGCTTGTCTATTGGAATTACTGGCAATGGCGTGGTACCTACCATCACAAAGGAGTAGATATTCCCCGTCCCGTTGGGTCTCCGATTTATGCGATGGCGAGTGGAAAAGTAGTAAAAGCGGGGCCGTCAAGTGGTTTTGGAAATCTCATTATCATTGACCATGGTAATGGTTTATCTTCCTGGTATGGTCATATGTACTCATCCGGTGTACATGTGAGTACAGGTCAATATGTATCAGGTGGACAACGAATTGGCTCGGTGGGAAATGCGGGTCAAAGTACAGGCCCTCACCTTCATATTGAAGTCCATAAAAATGGCAGTACGCAAAATCCAAAGAACTATATAGGCAGATTCTATTAATCCAAGAATGATGTGAATTTGTATTAACACGGTCACTATAGATAACGGATTGTTTTCTAAGTGGCCGTTTTTCTTTTAAAATAGGAGTTTGTAGGGCAAATGTGTATATTTTTAGAAAAATTTTCACACTGTTTTTATTGGTAAAGCAGATTGATTTTGAAGTAAAATATACAGTTAGTAGAGTAAAAGAGTATTTAGGAGGAGTTTTTTTTGCGAAACAGTGGTCGTTTATTTTTACTCTCTCTCGTTTTCGCCGTACTCATTTCCACGGTCTGGGCTCCGAGGGTTGTCGCAGAGAAGGAAAATCCTAGAGAGAAACTTTCTGAGCTGAAGAGCCAAAAAAAGGATCTTCTGGAGGAAATAGCTAAAAGCGATCGTTCACTTAAGAAATATACAGATCAAATTAAGAATGCAGAAGAAAAGATTGACGAGATTCAAGCGCAAATTGATAACAAATGGGTTGAATTACAAAAGGCAAAAGATGAGGAAGAATGGTATCGGCATAAATATCATAAACGAATTCGGCATTTGTATGAACAAGGTGAATTTGGCTATATGGCGTCTATTTTGTCAGCAAAATCTGTCCGGCAGTTTTTAGATCGCTTTGAAGCGCTCCATCTGATCATTAAGCAAGACTATAGTTTGCTTCGTAATAAGATCAATGCAACAGCAAAGGTAGATAAAAAGAAAAAAGAGCTGGAAAAAATGCGTTTATCCCAATATGATTTATTGGATAAAGCAAATGCTGCTTATAAAGAGATAACCAAAAAACAGAAAAAGGACAAAGGGAAGTTGGCCGATGTACTTGAGAAAGAGGCAATCTATCGCGAAATGGTGATGGAAATCAATAAGGAGCTGTTAAATAGTGGTCGGTTAAACTTTGCATTTAAGGGTTTTACGCATAAACCGTTAAAAAAGATGAGGATTACTTCTCATTTCAATCTAAAGGGACGGGTCAATCCAGTGTTAGGCTATGTCGAACCTCATAAGGGAACTGATTTTGGAGCTGAGATGGGAACACCGATCTATTCTCCTGGCGACGGGGTAGTTGTTGAAAATCGACCAGCAAGTGGATATGGCTGGATTTTAAGTATTTATCACGGACATAAAGATGGAAAGCCTGTGATTAGTCGTTATGGACACTGTTATGGTCGTGATGTCGTTGTAGAAGTAGGCGAAGAAGTAGAAGCTGGTCAAATGATCAGCAGAGTAGGGAATAATGGTCAAAGTACGGGTGCTCATCTCCATTTTGAAGTGCGCCGTGATTTTGGTCGATATGCCCCTGCAGTCAATCCCCTCGATTGGTTATAACTCTTTTTCGATTGCTGAATCTTGGAGGTCCCTTCTGTTTACGAAAGTAGATGAGAAGTATTATTTTTGTCCGGCTAGACATACATTGGATAATGTGTACAAGGTTGTTTGACTAGCACTTCAGCCAAAATAACCAATCACGAAGCATTGGGGTTTTCTTAAAAGAGCCACCAGAAGTGAGTAGAGCTTGGTGTGGTAGTAAAGGGTGGTGTAGATATGAATTTTCGTGCCCGAACAGTGGCGATCATCGTCGCAGCAACCGTACTGGTCAGTAGTTCAGTGACAGCTTTGTTTTTTAAATTTGATGATCTGATTCGTGTCTTTCAACCGGGGATGGCCATTGGCAAAGAGACAACATCAGATGAAGAGTTAATAAAAAAGTTTCGACAAGCGTATGGGTTAATCAAGGGCAACTACATTCGTTCGATTAGTGATCAGGAACTGATTGATGGAGCAATCCAAGGAATGGTCCAATCGTTAAATGATCCTCACTCGGATTATATGGATCCAGGGGATTCCAAGGATTTTAAAGAAGGTTTGAGCTCTTCATTTAGTGGAATCGGTGTTGAGATCACAGTAAAAAATGGCCGCCTAACAGTTGTTACGCCGATTAAAGGATCTCCAGCAGAAAAGGCAGGGCTAAAGTCGGATGATCAGATTATTAAAGTAGACGGTGAAAGCATTGAAAGCATCGATTATCGGGAAGCAATTAGCAAAATTAGAGGTCCAAAAGGAACAAAAGTTCAATTGGATATTGTCCGACCTGGACTCGAAGACGTGTTGAAAATCAGTGTGATTCGCGATGAAATTAAGCAGAATACGATTGAGACAACCCTATTATCCGATCAAATCGGTTATATAGAAATTACGCAATTTATTGAAGGGACAATCGAAGATTTTGCTAAAGGATTGGAAGAGCTCGAGAAAAAAGGGATGAAAGGATTAGTGATTGACGTCCGAAGCAATCCCGGTGGACTTTTACAAGCGGTCTTAGAAATGCTTGAGCACTTTATTCCTGAAGGAAAAACATTGATGATGACGGAAGATAAATCCGGAACAAAAGAAGTATTTAAATCAAAAGGAAAAGGGAAGAAACCTTATCCGATTGTCGTCATGATCGATAAAGGAAGTGCCAGTGCCTCCGAAATTATGGCAGCGACTTTAAAAGAGGCGGGTGGATATACGCTGGTTGGAGAAACGACCTACGGAAAAGGAACGGTTCAATCCGCACAAACCTTTGAGGATGGAAGTACTTTAAAACTCACCATGGCCAAATGGTTGACACCGAACGGAACATGGATCGACCAAAATGGAGGCACAAAAGGAATCAAACCGGATCTAGAAGTACAATATCCTTCGTATTGGAATACCGTACCTCCTTATACCCAAAAACCACTCAAACGGGATATGAACTCTGTAGAGATCAAAAATCTACAAATCATTCTAAAAGCTTTGGGATATCATACTGGACGAACAGATGGCTATTTTGATGAAAAGACTGAAACTGCTGTCGCTGCGTTTCAACAAATGGAAAATCTTGAAGTGACAAAGGAATTTGATGAGAAGACAGCTACTGCTTTAAACCATGCCTTTATTCGCTTTAAAAACGATCCAAAGAATGATGTTCAGTTGCAAGTAGCCATTCAACATCTGAAAGAAAAAATAAAGGAATAATATGCCAATTGACGAATTACCTTTAATGGTAATTCTTTTTTTTGGGAGGGAAAGATTGTGCTGTTGATCCCGGCTGAATATTGGAAAGCATGGCTCTTTTTATTTTCTCATCCCTTTTGGTTGTCACTGCTTCTCATCCTTTTTGTTTATTTATTTTGGATGAGTTGGCAAGAAAGAAAACAATTTAATTATTTATTGCATTCACCAGTATCTCTTTTTTTTAAGACCATTGGGATCGGTGTCGGAGTTGGCTTTATCCTTTCGATGATCCTCCTTATATGGTGGAAGCCAACGATTCGCGCAGAGGAAGTCTTGCTCGTCTGGATGGTGACACTTGGTGCGGCTCTCTGCCGGATGCGTTTTGCTTGTCTTTCTTACGTAGTGGGTGTACTCTCTTTAGTCAGCTTAGCCAGTAGACAGTGGGGATCCGGAATTGCTTTTCTCGTCGGAAATGATTGGTGGGAGGTTCTCCACCAGTTTTCAATACAAGATTGGCTCTGGCTAGTTGCTTTGACGCATCTATGTGAATGGTTGTTGATTCGCGTTGCGGGAGAAGATGGGATGATCCCGATAAAAATGACGCACGAAATGAATTATCCGATTCATGGGTATTGGCTACAGCGAACTTGGCCGATTCCTTTTATTTTATCCACTTCAGCAGGTGGTTGGTTGATGGTGCCGGTTATGATCGGCTTTGAAAGTCACAGCTGTTCTACCCCTGTTCGCCAGCAAAAACGGTTTCTCTCCACCTATGTTCTCTTCTTTGCTCTTGCACTTTGTACATTGCTATCACTAGCTTCTCATTGGTCACCGTTACTTTGGGTCGTAGCCTTGCTATCCATTTCTGGTCATGAATGGTTTTATCATTGGAATAAATTTCGTGAGCGATCCGGCAATCCTCTCTATGTATCGGATCAGCGTGGCTTAAAAGTATTGGCAGTGATTCCCGATACTCCTGCCGCCAAGATGGGGATTCAGTCGGGAGATCGGTTGCAACGGTTAAATGGCGTCATGATCCAATCGATGGATGATTTAACAGGAGTGACTGCTCAAGCTGCTTTTCTACGAGCAGAGATTATCGACGGAAAATCAGATATTCAATATCGACAAAAAGCTCTGTATGAAGATGATCCACATGATTTGGGGATTATTGGCGGAGTGACGATTCGAAAAAAGATGATCATCCAGAAAGAAGCTTTTTTGGAGAAAAATAGATGGACTAATTCGGGCAGCCTATAATAAAGGTTGCTTTTTCTTATTAGAAGAACGAATGTTCTACTTATGTGGTTTTATGTTATAATACATTTTATGACAGAGTTGAGGTGAGTAGGATGAGTAAGTTCCAAGTCGTCTCCCCATTTGAACCCAAAGGAGATCAACCGAAAGCAATTGAAAAATTGGTGGAGGGGTTTCGTTCCTCTCGAAAGTGCCAGACCTTGTTAGGAGCAACAGGAACAGGAAAAACGTTTACGATGGCACATACCATTGCTCGTTTGAATAAACCAACACTTGTGATTGCTCATAATAAAACGTTGGCAGCACAGCTATGTGGAGAGTTGCAAGAGTTTTTTCCTCACAATGCTGTCGGTTATTTTGTTAGTTACTATGATTATTACCAGCCTGAAGCCTATATTCCGCAGACGGATACTTATATAGAAAAAGATGCCTCTATTAATGATGAGATCGATAAACTTCGCCACTCCGCTACGAGTGCCTTATTTGAACGGGATGATGTGATTATCGTGGCAAGTGTCTCTTGTATTTACGGCTTAGGTTCTCCAAAAGAGTACCGTGATCTTGTTCTTTCCCTACGGGTTGGCATGGAAAGGGATCGTAATGAGATTTTACGGAAGCTCGTCGATATTCAATATGAAAGAAATGATATCAACTTTAAGCGCGGTACTTTCCGAGTTCGCGGAGATGTTTTAGAGATTTTTCCTATTTCGCGAAGTGAACAAGCCGTTAGGGTCGAGTTTTTTGGTGATGAGATTGAGCGGATTCGAGAAATCGATGTCGTCACAGGGGAAGTGATCGGCGATCGGGAGCATGTGGCAGTCTTTCCAGCCTCACACTATGTGACCGGTCCTGACATGATGGAACGGGCTCTCCAATCGATCGAACAAGAACTAAACGAGCAGCTTGAAGAGTTACGTAGTCGTGGGAAATTATTGGAGGCGCAGCGACTGGAACAGCGGACGCGCTATGATATGGAAATGATGCGTGAAGTCGGCTTTTGCTCAGGAATTGAGAACTATTCCCGCCATTTGACAGGAAAAAAGCCAGGTGAAACCCCTTATACGCTGCTGGACTATTTTCCAGATGATTTTTTAATTGTCGTTGATGAATCCCATGTGACTCTTCCCCAGATCCGAGCGATGTTTAATGGGGACCGCTCACGAAAAAATGTCTTGGTGGAACATGGTTTTCGTTTGCCATCAGCTAGGGATAATCGCCCATTGACGTTTGAAGAGTTTGAGTCAAAAATCCATCAGATTCTATTTGTTTCGGCAACTCCAGGTGACTATGAATTGGAGAAAGCACCCGATGTGGTGGAACAGATTATTCGTCCTACTGGCTTATTGGATCCACTGATTCATGTTCATCCGATCAAGGGACAGATCGACCATCTGATCGATCAGATTCATCAGCGAATCCAACGAAATGAGCGGGTCTTGGTAACGACACTGACGAAGAGAATGGCAGAAGATCTAACGGATTATCTCAAAGAGATGGGGATTCGTGTGCGCTATTTGCACTCCGATATCACCACCATCGAGCGAATGGAGATCATTCGTGACTTGCGTTTGGGTGAGTTTGATGTCTTAGTGGGGATCAATCTGCTGCGGGAAGGTCTTGATTTACCCGAAGTCTCCCTTGTAGCGATTCTTGATGCTGATAAGGAAGGATTTCTCCGTTCGGAACGATCATTGATTCAGACCATCGGGCGAGCGGCGAGAAATGCCAACGGTGAAGTGATTATGTATGCTGATCGCATTACCGAATCGATGCAGAAAGCAATCGATGAAACCAATCGGCGACGTAAAATTCAAATGGAGTATAATCAGAAGCACGGCATTACGCCACAGACGATCCAGAAAAAAGTGCATGATGTGATTGAAGCGACCAAAGTGGTTGAAGAATCTGCAACCTATGAGACGAAACGAAAGAAAAAGAAACTAAGCAAACAAGAACGGAAAAGACTGATTGCCAAATTGGAAAAGGAAATGAAGCAAGCAGCCAAGGATTTGCAGTTTGAACGAGCAGCTGAACTTCGTGACTTGATTATCGAACTCCGTGTGGAAGGAGCCTAATGAAGCATGGCACGAGATGAGATTGTGATCCGTGGAGCACGTGTGCATAACTTAAAAGAAATCGATGTAAACATTCCACGAGATAAATTGGTTGTTATAACGGGTTTAAGTGGTTCGGGGAAATCATCGCTCGCTTTTGATACGATTTATGCGGAAGGACAGAGGCGTTATGTCGAGTCGCTGTCTGCGTATGCGAGACAGTTTTTAGGACAAATGGATAAACCGGATGTGGATCTGATTGAAGGATTGTCTCCAGCCATTTCGATTGATCAAAAAACGACAAGTCGGAATCCGCGCTCGACGGTTGGAACGGTAACGGAAATCCATGATTATCTGCGCTTGCTCTACGCGCGGATCGGTCAGGCCTACTGTCCAGAGCATGGGATTCGGATCACCTCGCAAACGATTCAACAAATGGTTGATCGCGTCGCGGAGCTGCCTGAGCGCACCCGAATTCAAGTGTTGGCCCCGCTATTGAAAGGGAGAAAGGGAGAGCATGTCAAATTGCTCAAAGAGATTGCCCGCCAAGGATATGTTCGCGTGCGAATCGATGGGGAAATCCGGGATTTATCTGAGGAAATTCGCTTGGAGAAGAATAAAAAGCATACGATCGAAGTGGTGGTTGACCGGATTGTTGTCAAGAAGGGGATCGAAACAAGATTAACTGATTCAATTGAGACGGCTGTGGGCTTGTCCGGTGGGGAAGTCCTCATTGACATCATCGGTGGAGAAGAGATGCTATTTAGCCAGAACTTGGCCTGTCCGGAATGTGGATTTAGTATCGATGAGCTTACACCACGCATGTTTTCTTTTAACAGTCCTTTTGGAGCTTGTCCGTCGTGTGATGGATTGGGCTATCGCATGGAGATTGACCCTACTTTAGTCATCCCTGATCCGTCCAAGTCTTTGGAAGAAGGGGCAATTGAGCCACTAGCGAACTCCAATGGAACTTATTATAAGCAATTGCTCCAAGCCGTCGCCAAACATTTTCGTATTCCGCTTGACAAACCGTTTCAAGAACTATCTCAAGCGCAGAAAGAAATTATCCTCTATGGGAGCAAAGAGCGTTTTCACTTCCGCTATGAAGGAGATTCAGGGCACATTCGTGAAACTCTTTCGATCTTCGAAGGAGTGATGAATAATTTACAACGACGCTTTCAAGAGACCACATCGGAGTATGTGCGTGAATATTTACAGTCATATATGACCAACAAAGCTTGTCCAACCTGCCA
>JANWIG010000002.1 GCA_025449975.1 Thermoactinomycetaceae bacterium
AATTTTATAAAATATCTATTTAAAACAGCTGATTGTGAAGTTCACTCTCTAAAAAGATACCCAACACTAATGATTAATACAATTAAGAAATTATTAAGATTATGTTAATCATACTTAATATTACAGAAAATAATAAAATATTTGACTATATTAAATTGTGAATTGATCTTGATTATGTTTTTCCAGAAAATGAAATACCTGTAAGAAAATTTTTAACCTACTCAATAATCGAACAAAAAAGGGAAAGTATCTTTTTTCGATAATCAGAAATTACCGTCTCTTTTTACCAGAGTCAGATTATTCCGTCTACATAAAAGAAAACAAAAGCGTTGTTAGTAACACACCAACAACGCATCTTCTTTAGATTAACTTCCAGAATGGCATATCTTCCATCTCAATATATTTTTGATCGGATACCGCTGTGACGATACTATGATGTTTTGGCAGTTGACGGATCTGATTAAGAAGCTGATCCGCTTCCGTTTGACTACTGGTATTAAAAATATTTTGGACTTCACGTTTTTTAATCTCTGCCACCCGATGGACAATCCAAGTCAAAATATATTGGGTATAATCATTATCTGCTGTTACAAAATGACTTAAAAATTGGGTGGACAAGATCGTTCCGACTCCAAATTCCCGCCCTTCTTTTAAAATCTTGCGAAGCGAGGCAAAGTCTTTACTTAAAAAGTTATCCGCTTCATCAACCAAAATCATTTTGGTCAATTCGCGGTAATCCCCGTCAATTGCGCTATGCCCTTTGGTAACCATCTGAGAATAAAAACTATCCAACATCATCGCGACAATCAAGTTTTGTGTGCTTGGATCATAACCAGCTAGATTGATTACCACTACACCATCGATCAAATCAAATAGTGTTTTCTGCGTTTCTCGATCTGGAGAGAAGAGCTCATAATCGACGATATTTTTAAGAGCAGCAGCAAGGCTATCTTCCTTGGCATTTTTATGCTCAGTAAACTTTCGATACACATCATAAAATGTTGGAGGGGGATTGTTCCAAGTTGCCTGATTGGCTTTATCAATTCCTTTTTCCTCATACGCATCCATTATTAGATCTTTTAATAATTGTTGTTGCTTGATTCCTAGGTTAAATGCCTTCGACACTGTTTCACAGATCATACTAGCTGTATGCAGCGGTAACAGCGGCTTAGGATTGTTCCCCGCAAACAAGGCTAGGGGATTAAAAGGCAGACGATAAGGTGGATAAACGGTAGCCTGAGTTGCTTGAATAAAATCTTCCTTTATATAGTCCCCTTTGTAGTCAAAGATCAGAAAGCCAATCTTTGTCCCCTTGACATTCTCTGATGAACCATTTACCAGCTGCGTTACCAACGATTTCGTAAACTGTGTTTTCCCTGTCCCCATCGTTCCAATGATTCCGGTGTTGGTATGCATCACTTGATTGGTATTGGTTGGTTCCCAATAAAGCGCTTTGCCTTCCAATGTATGACCAAATAACACTCGCAACCTTTGGCGGAGCTCCACTTTTTCATCGGTACGAGCCTCCGAAGAACCATCTGAATCAGAGATTGAGGTACCATCTGTCGATGGAGAGTCAGGTTGATCCCCTTCTGTTTCACCTTGATTCTGCGGCTGAGAAATCGGTGGATCTTTTTCATCTCGATCGTTTTGTGAGATTGGTGGCTTTTCATCTTGAGGAATTCGCTCCGATGGCGTCAAACCAACCCTTCGATGAATTCGCCAGAGAATCTCGCTAATCGATAGTGTCAACAGATGATAGCCCGAAACTTCCGGTAGCAGGATCAATCCGACTTGATCCGTCAACTTAAAATCCGTTTTGCTGATCTCCCTGCCAAAAGAGATAATCCCACCGATTCCGATCTGTTCCTGCAAGCTGGTCGAAATCTCAAATTGATCACTGATTAACTGCATATATATTTTCTCATCAAATAAACGATCCCAGTCAAATTCTGGCCACACATCATAACACTTCATCTTTTTGGCAGTCACTAAAGCCAATTGAATTAAAAAGTCCCGATAAACTCGATGAATAAAGCGATCACCGCAAACCGCCTTGATAATCGTCTGATAAGTATTTTGTACTTGCTGAATCGCCTTTTGAATTACACGGGGACCATTTCTTCCGATCTTCACTTCAATGGGATAAAAGTGGACTTTCGGCTTTTCATTCCCTAATTCAATCCCCACCATGAGAAGATCATCACTGGTCGCACCTTTAACGCCCAGATTCTTGGCAGTAAAAATAGCATCCGACTTTGATAATCCAACTGCTCCGGAAACGCGTAACACTTCTTCCAACGACATGGGGATCCATATCAAATTTTCATGGGCAAATGCAGCCAAACTCAATTTAACTGCTGACAAAATACTGATTTTTTCTCGCGGAAATTGCGTCTTATCTCCAATCATCCGGAGAAGCCAGTCCCCATTTAAACTATTAAATAAATTGATCAAATGTTTAATGATTTTTGGATCATGCGCGTATGGCGTATGTTTGGCCAGAACTTCCTCAATCACTGCTTGAAACTGCTCTGTTTGATAAGTAACTGTAATCGCATCATAGCTGCTTGAATTGGTATATTGATCACTATAATGCAGGACAAATAATTTGTCGGCTAGGGATGACTGCGTAAAGAAGTTGAGATTAAACTGTGGTTCAATAAAGGTAACCCAGTGGGAAGATTCATAGATTTGTTGCAATCTCTTTTCATTTCGCTGAGCAAACGTGGTCATAATCACTTTGCCAAACTCAAACGGATGCGGCTTTCCGGAAACTTGAACAAGGCTATTAAACCATTTCGTCAATCGAATCAGCTGATTGCTTTCATTCAGATACTTTGAACCAAAACCGGTTCGATATGATTGCCCTCCCACAAAAGTAGAAGTGAGTGTCGACATCAAGCCATCCAACGACAATCCGGTCTCAATCAGCTCCATCTTGCCATACGTTTCCTCTACTTCTTCATCAAGATCATAAAAACTGATATGAGCATATTCAAACTTGGACACTTCTAAGCTTTTTTTATAATATTGAATACGGTTTTGAAAGAGATTGATTAGCTCATCTTCACTATATCTTTTATTTTTTAGCTTTAGATCAAACGCTTCACACACTTCTTCTGCCCGCGAATAGTAAGTAAACTCATCAAAAGCAGTAATGAGATCCTCTTGACCATAAATCGTAATTTGAATGGGATGAAGCTCTTCCAGCTTTTGACCTTTCTTGATTTCTCCAAGATAATACTGAAAAATTCCTTTTAATACTTCACGACCATCTCCTAAGTTAATTAGATTGATGCGAATCGGTGAAAATGGACTAAAAGCAAACAAATAATGGTAATGATTGGTAAATTCAGCGATTTTATCAGCTACCAATCGAGCTACAAATCTCGATTGGGAATGGCTATTGACTACCTTCCCATGCTCATAATAAATCCATTCTGGTGAATGCGATTGGCTGACAGCTTGAAACAATTGTCCATCGATCTGGTACAAATATGGGCATAGATGAGTTGGACCGAGTCGCTTTAAAACTTCAATGGGGACATCCTCATCGCCAACAATGTGATAAAAGGTCAGTTGATATGCCACATTAAGCGGATGCAAAGGCGAAAACCTTAATGATTGCTCTCCTCTATTCTCCACCATAACGGTTCCCAAATAGGCTAGATCTCGCTTTTCAGTGAAAAGGGGAGTACCTTCTTCCAATTCTTTTAACGCCCTTAGATAGGTTTCAACATAACGCTGGGCAAGCTCTTGATATTCTTCTTCCAAATAAGCAAGGGAAGGAAGCGTATTTGAATGAGTAAAAAATTGAACCAAGTCTAAATACGCCTCTCGTACCTCATGAGGAATAGATAGTTCTTTTCTTTCAACTTGACCTTGACGTTCAAACAGTGCCAAAGCCTGCTTTTCAATAAGAAGCTGCTCTCGTTGCAAATTTTGTAGAAAAACCTTATCTCTCAAATAATAGCGGAAGCTTCCTTGTTCAATCATCCCTCTTTCTGATAAATGGAAGCTATTTTGCAACTCCCTTTTTAACTTATAAACATCCATGCCCACAATATTTTTGGGCTGATGAACTTCATCGATTAAAGTAAGGGGTAGCAAAATATCATCGATGATTAGATCAAATGCCATCTTCCCACCTTGATGCTCAATGACTTCTTCCGACCCTTTCAAAACGAGAAGCTGATCTCTGGACACTCTTGCCTTACCGATATCCAAGTCCACTTCCAGCTTTTCTTTTCCAAATGGTTCATTCCATACCATTTTTCCATCAAAGCCCAATAGTTGAATGCGACTCTTGCGTTTCTTTGCATCGATTAAGAAACGGTCGCCAATCTGAGGGAAAATCTCTTGTTCCATTGGAACAATTGCTATTTTAAATTCAAATAAAGCACCACTCTCTTTGTATTTCACTCGTAAAAAATTAACCTGGTTGGGTACCATCACATGCCGGATGTTTAATCGATTCCGACTGATTGAACCGGCATTTCCCACTTGATTTTCGATTGTCCCTTCTAACTTTCGATCAAAGACCCAAGAAAACTGGATCAAGTTGACCGTCTGTGCCTGGAAAATAAGCACATGCCGTTTCCGTCTTTTTACCTTGGTATCTGCTTCGAACCTTTCAAGATAGGGCAAATTATGTTTGGTTAAAAAACTATCCACAAATTTTTGAATCTCAGGTGGTGTTTTCTGGCTCTTTTTTTGATGGGATTGCTGAATAAACGAAAAAGGTAAGCGAGACCAACCTTTTTGTCCAATCTTTTTCTCAATATCTTCTTGATCAAATAATTTATCTAGATCAGACAAAGGATTACCATATTGATGTGCATTTTGAATTTGTTTAAAAAAAGAATGGTTTTCTTGTAGCCGCTCCATCTGTTTTTCAGCTGGTACGTCTTTTAACTCCGCATCAAAGAAAATTTCAAGAGTCGGATAATCGTCGGCGGTTAATCCTTTATCAATAAGTGACAAGAGGTCAGCATACTCATACAAAAACAAATGATTATCCTTAATACTTGATTTATTTAACTCATCAACAACAAATTGGAGCACCGTTTTATCAATGGCCGATAATTGAGAAGAATCGATCTTATTTTTGACACTTTGCTTGACCGCTTTTCTAGACAGTGGTAAACCCGCATCGAGCAGACTGGTCGCTCCTCCTGAAATACTATCCAAGGTCGTATGATGCACAAATAAAACAGCTACTTGTTGAAAAGTAGGATGATGTGTTCCTACTAAATTGCGGAGGCGAATTAAAAAGTCTTCTGTTACTCCATCTTGTGTACCGGCAACGAGAATCTCCACTGGACCACTGGCAATCGAAAAACTCCCATAATCCCCAAACTCAAACTGCTTCCATCTTCCCTGTTGAATAGCTATTTCCTCCAGAGCATCAACCATCTGAGAGACATCAGCCTCTTTTTCCAGTTGAAGATGAAATTTCTCTCCTGGACTTGTTTCTCTACCACTGAAATATGTAAAAATTTCATTGGCCAAAAAGTTATAGAATCCGCTTGACATACTGCGCATCACCACTATCCGATTTTTTCTCCAATAAATTCAATTTTTGATACAGCTCACGAATCGCTTTTTCTGTCGCATAGTCAAAGTAAATTCCTCTTCGCTGGAAAGCACGAAATAATTCTTGAATCGATATCTCCTGCTTCTCCTTCATACAAAGTTTAGTCAAGAAAATAATATAGTCTTGCGTAAGATTGGTAGTATAGCCTAAATTACCACTTCTTTTCACAAAGGAATAATGCTTTGCCAGCTGAGTATAGGCTTCATAAAACTCCAACTTTTTCTTTTTCCGCCCGGAGTGATCATATTGAAAAGCGATCGCTTTTTGCAATAGATAGACGGCAGTTGGTATATCTTTGGCGATCTGCTGATGATATTGAAATTTCCTCCAGTCTACATCATCCACAAAACTCTTATACAAATGAATCAAGTAGTTTAGTTCGTTTAATAGTTCGTTTCGTTCGACAGCCGGTCTCTTTTTTATCAACATGATCAGATTTTGATACGTGATCGCTTTCTCTTGGTGACCATCAAGACAGTTTAACATGTTTAAACAAACCGCATGGGGCAATAAATCTGGAAGTTTAGTAGCAATCATATTCCAACCTTGAATATAACCTTGCCGCGATTTTGAGCGCTTCTCCCAATCGACAAAAAAATAAACTGGCTCCAGTGATCTTCGAGAAATAAACATTTTATTTAAATATAAGATTAATTGTGTGGTATAAAAGAAATAATAATAGGAAACGAAGTGTTCAAAATACTTCACCATGACCTCTTCATGCTGCACAAGATATAAAAAATCTTCTTCAAATAATCGCTGAATTTCGGGTAAAAGGCAGTGATAATTTTCAGTAGTATCTTCACTAGGATTTAACTCGGGCAAAGAATCATATAGCAGCAACAAGAGAACATTGTTTGGTTTTTTGGCATAGGCCTGTTTTATGGCATTTTTTACTCGCTCCGTCCCAAACACTCCTACTAGAAAAGAGGCTACTTTCTCCTCATGGGAAGTTCCCTTGGGAAGATAATTAAAGAAAGCAGGATGTGAAAAGATCAATTCGTCATTCTCAAAAAATAAGTCTTCAATAATATAAAAGAGGGAGTTAGCATGCTCCGGATGAAAGATTTTTTCCTTTATCGATGCAAAAAACGCCTCCTTATTTAATTCCTTTGCCTGCTTCTCTGTTAATGCACGAGAAAAACTACCTAACCACGCTTTATAGTTTTGAATGTAATTGTCCCGCCGATTTGTTACAAAAGGAAGAATTCTTAGGGGTGCCAGCGCCGAGCCAGCTGAGTGGGTTAGCTTTGTTTTTTTCTTAGCATCTACCTTAAATTCCTTAAGAAATTTTCCCCAATTCAAAGTTAGTCTCATGATGTTCCCACCTTAAACACATAATCACCAAACTCATCGAGATATAACTGATAGGTATGGTGATCTTTTCCTAATTTATGGCGAAATTCCACTTTATTCCGTTGCGATCCATCCCGACTCAATCTCTCTAACAGATCCACGAAATTGACATAATTATTGTGATCTTGATGGCTCAAACGATAACCTTTATTCACCTGATCGATTAGTTTATATAAATGAAAATCAATATCAACATGATGAGATCTTTTAGAACCTTCTGCTTGAAAATGCAACACCATCTCAGTGGAAAACCGCTCTAACTTTCCTTCTTTTTTTGGAGGCACTTTGAGTGAACAAAAAGTTATTTTCAAATGCTGATAAACAATATAACTAGCTTGTTTCCGTCCAATATTTAACTGAACCCTCTCTTTTCCCAAGTTCCCATTCCAGGAATAGAGTGAGTTGATGACCGATTTATACAAGTTCCTGATTGCTCTCGGATTACCTTTATTCCAAAAATAAAGATAACGAACATAATCCTGATAGACAGGATCCTCTTGAATGATGTTCTTATCGTTGGGGGCTGGGTATAGATTATCCAGTCTGAGCAAGGTCAGGTATAACATTCTTCGTAGGTCGCTAGTCTCTTTCAGATCTGCGTTTTCTACACGGTTTAATAATGCATGCAAATTATATAGATTCATGGTTTCTTCATCTAAATAGGTGCGAAAAATTGGTTGCAGATCGGTTGTATTAAAAAAGCGAATCGTCAGTCGATCCATCTCCGAAGTGCGATTCTGACTAGGCTCCAAATACTTGATATGAGCAAAGCGATCCAGTTGCTGATGGATCTCATAGAATAGATTAGGAAGCAAAGCAGCCAAAAAGTCTTGGTCGGAAAGGGAGTTGATTTTTTTCTTCCTCGCCTTGTCGGAGCTAAGCGAACCAATCTTTGCATCTACTAAAATATGATAGAGCAAATCAAAAAAGGTTCTTGGTGAAATGATCGTTTTGTATTTGATATTTACTTCAGCTAATCGTTGAATAATCGATCTTTGCACTTCTTTTTTCTCAAGAAGCTCATAGTTTTTTTTCACTGGACACTTTTGAGCAACAGGACAGGAGAGACAAGCTCCCAAATAGGTGCGACCAATGGGATTTACTTCGGTTTTAGCCGTAATTTTCTCTAACAACTCTTCTTGGAAAGAAGAAATAATTCCTTTCTCTGTTAGTTCATACAGATGATAATCACTAAGATTAATATGTCGAATAGGAATTCCTTCTATATATGGTCTTACCTGATGGGTCCAATTGTTTTTCATAATCCCCGTTTCTTTAACATAATGAGCTAGCGTTTTATATTCATCACGATAAACGGAGTTTAAGAAGTTATTTAATGTACCCAGATTGATCGCTACGACGATATGCGGTGCAAAAAAAGGTCTGCTAGCCAATGCTTTATCGGTAAAATACTTTAGCTGTTCACGTAAAGTATGTTCAAATGTCTTGGTAGGGTGAAAGCTTTCGGTTGCATCATTATGCAAAACTACATTTGTAAACAGATGAGGGGACTTATTTTTTAAAAAAGAGATCAAATGAGATTTTCCATCTCCAACGCTTCCACAAATGAGAACGAGATGAGGGCGGTTTTCTCCCTGGATCTCTTCTAAGATCTCTTTTAACTTACGCTCACAGGACCTTTCTACATGGAGATACTTTTTAAAATCACTAAACTCTTCTAGACTCTCGACAGCCTCTTTGGAAGACTGTTTGAGATGTGTCAATTCGTCGATCAAACATCTCTTCATCATATATATATAAACCTCCGAACCTACCAAATCTACTTTATTATAGATAGCTTTTTATTATGATATAACTTTTTATTTGCAATTGAAATAGATGAAAAATACTAATTATTTCAATTATATATTCTCAGAAAATCAAAAAGAAAAAAAGCCGATCGCGATTTCGATCGACGACGGAAAGAAAATCACATCGATAAAACGGCAACACATAAATGACCCATTCTTCGGAAACAGTCCACTTTTGCGAAGGCTTATTTGAGCCCAAAGAAGTTTCCATCCTAAATACGGGAATCAAAAAGGTCTCCTATCTGACCATCGCTTTTTTATTCACTTTCCATTAACCATCTTTGGTACTTTTGGATATCCCCTGCGCCCATAAATAGCAGGATAGCGGAATCATACTTTTTAAGCTGTTCAATATTATCTCTCCGCAAATGCTTCGCTTGGGGAAGTAACGCTAATAAATCGTTGATGGAAATATCCCCATCACATTCCCTAGCCGAGCCAAAAATATCACATAAATAAACTTCGTCCGCTTCTTGAAGCGCTTCGGCAAATCCGGTCAAAAAATGTTTTAATCGCGAGTAAGTATGAGGTTGAAAGATGACCACCAACTTTTGTTGAGGATATTTGTTCCGAGCTGCTTCCATCGTCGCTCTTACCTCAGTAGGGTGGTGCGCATAGTCATCGATTAAAATATTGCTCCCAAAAGGTTTTTCGGCAAATCTTCTCCGTACTCCCTGAAACGTTTGCAATCTTGACTGAACGATGGACATATCCAAATCCTCCGATAGACAGATCCCGATCACAGCCAGTGTATTTAAAACATGATGTGTACCATGTTGCGGAATTCGGAAGGTGCCGATCGTACTTCCTTTATATTCGACGGTCCATTCCGTTCCTAGTGAGTTGCGAACCACATCCTTCGCCCTCAGTAAGTTGTCTGGCGAAAAACCATAATAAAGAATCGGACAATCTGCCGATAATCCATGGGTATTTTTATCATCTCCACAGGCAACTACCAGCTTTTTTACCTGATTCACCATCTGCCCAAAAGCATGCTTGACATCGTCTATTCCTGTAAAATAATCCGGATGATCAAAGTCAATGTTGGTAATGACAGCATAGTCAGGATAGTAAGATAAGAAATGTCGACGATATTCGCAACTTTCCAACACAAAGTATTTATTTTTTCTTCCTCCTCGTCCGCTTCCATCTCCTACAATAAAAGAAGTGGGCGCAATCCCCTCCAATACATGGGCGAGTAAGCCCGCAGTTGATGTTTTCCCGTGCGTACCCGTGACCGAAATACTGACAAACGGTTCAATTAACTTACCTAAGAATTCGTGATACCAATAAAATTCTGTTCCTTTTCGGTGGGCTTCCGCTACCTCGATATGGTCAGAGCGATAGGCATTAGAAGCAACGATAGTATAGTCTGATTCAATGTTGTTTGGAGAAAACGAACGCATCTCGATCCCTAACTTCTCAAGTGGTTTTTGCGTGAAGAAAGCAGTTGGTTGATCTGCTCCTCTTACCGTAAAACCCATATCATAAAGCACCTGCGCTAATGCACTCATCCCAGCTCCTTTAATGCCAATTAGATGAAATTTAGTCACATTATTCCCCCCGAATCATTACAAAACTTATTAGTATTATATACACATGGGTTGTTCAAAGAATCATCGATTATGTTAAGGAGGCTTATTTTCTAACTGTTGCCGCATTATTAACAAAAATTTCAAAGGCGAATGTGTTTTTTCTTGAAAACGAATGTTTTATAATCGTATTCGAATAGTTTAAGCTGAGACGAGTATTCTCAAAGCAAAAATATGAGCAAACCACTGTAAAATGTACAAGTTTAGCTGAAGGAGACAAGAAATATGTGGCTGATTCCACTGTTTTTAATCGGGCTACTAATAGTTGGAATTATAGAAAAAATAAAGCACCAAAAAAATATTGACTCCATACCCATCCGAATCAATATTAATGGAATTCGAGGTAAATCCACTGTAACCCGACTAACAACAGGGATTATGGTAGAAGCGGGTTATCGAACAATCGGAAAAACTACTGGAACCGCTGCTCGGATGATTTACTGGAATAGTGATATCGAAAAACCAATTAAACGTAGACTCGAGGGACCCAATATCCGTGAACAAAAAATGGTTGTTGCGGAAGCAGCTCGCCTCAAAGCAGAGTGCCTTGTCAGTGAATGTATGGCAGTGAATCCGGACTACCAAATTATCTTCCAAGAACAAATGCTACAAGCGAACGTTGGCGTAATTGTGAACGTATTGGAAGATCACATGGATGTAATGGGACCAACATTGAAAGAAGTTGCCGAAGCATTGTCTGCTACCATTCCTCGAAATGGGCATCTCATAATCAATAATAGCCCTTATGTTTACTATTACAAGAGAATAGCTAGAAAACGTAAAACACAAGTTCATGTTTGTGATAACTCACGCATTTCTGAGGATTTTCTTCGTCAATTTGACTATATGATCTTCCCTGAAAATGCAGCCTTAGCTTTAGCAGTTGCTGAAGCATTAGGGATCGATGAAGAAACAGCTTTTCGTGGTATGCTCAATGCTCATCCTGATCCCGGGGCGATGAGAATCTTGGCACTGGACACCAGTAACACTCCTCCTTATTTTGTCAATGGCTTTGCTGCAAATGATGCGGCATCGACATTAAATATTTGGGAACGCGTTAAAGATCTAGGATACCCCACACAGGACCCAATCGTTATCATGAATTGCCGCCCAGACCGTGTGGACCGAACTGAACAGTTCGCAAAAGATGTTCTACCTCATATACAGATCGATACTCTGATTCTAATCGGTACAACCACATCCCCGATCGTCGAGGAATACAAAGCTGGGAATATCAAGTGCAGAGAGCTTCTTGACTTAGAAGATCA
This sequence comes from Thermoactinomycetaceae bacterium, assembly GCA_025449975.1. Taxonomy (GTDB): domain Bacteria; phylum Bacillota; class Bacilli; order Thermoactinomycetales; family Thermoactinomycetaceae; genus Thermoflavimicrobium. The sequence continues at coordinate 11,627 of JANWIG010000002.1, forward strand.
GTCAACCCGCGTTATATTTAATGCCATCAAAGAACGGATGTCCGGTAAAATGATTTACGGCGTGGGAAACATTCACGGTTCGGCTGAGCCCTTATGTCATATCTTCGAAGCTACAGCTGATAAAGTAAAAGAGTTAAAGAAGAAACAACGTACTAGAAAACACATTGTGTAGGGGGAAATCGTTTTGTTTGGTTCCGATTTATACATCTCATTAATCATCGGTGTTGTTCTTAGCCTGCTTTATGCAGAAAAAACTGGTGTTATGCCTGCTGGCTTGGTTGTTCCAGGTTATATGGCCTTGGTTTTTGACCAGTTTATATTTGTCGGAGTAGTCATCCTCATCTCTTTATTAACCTATTTAATTGTAACAAAAGTGGTAGGAAAATATACAATCTTATATGGTAGAAGAAAGTTTACGGCGATGCTCACAGTAGGAATCGCCTTAAAATTACTTTTCGACTTTATTGCTGCCAATGTGCCCTTTGATTTTATTACTCATCTCATTCCATTTGAATCGCAAGAGTTCCGCGGAATCGGAATTATTGTTCCTGGGTTAATTGCCAACACTATGCAGCGACAAGGGCTCGTTCCTACGCTCGGTAGTACCTTACTCTTAAGTGGGTGTACATTCCTCATTATGTTCATTTACCACTTACTATAGGGAAGGATAAATATTATGTTAAAGTTAAACTGGAAACAACGAATGCAACGATATATTAAAAGACAAAAGAAGCAAACGGATCTACATACGATTATCCTTACTGTCTTTTTCCTCGTGACGATCCCGCTTGCCTCATTTATTGGTTCACCCGGTGAAACAGCTAAGGTCACCAAAGATCCAAATAGTCATATCACCATCTCCATGGTTGGTGATATGATGTTAGGAAGGAATATTAAAGATTATATAGCTGCACGAAAAGGATACGAATACCCTTTTAACCATGTTCTTCCCTACTTTCAAGCTTCTGATTATGTAACGGGAAATTTTGAAAATCCCATTACCACCAAAGAGGAAGATGCATACAAAAAAGCGGATAAGTTTATTCATATTAGTACAGATAAAGAAGCGGCTACAGCGCTCAAAAAAGTAGGCTTTCATTCTGTTTCTCTCGCAAATAATCATATGCTCGATTTTGGTCCAGATGCTTTATCTGAAACAATCGAGGCTTTTGCTAAAGCTGGGGTCGATACTGTTGGAGCCGGTCGTGACTATACAGACGCCCGTCGGATTGTCTATAAAGAAGTAAATGGAGTTCGGATTGCTATCGTTGGATTAAGTGAGGTTATTCCAAAAGAATTCGCAGCGAAAAAGAACCGAGCGGGAATCGCCAGTATGAAAAACGTTAAATCATTGGTTTCTCTCATTGTGAAAGCGAAACGAGGCGCTGACCTTGTGATTGTTCATGCTCACTGGGGAGGAGAGTATGATAGTGGCGCTCATCCGGTCCAAGTACAATTGGGACGAGTCATGATCGATGCTGGAGCCGATGTAGTGATCGGTCACCACCCGCACGTTCTTGAACCCGTGGAAATCTATAATGGCGGTGTCATTTTTTATAGCTTAGGAAACTTTATATTTGACCAAGGATGGTCACGTACTCGAGAAAGTGTTTTGGCACAATACAAAATCAATAAAGATGGAAAAGTACAGATTGAACTTCATCCAATGTATATTCGAGAAGGCCAACCGCGTCCTGTGACCGGATTATTAGGAGTATATCGTCGTGAAAAAATCTTTCAGCAACTGACTGGCTCTGAGTATTTTAGTGATGGTTGGAAACGTGACGGGGATAAACTCGTTCGAGAAATACCCAACAAAAAAATACCGATAGGGGGAGGGAATAATGCCAAATAGACGCTTGCACATTACTCTGACAGTTCTAGTCGTATTAGCAGTAGTTGGTGTAGTCGGTTACCAATCATATTCTAAGTCAGGCGGGTCGATTGAGTCGATCACAAGCATCTTCACTCAGCATGAAGAAAAAATTGATATTCCTTATGCTGTATCTACTGCCCATCCGAAAGCAACGGAAGTGGGAATGGAGATCCTAGAGAAAGGAGGAAATGCAATCGATGCCGCGATTGCCATTTCCTACGCTTTAGGAGTAGTTGAACCACATGGTTCAGGAATCGGTGGTGGTGGTACCATGCTGATCTATCCATCCGATAAAAAGAAAGAACCCGAAGTGATTGATTATCGCGAAGTCGCTCCTCAAACCGAACAGATTCCCAGTACAGGGGTCCCCGGTTTTATCAAAGGAATGGAGCTAGCGCATCAAAAGTACGGAAAACTCCCGATGAAAGACTTAATCCAACCGTCCATTGACTTAGCAGCTGAAGGTGTTCGTACAAGCCGTGAATTATCCACTCGGTTACACTATGCGCAATATCGCCTCAACTGGCAGTCCCTACCACATCTTTTTCCTGATGGAAATGCTATACAAACAGATAAGTTGCTCAAACAAACAGACCTTGCGAAAACATTAACCAAAATCCGTGATAAAGGTTCAGACGCTTTTTACTCAGGAGCTTTAGCTGAAAAAATCGTAAAAGCATCCAAGGGTTTACAACTAAGTGATTTAAAAAATTATACAGCTACCAGTTATAAACCTCTTATCGAGAAATATAAGGATTATGAAATGGTTTTTACTGAACCCCCTGGTGGCGGTCTGATGTTATATCAAACGTTGGTGATGGCTGATTATGTAGACGTGTCTTCACACAAAGACTTATCTGCTGATTTCATCCACAAGCTGGGTGAAGTGAGTAAGCGTGTTTCTGACTCCAAAAAGAAATTTGTTGGTGATCCAAAGTTTGTCGATGTCCCATTAAATAAATTAAAATCTTCTTCCTATCTAAAAGAATTAGCTTCTGATATCAAAACAGATAAGATCTCGAAGAAGTATAAAGATGTATTTGACACAGTTGCTGACGAAGAAGGACACGAAAACACAACTCATTTTGTCGTTATCGATAAAGAGGGAACCGTCGTCTCCGTTACGAATACGCTTAGTAACTTTTTTGGAACAGGTGCTTATGTAGATGGATTCTTTCTAAATAGTCAATTAGATAACTTTAGTAAATCCAAGAAAAGACCAAACCATGGGGCTCCTGGGAAAAAAGCTGTAAGCTGGACAGCACCAACAGTGATCCTGAAAGACGGAAAACCGATCCTTGCGATTGGAAGTGCCGGCGGTCGAAATATCCCTCCTGTCTTAGCGGAAACAATCATCCGAACTCTTGACTTTAATCAACCTTTACAAGAAGCAGTTGAAGCGACACGCTTTGTTGTAGAAAAGAATACTGTCATTATAGAAGAAGCCCTTCCAGCAAGCGTAACAAACAAGTTGCAAAAGCTCGGCTATCAGATAGAAGTACGGAAATCTCCTTCCTTCTATGGTAGCATCCAAGGAATCCGTATTGATTGGGAGAATAAGAAAATAGACGGAGGAGCTGACAATCGTCGCCATGGAACTTTTAAAGTCTCCGAAAGCTAAAAAAGTATTAGGGTTTGTAAGTCCTATTATCATTATCGTCGTCTTAATGTTATTTATGAATAACTTTCGCGAAGTACGAGAGCTAAGCGCGGAAGAAGTGAAAGCTCTAGAAACTTACAAAAAAGAAATCATTACCATGACTGCCACCAACCAAGATGGTATTTTCCCTGAAGACGACTTTGAGATTTTATCAAAAGCTTTTCGTGATTTACATGAATATGCCAACTATCAGGTGTTTGGACCCCAATGGGGTTACAAAATTGATAATGTAGATGAACAGTGGAAAAAAATAGATCAAGTGATCAGCAAACCGGAGTACCAAATAGAAAAGTTCAGAGACTTCTTTGAGGCATTACGTGAAGATATCGCTGAAGGAAAAAAAGATTACGGACAAAGAGCTTCTCATGACGTTCTTCATGACCTGGCTTCCCTCGTCTTTACAGAAACCATCCTTCCAGGTGAAAAACAATGGGGGCAAACAAAGACTGTGCAGCTGATGAAAGAAATGGGGCTAAAAATGGTTGTGAAAAAAGATACTAAGAACAATGACACCTCCACTAATCAGGATAATCAATAATATGTCAATTCAACTCAAAAAAATAATCATTCTCTTTCCTTTTTTCGTCTTTTATACTAAGGTAGAGATAGAATCAAAGTATACGCTTTATTTAACCTAATAGCGATGTTGTATGTTTTCTATTAGAAACTACACATCCTTTTAGCATAATAAAGCGTATCTTTTTATTCACTTGGTGAAGTATTATTCAGATCTACAAACAAAATAAAATAATCTTCACCAAAAAGAGAGAAGCTTGTATTATGAGAGTGTCACTCGCACTCGAAAATGATCGACAAGGAGGGAGCTTTTTTGGTCCAAAAAAGAATCAAGCGATTGTTAGTAGCAAACCGCGGTGAAATCGCAATCCGAATCTTTCGTGCTGCAACTGAACTAGGGATTCGCACCATTGCAATCTATTCTGAGCAAGATCATCTATCTCTACACCGTTTTAAAGCGGATGAGTCTTATCTCGTTGGAGCAGGAAAAGGCCCCATCGAAGCTTATCTCGATATTGAAAATATCATTGAGCTGGCAAAGGAACATAAAGCGGATGCGATCCATCCTGGATATGGATTCCTTGCGGAAAATGCGGAATTTGCTAAGCGCTGTCATGAGGAAGGGATTCTCTTTATCGGTCCATCTCCCGAATTGATTCAAAAATTCGGTGATAAAGTAGAAGCGAGAAAGCTAGCAATTGAGGCGGGTGTACCTGTTATCCCAGGAACAGAAGAGGCGATCCATTCTGCCGAAGAAGCCATCCCATTTGCTGAAGAAGTAGGATACCCCATCATCATCAAAGGCGTCTCTGGGGGTGGAGGTCGTGGAATGCGGATCGTCCGCAACAAGGAAGAATTGCAAGAGTCCATCGAACGTGCCCAATCGGAAGCGCGCGCTGCATTTGGAAACGCAGAGGTTTATTTAGAAAAATACCTTGATAAACCGAAACATATCGAAGTACAGATTCTGGGCGATCAGCATGGCAATGTGATTCATTTGTACGAACGCGATTGTTCTGTGCAACGCCGACATCAAAAAGTGGTAGAAGTCGCTCCTAGCCTTTCCCTAAGCGAAGAATTGCGAGAAGAGATTTGCTCAGCTGCCCTCTCTTTAATGAAACATGCCGGGTATACAAATGCCGGTACAGTAGAATTTTTGGTCACCTCTGATCAAAAATATTACTTTATCGAAGTGAATCCACGAATCCAAGTGGAACATACCATTACCGAATTGATCACAGGAATTGATCTGGTCGAAGCACAGATACGGATCGCTGAAGGATATTCCCTCCATGATCCATTACTAAAGATACCAAAACAGGATAAAATCCAAACGACGGGTTACGCCATTCAATGCCGTGTCACGACAGAAGATCCTGCTAACGGATTCTTTCCCGATACTGGCCGACTCCTTGCTTATCGGTCCGGTGGAGGTTTCGGTGTTCGCTTAGATGCAGGAAATGCCTACACTGGTGCGATGATTACTCCTTACTATGACTCACTACTTGTGAAAATCTCTACTTATGGAGCAACGCTAAAACAGGCCGCTCAAAAGATGTACCGAACCTTGAAAGAGTTTCGGATTCGCGGTGTAAAAACCAACTTGCTATTCCTCGAAAATGTTGTCACCCATCCGGACTTTTTAACAGGAAACTATGATACATCTTTTATCGATAGCAAACCAGAGCTTTTCAAATTTAGTGAACGGCGCGACCGTGGAACTAAGCTACTCAATTACATTGGTCATGTCGTTGTCAACGGACATGAAAACTTACCTAAAGTGGAGAAAAAACCACATTTCGATCCACCGCGAATTCCGAAGGTTTCATCCATTCCTTATACCGATGGAACGAAACAAATTCTGGATCGGGAAGGACCAGAAGGACTGGTCAATTGGATCAAAGAACAACAAAAGGTCTTGATTACAGATACTACGTTTCGTGATGCACATCAATCTTTGCTAGCTACTCGGGTTCGTACGTATGATCTCGTAGCGATTGCTGAAGCGACGAGCAAACTCGTTCCCAACCTTTTCTCTCTTGAGATGTGGGGCGGCGCTACTTTTGACACCAGTATGCGCTTTTTAAAAGAATCCCCTTGGGAACGGTTGCAAATCTTGCGGCAAAAAGTACCGAACATCCTATTCCAAATGTTACTACGTGGAGCCAATGCGGTTGGATATACCAACTATCCCGATAATGCAATCCGCACTTTTGTTAAAGCCTCTGCTGAAAACGGAATTGATGTTTTCCGTATCTTCGATAGTCTCAATTGGTTACCCGGTATGCAACTAGCTATCGAGGCGGTCCGCGAGAATAATAAAATTGCGGAAGCAGCGATTTGTTATACGGGAGATATCTTAGATCCCAGCAGAACCAAATATACCCTTAAATATTACATCGACCTCGCTAAAGAGTTAGAAAAAGCCGGAGCGCACATTCTCGCCATTAAGGATATGGCTGGATTATTGAAACCGTATGCAGCTTATGAGCTGATCCGCGCTTTAAAAAGTGAAATCAGTCTTCCGATTCATCTGCATACGCATGACACATCTGGAAACGGCGGTGCGATGCTCTTAAAAGCGATTGAAGCTGGGGTAGATATCGTCGATGCTTGTCTCAGCTCGATGTCAGGTCTCACCTCTCAACCTAGTTTAAATGCACTTGTGGCTGCTATGGAACGAACCGAACGGGATCCTGAATTAAACTTTACTCATCTCAACCGGTTAGCTGATTACTGGCAAGACGTCCGGACCTATTACCAAGGCTTTGAAAGTGAAATGAAATCCACCAATGCAGAAATCTACGTACATGAAATGCCTGGTGGACAATACACCAACCTTGAACAACAAGCAAAAGCGGTCGGGCTCGGAGGACGTTGGGAAGAGGTAAAACAAATGTATGCTACAGTAAACAAAATGTTTGGAGACATTGTCAAGGTAACTCCTTCCTCCAAAGTAGTCGGGGATATGGCTCTATTTATGGTTCAAAATAACCTTGATGAGCATAGCATCTATGAAAAAGGGGAGCGTCTTGACTTTCCTGACTCGGTCGTTCAATTCTTCCAAGGTTACCTCGGACAACCACCTGGAGGCTTTCCAGAGCGCCTGCAAAAGGTAATCGTAAAAGGAAGAGAATGCTTTACGCACCGTCCTGGTGAGCGGTTAGAGCCGATCGATTTCAATCAAGTTACCATGGAGTTAAGCAAAGAAATCGGTCGAATTCCAAGCGAACTGGATGTCATCTCTTATATTATGTATCCACAGGTTTTCCTCGATTTCGAGAAAAGCAATAGCCAATATGGAGATCTATCTTTATTGGAAACACCGATCTTCTTCTATGGTCTACGTCCAGGAGAAGAAACCTCTGTCAGTATTGAACCAGGTAAAACCTTAATCATCCGACTATCCGGCGTAGGTGATCTACAACCCGATGGAAAACGCACGGTCTATTTCGAACTGAATGGTCAAATGCGCGAAATTCAAGTAGAGGATCTATCAGCAGAAATAAGTGAAAACAAGCGGATCAAAGCCGATCCTCAAAATCCGAATCACATCGCTGCCTTTATGCCTGGTAAAGTAATTAAAGTACTTGCTTCCGAAGGAGATAAAGTAAGTAAAGGTGAGCACTTATTGATCAGCGAAGCGATGAAAATGGAGACCACTGTTCAAGCACCTGCATCTGGTACCATTAAATCAATTCTGGTAAAAGCAGGCGATATGATCGAAGCCGGAGATTTATTGATCGAAATGGAGTAATAGTCATCAGATCATCAGAAAACCCTTTGGCTTATAGCAAAAGCTACCAACCAAAGGGTTTTTTATGCTCTCTCCCTAAAATGTGATAAAAATCACAGATTTAGAAATCGGATAAGTATACTATAAAGGCACAAGATGCTCCTCTGCTTTTATACCTGTGAAATATATCACATGTAGTTATACCCATTTCTAAGGAGGGAGAAACCATGTTTTGTTATCAATGTGAACAAACTGCTCCAGGCGGCTGTAAAATCATTGGAGTCTGTGGAAAAAATGAAGAAATTGCCAGCTTACAAGATATTATCGTCTTCGCTTTAAAAGGAATCTCCGCTTATGCCACCCATGCAAGACAACTGGGATATATTGATGAGATGGTAAATGCAACAACCCATGAAGCATTGTATATGACTTTAACCAATTCCAACTTTAATCTGCAAGAACACATCGATATGGCGATGAAGGTAGGACAAGCTACCATTCGCGTAATGGAGCTATTAGACAAAGCTCATGTGGAAAGGCTGGGTCTTCCTCAACCCATTACAGTGACACAAAATAAAGTAGAAGGTAAATCCATTCTAGTTACTGGTCATAATCTCCTAGCACTTGAACGCTTATTGGAACAATCTGCTGGTAAAGGAGTAAATATCTACACGCACTCTGAAATGTTGCCAGCTCACGGGTATCCTGCTCTAAAAAAATACCCTCATCTCAAAGGGAATATTGGAAAAGCATGGTATGACCAACGCCGACTATTTGAAAAATTCCCCGGAGCCATCCTAGCAACAACCAATTGCGTCATGCCGATTAAAGGAAGTTATGCTGATCGCTTTTTCTCTTATGATATCGCTGGACTAGAAGGAGTTCAAAAGATCGTCAATGACGATTTTCAACCATTAATTGATAAAGCCCTCTCTTTACCCGAAGCGAATCTAAATTCAGAAGAGACACTAACCACTGGTTTCCACCATGAAACAGTGATTCAACTCGCTCCTGAAATCATTGAAGCTGTTCAAACGAAGAAAATTCAACGCTTCTTTGTGATCGCTGGCTGCGATGCCCCGGGTGTCGGCGGTAACTACTATCGCGATCTAGCCACTTCTCTTCCAAACGATACTGTGATCTTAACGACATCCTGTGGTAAATTCCGCTTTAATGATGTCAATTATGGTTATGTTCCTGGAACAAAGATCCCTCGCTATATCGATCTAGGTCAATGTAACAACTCGATTTCTACAGTAAAAATTGCCTCCGCTTTGGCTAATGCATTCCAATGCGATATCAAAGACCTACCTGTCAGCATTGTTCTATCTTGGTTTGAACAAAAAGCCGTGGCCATCCTTTTGGGACTCTTTAGCCTAGGAATCAAAGATATTCGGATCGGTCCAAAAGCACCTGCTTTTATTTCCCCAGGAGTAATGGAAGTACTTCAAAAGCATTTTAACCTTCAGCTCATTGGCAACGCTCAAGAAGATCTCGCTACCATGCTACATGCCTAAGTATACCAATCAAAGCATCTCTCTATGAAAAGGGAGATGCTTCGTCTTTTATGTAACGATCATAATATGCTATAATGAATTGTCAATTCTTAAATATATTTATATTTACATAAGAGATCCAAAAGAGGTATATTATGGGGAAAGAAAAAGACAAAGTTGACGAAAACGTGACTTTGCCACTCCGCAATCGGATATCTTCCGAATATGGAAAAGCAATCAAAGTTTCTTCAGGGGCTAGGATCGATTTTCATTTTAAAAAATATATTGATGGTTTACATCGTTTTATTGTTGAAGAAAGCGATAATCAAACCGATTGGCAAACGGTCCCCCAACAAAGTCTATCCGAAGCTCCACCCGTATTTAGCGGTCACGACCAAGGGAAAACAAAAGAATCCATCTACTACAAAGGAAAGAAAAAATATATCCGTGTCAATGTACAAATCGAAGACGCTTATTATGGAAGTTTATATGAAGTAAAAATTACTCAGCCATGGATTATAAATTGTGGTTGCTTAGCATTCATTATCCTCATACCGATCTTGGCTTTAGGCTCTTGTTTCGCATCAGGTGATAAACAAGAAGAGAAGAAACAGCAACCAGTTACCCCAATCAAACAAGAAACAGCGGAAAAATCAACGGATCTGAAAGAAGAACTTTCTAACGAAAAGAAAACTGTGATCAATGAAAAAACCGAAGAAGTAAAGGTAGATGAGAAGAACGACGAAAACAAAGAGGAGAAGAAAGAAGAAAACAAAGAGGAAAGGAAATCCAAAGAGACCAAAAAGAAAAAAGAATCCACTAAAAAGAAATCTTCTACTTCAAAAAGCAAACGCGATAGCACCTCCAGCTCTTCATCTTCTTCGACCAAGAAAAAAAGATCGGGATGCTATATCAAGGGAAATATTAATAGCAAAGGCGAAAAAATTTACCACGTCCCCGGAGGTCAATTCTACAATCGAACCAATCCGGAAGAATGTTTCGACTCTGAATCCGCTGCTAGAGCAGCTGGCTATCGCAAATCGAAACGATAAAGAACCCAAACAAATATCTTACTCTTTTGACATATTATCCTCCTTCTATATTAAGATGGAGGATTTTCTTTATTATGGTTAAATATTTTATTTTTTGTGAACAACAGTAAAAATAGTTTACCTCCCCATAAATCTAAAATAACCTATTGTTAAAATAAGATTAAAACAATTACTAACAGAGTAATTTAATGTATTTTTAATTTATTTAAGTGCTATATTTACAAAGTATAAAAACTATGTATTTTGCCTGCGGAGGGAATTTATGACAATAAAAAAGTTCAAATTTGATTCTACAATTACGCTGCCTGAAAGGATTCGCACCTTTAGTGAAGAAGGAGAAGCCTCTTTGGTTTCTTTTGGTACACAAATCCAATTCTTCTTCAAAAAATATGGAGATGGTAAACATACATTTATTGTCGAAGAAAGTAATGATCTCTTGGAGTGGAATCAGGTTCCAAGCCATCATTTGTCCGCTCCTCCTCCTGTCATTACACCAAAAAACTGGGGAAAATCAAAGATAACGATCAAATATACTGGCAAGAAAAAATATCTTCGTATTAATGTTTCCGTTGAAAATGAGAGCGTCGGGAGCATTTATAAAGTGCTGATTCGAAGTTCTCTTCGAACGACCATTCCTGTAACCATATTCATTATCCTGCTGTTATTTCTTTTTTTGGGGTACTTCTTTTGGACAGGCGATAATCACAATCCCTTAGTACAAGTCGGAGCCGCTCCCTTATCTGAACTATTGGAAGCATACTAACATACCCACCTATTTAGAATGAGAAGATGATTTCTGACGGATCACTTTAAAAAAATAATCGATAAAACCAAAAGGGACAAATCGCTTGATCAGGTAGAGAGAACGGGCATCACTACCTACGATATACCGCATCTTGGGAGATCGCGTTTGAGCAATTTGGACAATTTTTTTAGCCACTTGACGAGGATCTTTCGCTTGATTAGAAAAGCGATCAATAAAGGATTGAACTTTTTGCTGATCCTCACGATAAGGGGAGTTTTCTGTCATAAATGGTTGATGTTTTAAGATATTGGTTTGAAAAAAACCTGGCTCAACCAAAACGACTTTGATCCCATAAGGCGCCAATTCAAGACGAAGCGACTCACTGAATCCTTCCAATGCGCATTTTGATGCCGTATAAGGAGCGGTATAAGGTGATCCCAAAAACGCTGCACCACTACTGATATTGATAATACAACCTTGTCGGTTTTGACGCATCAGTGGCAAAAATGCTTGGATCACATGGACCACTCCGAAGAAATTGGTTTTCATCTGTTTTTGCCACTCTTCCATACCTATTTCTTCTGTCACTCCTGTAACAGCGATTCCAGCGTTGTTCAGGAGCAAATCCAATCGTCCGAATTTTCTTTCAACATCATTGGCAACATTTTTGATCATCTCCGGATTGGTAACATCCAATTGCCAAACTTTGATCCGATGAAGGATTTTTGCTTGCTCCGCTTGACAAATCAGCTGACTTTGCCGATCAGGATTCCGCATCGTCGCCAGTACATCATACCCTGCTTTGGCTAGCTCAATCACTGTAGCTAGTCCGATTCCACTTGATGCTCCTGTTACCAGAGCAATTGGTTTCCCCATATCTCCCCGCCTCTTTCTAGAACAAAGATCGTTTTTTAAGAGAAAGCTGCTAATGTTCTATTAGTCGTAATAGACGAGCCAAATCATAAGCCGTATCAAACAACAAATCCTTTGCTCCCTCCATTACTTGCTCCAAAGTGAGTGGACGGCGAACAGCCGCATGGAGACTGACAAAATAGTCATACAAGGCCTGACAATTCGGCTGGATGCTTCCGGATAAAAGGAGTGCTTTGGTATTGGCACGTTTGGCTAATTGGGCGACATAAATTGGAACTTTCCCATAAAAGGTTTGAGCATCCGTTTTGCCTTCACCGGTAATCACCCAGTCTGCCCCCTCGATCTGCTCACTCAGTCTCACTGCCTCAGCCACTACCTCTGCTCCACGTCTCATCTTCGCTCCCAACATCAACAAAGCAAATCCCAATCCGCCTGCCGCTCCACTTCCAGGTTGTTGATGTAAAGGATTTCCTACTAACATTTCAATCTGCTTAGCAAAATGTTGCAAACCCTCTTCGAGCTGAATAACTTCTCCTGCTGTGGCTCCTTTTTGTGGAGCAAATACCCTAGCAGCCCCCTCTTTGCCAAGCAATGGATTGGTGACATCACAAGCAAGGATTAGTTCACATTCTTGCAATCGCGGATCAAGTGAAGTAAGCGAGATCTCTCTGATCTCCCTTAGGGACTTGGCAACCGGAGAGACCGGTTCTCCTCGTTGATTCAAGCAAGTCATCCCCAATGCTTGCAACATACCCAATCCTCCATCGGAGGTAGCACTTCCTCCTAAACCGATCACGATCTTCCGGATTCCCTGATCCAATAATGCTAAAATCGCTTGCCCAACACCATAAGTTGAGGTATATAGCGGATTCCTTTTCTCAGGCGGGACCATCGTCAAACCAGCAATATTTGCAATCTCTATCACTGCTGTCTGTGAATCGATCATTCCCACATGCGTCAGGACCGGTTCCAAAAGAGGTCCCAAGACCGCAAGCTTTTTCTTCTGTCCACGCATGTTAGATACTAGCACATCTACTGTTCCTTCACCACCATCCGCCATTGGACACAATGAAAGATCCGCATCCGGAATCACTTCCCAAAATGCTTCACCAATCGTTGATGCTACTTCATTTGCCGTTAAGCTCCCTTTAAATGAATCCGGAGCGATGACAATCTTCATAAACCATCACAATCCTTTAAAAAATAAAAGAATGCATATGAAAAACACTTTCTAGTGTTCTCACTATACATTCTTTATTAACATATCCAAGCTATCCATCACAATGGCTTGTTCGTTATTGTACATCTTGAGCTTGTTGTCTTATATCCTCTGGCACTACAATCGATCCGGAATACTCACCAGTTAAGTTACTTACCAAACTCTGCTTTACTGTAACCGTTCCTCCACCCTCAACCGGTACAGTGAGTGAAATGTCATGAGACATCTTCTTCACTTGATAACTTTGTTTATCAATATAGACTTTTTGGTCTCCACGGATGGATGCCCGATTCCAATTTAAATCACCCATATCTTGGGCCATCCATTCTCTTAACTGGTGTTCCATATAATTTTGCATCTCTTTTAAGTACCATTTTTTTCCTGAACTCGTAGCAGCTATGTCTAGATCAATCACATATTGACCATCTTGTTCACTTAATACACCTTTTAACTTGCTTTCAGGAGCCCCATCCGTCCAAGTAGATATATTTTTCAAGATGATTCCTGGTCTCGGCGAATGGAACAAACCGATTTCGCTCTCCGGCGCTCCCGTTTTTCCATAGCTACCTTCTCCCATGGCAAAATAAGTCATGTTGTTTTTGTGAAATGTTTCTACCGACGTCGTTTTATCACCTTTCACAGTTCCGCGATCCGCATAGGCAAATGGGCTGTTTTTTAACTTTAAGGTGAGTTCGGCTTGATAAGTATTGGTACTTTGATCCCCATCGAGATTGACTGTAAATGATTGATTCCCAGTTGTTCGATATTCATAACCAGGCAAGTTCGCCATCTCTCCGCGGGATTTCTTTAGTACTTCAGCTAACGATAAATCTCCCTTCTCAGTTGTTTGTGAAGTTTGACCTCCGCGATTGCCCGAGGATGTGTTTTCACTGTTGTTGCTTTCTAAACCATCATTCTCATATGACTGATTTTGATTTCCAGCGCTTCCTTCTTCATGACTTTGCTCAGAAGAGCCAGAATCTTCAATGACTATTTGACACCCAGCTAAGATCAATGTACAAGCCAGAATACCTGAAAACAATTTTTTACGTCTCATTTTTTCTTCCTCCTATGTGTTTACTCAGGAGGCTACAGGACTAGAAAACGAATCAATCCCCATCCCAAGATTTTTATCTATATATATTCCAAATGATCACATTATAAATCATATCCAACTTTTTTATTTATCTTATTTAAAGTTATGTCAAAAAAAGCAATTGTATATAGGTTCTATTCTTGATCAAACAGCTCTCTTTCCTTCCTTAAAGTAAGTTTTGACGGATCTTCTGCATTCTCTGCATTCTCCAGAAACATCTTCTTTCGGTATAAATTCAGCCAAACGAACAAACACTGATAAAACCATCTCTAAAATCTACAGATCGCATTAAGGAGGGAGACGCTCGAATGAAACGGCGCGGAAAGCAGTCCAATCTGGGATGGATGGTCGCCGCAGGTGCCATTGCCTTGTTGTCATCTTCCACCGTGAGAAAGAAACTACTCCAGTGGACAGTGAAAGGAACCACTGCTGTCATCGACGTATCGGAAAAAATAAAACGGCGCGCGGAAAATCAGCAAGAAGTCCAGCCTTTTGACTTTGCTAATGGAAATCCTGATGTAAATATACCTGGTATCGAAGAAGCAACGAAAGAAACTTCAGAACGAGAAAATAACTTATGATGAAGAAGGTAGTCATCTTTGCTAACTTCACCACTTGGGACGATCGACCGCTTGAAATCAACACGACAAAGCCTTGTACGAAATCAAATCGCTACAAGGCTTTGTTTTTATCACTGAACAAATTCGATATTCGTGATTTCGATATCGACATTCCCTTCTTTCCAATCTTCAGAAACATGACTTGCTGCCCAGTATTCCCCTTGATTCAATTGCCACACATAATTTGGCTTCAAGATCCAATCTTTCTCTGAAGCTCTTAATTTATTAATTGGATAAACTTTATGCTCTGTGATTCGACTATCATTGGCATCTTTAAAAAAAATCGTTACCTCTACATTATTCAGGGTTCGACTACCCTTGTTGCGAAGTTTAAAAGTAGCTCCTGGTTCTTTCCCATTCTTTGTGGTATAGTACTTTGCTTGTACATCCGTAATCTCTAAATATGTATGGATGTAATTATTCTTCTCTTGATCCAATTTTTTCGTCGGGATTTTTCCTTCTTCTATTTTTTCATCTTTCGATAACCCCAACGCTTCCCTCAACTGTTCGTTCTCTTTCCGTAGTGCCTCGTTTTCTTTGGACAAATCTTCTGCTTCTGAAAAAGAACAACCAACCAACATTCCCAGTAGCATAACCATTACAAGAAATAGACTTCGCTTCATCACATTCCCCCATCATCTAAATAGTTTGTAGTTTTATGATATATTTATTTTTCCTATTCTACTATAAAATACATTCTTATATCAAATCAAATTAGCTATATTCTACTGAATTATTTAATCAATAAACATTGAAAGTATTTGAATAAAGTCATGCTTTATGGAAAATTTAGGAGTGATTTTATTATGATTATTCATAATATTATTAACAAAGAGATAAAGGTTTAGTTATAGTAGACACAACTAAACCTTCAAAGGAATCTTTTCAACTGAGCATAAACACTTCTTTGACTCATATTCAATCCAACTTGATCCATTTATGCGACCATTCTTGAATCCCCTGAATGATTGGCTCCAAGGCGCGACCTTTTTCTGTTAAAGAATATTCGACTCTAATGGGCACCTCTGAAAACACTTGTCGACGCACAAGACCTTCCCTTTCAAGATCTTTTAGCCGTTCAGATAAAAGTCGTCCACTAATCGGAATGCCCGCTTCAATCTCACAAAATCGTTGCGGTCCCTTCAACAACTGATACAAAATCAAACCTGTCCACCGCTTCCCTAATAGTTGCATCCCCTTTTCAAATTTCGGACATAACTTAGATTGATTCAAGATTATCACCACCTTATTTACTCTTATTATAACTTAAAAATAACGATATAAATGTTATTTATAAAAAGTAACTTTGTTCCTTGACGTAAATATGTTACCTTTGTATAATAAGTTACGAAAAGTAATTGAGTTTTAGGAGGAAAAGGGATGACCACTTCATTCTTTTTTGCCCATGGTTCCCCCATGATTGCGATTGAAGATCAGCGTTATACTCAATTTTTACGTCAATTTGCTCAAAAAATCGAAAAACCCAAAGCAATTGCTATTTTTACAGCTCATTGGGAAAGCCAACGATTAACCATCTCATCGACCGATGATATATATGAAACCATTTATGATTTTTTCGGTTTCCCAGATGTTCTCTATACCTTGCAATATCCAGCACGCGGATCTGTAGAAATCGCTACAAAAATCGCAGACTTACTATCTAAGCAAGGAATCCCTAATCAAACCAATTCTACGAGAGGTTTGGATCATGGTTCATGGGTCATCCTTAAACTTTTGTACCCCCAAGCGGATATTCCTGTCGTC
>JANWIG010000003.1 GCA_025449975.1 Thermoactinomycetaceae bacterium
AATCACTTGGGCTAATGTCGGGTTATGCCGGAATCGGTCTAGCGATGTTAGCAATGGATTCAGATCAACTTCTTTTTGATCCACTTTCCTTAAATTAGTTGATGACTGATCTTCTCCATCCATCGCGCCCCGAAATCACTTGGGACGAAAGATTTCCAAGTGATTTCGGGGCTAACTACAGAAGAATTCTCCTACCTTCAAACAACTTAGAAAAACTGCTACAGAGAAGGATGATAAGATGAAGTGGAAAAGTCTACGTAACGTCCCTTATATTGAACAAAACGAACAATCCGAGTGTGGACTAGCCTGTCTGGCAATGATTTGTGCTTACTATCACCATCATATCTCTCTTTTGGATTTACAAGAATTAGCAGGAACAGGCCGTGACGGAATCTCGCTAAAAACCTTGATGGATACAGGTCAGCGAATCGGTCTTACGTGTCGTGCCTATAAAAAGGCTTGGAATGATCTAGAAGAGATCCCTCTTCCAGCGATTTTATTTTGGAAAGGTCACCATTTTGTGGTATTAGAAAAGATTAAAAATAACCAATTTACGATTATTGATCCAGCGATCGGAAGAAAAAAACTGACTGCGGAAGAATTCCAAGCTAGCTTTTCCTTTTATCTCCTTACACTTACTCCTAGCGAAAATTTTCAGACCAAAGCCAAACCATCCAGTTGGAAACCTTATTTCCAATTGTTCCTTCAAAATAAAAAGTTGGTCTTCGCTCTATTGCTTTGGTCCGTCTTACTACAAATTCTGACGATGGTCTCTCCTCTCATCACCAACTTTGTGATTGACCATGTGATTCTACCTGAAGAATATCAATGGATTGGGACATTGGCTTGGGTGATTCTCTTTGTGACACTTTTTCAAGCGGGTTTTACCTTTTTACGCGCACGATTTTTAGTCAAACTAAAAAATAGCTTGGATTGGGGACTGATGCATCGCTTTTTCCAGCATCTGCTCCATCTTCCCTACTCATTTTTTCAATTGCGCTCCTTTGGTGACCTTGCTCACCGCGCCAATAGCCATACATTGATCCGCGAAATCTTGTCCAATCAAGTGGTAGGTGGGTTACTGGATTTAAACTTGGTGTTGATCTTTTTGCTTTACTTTTTGATCCAATCTCCCTTTCTCGCGCTATTTATCATTTTGATCGGGATCCTATACTGTGTTTTGCTAATCATCAGTAATGAGAGACTACAACTGCTCTCCAAAGAGGAGTTAACGA
The DNA here is from genome assembly GCA_025449975.1 of Thermoactinomycetaceae bacterium. Classification (GTDB taxonomy): domain Bacteria; phylum Bacillota; class Bacilli; order Thermoactinomycetales; family Thermoactinomycetaceae; genus Thermoflavimicrobium. The sequence continues at coordinate 1,236 of JANWIG010000003.1, forward strand.
GTAAAACCAAGGTGCAATGGATGCAGAGCGAAATTTTATATGGGATTTTAACAGTAAAAATGGCCGGTCTGGAAAACAAAATGCTATCACTTTGGGGAGATTTTTATCAGGACCAACTCGCCGCAACAAAACGAAAAGAAAATTTCTCGGCAACATTTGAAACGGCGATTACCGTTATTCGGATCGGAGCCCCGTTACTGATTCTTTGTCTAGGAACATGGGAAGTCATGAACCAACGCTTGAGCATGGGGGCAATGATCGCTTACTATACCTTGTCGATGACATTTTTTCTTAGTTTATCTACATTGGTAACCTCTTATAGTCAGCTGGTGAAAGTTTCGGCCTATCTCAGCCGAATGAATGATGTTTTGGAAACACCTACGGAGAACATAGAAGAGAAACAAGTGATCACGAAGAGATTGAGAGGAAAGATCCGAATAAAACAGATGTCCTTCCGTTATTCCAAACATAGTCCGCTCATCCTAGAAGATATTAATCTCACGATTTCCCCCGGTCAAAAGGTAGCGATCGTCGGACACTCGGGAGCGGGTAAAACGACTTTGGCCCATCTTTTAATCGGACTGTATCGTCCCACTGCTGGGGATATCTACTTTGATGGTTATTCCTTATCAAAGGTAGATCTTTCTTCACTGCGCAAGCAAATTGGGATGGTTCCCCAACAAATCCATTTATTCAATCGAACCATCTATGAAAATATTACCTTACATAATCCAGACATCACTCCAGAAATGGTGATCGAAGCAGCTAAGCTAGCCAATATTCACGAAGATATTATAAAACTGCCGCTAGGCTATCAAACCGTAATGTCGGAATTTGGAACCAACTTTTCTGGTGGACAAAAACAACGGATTGTTCTCGCCCGCGCTTTGGTACATAAACCGTCGATTCTCTTACTCGATGAAGCGACTAGCTCGCTGGATAATATCAATGAAGCGAAGGTAGAGCAGTATTTATCCAAAATGAAATGCACACGGATTGTGATCGCTCATCGTTTAAGTACGATTCAAAATGCAGATCAGATCATCGTTCTTGATCAAGGGAGAATTATAGAAAGAGGAAGACATCGCAAATTGATGAAAGCCAAAGGACATTATTATCAACTATACCAAGCCTCACTCAACAAGGAATCTTCCTAATTTTGTTCTATGTCTAAAAAAAGGGAGTTATTATTAATCATATTCGCAGCATATAGAAAATACTAGTATGTTCACAAAAAATAAAAGAATATGTAATAGATAGATGTTAAAATATCTTTACAAAGGAGGGATTAAAATGAAAAAGTTTATCGCTCTTCTATCGGTTTTGGCACTTTGTTTTACTCTGATTGCTTATCATCCATCTTCCATTCAAGCAAACAGTGATTCAGTCGATGGAAAGAGTAAAATTATCCTTTTTAAGGAGTCCAAATCCCCCAATTTGCAAGAATTGGGAAAACGTTTACAGGATTCCTACGAAGTAACGGTATACCCCATGCCAGAGATTGCTTCCTTAAAAGTAGAAGGAAAGTCTAACGATCAAGTCAAAAAAGCCATCGAAGAGATCCAACGAAAGTATTCCGATCGTGTCGAAGTGATTGGGAATGAGAAAGAGATCACGCCTCCATCTCCACCATCTTTTCTCAAACATTCATCAAAGAAACCAGCCACTTCGCACAAAAAACCGGCCAAAAGTCCCAAGATTAATATTGATGCCGCTGATGTCTATCAGCAATGGGGATGGGATATTAAAAAAGTGACCAACAACGGAGCGAGCTATAAAAAAGGAACAGGTAGTCATCAAGTAAAAGTGGCAATTATCGATAGCGGAATTGATTTTCAACATCCTGATCTAAAAGATAACATTTTATCCACTGGAAAGTCATTTGTCCCTGGTGTCTCTGACACCTCCGATCAAATGGGGCATGGCACCATGGTGGCCGGAGGAATGGCTGCAAATGGGAGAATGTTAGGTGTAGGTCCTCATCTCGGAATCATCCCATATAAAGTTTTTCATTTAGGTAATGCCGAATCCTCCTGGGTGATCGAAGCCATCATCCAAGCCGTTAAAGACAAGGTGGATGTCATCAATCTAAGCTTAGGAACATTTAAATCATTAAATAAAGCAGAGGACAGAGCCATTATTAAAGCTTACCAACGCGCTTTCCGCTATGCTGATCAAAACAAGGTGACGGTCGTCGCTAGTGCCGGAAATGAGGGATTTGACCTATCCAACTCCGCCCTTCTAGCTGAATTGCTCGGACTCATAGGAGATCGGATCATCCATATCCCCGCTGAAATCGATAGTGTGATCACTGTCTCAGGAACAACCAAATCTAATACGCGCTCTTCCGCTTCCAATTTTGGTAGACAGATTGATTTGGCCGCTCCATCCGGTGATTTTGATCTAAATAATCTAGATGTTTATGAAATGGTTGTTACCACAGTACCTACTTATTTTGGCGAGTCACCCATCAATCAGATCTATGGTTTACCCCAAGGATATACCTTTATGACCGGAACTAGCTTAGCCGCCCCAAAAGTTTCGGGACTGGTAGGCGTCCTGATCGCCAAATACAAACAAAAACATCCAGGTAAAAAACCAAACCCTAATTATATTAAGCAAATCCTTAAACGAAGTAGTACCGATTTGGGTCCTCGTGGTCGCGATAAAGAGTTTGGCGACGGTCTAATCAATGCAGATAAAGCGCTCCAATTAATCAAATAATCATCGATAAACACAAATCAGGGATCTCTCCCACATAAGATCCCTGATTTGTGTTATCTATACTATAAACATTTCCCATTTCAGCGGAGGTGTAAATTCAATGGGAAATGGACTTTTAAGTAGTCAATCTTGCGCTTATCTATGTTTATATTATACTTACTTTTCTGCCGTTTGTGTCTTAACACCAGTTAAACTTTAACTAAACAACATGAACAAACCTCTTCCGATCGGAAGAGGCTTAAACAAACTATTTATTTAACATTTCATATACTTGGGCTACATCTTTGTCGCCTCTTCCCGACAAATTGACCACGATGATTTGTTCATCAGACATTGTCGGAGCTAGCTTCATAGCATACGCAACCGCATGCGAACTTTCTAGCGCGGGAACGATTCCTTCCAGTTTGGATAACTGGAGAAACGCTTGCAATGCTTCCTCATCCGTCACCGCTACATAATCAGCGCGTCCAATCGCTTTATAGTAGCTATGCTCAGGTCCTACCCCTGGATAATCTAACCCAGCAGAAACCGAATGACATTTATCCTGATCTTCGATCACATGACATTTAAACCCATGGATCACTTCTGGCTTACCTGCACACAGAGGAGCCGCATGATAACCGGTCTCCAATCCTTTCCCTGCTGGCTCAACACCGATCATTCTCACACTTTGATCATCCACAAAAGGATAGAATAGACCAATCGCATTGGAGCCTCCCCCTACACAAGCCATCACTACATCAGGGAGTCTTCCCTCTTGCTCCAGAATCTGTTCACGAGCTTCGCGACCGATCACCGATTGAAAATGTCGAACCATCAAAGGATAAGGATGTGGTCCAACCGCTGAGCCGAGTAAATAGAACGTATCTTCATAATTGGTAGCATAATCGACCAATGCCTCATCGACGGCCTCTTTTAATGTTCGATTCCCTTTATCGACAGCAACGACTTTCGCTCCTAGCATCTCCATCCGGAAAACATTGAGGGCTTGCCGCTTGGTATCGACTTCACCCATATAGATGGTACAAGGAATCCCAAACAAGGCACAGACCGTTGCCGTTGCCACACCATGTTGCCCTGCACCCGTTTCAGCAATAATCCGCTTAGCCCCCATCCGTTTAGCCAATAAGACTTGCCCAATCGTATTATTGATTTTATGTGCACCGGTATGGTTTAAATCTTCCCGTTTTAAATAAATTTTTGCTCCGCCTACTTCTTTAGTCAGTCGCTCAGCAAAATACAACGGACTTTTTCGACCCACATATTTCTCTAAATAATACTGCAATTCGTTATTAAAATCTTCATCATCTTTATACTTTTCAAACGCGTCTGCTAGTTGATCCAATGCATTTTGCAGATGTTCAGGAACATAGCTTCCACCAAAAGAAGCTTCTCCCTCACCAAACACACCTTTGTCTGATACTTTGATTATACTCAAACCAATACACCTCCCCTTTCACATTTTAGCCGAAATACTCCAAGAATCAAATAGCTTCTATTTTATTCGGGCATGATGGTCTATATGTTGACTGGAATCGATTTAATAGAGAACTTGACAACATCTTGATAAGTGGCTGAAACCGTTTTGAAATCAATGTTTTATGATAGTAAGCGCAAATGTTTAAGCCGAAAGGATGATAAGAAATGGAACCATCCGTACTCATCGAAGCTATCGAAATATGGAAGGTATTTGGACAGGGAGAAAATCGCGTGGAGGCTCTACGTGGAATTGATTTAAAGATTCACAGTGGTGAAATGATCGCAGTCATGGGACCATCGGGATGCGGAAAAACAAGTTTGATAAACTGTTTGTCCGGAATCGATTCGATTAGCAGAGGACGCATTCTCATCGAAGGACAGGATCTTCATCAGATGAAAGAAAAAGAGCGCGATCTTTATCGGCTGCAAAAGATGGGATTTGTCTTTCAAACCTATAACCTGATTCCAGTATTATCCGCAGTTGAAAATGTGGAATTACCTTTGCTTGCTCAAGGGATTTCCACCCGAACTGCTCGTCACCGAGCAACGGAAATATTAACACAGATCGGTCTAAAAAACCGTATGCATCACCGACCAGCCGAATTATCTGGAGGACAAGCACAGCGAGTCGCCCTAGCTCGAGCGATCGTCAATAAACCGCGGGTCATCTGGGCTGATGAGCCGACGGGGGCGCTTGATCGCGAGTCAGGCAAAGTGGTACTCGATCTTTTTGAACATTTCCATCGAGTTTATCAAACCACGATCGTCATTGTCACCCATGATCCCAAAGTGGCTGAACGAACGGAGCGAGTCATTTATCTCGATAGTGGACAAATCATTCAAGAACGGTTTCCTAAGTTAAAGAAAAACATTACTTATTCGTGAAAGGAGTGATGACACAATATGGAGATTATCGGAATAATTGCTGGTGGAATCACGCTACTCATGATATTAGTCTGGATCTTTCAAGCCTGGCGCTACCCTCATTTACGGCGAATGGCTTGGCGCAATGTGAAAGCTCACCGCTCTACAACTATCTTAACCATCATGGGAGCCATGGTAGGAACCGCATTAATTACCGCAACTTTTATGCTTTATTCATCAATCGATGATAGCGTTAAAACGCTTATCAAAACTCAATTTGGACCCATCGAAAACGATATTACCTATAAAGAAGGCTTTATTTCAGAAAAAATATGGACTGATTTGAAACCAGATTTAGTCCAGTCTGATCAGGTCTTACCAACCATTCGGATGTATGGAAATTTATCCAAGTCAACAAACACAAAACAGATAAGCAGCTTTTTGCCTCATGTCTACATCCACGCTTTTGACCATAACGATGCTCAAAAGTTTGATCCTGAAGCAACGAAGGTGATCCCATCTCAGATTCGTAAGGATGAAATGGTTATCTCGACACGGATCGCTCAAAAGTTAGAGGTAAAACAAGGGGATCAAATCCAACTCCACTTGCCTTCAAAAACCAAACCGACTACTTTCACAATCAAAAAAGTGGTTTCTGAACAGGGTTTAACAGGCTATCGAGGAGTAGATAATGGAAAAGCGACTGCCATTATCTCGCTAGATACAGCTCGCCATCTACTAGGAATTGAAGAAGGATTTACCAATATTCTCTACTCAAGCAGTAGTATACCAGCTTCTTTGAATCTAGATGAGTGGAGTACGAGTTTTAATAAAACGATTGCTCATGGTAAAACGGAAAGCATTAAGAAATTCGTCTTCCTCTTCTTCATCACGAGCATGATTGCGATTGCCATCGGCATCATTTTTGTGATCAATATCTTTAAAATGATCGCTGTGGAACGAAAGCAAGAACTTGGTATGTTAAGAGCGATTGGGATGAATGTTCGTGAGATAAAACAGATCTTACGGATGGAAGGCTTTCTCTATTCAATCACATCCAGTTTAGTAGGAATTCTGCTAGGGATCGGTCTCTCTTATGTTGCCCTGCTGAAGATAAAAGATTTACTTGCGTTAACTGCTCAATATGAAAATGATTTGGACATCTCCTACCGCTTTTCAGTCAATCCCAGTCTCGTCATAGCTGGATTTGCGATTGGGGTGATTCTCATCGATCTTTGTATGTTGTGGATCTCTCGAAACACAGCAAGACAAACGATCGTCCAGTTGTTACAGATCGTCGATGAATCCCATTCTCGCTCACTTTTCAATTGGAAAAAGCATAGCGGAAAAACAATCGTTTATGTCGGCTGGTTCATCTTTACCATTGGTCTTATTGCTTTTACCCAAACAACCTTATTCGCCGATTGGACTAACGAAAAAGCATATGCAGACTACGTTCGTGGAGGGATTGCCATCTTTACTCTTCTGAACGCGATCGGACTGCTTCACTTTGGATTACCCATCTTCTTAACTTGGCTTCAACATCGTTTCCGTTCCTTTTCCAAAGTTTATGGGGCATTATCGATCGCTTTTCGTTATCCGATCGCCAACAAAAAAAGAACCTCTCTACTTCTCTTTATGTTTACCTTGGTCCTTTTTCTCACAGGCTTCTCCAGTGTGGTTAGTGCCTTCTTAGGATCGATTGCCAACAGTTGGGATGAACAAAAAGTGCTAGGTGGATATCATCTCGCTACAAAAGCTGATCATCAAGTTTCCACCGATGATCTAAAGAAAATAATCAACCGCTCTAGCTATATCAACCAAAAAGAGATAAAAAATGCGACAGCCGTCTATCAGACAAACCAACGCACTGCCAATATCAACGGAATCGATCTCAATTTTGCTAAAAACATACAACTTCCACTATTAAAGCGTGACACAAACTATCAAAGTGACCGTGCTGCTTGGCTGGAGGTCGCCAAAAATCCAAATGTTATAATTATTAGTGAGGAGACGTTACGGAATCAATCCAAAACCTATAAAATAGGGGATCTCTTTCCTTTACAGCAAGGGAAAAACTCCATCAATAAAAAAATTATTGGGATTGCCAAATATTACACCGAAAGTTATGGGTTTAATACTTCCTATGGACTTTGGATCAAACAAAGCGAAGTAACATCCCTCACAAAGCATGTGGAAACCACTTTCTTGCTTCAGGTTCATCATCCAACAAAACTAGGGATGACCGGCAAAGAGGTAGAAAAGGAGTTTTATCTTCAAGGATTTTATGGGATGCAAAATCCACAACAAATGATGATCGTTGGTCGTTCTTTCATCCAAATCATTTTTACGCTTCTGGAGTCGTTTAGCTTTCTAGCAACCATCATCGGACTAGCCGGTTTAATGGTGATCATGTTCCGCCAAATACATGAACGACGTCAACAGATCGGAATGCTTCGTGCACTGGGAATGGGGAAACGTCTTCTCTATTGGGGAATCTTTAGTGAAGGTTTTATTGTCGCTGCCATGGGCATTTTCATTGGGATCGGACTGGGAAGTTTTGTAGGAGATCTGCTACTACAAGATTTTACAAGTAATCTAAATGCAAGTTATACCTTTCCCTATGCAAAACTGGGGATCTATTTTGTGATTGCTTTACTGATATCACTAATTTGTTCGCTGATTCCTGCCCGACAAACGCTGAAACTTTCTCCTGTGGAAGCGACACGTTATACTAGTTAAGGAAGAGCTAAATCTCCCTTTTTGTTTAACAAAAGAGTTTGGAAGTGAGAACGAAAATGCCCAAAATTCTAATCGTCGACGACGAGCCAAAAATTTTAGATACGATTGGTCGCTACTTGGAAAAAGAGGGAATGGTTCCACGAACCGCCTTATCTGGCAAACAAGCGATTCAAACTCTCCAAACAAAAGAACAGATTGATTTGGTTTTGCTCGATTGGATGATGCCAGGAATGAATGGGTTAGATACTTGTCGGGAAATCCGGAAATTTTCCGATATCCCGATTATCTTCTTAACAGCAAAAACGGATGAATATGATAAGCTTCTTGGTCTAGAGATAGGCGGAGATGACTATATTACTAAACCTTTTTCAATGCGTGAGTTGGTGACACGCATCCGTGTCGTTTTGAGAAGAGCTAACAGAAACCCTTCCCAAGACACACTAGACGAAAAAATTTGCTATGGTGGGCTAGTCCTAGAACCCTATCAGTATAAAGCATGGTTATTTGAAACAGAACTCCACCTGACACAAACCGAATTTAAGTTGTTACATATTCTTGCCTCAAAACCTGGACGTGTTTATAGTCGATCCCAATTGGTTGAAATGGTGTTGGGAGCTGAGTATCTCGGTTATGAACGTTCCATCGATACCCATATATACAACCTTCGCAAAAAAATGAAACAAATTTCTTCAGACTTTACTGAGATTCGCACGGTCTTCGGGATCGGCTATGCTTTTGGTGACAACAAATGAAAGATATAAGAAAACGAACCATCCTCATCCTCCTCATCTATACACTTGGGATATGGAGTGTTTATTTTCTGCAAAATGACTCTATTTTTGCTCTGATTTTCTCTTTGCTCCTTTGGCTCGGTGGGCTCACTCTGATTGGACGATCCTTGTCTCTCTATCAACAACGGGTAACGAAACTAGGAGAAATTGCCAAAGAAATGCTCTCTGCCCCTCATCTCCACACCAAACAGCTGAACGGACAAGATGAATTAGCTGAAATCGCTGACCATATCAATCAACTGGGCAAACAGATCAAAAAGAAAGAAGAATTACATATCCAACTGGTCGCTAATGTAGCACACGAGCTGAGAACCCCTTTAACGATTCTTCGTGGACAATTGGAAGGATTAGCCTTCGAGCCAAAGGAAGTTCAAATCACTCACCTGCTTCCCTTAATAGACGAAAC
>JANWIG010000004.1 GCA_025449975.1 Thermoactinomycetaceae bacterium
ACTGTAGATAAACGATGTGCAATCACAATCGTTGTTCTGTGCTTCGCCAGTCTTTCCAGAGACTCTTGAACCAAATGCTCTGATTGAAGATCCAAAGCGGAAGTTGCTTCATCTAAAATCAGAATGGCTGGATTCTTTAAAAATAATCTTGCTAAAGCGATTCGTTGTTTTTGACCACCTGACAGCTTTACTCCACGTTCGCCAATCTCCGTCTGGTAACCATTTGGTAATTCCATGATAAAATCATGTGCATTGGCGGCTTTGGCAGCCTCAATCACTTCATCTGTGGAAGCATTTTGTTTACCCATTCGTATGTTTTCTTCGACTGAACCACTGAATAGGATATTATCCTGTAACACCATACCGATCGATCTTCGTAAGCTACTGATCGTAATATCTCGGAGGTCTCGACCATCAATCGACACCTTCCCTCCCGTTACATCATAAAAGCGCGGGATCAAAGAGATGATGGAAGACTTTCCTCCGCCACTCGGTCCAACTAAAGCAACGGTCTGTCCCGGCTCAATCTCCAAATCAATTCCTTTTAACACCAGATCTTGATCTTCATAATAGCGAAAGGTAACTTTCTCAAATTTGATTTTCCCACGCACATTTTCTATATCCACAGCGCCTTTACGATCGACAATTTCATAAGGTTCATCCATAAACTCAAAAACGCGATCCATCGAAGCATGTGCTTGGGTTAAAGTAGTTGATGCGTTTACCAATCTCCGAATTGGGGAATAGATTAGATTCAAGTAACCATAAAAGGCCATCATTTCCCCAACAGTTAATCCTCCAACAATCACTTGATATGCAGCTACACAAATCACAATAATTGGCGCTAAGTCCGTGATGGTATTGATGGTTGCAAAAGTTTTCCCTAACCATTTCGAATGGTCAATCGCTTTATGAAGAAAATGTCTATTCTTATCGATAAAATTTTCTTTTTCATCCTTTTCCAAGTGAAAGGCTCGAATCACAGATATTCCTTGGATTCGTTCATGCAGATGCCCTTGTAAGTCAGCCAACGCTTGTGACCTTTCACGGGATACTTTGCGCAAGCGCTTAAAAAAGTATTTTACTGCTACACCATAAGCGGGAAATATCGCTAGTGAGACCAACGTCATAAAGGGATCCATCCAAATCATCATACCAACTGCGATCAATAAGGTCACTAGGTCTAACCAAATATTCATCATCCCTGTAACCACGAACTCTTTGGTCTGCTCTACATCATGAATGACCCGCGATGTAATCTGTCCCACTTTTTGATTGTGATAAAATCGAAGAGATAGCCTCTGCAGGTGATCGAACAAATGATTGCGTAGATCAAACAATACTCGGCTTGCTACTTTTTGTGCCAAATATTGTCGATAATACTCCACCGGTATGCGAACAACTGTGAATATAAGAAAAGTCCCGGCAATCACCCAGGCCAATTTTTGCAATTTCTCTTCTGTTGGAATCGAGGTTAAAAGCAAATCATCGACAACATACTTTAACAAGAGAGGAAGTAGAAGAGGAATTGCAAATTTAATCACTCCGATGATGAATGTAAGTAAAATTTGCTGCTGGTATGGCTTAATAAATCGAATATATCTGCGTATACTTCCCATCTATTCATCTCCTGACAAGGCTACAATGATTTATCTCATTATAGCAAAGATCAGGATTTATTGGTTTGTCATATCTAGGTTGATTAGCCACCCTACACATGTTAACGAACGATTAAATCAAAAAGATTCAACCTTCACTTTATCTTTTTAATTGACCAAAGTCGTGGCTTCAGATTTCCTCTTCTGTATTAAGTAGAACATATACCTTGAAAATAGTAACACTATAGATGATCTAATAAATAAAATGCATCAAATATTATATACAATTATATAACATCTTCATATTAATCACAATATTCCAATGATATATGAGGACCTTTTTCCTCAAATAGTATAGATAATAGGTCCGAGATTACTAATTTTACGTTCTCGGACCTATCATTTGGGGTATATATTAATGGCGAGCTTTTTCTAATGCAGGCAGTAGTTTTGGATTGAGAATTTTGATATATGTTCCCTTCATGCCCAGAGATCTTGATTCTACTACTCCTGCACTTTCTAATTTACGCAATGCATTTACAATTACAGAACGGGTAATCCCGACACGATCGGCAATTTTACTGGCAACCAATAGCCCTTCTAATCCATCCAATTCATTGAAGATATGTTCTGCTGCCTCTAATTCACTAAAAGAGAGGGAGTTGATCGCCAATTGAACCACAGCTCGGCTCCGAGCTTCCTCTTCCACTTTTCCCGCACGCTCCCTAAGGATTTCCATCCCAACTACGGTGGCACCATACTCAGCTAGGATCAAATCATCTTCCACAAATTGATCATTCATTCGGGAAAGAACCAAAATGCCTAAATGATCCCCACCACCAATAATCGGCACCAGAGTGGTATAACCATGACGGAAGATATCTTTCATCTCCGTTGGATAAGCGGTATACGGGCTGTCCACATCCACATTTGGCATCGTTTTATCCACTTCCATCAGTAACTTGGCATATTCAGCAGGGAAAGCCCGCTCATCCAAGTACTGTTGCATCCGTTCACTTTCAATCCGATGATCGACAGCTAAACCCAAAATCTTTCCTTCTGGGCTAAGCACATATATGTTTGCATGTAAAACATCACAGAGAACCTGAGCAACCTCATCAAAGTCCACTAAATGATGCCCTACATTTTTTTGTAAGATTTTGGATATACGACGTGTTTTTGTTAGCAAGTCCATAGTAAATCCTCCTAAGTCAAATATTGGTTTATAGAATCACCTTTGGTTGGTGGGTATGAAAAATCGTTTTTTGAACACTAAAGTAAACATAGGGTAGTAAGGGATGCGCTTTTCCTATTATGCGATATTTAAACAAATAAACAAAAGTCTATTTATGAACAATTTTTGAATTGTTATCCCTTTCTTTCTTTACAAATTTGCACTTAAAGAAGGTCGCCATAGAATAAATTCTACTTTACCGTCAATAAAATCATACGGAACCAATCCCACACTTTGCGAACGACTATCTCGACTTGCCCATCGGTGGCGATTATCCCCCATGACAAAAACAGTACCTTCTTTCACCCGAATAGGACCAAAATCACCATCTTCTACTTTTGTTTCAATATAGGATTCCTTCATCATCTTTCCATTTCGATAAACAAACCCATCCTTAATTTCAATGAGATCTCCAGGAATCCCAATTACTCTTTTTACCAAAAAACGGTTATCTTGTGAAGGATCTCTGAAAGTAATCACATCACCAATTTTTGGTTTATTCAACAAAAATCTGATCTTGTTTACCAATAAGCGGTCACCATCGTGAAGAGTAGGTCTCATCGATGTACCATTCACCTTAGATAACACAAAACCATAATTCCCTACGAGACTAATGAAAAGAAACAGGACTACGACAACAAGGCCCAAGAGGCCAGCACGCGACACTTTCCATCACTCCATTAATTCATCTCCTTTTGGATCAACAGATAGCGATGCATCCAATAATCAACAAAAGCTTGATTATATGGATCTTTTCTTTGATGAATCCGATCTTTCACCGATTTCATAGCCAAACAGACTTGTTCATCAATCCCATCGGGATAGGAAAAGCGCACTTTGTTCATCCGATACTCTGTTTGATCAACGATATCATACTCAAGCGAAGGAGATATGATGAAGTCGATATCATAATCGATATAGGTGAGCATCATCTGATCGGAATCAAAGGAGTAGGGCGAAGCAATATTAACATAATAGTGAGTTAACTGTTTCTCCTGATCAAATAGAATAATGGAGTTAAACCAATCTTCTAAAGAAAAGAGACAAATTGCAAGCCCTTTTGATATCCTTGTTTTTCCATCTCCTTCAACAACGACAACATCCTGATTAGCAACAATTAATGGTTCGTCTGCTTGTAAGACAATTGATTCTTTCCAAAGACGATGGGGCTTACAAGGATATTTCATGCTTTGAATCCGGATCCGATCTCCCCTATTTAGCGATTTCATAATCCCCTCCTAAAATTTCATCCATTCTCTTTATTTCCAAAAAAAGCTCACAATATAACACAAAAAATCAGAATTTATCTTTTTGAAGAAAGCCGGACAACTGTCCGGAAAGTATAAAGCCTGTTTTGACCTATTCATCAAAGATTTTTATTTGTTTCAAACTATCGGAGTGTGGAAAAGAGAGAGACTTATCAAAAATAAAGCTCAGAACACCCTTCCCATCTCTTCAGAACGTTGTTTTGCTCGCAGAACAGCTTGCATGATCGCTTGGTTTACTCGATAATCCCGTAAAACTTCTAAACCTGCCATCGTTGTTCCACCTGGTGAAGTTACTTCTTCTCGTAATTGTTCAGGTCTTTTTCCTGTTTCAACTAACATGTGAGCTGCACCTAAGATGGTTTGAATTGTCAATTCTCTAGCTGTTTCAGGTGCCAAACCAGCTGCAATTCCCGCCTGCTCTAGAGCTTCCACCATGTAGTAAAAATATGCTGGACCGCTTCCTGACAACCCAGTGACTGCATCCATCATCTCTTCCTCCACAGAGACAACGATCCCGATCGCAGCAAAGATCTCCTCGGCAATTTGAAGATGACGCTGATTGGCCCACTTTCCTGGACAGATCGCCGTAGCCGATCGCCCGACAGCACTAGAGGTGTTTGGCATTGCTCGAATCACAGGGTTATTTCCTGGTAGCATCCTCTCAAAAGTTAATGTAGGAATACCAGCAACTACAGAAATAATTATTTGTTCACTATAAATAATATCTTTCCACTTTCGTAACGCTTTTTCAACATCTATTGGTTTCATTGCAAAAATAATAATCTCGGCATCACGGACCTGCTGAACTGGATCAACGTTTTTCGCCAAACCATACCGTTCAATCAAATGATTTAGACGAGTTTTATTACTTTTATTAAGTATAGTTATATTTTGTCCCAAAATTTTATTTTTTTCAAGTAGTCCGGATAAAATAGCTTCTGCCATCGCTCCCGCACCGATAAAGGCGACTTTTTTATTTCGAATCATATCGATCCCCCAATTTCCTTCAAATTTCTCCTGCCATCCTCTGATAAACAAAAAGCCTCTCCCGACCGAAAGGACGAAAGAGACTCTTCCGCGGTAGAAGCAAATCATTCACTAATCAACATGATCCTGCTGAATAATGAACAGAAGTACCCAGATTTCCAGTCTCGAATCATACCGCTTAGGAGCTAACTCGCAAATGCCCCCATACCTAACACGATGCCATTTTATTCAACAGAATCAGTCCATGAATAAGCTAAACGACTGACTGGTTGATCTGCTCTAATCAATCTTTGTCTTATTATCATCGCGATCAACTTATTCTGTCAATCCCAAAATTATCAACTATACAGATTATTTACAGATAAGTCCAATTGTTCAGCAACTTTCTCACATATTTTATTATTTTTGTTTTGTTATCTCCATAACTCAAACCGATGAACCCTCATGTATTATCTTCCTATTGCCAACAATTCATCTTCTTGTCGCGTGCGACAGAAGTTCGTAAAGCCAAGTTTCTGGTAGAATGGAACTAAAATTTGCGTTCCTTCATCAACAGTAATAAACATTCTGGTTACACCTTTGCGTTGAAAACGTGTACACAATGCCTTTACCAGCTGACTGCCAACCTTCTTATTGCGATGAGCCGGATGAACGGCTAAACAGTAGAAAAAGCCACTTCTTCCATCGATTGTTCCGACAATTGCTCCGATCACTTCATTATTTTCTTCTGCTACAATAACCAAATCCCGATCACGAGCCAACTGATCCGTTAAAACCCGCAAAGTTTGCTTTTCCTTTTCATGAGATGATGCCAGCGACCACACTTGCTGTACAGCAAAAATATCAGACAGTTGAAAAGAACGCAGGCGCATCAAGTTACCTCCCTAAGGCATTAAGAATTTTGATAAAACAAGCCACCGTAAGATCCTTCATTTTAGTTTAATATATTAATGAAGGATTATCAATTTGTAAAGAAAAATATTTTGGACTGGTTGAATCCTCTGAGAGCAAATTATTCTTCTCTTTATTCCATTTTCTTTTATTTACCCAACTTGACATATTTCCCTCTTTTCCTCTGGAAATGCAAAAATCCATTTGAATGCGCTTACATTTTAAAGAAGCAGTTTCATGCCATTCCCTGCTTCTTTCTGCAATGTTGGTTCTCTATTTGCATTTATCAAAGCTAACAAACATATTTTGAAGGAAAGATAGATATAATAAATAAAAAAACGCCCCATCGGGCGCTTTATTATAAACTGTTTGTATCGTCGTTTCCTTCAGACTGCTCACGATCCGGCTGATTAATCTCTCCATGCTCACCGATCGGAGCGTCCATCATATCACCATCGGTAATTTGAACGTATGGTTCATCTTTCGCTTTCAGCATTTCTTGCAATTGTTGTTCACGCTTTTTCTCTTCTTCATCGTATCCGAGAAGTAGTTTCTTAAAGGATTTTGTTTTTGGTTCAGGATACATAATCTCTAACAATTCCTGCTTAGTTAATGATTTAGCACCTGGGACTGTGTAAACTTTTACCGTTACTAAGTGACTAGAAGCATCTGCCTTAATAACGATTGGTTTATCTAGATTGTTGGCAAATTTAAAGTCTTTATAAGGATAAGCAATCGTTGCATCACGTCCAGGTGGGACATAGCCAACAGGTAAGCTATGGCTACTCCGCTCAATCACTTTTAAACCAGCTTTTTCTACGGCGTTAAACAATGTGGATGATACTTGACAAATTCCCCCGCCGTATCCTTGAACCAATTTCTTGTTTACAATCACTCCTGCAGGTTGATAACCCTTATCGGCAGTGGTATCTCCAACATAGCCGTTCCAAGAGAATTGTTCACCAGGTCGTAAAACCATTTCCGTAATTGTTTTAGAAGCGACACGAATATTGGTAACCCGTGACCCAGAGCTTGCTCCCATATTGGTTGTAAATGTACCGATTAACTCTTTATCCACATTCTCCAGATCTTCTTTGACAAAAGTGGGTCTATCTTCCACCATGGGCAACTGCCGCGGTTGATTCAACATCGTTTTAACGGTTTGATCATCTTTAAACCAGCTGACCACTTTTTCCGTATCAATCAAGCTTCCAACCCGTTCAGGGACAATCTCTGTTCCTAATTTCCGCTTTGTAAATTTAGCGGGACTCGCTGGTTGATCCACTTCTTCACGAATCTGATCCAGCTTCTCTGCCAATTTTTTCTTATCGATGGAAGCTGCCGATTTACCATCATAACCAAATTGCTCAAGGTCAAATGTATAATTCTTGCCATTTGCTTGCAAGGTAACATTATAACCGATAAAGATCGGTTCAATTTCTTGGCGGTAGTAATCCGTTTGGGCAAAGCTATATGTCGCTACCCCCCCGCCTAACAACAACATTCCAGCAGCAACCAGTCCTGCCAACCATTTTTTCTTTGAACGTTTCTTCTCAGGAGAGGATGTTTGAGATGCTTTTGGCGTTGAAAGGCTTGATGGACTTGGTGGAGCTGCCGGAGTAATCGGTAGAGGAGTATTTGGCTTTGCTTCTTGGGACGCCGATTTTTCTTCTGTTGGTCCAAACGCTTTATCAAAAAAGACCACATTTCCTTGCTGATTCGGCGCTGCGGAATTCTCCGGCGACTTTTGACCGTCATTGGAGTCTACTCCCAATGGAGCTGCCACAACAGGTTTTTCCTTTTTATCTTGCTTAGCAGATGAAGCAAATAGTAAATCGTCGTCCTCCTGAACGCTTTCCTCCGTCTTAGCGGTAACTTCTCTGATCTGAAACTCTCGGGTTTCTTCAAGATCTTTTTTATCTTCCTGTTCCGAAACAGGTTTACTTTCTGGCTGACTTTCCTTTGTTTCTTTTGAATTCGTTTCTTCTTTTGTCGTTTCTTTCTCTGCTTGAGGCTCCGAGGTATCCCATTGACTAAAAATGAGAAGCTCGGTATCTTCCTCTTTCTTCTCCTCGCTGGTTTCTTTTATTGCTTCTTGTTTCGTCTGCTCTTCTTTGTGATCCGTTTCTTCCGTACTCCACTGATCAAACAAGAACAATGTATCTTCTTCAACTTCCTTGCTCTTCCCCTGATTTCCTACTTGATCGCTGTTTGGGACTTGCTTACCCAATAAATGCTTTTTTTTCTCTTCCACCAGTCTCTCCCCCTTGATGCACTTTTCTCGTTGGTACTGATTCAAACTATCCTAATATATATAATTTTATATCAAATAAAATGCTTTTGTGAAATTATTGCGCGATTTGGTGTTATTTAACATACGACAGCAAGAACCAGCCAACAAAGTATTCTCTTCGATTATTTATTTCTACTCAATACGAGCAGTGATATTTCTCTATTGTATAAATATCCCTCCATCTCAATGATAATTGAATGGTAAAAAAAAGACTACTGCTAAATAGAATAAATAAAAAATCGTCCATAAATTGGACGATTTTTTGTCATGTACTTATAGACCCTATTCCAAGCAATGGAAATTACTTTTCTGACTTTGTCGATGGTTGTGATTCAGGTGTCGTCAAAATCTCCACAACAATCGAACCATCTTCTATATCTAATTTAAGTAGTACTGGCTTGTTATAATTATTTATAAACTGAAAATCAGTACTTTTCTTAATCGAACTATCTAAATCAGCTTGGGATGCAGCAGAGGATAAAACAAGTGCTAAAGGCCGAATTCCTTCCGTTTGCAAACCACTCGCTCGCAATGCTTCGTGCAACGAAAAGGTTTTCTGAGGATCTACTACCCATCCGTCTAATGACTGGGTATATTCTGCAAAATCTTCCTCTTCTTTTAACTTTCTCTTGGCACTACCAATCGACTTTTGATCTACCTTTTTATAATCTTCTTCGGTCCATTGAGGCTCCAAGGTAATCAAAGGAATCTGTTTAATACCCTTAGACAAATCAGGGATATCATCTAGCCAAGCGTTCACCTTTTGCTGATCGATCTGATAACCAACTTGTTCCTTTTCGATTCCTGCACTCAGTTTATTTCCCTTTAATTGAGCATTCTTAACCGGCTTTTCCACTTTGGGTTTAATGTTGGTTTCAATCCATGCTAAGAATTTATCTTTATCCACGGTTTTTGGATTTTCACCATCATAACCCACTTCTTTGAGCTCCAAACGGATCGTCTCCTGACCCGCTTGAATCCTTACAAATTCACCAAAAAATTTTCCACTGTTAGACAAACCAAAAGTTTGTAAAGCATAAGCAACACCGATTCCAGTAATTAAAAGACCAGCAATCATACAAATCATCATAAAATATTTCGATTGACGAGAAAAAATAGATACTTTTTTCTTCGCATTCGTCTTTGGTGCTGGCGATCCTGTTTTCTGCTTTGCCGATGGTGTTGACTTGACTGGTTTCGATGAAGGAGCTGGCTTGGATGGAGGTACATTTAGTTTTTCTTTTTCAACAGATGAAGCCGGTTGAGATGGACCGATTCCACTTCCTAGTCCAGTCGAAGGAGGTCCGGGTTGGACTGACTTTGACGTCGACAGTTGATCCCAATTTGGCCGAGCAGTCGAAAACGGTGGAGTTGCTTTTCCTAACGGTTCTACCTTCTCCGGTGGCTTTTTCTTTTGAGGAGTGGATGGTTGTTGCGTAAAGAACAATTCATTGCCTTTTTTATTATCTGTTTTGCTTTTATGTTCTTTTTTTAATGCTCCTGGATCTTGTGTACTCCATTGGTCTAAGTTACCAAAATCCAGCTCGACAAACGGCTTTTTCTCTTGTTGTCCCTTTCTCTCTGGTCTCCCAAAAAGCAATAGATCATCATCCTGTTGATTGCCAGATTTCATTTTATTCCCTCTAGGCTCCTTATTTGTGCTTTTTTCAAAAATGGAATGAAGGGACGGATTGCGATTTTGTTCACCCTTACTTGTCTCAAAATCTTTCTTTTTCTTCTCCACCCAGCTCCCTCCTTTATTCATCTTTTCTCTTTATTGAATGGATCAAAAAGGATCTCCCCAACCAATTTTATAAGATCTAGATAAATGGAAAAGAAAACAAGCGTTAATCACATTCTATTTTAAACGACCAAAGTCTCTAAATGTATTACAAAATGTCAAAATAACATATCTATGGCTTTTCGATATGCTGTAGGAAATGCAAATTCTTTTATCTGATCTTGGCGAATCCATTTCCAATTAGACGAAAAATCCCTAGGTTTTTCCTGAAGATCGATCGTTATCAAGGTGATTTTCCAGTGTCGATGAGAAAAAATATGTTCCAGATTTCCTATTTTTCTCATATCTCTTATTAAAAAACCCCATTCTTTACAAATCGGTAGCAAATCGGTCTCTGCCTGATCTTCCTTCATATTCTCCAATGTAGGTAATGACCACATTCCTTTCAACAATCCTCGTTCCGCCCTTTTTTCAATCAAAAACTGATTGCCACAAGTAACCCCTAAAAAAAGAACAGAAACTTTTTGTGGTGGTTTTGCTCTCTTTTTATACGGTAATTCTTCTTGGATTCCTTGCTTATATGCATTACACACGGCATGAACAGGACAGAATAAGCATTGTGGCCCAATCGGAGTACAAATCGTCGCCCCCAGTTCCATGAGGGACTGGTTAAAATCTCCTGGCGAGTCCACTGGGATGATTTGCTCTGCGATTGCCTCCATTTTCTTTCGGGTAGCAGCTAGTGCGATATCATCTTTCAATGCAAATAAACGAGCAAAAACTCTCATCACATTGCCATCGACGGCTGGTGATTTTCTATTGTACGCAATACTTAAAATCGCTCCAGCGGTATAAGGACCAATTCCTTTTAATTTAGAAATTTTCTTAGGATCATCTGGTACTTTTCCGTTGTATTTTTCTGCAACTTCTTTCACTGCTGTATGTAAATTCCTTGCTCGTGAATAGTAGCCTAGCCCTTCCCAGGCTTTTAATACTTTTTCTTCAGGTGCTTGAGCCAAGTCCTGTAAAGTAGGAAATTGTTTCATAAATCGCTCATAATAAGGAATAACAGTATCGACACGGGTTTGTTGCAACATGATTTCGGAAACCCAGACTCGATATGGATCCCTATTTTTTCTCCAAGGCAAGTCGCGTTTATGGATCTGATACCAATTTAGCAGTTCTTCTTGAATCACTTTAACATCTGAAACGTTTAATTTTAGATCTACTGTCAACGCTTTCCCCTTCCCATAACCGTTGTTGTAAACAATACAGCTAGTCCGCACCGGTTGTTATGATATAACGATCCCATTAGCGAAACGGGCGAAAAGTCCAAATACGAATCCCTTCTAACCCCCCTTGGATCATTGTATCCAACTGACCCATCATCCCCATCTTTGGTTCTTTACGGCGCTTTCGGATGTGCTCTACGGTTGGTAAATCAGCTACTTTTACGATCTCCAAAACCAAACGCGGCTGATCATTGCTAATTAACACAGAATGGTCAAGAATCGGACCACAATGTTTGATATGATCATAAATAGAGGGAGCCAAAGCTTCAAACTCCCTCCAGCTTTTCTCCTTAATGGCATATTCAATAAATATCGTATAATTTGTTTGACTCATTTGTCATCACCTTTTTTTATTTATAGGAGGCTCTGCATGGATACCGGAACTCACTTCATTATGGGGATTGGTTTATTTGGATTGGCACATTTAGATCCTGTCGTCGCTGCTGATCCTCATACAGCTAGTACGATCCTGTTTGCAACTGTCGTCGGTTCGCAATTGCCTGATTTGGATAGTTTATATCGACTTAAAGGAAACAGCGCCTATATCCGAAACCATCGAGGCTGGACTCATTCTTTTCCGATGATTCTTGTCTGGCCCACGTTATTAACATTCATCTTATCGTATTTTTTTCCAGAGGCAAACCTACTTCATACATGGCTTTGGGGGTTATTAGCAGTATTTATCCACGTTTTTATCGATCTATTTAATGCATATGGCACCCAAGCTCTCAAACCCATCAATAATCGTTGGATTTCATGGAATGTCATCAACATTTTCGATCCATTTATTTTTATGATTCATGTGATCGGGATCGCTCTATGGGTTTCAGCCCTCTATCCACCCGGGCTTATTTTCCTATCTGTTTACTTGGTTCTAATTATTTATGTTGCTTGGCGAACCTTTGTTCATTATTCCAAGCTTCGCTGGTTAAAGCAACAAGTTAAAAAAACGGGTAAATATACATTGATTCCTACTGCTCGCTGGAACAACTGGAAAATCATCTTGGAACTAGAGGAAACCGTCCTAATGGGAGAAATTCATGAACAAACGATCAATTGGACTGGACAGCTTAGCAAAAAGGATCTGACTCATCCAGCCGCGATCCACTCGAAGCAAGCAGAAGCGATCAAAGCTTTTCTATCCTTTACTTCCTACGGTTTTCCCAAAGTATTTCAACGTCCATATGGTTATGAAGTCCGTTGGTACGATGTTCGTTATCATTATAAAAAACGCTTTCCCTTCGTCGCGGTTGCTTTGCTTGATGAAAACTTCCAACCCATCGATTCCTATGTTGGTTGGCAAAGTGATGAACGCATAGACAAAAAAGTTCATCACATGCTATCCTAATTCACATCCGTCTGATTGGATTACCTTTTGCTTTGATCACCCTATTTCATAAAGAAGGATCACTTTATCACTTATAGAAACCCTTAGTTGAAAAATAGATCGTCATATAGAAATGGAGTGACCTTAGATTTTGACCGTTCAACCTTTCCTAGCGATATCAGCCATTTGGGAGGAAAATTTAGCTGAGAATCTAATTAACAAAACAAAAAGTTTTTTCCTCAATGCCTTCAACGATCCAGTCAGCTTTTTACTAATGCCTCTGGGAGAAATTGTTCTCATTCTGGTGCTTACCATTATCACGGTTCGAATGTTCAGGCAGATTATCGACAAGACTTTTTCCGTCAGCAAAGTGAACAATAATAATCAAGCGAAAACTTTACGCTCTTTGATTAAATCCGTTGTCACCTACACCATCTACTTTATCTCGCTCCTTACCATTCTCTCTGTTTTTGGGATCAACTTAGGACCGATCCTAGCTGGAGCGGGAATACTCGGTCTTGCCATCGGTTTTGGGGCACAGAACTTAGTCAAGGATGTGATCAGCGGCTTCTTTTTAATCTTTGAGCGCCAGCTAGAGGTTGGGGACCAAGTTCAAATCAATGGAAAAGTCACTGGAACTGTGGAAGAGGTTGGGCTACGCATCACCAAGATCCGTGAATACAATCAGCGTCTTCACTATTTTGCCAATCGAACAATCATTCAAGTGACCAATTATAATCGTGAAAAAATGCGGGCAATCGTTCCATTCACTTTCCCATTTGATACCGATGTATCATTGGTCAACAAGGCACTCACAGAGGCCGCTGAAAAAGTAAATGATGATTTCAAAGAAGAGTTAATCGAACCTCCGGAAGTACTTGAATACACCAATCTAGATCAAAATGGTATTCAATTTACCATTCACGCCGTTTGTAACCCCGATGCCCATTCTCGGTTAGAACGAGAAATTCGCAAACAGGCTTTCCAAGCTCTTCTTCAAAATAACGTTGAATTCGCCCCACCCAGCCCAACTCCTCCTTGTCGCGAGGCTGTACCTGACAAATCGTTGACTGCAGCGGAAAGGGAAGCAGCTCTTGGAAAAGAAAAAGAAATAACCAAGCTAGCAACTACTACCTAATCAAGATCTCATGTAGAGATAGATCGAACCTGAGAGGGGATTTTTCTTTAGAACACTTTGTCTAAAGAAAAATCCCCTCTCTGCTTGGTGCCCGCCCAAGGAGAGGGGTACAATCACCATTAAAAAATCATATAGCGAAATGCTGCCAACGACCCAACGACGCCAATCGTTACAGCCAACCAGATGGCAGTCATTTTTAAATCTCGCATCAAAATCTGATGTTCGTTAACTGCTGCTTTCCGCTTTTCTTTTTTCCTTTTTCTAGTTCTAGCCATGATCCAAACTCCTTTACAAAAATGGCAAAACCGATTAGATCGATCAGTTTCTTTATTTGAAAGATAACATACCACTCATTCTTCTCCAAGATCAAATTTAACTTTCTATCTACAAAGTTTAATCATTATTGTTTCTATTCTGTTCTATGCTATGATAAACATTAAACAATCTTTGACTGGAGGTTTATTTTGATGCAGAAACATACTCCCCATCTTAGAGCAAAAAACCTCTACTTCTTCCATCTCAACTCAACCTTTACCAAGTAGACGAACCATTCATAAAAAGAGTCCGAAAAAACCGTTATGGTTGATACTCGGTATTTCTTCGGTCTTTTTACTTATGTCCGGATTTGTGTACAGCTTAAACCAAGCCGGATCAAACACGGCGGCTTATTCCCCTGAAGACAAGTCGAAGCAGCAAACAACTCAGCCAACTAGCGAACAGACTCTCTATTCTTATACCAACGAAAATGAAAAGTCATCTATCGTCACCCCATCACAACAATCGACTGCAAATAACCAATCTACAACCACACTTCTCTCACTTTCTGAGGGTAATTCTCTTTCCTCTGAAGCTCGCTCAGACCAGCCGACTCAGGAGACAAAGCCGAAGCAGCAAACAAAAGAGCGATCTACTCAGTCTCAGTCGACTGCTCCCATCACCGAAACAAATCCTAACAACGCCTCTAAACAAGCTAAGAAAACAGAACAAAATAATCCACAAAACCCAAGCGTAACTCCTACTCAAGCCACTGAAAAAAAGACAACCGAGCAGCCACAGCGATCAGAGAAAAAAGAAAAATCGGATAAACAGTCTCCCTCTTCCCCACCTCTATGGGATCCCAAAAAGAAATATCGAACAGGTGATACCGTTTTATACCAAGGAAAAATATATGAAGCCAATTGGCCCAATCGCAATAAAAAACCGGATGAATCGTATTTTTGGTTCCAATATTGGATTGAAAAGGAAACCTCCTCAAAGAAATCAAAATGAGCTAGCTTAAACGGCTAGCTCTCCTTTTTTATCCATAAATTTTTGATGAATGTCAGATATGTAGTCACTTTGGACCTCCACGTTATTTGCGTCGTTGGGTTATTATTCGCAGTTAAATCAGCTTGTTCATAATGTTCCACTTGGGCGTGGATCATGATCACACTTAACATAAAGATAAGACCAACTTGAGGGGTAAGCAAAGGATAATCATAGATTCCATGCCCCAAAAGAGCAATGATGATGGAAACCAAGATTCCAGCTAAACTCTTCTCCTCTTTGCTTTGCGCAAACTGCCGCCATCTTTTGGCTTTCACAATTGTCACTGTAATTAAGACAATAAATAAGATAAGACCAAATATACCAAATTCGGTTGCTACACCAATTAAAATATTGTGTGCATGGTATATCGTTTTTCCAGTCTGTTCGCGAAAAATCTCCCCGAAGTGAAGAGGAAGGGTCCCAAGAAGCCAGTTGTCCTGAAAAATATCTAATGCTACTTGCCAAATTTTTAACCGTGCTTCCAATGTAGCCATCAATGTATCTGAGCGCGGGATCATCTTTGGAAAAAGAGAGACCAGCCCCACCAACGAAATAAAAAGTCCCATCGTCAGTTTACGATATCCCAATAACCACACTTTAGCCAATAAACCCAACACCAGTCCAATCCAAGCCCCTCGTGAACCAGTTAGATAAATCGAATAGCAAAACAAAAAGAAAATCGCCAAGGAGGCAATTTTTTGCCACTTTTTCGACAAAACAGACATAACATAGATACTAATTAAGGCAGAACACGTCAGGATCGCCGCTGTTAAGTTGGAATTTCCAGTCGTTCCAACACTTCGGCTAGCCGTATCCGATTGCCATTGATATTCTTTATAAAAAGAAAGCAATTCTCTTATCAGAGAATCGTTCCACTTGATCCAATCAAGCTGTTGCAATATGACAATCAAGACAACATATAGCCCACATAGCCAAAATTGGATAAACAACTGTTTTAGCTCGATTGGCGTCCAATTTACCACTTTTTTGATCCATATCGATAGTAACAAATAAAAACCAAACAAAAATACGGGGATCAGCCCGATGGGAAATTTTTGTACAGGCACGGGTTCGGTGGTAATCTGATACCAAGTTGGATGGACCATCCAACTAATAATACTCAATACAAGGAAACCAAAAAATACCCGCTCAGGCCATTGAAATACCAACCACTTACCTCTATATATAAATATAGTAATCAGTCCGATCAAAAATAAAAAAACAGGCGGTAAATATGGAGTGAGCAAGACAGAGAGAACTAAAAGCTTGGTTAGACCAATAACCCACTTTCTTTTTATGCTTGATTCCAAGAGGATATACTCCCTTTAACTATAATATAAAAAATGTCTATAGTATTATAGCTATTACCATAAAAAAGAGCAAGACAGAGAAAGGAAAAGTTTACTACACTTCTCCTTTCCAATATGCGATGTCGCCATCTCTTTCAAAACGAAAATTCTGTTTATCATTCGAATAAGAGCTAGAACCTTTCTTTTGCAGGAGAACAAATCTCTCTCTTCTTTACTTTCATTAATCCCTTTGACGTTAAGCGAACTTGTGGCAAATGGGTAGACGATAAAAATAAAAACGTATAAATCGGATCTGAGAATTGATAGCCAAACAAGCGCAACTTGCGATCAAAAAAAGACAATTCCTCAAGCAAGCGATCGATTGAATAAGT
This sequence comes from Thermoactinomycetaceae bacterium, assembly GCA_025449975.1. GTDB lineage: Bacteria > Bacillota > Bacilli > Thermoactinomycetales > Thermoactinomycetaceae > Thermoflavimicrobium. The sequence goes on from JANWIG010000004.1 coordinate 16,759, forward strand.
GCTCATATGACCAAAAAGAGGCAATGGTAAATGAAAAATCACCTTTCCTCCTTGTACCCACGTGATTCCCCCATCTTGTTCTAACACATGATTGGCCGCTTGCACCATGGCAGCACGATCGCGACCGATCACCAGCAAATCCTGGCTAGCATTATAACTACTGACTAACCCATCGATTCCTTTGGCAAAACCGCGCAGAAAAGAAGAAGTGATCCATTTTCCCTTTCGATCAATCAAATAAACAAGCAAGCGATCATCTTTTTCATCCCATTTTACCCAATCATTTTCTAAACGGACTGGTTCTTCTACCAACTTAGTAATCACTGCATTCACCAGCTGAATCGTTGGAGCCCGTCCATTTATTAAGTCCGGCAAAGCAAAGTCTTTTTCTTGCAAGTGGAAATTTCCTCCCCATTTTTCTCTTGGAGAGACCCACTCAGCCGGTTGAGCTGGTAGAACCAATTTGCCCTCTTTAGCTATGATTTCCCCATTCGCAATCACCATTTTTGGACGGGGATTGGTCAGCGACTCCAATACGTTGATATCAGCCAATCTTCCTGGAGCAATTCCCCCGATTTGATCATCCATCTGATAGTAGACTGCCGGATTCAATGTTACCATCTGATAAGCATGAACCGGATCACATCCGACTTCAATCGCTGTTCGAATCATATAATCCTGAAAGCCTTGTTGAAAATATAATGGCGTCGCTCCATCTGTCGTCATCATTAAGCGATGCCAAGGGACATTTTCTCTTTGTAACAAATCACCCAATAGTTTAGGAAGATCCGGACGAATCGAGCTATGGCGGAGCGTAGTCATATATCCCAATTCCAAGCGATTCCATACCTCTTCCCCCGAAATCGCTTCGTGATCAGCAGTCACTCCGGCAGCTGCCAAACGTCCCAATGTCCGAAAAGATGCTCCCGGCGCATGTCCTTCTACCCGCTTCCCAAGCTGTTTGGTAAAGTAGATCCACTCTGTCATCTGCTCCTCACCAGATAACAGCGGAAGCCAATCCGTTAATTCACCCGCTTGGACCACCTTCGGATGACTTAAAAACCGTTTTACTCTTTCATCAGAAAATAATTCGGCTTGTTCACCACTAAAGGTTTGTGAATCTAGTCGCGCCCACCAAAAGTGTTTGACTGGCAGTTGCTCAAGCGCATCCCATATTTCAAAAATGGCTTGATCTTCCCAGCCGACAAAGAAAGCCATATTATCATGGACAAAGGTCGTTGTTCCCAGTGTAAGAGCTTTTTCTGCCAGTGTGAAAGGGTTATATATTTGCGCTGGATGAGCATGCGGTTCGATATAACCAGGTACTAACACAGCACCCGACACGTCCAAGGTAGGAACCTCTTTATTGAGTAATAAACCACTTTCCTTTAAATCCCCAACATAAGCGATTCGCTTTCCTGATATGGCGATCTCTTTTTGTTCCAATCGACCGGTATATACATTCAAAACCCTTCCGCCCGTAATTAGCAAAGTAGGCGGCCGTCGTCCCATTACGACATCAATTAACGCTCTTTGATCTTCTTTTGTAAAACGAATAAGCATATCGAGTCTCCTTTTTGAGCAACTATCATAAGTAAATACAGCATAAGTCAAGTCCAGATGTAAATACTAAAAAGGAGGAGAAGAAAGGAAGTGATGGGATGAACAAAACAATGGGAACTTGGGAAACAATCGCTCGAATTACTTGTGGCATTGTTGGATTAGCTTGGAGTACTTCGCGAATGGTTCGAACACCATGTCGCACAACACCATGGATCGTTGCGATGCTGGCAGGATATAAAATCGCAACAGGTGTACTTCGTTTTTGTCCTTTTTCCAGTAAGTTTCGCTCCTCTGGTAAAAGACAAAAAGATGAAATAGAAATAATTTGACACTCCAAACGGCTGTCCGTGAGATTCTCGGGTCGTTAGCGTCCGCAGTCCGTTTCCGTTTTGAAGATCGCCCAAGCTCAGGGCTATGTTATCAGCCCGTCCCATGCAACTAGAATGTATTTACATGGGTGGAACGCCTGTTACCAGCGTTCTAGCTCCTTATATCTTACCCACTCTTATGGTTCTACCCAGCGGAAAAGCTCAAACCCTATACTGACGTATCTAGGAATGAGCCTGCTACCAGCAGGATATGAACCGCTCATACGTTCGATTATACAGAAAATGGTTGCTCTAAGCAATCCCATAAGGGATTACCGAGCAACACCGTCTTCCTTCCCACTACTCAAAACCGTGGGCTTTCAAACAGCATTTTATATAAAAGGACTGGATGGAAAATGATGAGCATCGCTCTTGAAATACTTTCTGATTATGGATTTGTTATCCTAGGAATCGTTGGATCTTTCATTGCCCTGCTGTTTGGATATAAATTCTATCGCCGTCGTACAAGCCGTTCATAAAGGATCATTACTTGAAAAGGACGAGTCAATCAGACCGTTCCTTTTTTATTTTTAACAGAACAATTCCCTCTTTCCACTCCATACAGCTTCAGTTGTGTGGAGTGGCAAATTCTTTTACACAATCACTTTCCTTGCGACTCGATTTGATCCATCCCCGTTTCAACATCGGGAATTCCATCATGAGACTTAGAAAAATGAATTCTGATCACTGTCCCTTGTCCAAGAGCACTTTGTAATCGGATTTTGCCATCATGTATGCCAATTAGCTGATAGGCAATGGCCATTCCCAAGCCGGAACCTTGAATTTCAGAACCGCTATGTGTTCCTCGGAAATATCTCTCAAACAGGCGCGCTTTTGTCTCTTCATCCATCCCTTTTCCATTGTCAGCAATTACAATTTCATAACCTTTCTCCCATTGATCAATTGTCACAACAACTCGAGTTCCTTTGGGATTATGAAGGAATGCATTTCCCAAAAGGTTATCGATGGCTCGTTTATACCATTTTTTATCCACACAGTCGATCACTTCATCCACCATCGGTTCAAATTGAATATCATAAGCGTCGGCTTCTGGATGATTAACCAGCTCAATCACCGATTCTCTTACCAATTCAACGATGTTTTCTTTTTCACGGTGAAGGGGCAAGGCGTTGTTTTTTAGCTGAAATGTTAAAGTAAAGTCGGCAAGCAACTCTTCAATATATCCAATTCGTTGAGAAACCGTCTCCAAAATCTGATCAAGCTCCGCTTCATTTAACTGATATTTCTTCGCCGCTAAAATATCGATATAACCTTTGATGGTGGAAAGAGGGGTTTTTAAGTCATGAGAAACACCAGTCAGCCACTCTTCACGCGTCTTCTCCAATTTTGCTCTCTCAATTTCGTTTTGTTTTAATGTTTGGGTCAGTCGTTGTAATGCTCCGATCACTTCTCGATAAGTCTGAAAAGATCGTTTCATCCGCCCTGATCGATTCAAACTAATGGGTCTTCCTGTTCTTCCAACCGGCTCAGTATAAATCCCTTGCGATAACCGCTGCAACCATTTCCAAATGTAAAAGAGGGGATTTCCTAGCCAAATGGAAAACAGCACAGCAACCAAAAAGACGAGAAATATCCAACCGATTAAATTAAAAATCATAAATCGAGTCTCAAATTCGGGTGATTCTTTATCATTTACCTCTAGTTTTTTGTCTCTCCCCAAAACCCAAGTGAAGGTTCGACTATCAACCTGTTTATACCAAGTTGAAATCCGATAACCAATCAATTCCTGTCCATATCTCTGGTAAGACACCAATTGCCCAGGAATATAATGAGTAGGCATTTTGGCAGGGCGATCCTGCGAAAAAATTTCAGTACCATTTTCGTCTAAGATCTGGATCCAAACCCTCTTATCTTTTAAATATCGCAAAATAGCTGGATTTACTGTCAATTGTCCATTGATCACTTTTGTCTGATTTGCCACTCTTTCAATAAATTCCCTTGACAAAGGACTCTCTGGAGAACGATTTATCTCCAATAAAATAAGTTTTGAGGAAATCAGCATCCAGATCATCGAAAAAACAGTTAGGAGAATCAAAAAAAGGAGATAGCTGCCAATGAGTCTTTTTTTCATTTGGGATCCGGACCTTTGACGAGTTTATAGCCTAAACCGCGAACAGTTACCAAGTATTGTGGCTGGCTTGGGTTTGGCTCAATTTTGGAGCGTAAGCGACGGATATGAACCTTCACTGTATTTTCTCCCCCAAAATCAAAGGTCTCATCCCAAACTTGCCTGTACAATTGACGCGAACTAAATACCTGATTGGGATGTTGACAGAAAAAGAGCAGAAGTTGAAACTCCTTCGCGGGACAGCTGATCTCTTTTCCGTCAACAATCAGCTGTCCCGAGATTTCATCCAGCTGAAAATTCCCAAAATCATATGTTTGCTGGACAGGTTCGTTCGCTTCTGACAACATCAACTGCCGACGCAGATGCACTCGAATCCGAGCTACTACTTCCAACGGATTAAATGGTTTCGTAATGTAATCATCCCCACCATATATAAAGCCTGTTAACTTATCTGCATCTGTATTTTTAGCAGTTAAAAACAGAATGGGAGCATTAGAGAATTGACGAATTTTTTTACATACGTCCATCCCATCCCGATCGGGTAGCATCACATCCAGTACGATTAAATCAGGAGAGACTTCCCGACAAATCTTCAATGCTTCATTACCTGATTCAGCGGTATACAACGATACAAAATTTTCTTTCTCCAAAACAAATTTTAGCATCTTTAAAATATATGGATCATCATCGACGATTAATATTTTTCCTTCTTCTACTCGAATCACGAAATCAGCTCCTTTCTCTATTTTGAACATCTTTATAAGAAAAAAACACCTGCAAGTCACAGGCGTTTACCTTACTACATAAACAAATGGTGGTCTTTGATTTAGCGAGAAAAGCAAAGGGTATATTCACGAGTGGAAAAAGATGGAGCAAATAATTGAGGTATAGAAGTCTTAATATTGACACTCCACATGGCTAAAGCCGTGGGATTCTTGGGTCATTCGCGTTCGCAGTCCGTTTCCGTTTTGAACAATGCCCAAGTTTAGGGGTGTGTCATCACCCCGTCCCACATGGTTCGAATTTACCCATATGGGCGGAACGCCTGTTACCAGCGTTCTAGTTCCTTTTATCTTACCCACTCTCATGGTTTTACCCAGTGGAAGAGATTTGTTCTCCACTAGAACCCTATACCATGATGTATTTTTTGTCCTATGGTTTTGCTCGAAGCATTACGATAACCGTAGCCGTTTAATCGATTGCCAGGCAGAAAAGGCAAACAATAAGCTAATAATACCGTAAAAAATTGACTGTATGAAAAAGAGATGAAAGAGACCATTGATGATCAGTAACCACAAAACCAAATAATAATATCTAAGATGAAATGGCTTCCCGTTAATCTCATAAATCGTTAGCAAGAAATAAAGGCTAAGGATAAACATATGAACAGCGGAAATCTCATCTTTACTAACCAATAAAGAGTGAATACCAAAGAATAGACTAATCACTAAAAATACCACATAAAAAATAACCAATATTCGCTTCTCTCCCTCCGTAAAAATGTAGCTCGTCCCTAATGGGACGAGCTGTCACAGATGATTATAGGTTAATCTGTTCGCGGATTAGCTTATTGACTAACTGAGGATTGGCTTTTCCTTTGGTCGCTTTCATCACCTGTCCCACGAGGAAACCAATCGCACGGTTCTTCCCATTTTTTACATCTTCGACCGATTTTGGATTATTGGCCAACACTTTGATTACTTCTTCTTTAAGTTGACCTTCATCGCTGATTTGCACCCATCCTTTTTCTTCTACGATCTGTTGTGGACCTTTTCCTGTGTCCAACACTTCCTTAAAGACCTTTTTCGCCAGTTTGGTACTGATCGTTCCCTTTTGGATCAGCGAAATCATTTCGCCAAGATGATCAGGTGTCATCTTAATTTGATCGATCTCTAGCCCTTCACTATTTAGATAACCCATCAATTCACTCGTGATCCAGTTCGCAGCCAATTTAGGATCCACATTTTTACTGGTCGTTTGCTCAAAAAAGTCGGCCGTCTTTTTCGAAGCAGTTAAGATCGAAGCGTCATAGTTTGAAAGTCCATATTCAGCGATATATCTCGCTTTTCGCTCATCGGGCAGTTCTGGAATCGAGGAGCGAATCTCTTCTTTCCACGCTTCGTCAATATAAACTTTCACCAAATCCGGATCTGGGAAATACCGATAATCATGTGCTTCTTCTTTGGAACGCATCAGTTTGGTTCTGTTTTCATTTTCAAGCCAGCGCAGGGTTTGTTGCTCAATTTCTTCCCCACGATCGAGCACTTCTGCATGACGTTGTTGCTCAAATTCAAGAGCTCGCTCCACATTACGGAATGAGTTTAAGTTTTTTAGCTCCGTCTTGACTCCAAATCGAGTGGCACCGACGGGACGTAAACTAATATTGGCATCACAACGTAAAGAGCCCTCTTCCATCTTTACATCGGACACACCAATATATTGCATAATCGTCCGTAATTTTTCCAAATACGCTTTTGCTTCCTGTGGTGAACGGAGATCTGGTTCAGAGACAATTTCAATCAAAGGCACACCGACCCGATTAAAGTCAACCAATGATGTATCATCATACTCATCATGCGTTAGCTTACCCGCATCTTCTTCCAAATGAACACGTGTAATCCCGATCCGCTTTTTCTCTCCATCGACTTCGATCTCAATCCAACCGTGCTCGCCAATCGGCTTATCAAATTGCGAAATTTGGTAAGCCTTTGGTAAGTCAGGATAGAAATAATTTTTTCGATCAAACTTGCTCTCATCGGCAATTTGGCAATTGAGTGCCATGGCCGCTTTGATCGCATAGTTGACCGCTTGGCGGTTTAAAACGGGCAATACACCTGGATGCCCCAAACAGATCGGGCAGGTATGTGTATTGGGAGGAGCCCCAAATTCTGTGGAACAACCACAAAAGATCTTCGTGTTAGTGGCAAGCTCTACGTGAACTTCGAGACCGATGACTGTTTCGTATTTACTCATACACGAATCCCTCCTATTTGTGGTTGTGGTAAACGCTCCGTAACTTGTTCAAACGCATGAGCTACGCGTAAAACAGTGGATTCATCAAAAGCTTTACCAATCACTTGTAGACCGACTGGCATTCCTTCCGATAAGCCACACGGTACACTAATCGCTGGTAAACCAGCTAGGTTTACGGGAATAGTAAGGATATCTTTTAAGTACATCGTTAGAGGACTGTCCGCATTCTCTCCTATTTTATAGGCGACACACGGTGTCGTCGGTCCCACGATGACATCATACTTCGCAAACAATCGTTCAAAGTCCTGACGGATCAGTGTACGTACTTTTTGCGCTTTCAAATAATAAGCATCGTAATAACCTGAGCTAAGTGCATAGGTACCGAGCATGATCCGGCTTTTCACTTCATCGCCAAAACCTTGGCTACGTGTCTCCATATATAAATCGATCAGATTTTCTCCTTCTTTCCGAACCCCATAACGGACCCCATCAAAACGCGCTAGATTGGAGGAAGCCTCAGCTGGCGACAACAAATAATAGGCAGCCACAGCATACTCAATGTGTGGTAAGGAAACTTCTTCGATGATTGCTCCGAGCTTTTCTAATTGGTTAATCGCTTTTTGCACTTGTTCACATACACCTGGCTCGATCCCTTCTCCCATCATCTCTCGGGGAACCGCAATCCGTAATCCGCGAATATCTCCGGTCAATTGGCTAAGATAGTCGGGAATTTCCACATTGGCCGAGGTAGAATCTTGGGGATCATGACCCGCAATCGCTTGTAAAACATAGGCAGCATCTTCCACGCTTTTGGTCAAAGGACCAATCTGATCCAATGAAGAAGCAAAGGCAACCAGTCCATAGCGAGAGACAAGTCCATATGTTGGTTTTAACCCAACAATGCCACAAAAAGAAGCGGGTTGCCGAATCGATCCACCGGTATCCGAACCGAGAGCAAAATAGACTTCTTCTGCTGCAACAGCTGCTGCTGAACCTCCACTCGAACCTCCTGGCACACGCGTGAGATCCCAAGGATTATGTACAGGATAAAAGCCAGAGTTTTCGCTGCTTGATCCCATCGCAAACTCATCCATATTGGTTTTTCCAATGGTAATTGCTCCCGCTTTGGCTAGCTTTTCTACAACGGTTGCACTGTAAATGGGTTGGTAATTGGCTAACAACTTACTAGCACAAGTCGTCTTTATACCTTCTGTACAGATATTGTCTTTGATTCCTGCTGGTAACGCTGCAAGCGGTCCAAAGGATGCAACAGGATTGTCAACTTGATCCAATCGTTTAGCGTGCTCTCTTGCTCCCTCTTCATCTACTGTTAGAAAAGCACGTACCTTTCCGTCGACCGCGGCAATCCTCGCTAACGATTCTTCTACCAGGTCGGTTGCCGATAGCTCACGTTTTGCCAGCCGATTATGTATCTCTTTTAGTGGTAAACGTAAAAGCGACATGATCTTCCCTCCGATTATTCAAATACAGCTGGAACACGGAATAAACCGTCTTCTTGATCTGGTGCATTGGATAACGCTTTCTCGCGAGGAATCGATGGCTGTACGACATCTTCGCGAAGCACATTGGTAATCGATAAAACATGACTAGTCGGCTCAACATTCTCTGTATCCAACTCGTTAAGCTTTTCAGCAAATTTTAGTACATCATTTAATACCTTTGTATATTGCTCAGCTTCTTCTTCTGTTAACTTTAATCGAGATAGCTGGGCAACATGATACACTTGCTCTTTGGAAATCGCCATCAACCACTCACCTCCAAAAATGAAAAACATTGACCTATCATTGGTACAAGAAATGCATGTGGTTTGCCAAGTGTTTTGACCCTATAGACACACCATCATCCATTTAGTATTTCCTTGCTTGACAAATATAAAATATAATGCTTTCGTACTTTCACAGTATACCATAATTTTTTATATTTCCTGCTATCATCTAATTGAAATTTGCAACATAGAACACCGATATCAAGACGGTAGATCCAATACTTGATGACCAATTTTTGATCATCGCACGATGTAACAGATGATACAATATGCATAATCGGAAAAACAACCATTTTATGTAGATCCAATTAAATCATTTATTTCAGTTTAATTATTCTAATTTTAAAAAATATAGACATGATTTAAATTTTTCCGTTATAATTGGCGTAAATTATTATTTTTATGGAGGAACTTCGATGAAAAAGAGCAGATGGCTTTCTTATATGATTTGGGGAGTGATCTCAGCCCTTGGGGCTGTAGCAATGGGACTGCTTGCTGTACAGCGCGGTGAAACAATCAATTCCTTTTGGCTACTCACTGCCGCTGTTTGCTTTTATGCCGTAGGTTATCGCTTTTATAGCCGTTTCATTGCTACCAAAGTATTTCAATTGGATGACAACCGAAAAACACCAGCTGAAGTCCGTAATGATGGAAAAGATTATGTACCTACAAACAAATGGTTCTTATTTGGTCATCACTTTGCTGCCATCGCCGGTGCCGGACCACTTGTCGGACCGATTTTAGCCGCCCAAATGGGATATCTTCCAGGAACACTTTGGATCATTGTCGGAGTGATCCTCGGTGGTGCGGTCCAAGATTTTATTATCCTATTTGGTTCAATGCGACGAGATGGAAAATCTTTAGGGGAAATCGCCAAAGAGGAGATTGGTCCGGTTGGCGGGTTGATCTCACTCATTGCCATCTTAGCGATTATGACGATCCTGTTAGCTGTACTCGCTCTTGTTGTCGTAAAAGCACTCACCGATAGTCCTTGGGGGATGTTTACCCTTGCCATGACGGTTCCGATCGCCTTATTTATGGGGATTTATATGCGCTATATTCGCCCCGGTCGTGTTTTAGAAGTCTCCATGATCGGTCTTGTTCTATTATTTCTCTCCCTCTGGGCTGGAAAGTACGTAGCAGATCATCCCACCCTCGCGCAATTCTTTACCTTAGATGGGGAAACCATCGCTTGGACATTGATTATCTACGGCTTTATCGCCTCCGTCATCCCTGTCTGGTTATTGCTAGCGCCCCGCGACTATCTCAGTACATTTCTGAAGGTTGGGACGATTTTTGCCTTAGCGATTGTCATTGTGATTGTTTTACCTGATCTACAAATGCCTGCCATGACCCAATTTGTCGATGGTACAGGTCCTGTGTTTTCGGGGAGTCTTTTCCCATTCGTCTTCATCACGATCGCCTGCGGAGCGATCTCCGGCTTTCACGCCCTCGTCTCCTCAGGAACAACTCCCAAAATGATCGCCCGTGAATCCCATGCTCGAATGATCGGATATGGCGGGATGATTACCGAATCTTTTGTCGCGATCATGGCGCTGATCGCCGCTTGTATATTAACACCTGGAGTCTATTTTGCGATGAACAGTCCCGCCGCCGTGATCGGGACAGACCTTCAGACCGCCGCACAAAAAGTAACACAAATGGGCTTTACCATTACCCCTGAAGACTTACAATCACTCGCAAACGATATTGAAGAAAACACGATTCTCTCGCGGACAGGAGGTGCGCCCACCCTCGCTGTAGGAATGGCTTCGCTCTTTTCGAGTCTGATTGGCGGCAAAGCATTTATGGCCTTTTGGTACCACTTTGCGATTTTATTTGAAGCCGTCTTTATCTTAACAACCATCGATGCCGGAACACGAGTTGGTCGTTTCGTACTCCAAGATCTTCTCGGAAAGATCTCGCCTAAACTATCCCGAACCGATTGGTATCCAGCCAATATTTTAGCTAGTGGACTCATCGTAGCCGGTTGGGGCTACTTCCTTTATCAAGGAGTTATCGATCCATTAGGAGGGATCAATACCTTATGGCCCTTATTTGGCATTGCCAACCAAATGTTAGCGGTGATTGCTCTTACCGTTGGGACAACCATCCTAATTAAAATGGGGAAAGCGATTTATTCTTGGATCACCCTTCTTCCATTAACATGGCTCACCGTCGTCACCATGACTGCCGGTTGGCAAAAACTATTCCACGCCGATCCCCAAGTAGGCTTTCTATCCGCTGCTGAAAAATACGAAACTGCTCTAAATGGCGGACAAATCCTCAGCCCTGCGAAATCCCTCGAAGAAATGCAACGAATCATCTTTAACAACCAACTGGATGCAATCCTAACCGCCATCTTTATGATTTTAGTTATCCTGATCCTCATTGATGCCATCAAAATTTGGTACAAAGTGATCATCAAACGAGACCCTATACCACTCAAAGAGTCCAAATACATCTCCCACCAATCCACCAACATAGGAGGTTCATTTTGATGAAATCACCCTGGTTCAAACCATTTCAGCTTCTCACCCAATTTCTAAACACCATGGCCGGTGTCCCTAACTACGAACAATACCTAACCCATTTTCGAAAACACCACCCCGACAAAACACCGCTCAGCCCAGAAGACTTTCACCGCCAAGCCACCGAAGAAAAATACAACGGAAAAACAATCCGACGCTGTTGTTAAAATGCAACCAAATAGAAGAACATCGGCGAAAGAATTTAGCGGAGGGGCACGGCAAAGGGATCAAAGCGGAAAACGTTGTCTGAGCGATAGCGAGTTTTTTCCGCTCCCGTAGACGTGCCCCGAAGCGGACAGTTATACATCCTTGCTAGCATCAACACCCTGGAGGATCAAAAGGCACCGA
>JANWIG010000005.1 GCA_025449975.1 Thermoactinomycetaceae bacterium
AGAACACCAACTTGAACACGCTGCCTTCCAGAACTACCAGTCATCGATTGAATAGCAATTTCTCTAAATAGCGGAGATATAGAAAGGTAATAGATAAATTTCTCATCAGAAATATTTTCTTTTGCTCTCATCACAATAAATTCGGTCGAGCCAAAAGCAACCTCATCATCATCCAATATATCGACATAAGCAGTTTTTCCGTTTTCTAAACATGGTGTAATTCTTGCTAATAAGGTATCTCCGTTCCTAAACTTCGATCCACCAGTTACTTTTTCATTAGCGTAACTTTGAATTTTCCTAGTAAATGGTTCCAAATTCTGCATCGTGACTTTTTTTGCCTTGGTACCTTTTTTTAACGACTCCTTTGGATTAAATGTAATAATCTCTTGAATCTCTACTTCCTTCCACTCCTCAAAACCCATACCCCATCCTCCGCAGATTCTTTCTAATCTCCTCTTCCAGCTCCCGTGACTTGGCAAATTGTGCTGCTAATTCGGCGGTTAACCGTGCCATCTTCTCTTCAAACGGCTCTCCGTCGTCTTCGACTGCTTCGATCCCGACATATCGTCCAGGGGTCAGGATATACTCATGCTCACGCACCTCTTCCAGTGTCGCCGATTTACAGAAGCCTAGTTGATCTTCGTAAGCGCCTGCTCCTTTTTGACCGCGCCAAGCGTGGAAGGTAGTGGCGATCTTTTGGATATCTTCGTCTCTTAGTTCTCGATGAACCCGATCGACCATGTGACCGAGTTTGCGGGCATCGATAAAGAGGATTTCCCCTTTGCGATTCCGCTGTCCTCTACCTGCTTTGTTTTTGGTCATCACCCAGACACAGACGGGGATTTGTGTCGAGTAGAAGAGTTGTCCTGGCAGAGTGACGATCGCTTCGACCAAGTCCGCTTCGATCAAGTTTCTCCGAATCTCCGCTTCCTGACTCTGGTTGGTCGACATCGAGCCGTTGGCTAAGACAAAAGCAGCTGTTCCACTGGGCGCGAGCTTGGAGACCATATGTTGAATCCAGGCATAGTTGGCATTTCCTTTCGGAGGAGTGCCATATTTCCAGCGGACATCATCGGCGAGTGACCCTTTTTCGTCCCAATAGTCGCTGACGTTAAAAGGAGGATTCGCCAAGATATAGTCGGCTCTTAGCGATTTATGCAAGTCATGGAAAAAGGTATCTGCTGCTCTGTTTCCAATATTGTTATCGATTTTGCGAATCGCCAGATTCATCTTACAGAGACGCCAAGTGGTCGGATTGGATTCTTGTCCGTAGACGGAGATGTCGCCGATTTTCCCTTGATGCGCCTTGATAAATTCCAAGCTTTGGACAAACATCCCCCCTGAGCCACAGCAAGGGTCGTAGACGCGCCCTTTATAGGGTTGAATCATTTCGACGAGGAGTTTGACCACCGAGCGCGGGGTGTAGAATTGTCCGCCTTTTTTCCCTTCGGCGCTAGCGAAGTTATTGAGGAAGTATTCATAGACCCGTCCCAACACATCGTGCGCCTGCCCTACTTTGTCGCCCACCTTAAAGGAGAACAGATCGACAATCTCCCCCAGCTTGGTTTTATCGAGTTCGGGTCGGGCGTAGTTTTTGGGCAGCACCCCTTTGAGGGATTCATTCTCTTTTTCAATCGCTAGCATCGCATTGTCGATGATTTGCCCGATTTCTGGTTTTTTAGCATTTGCTTTGATATAAGACCAGCGCGCTTCCTCTGGTACCCAGAAAATATTTTCCGCGAGATATTCATCCCGATCCTCGGGATCCGCCCACTCGTCTTGCAGCAATTCTTCGTACTTTTCTTCAAATGCGTCGGAGATATATTTTAAAAAGAGCAATCCCAGCACCACATGTTTATACTCCGCAGCATCCATGTTGTTGCGCAGTTTATCCGCCATTTGCCAGAGATTTTGTTCAAAGCCGAGTTCGGCACTGTTGTTATTCGAGACCGCCATCCTGGTTGCTCCTCTCTTCATTCAATAGTTGATCATAAATTCGTGTTTTGACTCTTTGCCAACGTTGAGTGGCCTTATGTATCGCTTCTCGATAAATCTGCTGTTCCTTCCGATATTCCGCCACGATCTGCTCTTGCACCTTCCGATCGGGCAAGGGGATTTCCAACTCCCCTAAGTCATTCGGGTTGATGTTCATCACCGTGGTTCCCCGCTGAAAGGTTTTGACCAGCTCTGTTCCCACGGGGCTTTCCAAAAAGATTTTCACGTATTCGCTGAGCACGTTGCCGTGAAAACGGATCACAATGATATTGGCCGAAGCGATCACGGTTTTAGGCAGGTGATGAACCACCGCCACCTTGTTGACCGTCCCCCGACAGGTAATCACCAGATCTCCTTCTTCCAGCTCATAGCGCTTCACTTTGCGCCGTTCCTCGTCAATCGTATCCATCGGCTCCCAGATAATCTCCCCCTCTTCGATATTGGAGATATTTAGGACGGAGATCTCACCTGGCTGAATGTGGCTTTTCATAATCGACTTGCCGCGGAAAAGCTCGGCGATCTCCTTTAGCTTGACAACCGTTCGTTGCCGATGATCAAAAAAGATGACGCGATCGGCCAAAAGCATTTCCATCCGCCAATCTTCTCGCTGAGCCAAGGCTTCCGGAGGAATTTCCTTCTCGATCTTGGGCAGAAAGCGATTTTCCTTCCGCTCAAAGCGACCGAGCTGGATCTCTTCAACGGAAGAAGCGGAAATCGTCAGCAAATATGTTTTCATCCCGGTATAGGGACGGAGTGTTCCTTCGGGTATAGTAAAAATCGATTTCACGGAGAAATGTTGGACAATCCATGATCGCAATTTAGCAAAACTTCCGCCCGAAAAGGTAAATCTCGCTGGGACAATCATGTGCAGTTCACCAAATTCGGTGAGCCAGTCCAGTAAGTTTTGGGCAGCGATCCCTTCTGATTCTCTCGTAAGAAACCGACCGGTGTCTATATCTGGTTTCAATCCAAATGCTGGAATGGAAAGAATCCAGTCAAATTCGTATTCCAAATCCAAATGGCTATAGATGGAGAGTTGCAGCACTTCAACGTGCGGGTGCACTTCGTAGATAAATCGCAAGAGTTCGACCAGCCACTTTTTCTCGGCTGTGAGCACAAAGTATTTATCCAAGTGCAATTCAATTAGATCGGTGAGTCCGTGAAGATGTTTATGCGCTTCGGGGATGAGAATCGTCTCCACATGGCTATCGATCCGATTCGCCAAATAGTCCACCAAGTATTGGGGGCTGATCAAGATGCCTGAACGGTCTTTTTCAAACAGCTTCTTCACCGCCCAGATTAAATCCAATTCTTTTCCAGTGTGATATAATTGGACAAACCAACTTTGATCCCCCGCAAAATAACCCAAGCGCTTTTCCGTATGTTTTTTCATCAATTGGTATAATGCATCTTCATCGACCGATTTGACTAAGCCGATCTCTTGTTCATACGCTTTATGAGTGATATGTACGCGCAATAGCTCGATGGCGATTTGCTCCTTTTGTCCCATGTTTCGCCGATCAAGCAGCTCGATAAAATAATTTAGCATCGTTTGGTGCCTCCCTGCATCCCCACCCTTTCCTCTTCTCGTCTATAGTATAAGTGAACCTTTTGGTATTTTCAATAATGATTTTTAGTATTGTAATACTAAATTTTGCAGTACCTCTCCAAGCCATAGGGATCACGCGATGCCCCGCTAGTGGGAGTCCCCCGAGGCTACGGACAGCGCGATCGAGTCCTTCGTTCGTAGCCTCTATGAGATCGCTCCGCAGGCGATTTTATTTATCATATTTGCTCTTATTAAAATGGACCGCTTGATAGGCAGTGGTTGGGAAATCGCGAACAAAGGGAGAAATCCCTAATTCACTTTTGGCTGTATACATAAGCTGCAACGTATGTTTTGCTCTGGTGAGCGCCACATAAAGCAATTTTTTCTCATCGCTGAGAAGGCGGTTGAAATCCTTCTGAAAGCTTTCCGACTCGAGCTGTTTCAATTCATCTCCTTCAAATTGCTTCGCTAGCTCTCGGCGCCGCTTTTTCGATGGATAATGATCGGCATCGAAATGGATGACAAAGACATGGTCAAACTCCAAGCCTTTTACACTAAACACATCGGTGAAAAAGACGGGTTTTTTGTCTTTTTGATGGTCAAACTTACGATGATACTCTTTCGTGGAAATTACGTAGAAATGCCGATTGAGATATTGGAGAAGTGCATTCCCTTGCCCTTTCTTTTGCTCATAGCGATGAATGATCGCGATCGAAGCAGAGGGATCTTTCTGGCGAATCCCCTTAATCTTTCGAATCATTTCATCTGCCATTTTCTTGGGACTGGGATAGTAGGAGATAACCGGTTTCTCTCCTTCACGGACAAATGTCAGATGATCCAGTCGATCATTTTCCACATCTTCAAATTTGAGCGATTCCGCCAAGGTCATAATCTGCTTGGTCGAGCGAAAGTTTTGTTTCAAGGTTCGGTTTCTCCTTCCTGATAGCTGTAGCCCCAAGGAGTGATACGAATGAGGGCTACTTTTATAAATGCGCTGTTTGGAATCACCGGTCAGGACAATTTTCTTCTTCCTTAACTTGGCGAGAGCGAGGATTTGCATCGGTTGCAGATCTTGCACCTCGTCGATAAAGATATAGTCATAGAACAGTCGCTCCGGCATGCGCGGGATCACTTTTAACAACTCGAGCGCATAATCTTCTAAATCCAACGCCCGATGATATTTTTTCTCTAAATTCTCTTGATATTTTTTAAAAATCTTAAACACCGTTTTCCGCTGTTGCCTCGTCAATCGGGGGTTATTACTCCGCCCGGTTCGCTCGACCTGTAAATAGTCCTCTTCATGAATCAAACCATTGGCCTTCATCCACATCAACTCATCACCTAAAAACGCATCGGTATGCGTTTTATATAAACGTTCCTCCGCTGGCAGCTTCTTGTATTCCGGTGACCCCTCTATTTCCCATTTGCTCGCAGCAATCCGCAGATAAGCATCTTCTTCCATCTTTTTCAGTCCTTGAATCGAACAGTCTACTTTCTTCAAATGTTGATAACCCATCTGATTTAATAAGTAACGTGCCAACTGATGAAAGGTAAATAGATGGAGCCGATGCTTCTCTTTGAGCTCTTGAAAAACGTTGGAAGCTCGCAATCGTTTCTTTGTATCATCCAATAGGGTCTGATTAAACGTGACATATAAAATGCGCTGCTCCTCTTCTTCTTGCTTCATCACTCGGAGAAGCTTATACATCAGTGTAATGCTTTTCCCACTTCCAGCCGATCCGTTGATCAGCAGCTGATCATCTTCCTGCTCAATGATTGTTTTCTGTTCATCCGATGGATGGATCCCTGGTAAAAGACCACTTATATCCAAATAATTCTGCCAAGCCCTAGCAGTGCGAAGAAAAAACTTTCTTCTCCTCTCTTGAAGAGATTCACTCATTTCGATCAATCGCAAACTCCCCTTTTTCGCAAATTAGCAGATAGGGACACATCATACAATGTTGCCCTGGCTCCGCCTTCACATTGGACTCATCGACCGTTGCGAGCCAATCTTGCAACCAAATGGCTTCATTTTCGCGATGATGCTGATAGGCATGTTTTACTTTCCAACGTTTTGTTACTTCATATCGACTATACAACCGTTGGAGCCTCTCCATCGCTCTGGGATAAAAAATATTTTGGAATGAACGATAGTCCGAGGAATTGCTTCGATACTCCGTTTGATACAAGTTTCGTTTTAAGGTCTCACTCCACTGTGGAAACAGAGGGAATAGATAGGTAAACACCTCTTCCTCCCCATCTGATGACTGTTGTGCGAACAGCTTAGCAAGGATGGCAAAGAGAATCCGCTGATGAAAATCCGATTCATACACGGGCTGTAACTCTAGCAGGCTATTAAAGAAAAACTTGCGAGCGCAAAAATCTTGATCCAGCCAATACAGAGTAGGAATATTATTTTGTAACGGTTTTCCATCGATCTTGGGCTCTGTTTTTTCTTTCGGCAAGGGCGCAAATGGTACTTCCTCCCTTTCTTCCTGCCAATAGGGGATCTCTTCTTGCTGACCATACAATAGAAATAACACCTCGAGGAATGAGCTTTTTTCATCATGCGGGTACAGATCTTGAATCCAGCTAAAGGTGACTTCTCCACAGGAAAAAGCAAGGAGATAAAAAATCTGAAAGCGGAGATAGTCGCTTTTCATTTGGTTTAATTGATAGTGAATATAGATGGCCAACAGATAGAGGCGACCACGGTAATCATTGGCTCGAAAATTGCTCTTTCCCAACTGCTTAAGCCATGGAAAGGTCAAAGGAGCGATCTCCACTTTAGGTGAATACGTTTGTAAAGATTGGAGGGAAAGATTGGTTAGATGTAGATCCTTTGTTTGAAGCACGAGCCCTTCCAGTTGATCCAAATTATCAAAATCATTTTTCGTCTCATTCTGATCGACCGATCTGCCCAAAAGAATCGCCATACAATCCTTTAATTCTTCACGCGATGCCTGCCAATGATCAGACAAGCAGTATTGAAACACTTCTCTCATTTTCGTCTTGGTTTCTTCATTTTCGTACTCCAAATGCTTTTCGACTCTTTGGAATAATTTTCCTAACAAGTAAAAGTGATGCGATACAGGCATCTCTTCTCCTTCTTCTGGAAGAAGGTGCAACACAACCTTTTTGAAATGCTCAATCAATGTTTCAAGCTGTTTCAATGTCACCGAGTGACGACTTTTATGGACATAGGGAAAAGCGCGCAGTGGATTGGATAAATACTTTTTAATGCGATTCCGCCCTGCTTTCTCTTTGACCTCTTGATCAAAGATGTGACTGACCTCTTGCAGTTCTTTTAATTGCTTGACGCGGTTTAAGATCTCATCGAGATTGCGCGCTCCTTTCATATAGGGCTCTAAATCCCACAACAGCGTATCCGCTTTGCTTCCATTTACCTCTTTTACGTTGATCCAGCCCGAAGTGAGACATTCCACGAAGCTTTTATAATCAAGCCAAATCGTCCCCTCTTTCTTTTTGCATTGATATAGATAATAGAGGAACCGATTGCTCGGTAGATGCGACAAGGAACGGGGATCTGCTTGACGAAAAGCTCGGTTTAACTCTTTACTTTTGCTCGTCAAAATCCGCCTTTCACCTAAGCGAATCGGATTTTGCTCTAAGTATCGTTGAAAATGAACAGGTGAAGCAAATTGATAAAACTGAGGTGCAGCTTCATCTTC
>JANWIG010000006.1 GCA_025449975.1 Thermoactinomycetaceae bacterium
CCTTGAAAATAACCGCGTAGGGCGGCCATCAGTGGAACGATTAAGATTGCCAACGCCAATACCTGTAGCGATTGTTTCGTCGGTGGGTTCTCCAAGACGACATTGGCGAAAAAATCTGCTCCAAAGTAAAGGAGACTCGCTAACAGAAGACCGGTCAAACTAAGAACAAGTGATCCTGCTTTAAGTACTTGACGGGCATTGAGATGATCACCGATGGAGACGCGATCCGAGACAAATTTTGAGATGGTCAGCGGGATCCCGGCAGAGGCGATCATAAGCAATGTGGCGTAAAAAGGATAAGAAGCTTTATAGACCCCGACTACCTCGTCTCCAGCGATGTTTTGGAAAGGAACCCAGAAAAGGGCACCTATCATTCTTGTTAATAATGTTGCAATACTTAAGATAAGAGTACCTTTTACAATTTTACTTGCCATATCCGTTACTTCCTTTTAATTTATTGAGGAATGCCGACAATAAAAAATGATTTTTTAATATTGTTATTAGATAAATAACTCCCTCTCTTCAAGGGCATTAGGATGTTTAAGAATCTTCATCCAAATCCGACGGTCATTGGGTAGATGACGGGGAGATCCATGATCCATCGGAGCGATACGTGTTTGGTTGGTCACTTTTCCTATTTTAACAGCTTTGCTAGAGTAAGCATATAAAAGGACCAATTAATTCGCAAAAACTTAAATTGTTGTTGAGCTTGCTTTTTTAGATAATTCGAGTCAAAATAATGGCATGATGAGATATGTCTTAAACAGTATGACAGGCTTTGGACGAGGCGAAGCTGAAATGGATCAGGTTCGTCTAATTACAGAAATTCGTTCCGTCAATCATCGCTTTCTCGATATCGTTGTCCGTCTACCTATGGGATGGCTCGCTTTTGAGGAAGAAATGAAGCGCGTTGTCAAGAAATATGTCAATAGAGGAAGAATTGATATTTTTGTGACAGCAGAAGGAAAAACGACTCCTGAGAGACAAGTAATGGTTGATTGGAATTTGTTAGACGGTTATGTGCAAGCGGCGAAACAAATTCAAGAGCGTTATACGAGTCCAGAAGACCAACTTCATTTATCTGATCTCGTCCGTCTGCCCGATATCTGGTTACTAACGGAAGGAAAATGGGATCAGGATTTGTATCATTCATTATTAATGACTTCACTAAAAAAAGCATGCAAGGCACTTAAAGAGATGAGGGAAGCAGAAGGTCAGCATCTTGCTCAAGATCTAAGACGACGAGTGAATCGGTTAATCCAAATAATAACGGAGATGGAATTGATTGCTCCCTCCGTAACAGAGCAGCTTGAAAAGCGTTTATATCATAAATTAGACGAATGGCTTCAAAATAATAAAGAGGTAGCTGATCGTATTTTGGCTGAAATTGCGATCTTTGCAGACCGTAGCGATATCACAGAGGAATTAATCCGCCTGAAAAGCCATGTGAACCAATTTTGCCAGTGCCTGCAAGCGACCGAACCAGTCGGAAGAAGACTTGATTTTCTCATCCAGGAAATGAATCGGGAAATCAATACGATTGGTTCAAAGTCCAACCATCCGGAGATAAGTAGACAGGTTGTGGACGCAAAAAGTGAATTGGAAAAGATGAAAGAACAGGTACAAAATATCGAGTAACATTTGGAGAATCGTTGCTTATTTACGAAAAACCGTCTAAAATAGCGTAGTAGGGTCATTTTTCGTCTATGAGGAAGATTGGATTGCGCTGTGAAAATGTACAAGGAGGGCACTTGAACTTGGCTATCAAATTAATCAATATTGGTTTTGGCAACATTGTTTCAGCGAACCGGATTGTGTCCATTGTGAGTCCCGATTCTGCTCCGATCAAAAGGATTATTCAAGAAGCGAGAGAACGAGGGGTACTGATTGATGCTACATATGGTCGGCGTACCAGAGCTGTGATTATTACCGATAGTGATCATGTGATTTTGTCTGCTGTTCAACCTGAGACGGTTGCACATCGTTTACAAAGTAAAGAGCAACCCGAAGAGTTAGTGGAGTAGAAAGGATTTGTAATGAAGGCTCATTATCAGACGCAAGGCTTTTTAATTGTACTTTCAGGTCCATCTGGTGTAGGCAAAGGAACGGTTTGTGCAGCATTGCGTAAGGAAATGCCTGAACTGTGCTATTCTGTGTCTGCGACGACCCGCCAGCCACGTGCAGGGGAAATAGATGGAGTGAATTACTTTTTCAAAACGGTTGAAGAATTTAAAGAGATGTTGGAGAGGGAGGAGCTTATTGAGTGGGCACAATACGTGGGTAACTACTATGGTACTCCCCGTCGCTTTGTAGAAGAAACTCTTGCTTCAGGCAAGGATGTATTGCTTGAGATCGATGTACAAGGTGCTCATCAAGTAAAGCAGCGTTTTCCTCATGGTATATTTATCTTTTTGTTGCCACCAACTTTGGAAGATTTGAAAGATCGAATTATCAAACGAGGCACAGAAACAAAAACCACCTTGGCTCACCGTTTGAATGCAGCTGCTGAAGAATTTAAGCAGATCCATGAATATGATTATGTTGTCATCAATGATGAAGTGGAAAAAGCATGTGATCGTATCAAATCGATTATCAAAGCTGAGCATTGCCGGGTGGACCGCTTGGTGATGACAGAATAAGGAGTGTTTTTCATGCTTTATCCATCCATCGATACGTTAATGAGTAAAGCGGATAGTAAATATTCGTTGGTTGTGCTGGCTGCGAAGCGCGCCCGTCTACTGCTTGATGGTGAAAAAGCGAAGCTCGAACCGAAATCGAAAAAGTATGTAGGCATGGCTTTGGAGGAAATCGCTAGTGATCTCCTCGTCGTTCCAGCGCAAAATCGCAAAAAATAACAACCTCTCTGGGTTGTTATTTTTTTGCTAAAAATTTATTTAGGGGAGCAAAGAACATGGAGGGAAAACAGGTTGTAATTGGAATCACAGGGGGAATCGCTGCCTTTAAAATGGCTTCAGTGGTTAGTCAACTCAGTCAACGGGGAGTAGATGTTCGTGTGATTATGACGCAATCGGCTACGAAGTTTATCACTCCTCTAACCATGCAAGTACTTTCTCGCCATCATGTCGCTGTCGATACATTTGATGAGAAAGATCCATCGGTTGTGACACATATCGATTTAGCCGATCATGCCGACTTATTTGTCGTTGCTCCAGCAACAGCCAATCTGATCGGTAAATTGGCACATGGGATCGGCGATGACATGTTGACCACCACTCTTTTAGCGACAGAGGCCCCCATCGTCATCTGTCCGGCGATGAATGTGCATATGTATGAAAATCGGATCGTTCAGGAAAACATCGAACGATTGCGTCGGTTGGGCGTGATGTTCCTCGAACCCAATGAAGGTCCACTCGCTTGTGGTTACGTAGGCAAAGGAAGATTGGTCGAGCCGGATGAAATCGTTGCTTGGATGGAAGGCTTTTTTGCCCAAAAGAAACGTTTAGCTGGCAAAAAGGTCTTGATTACAGCCGGTCCGACTGTTGAGCCACTCGACCCCGTACGTTTCTTTTCTAATCATTCTTCGGGAAAGATGGGGTATGCCATCGCTGAGGCAGCAGCAGAGGCAGGGGCCGAAGTGACGTTAGTCAGCGGTCCAGTCTCCTTGCCAACTCCTCCAAAAGTAAAACGAATCGATGTCGTTCGTGCTGAAGAGATGAAAGAGGCAGTTTTAACTGCTTTACCAGAGCAAGATGTGATTGTCAAGGCTGCTGCGGTAGCCGATTATCGCCCTAAACAAGTTTTTGACCAAAAGTTGAAAAAGACCCAAGAAGAGCTGACCATTGTCTTAGAAAAAAACCCTGATATTGCTGTAGAGGTGGGAAAACGGAAAAAACCACATCAAGTATTTATCGGTTTTGCTGCCGAAACGGAGCAGGTAGAAGCCCATGCGCGCGCGAAGCTGGAGCGCAAAGGAATGGATCTGATCGTCGCAAACAATGTCGCGATGCCTGGAGCAGGTTTTGGGACAGATACCAATATTATTACGGTGTATGATCGGAATGGAAAAGTGAGGGATTTTCCGAAAATGTTAAAAAGGGAATTAGCCAATCAGTTGATTACTTTGATCGAGGAGCGTTTAGATGGACGTTGAAGCGTTGAGGATTGCTGAAGTGATTGTCGATGTACCTGCCATGGAAATCAATCGACCCTTTGACTATCTGATTCCCGATGAATGGTTAGAAGAAGTACAGATTGGAAGCAGGATTCGTGTGCCCTTTGGCAATCGGCTCGTGGTTGGTTATTGCATTGGCAAGAAAAGTAAGACCTCTCATGCCAAGTTAAAAGCGATCGATCACGTCATGGATCTCATTCCACCCCTTACGCCTGAACTAGTGGAGCTCGGCAAGATGATGGCTGAAGAATATCTCTGTCATCCAATTACCGCTTTGCAGTCGATGGTTCCCGCTGTCTTAAAGGGGAATTATCAAAAGGTGATTCATCTCCATCCGAAGAGTCGGGAGCTGTTTCCGGTGTTTACTTTAGCGGAACAAACATTATATGATACCTTGAAAAACCGTGGGGAATGCCATTGGGAAGAAGCTTTGACGTTGCCAGGCGTGACCGAAACGTTATTAAAAAGCTGGCTCAGGAAGAAGCGGATCTGGGTTGAGGAGAGAGTGAAAGATCGTGTCACCAAACGAAAGGTGACTTGGGTCTGGGGAAGCGACCTCGAAAAGTTGCGGTACGGTTTGGAGAATGTTCCTCCCCAAGCAAAACGGCAAAAAGAATTGTTAAATTTCTTTTTGGCTCATCCTGAACCGCTTGCGCTGCCGAAACTGTTATCGCAGATTCCAACCACTCGTTCGACGGTCCAAAAGCTGGTGGAGAAAGGCTGGCTGAAATGGGAAGAACGTGAAGAGTATCGTGATCCGTATCGGGGACGCGAATTTAAGCAAACCGCCCCATTGCCTTTAACCAAAGAGCAGCAGTTTGCTTATCAAGCGATTGTCCAGTCGATGATCAAACAGCAATCCGAAACGATTTTATTACATGGAGTGACGGGAAGCGGAAAGACAGAAGTCTATTTACAAGCGATCGCCAAAGGGCTTGAAAAGAAGAGAGAAGCGATTGTTTTGGTGCCTGAAATTTCGCTTACTCCGCAAATGGTGCAACGATTCAAAGAGAGGTTTGGGGATCAAGTAGCGGTTTTGCATAGCCGTCTATCTCATGGCGAGCGATATGATGAGTGGCGCAAAATTCGTCGTGGCGAGGTGCAAATCGTGATCGGGGCTCGCTCGGCGATTTTTGCTCCACTTTCCAATATTGGCTTAATCATTATCGATGAGGAGCATGAGTCTTCCTATAAGCAGGAAGAAAACCCCAAATACCATGCGAGGGAAATCGCCCAGTGGCGAGCCAAGATGCATCGAGCGACGTTGGTATTGGGCTCCGCCACTCCCTCCGTGGAGAGTTATTACCGAGCGCGAACAGGGGAATATAAATGGATTCAATTGAAAGAGCGAGTGCATGGACGCCCCTTTCCCCAAGTGGAAGTGGTCGATATGCGAACAGAGCTAAGAGAAGGGAATCGCTCGATGTTTAGCCGTTCACTTCTTACGTCCTTGCAAGCATGTATGGATCGGGGGGAACAAGCGGTTCTCTTTTTAAATCGGCGTGGATTCGCTACGTTTGTCATGTGTAGGGAATGTGGCGAAACGCTGATCTGTCCGCATTGCGATATTTCCTTAACTTATCATCAATCGAATCAGACGATTCGCTGTCATTATTGCGGCTATATCGAACGAGTGCCGCAGATTTGTCCCCATTGCCAGAGCAGACATATCCGCCATTTTGGCACGGGAACGCAACGTGTCGAAGAAGAGTTGTTGCGCCAATTTCCCGAGCGCAAAGTGATTCGGATGGATATCGACACGACGAGACGAAAAGGATCCCATGAGCGTTTGTTAAATCAGTTTCGCGATCAAAAAGCCGATGTGTTACTGGGAACACAGATGATCGCCAAAGGATTGGATTTTCCCAATGTGACCCTTGTGGGTGTGATTGCGGCGGATACGATGTTGCACTTGCCGGACTTTCGCGCCACTGAGCGAACTTTCCAGCTATTGATGCAGGTGGGAGGACGAGCTGGACGTCACGAACGTCCTGGAAAAGTAATCATCCAGACTTATCATCCCGATCATTACAGCATTCAGCTAGCTGCCACGTATCAAGTAGAAAATTTTTACCGCCAAGAGTGTGCAATGCGCAAAAAGCACCTTTATCCACCCTTTTGCGGGTTAGTAACGGTGTTGATCAGTCATTTGGATCGTATTTTATTATTAAAATATAGTCAGCAGATGGAGCAGTATCTACGGCAACATCTCGCAGGGACTTGCCAACTTCTCGGTCCTGTTCCCCCGACGATTCCTAAGCTAAAAGATCGCTATCGTTTGCAAATGATCATCAAGTTTCAGGAAAAAAGAGAGATTATACTCAAAGTGAAAAAGGTTCTTGCTCAACTTCATCAGATGTTTGATGACAAAGATTTACGGTTAAGTATAGAGCAGGAAATCTCCCAATTTTTCAAAGAGTAAGCGGCAAGTACGTAACACACATCAAGGTAAGGAGTGTAAATGGATGGCCATTCGTAAAATTGTAAAATATCCTGATCCCATTTTAAAGAAGAAAGCAAAGCCGGTAACGAAATTTCACGCTCGACTTCATAAGTTGCTCGATGATATGGCAGAAACGATGTATGATGCGCCAGGAGTCGGTTTGGCGGCACCACAAGTAGGTATTTTAAAAAGGGTGATTGTTGTCGATATCGGCGAAGGTTTGATTGAAATCGTCAATCCGGAGATTATCGAAAAAGTGGGTGAGCAAATTTCACCGCCGGAAGGTTGTCTAAGTATCCCCGGATTGATTGGTGACGTGCGGAGAGCCAATCTCATTACGGTTGTTGGACAGGACCGTCATGGAAATCCGTTAAAAATCGAGGCAGAGGGATACCTGGCCCGCGCTTTGCAACACGAAGTAGATCATTTAAATGGAATATTGTTTATTGATATTGCTGAGCGGGTGTATCGTCCTGAAGAGGAGGAGAGAGGATGATTCGAGTTGTCTTTATGGGCACCCCGGACTTTGCGGTGCCCTCTCTAAAAACATTGGTAGAGGAGAAATATGAGGTCATTGCGGTAGTGACACAACCGGATCGACCAAAAGGACGTAAGCGGGAGAAAACTCCTTCTCCAGTCAAGCAGGTAGCCGTGGAATTGGGAATTCCCGTCTATCAACCGGCTCGTCTCAGAAAATCCGAGGAATTGCAGCAGATTATCGATTTAAAGCCGGATCTGATCGTGACTGCTGCCTATGGACAGATATTGCCCAAATCGTTATTGGATGCACCTCCTCTCGGGTGTATCAATGTTCATGCTTCTTTGCTCCCCAAGTATCGCGGAGGCGCTCCCATTCACCAAGCGCTGATCGATGGCGAAAAAGTGACGGGAGTTACGATCATGTATATGGTAGAGAAATTGGATGCGGGTGATATGATCATGCAAGCAGAAATGCCGATCGGTCCTGAAGATCATGTCGGTACAATGCATGATAAATTAAGTCAATTGGGTGCAAACTTGTTAAGAGAGGTATTGCCGCGATTGATACAGGGCAAGGTTACGCCAATTCCACAAGATGAGAGTCAAGTCACTTATGCTCCCAATATCACACGCGAAGCAGAAAAGATCGATTGGCTCCGGTCTGCTGAACAGCTATTTAATCAGGTACGGGGTCTACATCCTTGGCCTGTTGCGTTTACTTTATGGCGCGGGAAACCACTTAAGATCTGGTGGGCAGAGTCCTTAGAAGAGACAACGACAGCAGCTCCGGGCACGGTGATCGAGGTAAAGGAGACGGGAATCTCTGTCGCTACTGGAAAAGGAATCTTAGTCATTAAAGAGCTCCAGCCGGCGGGCAAAAGACGGATGAAAGTGGAAGAGTTTGTCCGTGGCAGACAGATGAAAGTAGGGGAACGGTTAGGAGAAGAAGAATGAAGAAAAAGTCGGCGCGGGAGTGGGCGCTCCATATTTTGCTGCAATATGAACAAAACCAAGCTTACAGTAATTTATTACTTCATCAATCACTGGAGCAAAGTCAGTTATCCTCTTCTGATAAAAGGTTGGTTACCGAACTGGTATACGGCTCTATTCAACGAATGAATACGTTGGATTGGGTGATCAATCAGTTAGTAAAGAAAGGAATCGATTCCCTTCAGCCGTGGGTCAGACAGGTCTTACGATTGGGAATCTATCAGCTAAGGTATTTGGATCGGATTCCCGCAAGAGCGGCAGTCCATGAAACCGTGAAAATGGCTAAACAGAGAGGGCATAAAGGGGTTGCTGGTTTAGTAAATGGGGTTTTGCGCTCTTATCTTCGTGAGCGAGAAAGATGGGATTTACCCAGTGATCCCACGACGATCCAAGAGATGGCACTTGCTTACTCCCAACCCAAATCGCTAGTGAAGCGGTGGGTAAAGTGGTTTGGAGAAGAGACGGCGAAAGAAATCATGCAGACGTATTTACAACCACCGAAAGTAACCATGCGGGTCAACCGTTTGAAAATCGATCGACCTGCTTTTCAAAGGAAATGGGAAGCAAGTGAAGAGGGTCAGCTGATTCCTTCGAGCATGGTTGAGGATGGGGTGATATTAGAGCGCGGGGGGAATCCAGCATATAGCCAGCTCTTTCAACATGGATACTGTACGATTCAAGATGAAAGTTCCATGTTGGTAGCACACCTCATCGATCCAAAGCCTGGTCAGCATGTGCTGGATGCCTGTGCTGCCCCAGGTGGTAAAACGACGCATATCGCTGAATTAATGGACAATCAAGGTAAGATTGTCGCTTGTGATATCCATGTACATAAAATGAATTTGATCGCCTCCAACTGTGATCGACTCGGCATTGATATCGTGGAAATCAAACCGATCGATGCCCGCAAGCTGCCGAGGGAATGGGCGGAAAGCTTTGATGTGATTTTGCTCGATGCTCCTTGTTCCGGCTTAGGGGTGATCCGACGGAAACCGGATATTAAGTGGAATAAAGATTGGGCCAAAGTAGACTCCTTGGTACAGCTCCAACGCGAGTTGCTTCAAGCCGTGGCACCCCTTTTAAAACCAGGGGGAGTTTTGGTATATAGCACCTGTACACTGGAACCGCGTGAAAACCAAGGGCAAGTGGAGCAATTTTTACAGACTCATCCCCAATTTGTCTGGGATGTAGGGCTGATGGAGAGGTTGCCTTCGTCGGTCAGAGAGAGGGCGCTTCTTGGCGAGGGTTGGGTACAAATCTTGCCACATCATTTTGGCAGCGATGGTTTTTTTATTGCTCGGTTATTAAAACAAAGATGACAAGCACGTAATCGCGTGCTTGTTTTTTTATGTATTTTTTTCCTATTGTTGGGAGATAGTAAGCGTGTGGTGATGGATATGAAAAAATCATTTCGATTTAGAGGCGCGAAAGAAAAAAAGAAAAAAGCATTGGAACAACAATTTGCTAAGAAAATAGAAGACAAAGTGGGCGACCGCTTGATCTCTCGAGAGATTGCTGAGAATGTAGAGTATATCAAAAAGTTACTTGGTGAGTCTGGAGATCTTGTGACGCGTGAATTTTATATTCTACAAGATCCTGAAAAAAAAGCAACAGTCATTTATTTCGATGAACTGTCGGAAAAACAAGTCACGCAAAACTTTGTGATTCGTCCACTGATGGGATGGAATCGGGTGGATTTTGATAAAGAAGAAAGCGATTTATGGGAAATGTCCTTTCATACCTTGGTACAAGCAGGGGAAGTCAAAGTAGAAACCGAGATGAGCAAAGCGGTCGAGTGTTTATTAAGTGGAGATACGATTTTATTTATTCAAGGCTATGCGAAAGTCATGATCATCGGCAGTCGCGGTTGGAGTGGTCGAGGAGTTGGTGAGCCACGGGCGGAGGCAGTGGTTCGGGGACCAAGAGAAGGCTTAAATGAAACCCTCTTATTTAGTTTGGGGATGATTCGGCGACGTTTAAAAGATCCTGATTTAAGGGTAAAAATGTATACAATGGGAAAAAGAACCAAAACGCTTGTATCCCTTCTTTATGTCGAAGGAATTGTTCGTCCGGAAATCGTGGAAGAAGTAGAAAATCGACTGAGACGAATTGATATTGATGGCGTTTTGGAGACAAATTATATTGAAGAATTTATTCGTGATCAGACTTGGACCCCCTTTCCGTTGTTACAAAATACGGAGAGACCGGATGTGGTCGTCGCCCATCTTCTCGAAGGGAAAGTAGCGATCTTGGTCGATGGCACTCCTCATGCCCTGATTGCGCCAGCGGTTTTTACACAGTTTTATTACAGTCCGGAAGATTATTATCAAGCTTTTGAGATAGCTAGCTTTTTGCGCTTGATTCGGGTGATCAGTTTCTTTATTGCTCTGTCTTTACCTTCTCTCTATATTGCATTTGTCTCTTTTCATCCTGAAATGATCCCGTCGAAATTGCAGTTAGCGATGGCGGCTGGACGGGCGACGGTGCCATTTGCTTCCATTATAGAGGCTTTGTTAATGGAATTAAGTGTGGAAATCTTGCGCGAGGCCAGTATTCGACTGCCGGGTCCGATCGGTCCGACGATTGGGATTGTGGGAGCGTTGGTGATTGGAGATGCTGCCGTCACAGCAGGATTGGTTTCACCTGCGATGGTCATTGTCGTTGGATTGACAACCATTAGTTCTTATGCCAATCCCAGTTATAGTGGAGCGATTTCTGTTCGCTTGATTCGCTTCCCATTGATGATTCTAGCAGCGATCTTTGGACTATATGGAATTATGCTCGGATTTATGTTCCTACTCTTACATCTTGTGCAATTACGGTCGTTTGGTGTACCTTATCTGGCACCATATGCTCCACTCAATCCATCCGATCTAAAAGATACCCTGATCCGTGTTCCTTGGCCGTGGATGAACCGTAGACCTTCCTTCTTCTATCCCAAAGATGAAAGGCGACAACCGAAAGAAAGTCAGCACGACTCGTTGGAAAAAGGAAGGCAAACAAAAAATAAGAAAGGGGAAGAGACGCAATGAAAAATCAAAATCAGCCTGGTCTTTCCCCTCTAGGCTCTTTTGCCTTTCTCTATTTATCGATTATTGGAGTTTGGGTTTTTTCATTTCCCCGCGAAGTGGTGAGAAGTTCATCTTATCAAGGAGTTTGGGTCATTCTCTTTACAGGCTTGTTTTCGCTGGTCTTCTTCTATTTAACGACGAAACTAACGATGCGTTTTCCGAGGCAGACGTTTAGCAGCTATATTCCAGAAATTTTGGGATCAAAACGAAACCGCTGGCTTGGCCGTCTCTTGAGCATGCCGATTTTCATCTTTTTTGTGATCTACTTCCTCTTTGTCATTTCCACCAATATCCGTATTTTTGGTGAGGTTTTGGTCTCAGCTGTTTTTCATAATACCCCTCTAAGTGCAGTCATCATCATGTTTCTTTTAACGGCGATCCCAGCAGCGATGGCGGAGCCATATCTTTTGGCAAAGGTCAATCTGTTTTTACTGCCGTTTACACTGATTCCTTTTCTAATCTTGTTTTATGCCGCTTTTCAGAGGGGAGAATGGGTGCAACTGTTGCCGATCTTTCCGATCGATTGGTCCACCATTTCTCAAGCGATTATCACGGTGCTCTTTGCTTTTGCCGGATATGAACTGGTGGTCTATATTGCTGCACACTATCAAAACACAGATAAAGCAGCCAAAAGTCATTGTTTTGTCATCTTAGGTGTAACGTTTACATATGTGGTGAATTATTTGAGCTGTTTAAGTGTTTTTGGAATGGATGAATTAAAAAAATTAATGTGGCCTCCCTTTGAAATAGCAAAGGAGACCTACGCTCCGATGCTGTTGCTGGAGCGATTGGAGTTTGCTTTGCTCATCGTCTGGTTGGTCAATGTATTTGCTTGTGTCTCCAACTTTTTTATGGTTCTGGTAAGAATGATTATGGATATTTATCGTTTTCCTTCCAAAGCGAGCAAAGTGGTTACTTGGATCTTGGTACCGATTATCTATGCGATGGCCATCTATCCAAAAAACTTTATGAGTTTGATGGTGTGGAAAGGTTGGGTGACAATGGGTCACCTAACGATCATTGGAATCAATGTGATCCTTTTAGTGATTGCGATCATTCGTAAAAAGAAGGGAAGCATCAAAGAAACTGGTGTTGAGATGAAATAGAGGGTAGAGACAAGCCTCGAAAGAGGGGTGAAGAAGATGTTGAAGAGATTATTTTCTAGTCTTATGGTCATCAGTTTATTTAGTGGTCTGCTTTTAGGATGTTGGGATCGGCAGGAGATTGAAATGCGGATGGCGGTCACTGCGATGGGAATTGATCTGAGTAAAGAAGGCTATAAGTTTACAACCGCTGTCCCGATTCCTCAACTTATCGTTGGAGGAGCAGGGGGAGGAGCAGGAGAAGGCGGAAATCCAGTAGAATTTTTTTCAGTAAAAGCCAAAAATTTAAGCGAAGCTGGGTATAAACTGGAAACGCAAGCGAGTAAAGTCCGATTTGTTGGAAATATGCAAGTGATCTTATTTAGCGAAGCAGTTGCTAGGCAAGGAATTGAATCATTTTTAGATTTATTTCGAAGAGATCCCGAGATTAGAAGGCAGCTCTGGCCGGTTGTGGTAAAGGGAACAGCGGAAAATGCAATTACCAAAACCGTGACAAATATGGAACAGATTCCAACCAACTTTATTCGCGATATGTTGGATAAAGGAAAAAGAGTAGAGACGGTACCTGACTTTGACTTAGGTAGATTATTTGTCGAGTTATCGAGTAAGTCTAGACAAGCACCACTGCTGAATTATATTATTGCAGAAAAGGACAAGTATCATTGGGAAGGTATTGCTGTTTTCAAGCGTGGAAAGATGATTGGACTGCTTAAAGATTTGGAAGAGATCAATGTCCTGCTTCAAACACGTTTTGGTTATAAAGGGAGACTGGTCATGGCACAATGTGGGGAAGACCACACGAATAACATTTCCTTTCTACCGAGTTCCTTTAGTAGAGAGATCAAAGTAACGGAGCGACCAGAAATTCAAGTGAATGTTCATGTGAAGGGAAAAATTTACGAGAAAAATTGTTCCCTAAACCTTCGTGATGAGAAGAATCTATCCCTCATAGAAAAGAAAATAGCAGCCACATATAAGGAAGCTGCCGAACGCCTGGTTCGCCGCGCACAACAAGAATGGAAGTGGGATATCTTTCACTTTGGTGATCATGTTCGTGCTTATCATCCAACCATCTGGAATCGGGATAATTGGTGGCAGTCTTTTCCTAACATCCCCATTAAAATAGACTATCAGGTCAAAATCAATCGAATCGGTATGCAGTCATACTAAAGATGAATTTTTATGTTTTCGACAAAAATATATGGCGAAAATTCGACGTAGGATAGGGAGATCCTTCTCCCTCTTTGTATATTTAAAAAATTATTCATAAATTACGGTGAACTTTATTTCTTGTCTCTTTTCATTCCATAACAGGACTGATATAATAAGAAAAGTTTTCTAAAACATATATCAATCCTGTAATTCTAATAGTAATTGGTGTGATAATGAAGATGAAACCATTTGCTTATAACTATAGTTTCCAACAATGGAAAAACTGGATGAAGGACCAAAATCAACCAGAATGGCGAGCCAAACAGATCATGGATTGGTTATATGTGAAGAGGGTTCAGTCCTTTGAAAATATGAGTAATCTACCTAAAAAATTACGTGATCAGCTTGCTGATTCATTCGAATTAAATCCCCTTCAGGTAATAACAGTACAAAAATCGAAAGATGGTACCATAAAATTTTTGTATGGTCTTACTGACCGACATGCGATTGAAACAGTGATCATGCGGCACAACTATGGAATCAGTGTTTGCGTGACAACCCAAGTAGGATGTCGAATTGGCTGTACTTTTTGTGCATCTACGTTGGGTGGATTAAAACGAAATCTTTCGTCGGGCGAAATCGTAGCTCAAGTAATCATGGCACAGAAATATTTAGATGAGACTTCTGATGAGCGAATTCGTTCTGTGGTTATCATGGGGTCAGGAGAACCTTTTGAAAATTATGAAGCAACCATGGATTTTATCCGCAGAATTAATGATAAACAGGGGTTAAATATTGGACAGCGTCATCTCACCGTTTCAACGAGTGGGGTTGTCCCCAATATTTATCGGTTTGCCGATGAAAACTGGCAAGTGGGATTAGCGATCTCCTTGCATGCTCCCAATCAAGAATTGCGTTCCAATCTTATGCCGATCAATCGTCGCTATCCACTTAGCGATCTATTGAAGGCTTGCTGGTACTATTTGCATAAAACGGGGCGTAGACTAACTTTTGAATATGCGTTGATCGGTGGAAAAAATGATCAGGATGAACAGGCGCATGAGCTTGGGAAATTACTTAAAGAAATGAATTGTTTGGTAAATTTAATTCCGGTAAACTATGTACCAGAACGGGACTTTGTTCGCACTCCTAAAAGCCAAATTTTTAAATTTAAGAGAATTTTGGAGTCATATGGTGTAAATACAACCATTCGCAGGGAACAGGGGCACGATATTGATGCGGCATGTGGACAGCTTCGCGCTAAGCATAATGAAAAAATAAATCAGGAATAAGAGCGATTTAAAACTTGCAAATAATTGGGTAAAGAAGAAAAAAGTGCTCGTTTAAGATCTTTAACATACAATCTATTTTTATATGATAAGAATTTTTGATGAAAATAGATGTAATAAATCTTCACTACTTGATTATTTGATTTAAAATTACCATAATTCCTCTTTTATCAGAATAACAATCGGATGGTACCACACAGAAAGGGAAAGGGGTAGCTGGAATGGAAATTGCGCGGCGTACGGATATTGGTCATGTGCGAGATCTAAATGAAGATAGTACTGGTCTTTTACAAACAAAAACCGGTTCGGTGGTCGCTGTGCTTGCCGATGGTATGGGTGGACATCGAGCAGGAGATGTGGCGAGTCAAAGGGCGGTAAAAGAGGTCACCGAATATCTGCAGAAAAAGCAATTGGATGTTTCTACAGACCAGAAAAGGGATCATGTTTTGCGAGCCGTTGGAAAGGCAAATGAAGTGGTTTTTAAACTGGCCAGTCAAGATGATTCATTGAAAGGAATGGGAACGACCATCTTGGCGGCGATTGTTGATAAAAAAGAGGTAGTTTTGGCTCATGTCGGGGATAGTCGCGCTTATATGTTGCATAAGAACAAGCTCTATCCTCTAACGAAAGATCATACGTATGTCAACGTATTAAAAGACCATGGTCAAATTACCGAGGAAGAAGCTCGTGTTCATCCTCAGCGCAATATGCTTATTCGGGCCGTAGGCACAAATAAAGTGGTGGAAGTTGATCTCATCGATACAATGTGGGGGAAAAACGATATCATGTTAATGTGTTCAGATGGTCTAACATCGATGGTAAGCGAAAAGGAGATCGAGCATACATTAAAAGATATCACTTTGTCCATCGATGAAAAAGCTGATCAGCTGATCCGAATGGCACTGGATGCTGGGGGAAAGGACAATGTTTCGATCATCTTAATTAAACATACAAACAGTGTCACGATAAAAATCTATTAGTCAATTAATTGGGGCTGAGGAGGAGCGAGAGAATCATGCAAATGGAAGGAAGAAGGCTAAGGGGACGCTATGAGATCGTCAGTCGACTCGGCGGCGGGGGAATGGCAGTAGTATACAAAGCAAGAGATATATCGCTCAATCGGTATGTAGCAGTCAAAGTGTTGAGCGATTCCCTTAGCAATGATTCAGAGTTTATTCGGCGTTTTAGTCGAGAAGCACAGGCAACAGCGAGCTTATCTCACCCAAATGTGGTTAATGTGTACGATGTAGGACAAGATGGGTACATTCACTTTATGGTGATGGAGCTGGTGGAAGGTCCTACGTTGAAACAATATATCTTGGATCGTGGACCTTTGTCCGTGCTGGAAGCAACCCAAATTGCGATTCAGATTTGCGATGGGTTGGCTCATGCTCATGATCATCATATTGTCCATCGGGATATTAAGCCACATAATATCTTATTGAAAATGAACCGAACACGGTATGGTGAAAAAATAGTCGCTAAAGTGACTGATTTCGGGATTGCTCGAGCAGCTAGCTCTTCAACGATTACGCAACAGGGTTCTGTGATGGGATCGGTCCACTATTTTTCACCTGAACAGGCAAAAGGGAACCAAGTGGATGAAAAATCCGATATCTATTCACTCGGAATCGTTTTATATGAAATGTTAACATGTGAGCTTCCGTTTGACGGGGAATCAGCTGTAGCGATTGTGCTCAAACAAATTCAAGAGCAGCCTGTAGATCCGCGGAAGCTCAACAGAGATATTCCTGATGATGTGGCGCGACTGATTCTGAAGGCGATGGCGAAAGACCCAAACGAGCGTTACTCTTCGGTACGGGAAATGAAGAGGGAATTGGAGATCGCCCAACAGTGGGCCAGTACGAAGCTGAATCCCGTTTTTGAGATTGTTCGCGACGAAGAAGAAAATGGTCCAGATCGAATGAGGAAGCGCGATGATAACCATAAAAAGCCGCCATTTGATCCATCACCAAATGGGAAAGGTGAACGAATAGACCGCTGGAGTAATGGTGATCATCAGACAAAAATTAGTCAGGAAACGAAAGATAAATTAAAGAAGGATTTTAGCAGGGTTGAAGTCGATCCAAACAAGACCATTATTCAAAAGACGATGTATTACATCAAAGAACAGATGTCCTTATGGCAGAAAGTATTATTTGGCGCTTTTACTTTTTTTGTGATTGTTGCCTTATCCATTTTTTTATTTACGACCGTATGGGATTGGTTCTCCAAACCAAGTGACGACCGCGATAGTTCTTCAGGAACGGCAGCTGCTGAGAAAACCGTAAAAATCCCTAATCTTCGAGATGTCGATTATGATGAGGCAGAAAAGGAGTTACAAAATTTAGGGCTCGAAGTAAAAAAGAGATTTTTACGTGACTCAGATGTCAAACCGGGTCGGGTCATTAAGTCGGATCCAGAAGAAGGTAAAGAAGTAGAGGTAGGAACGGTTGTAGATGTGTTTGTCTCTTTGTCGGAGGGCGTAAAAGTGGGGAATTATTTAGGACTATTTGAATCCAGTGCCACGCGCCCTCTTCCCAAAGAGGGGGATGGTTATAAAATCAAGAAGTACTATTGTTCAACGAGTCAAGGGGTTAGTCAAGGGCAAGTATATGCCCAAGAACCTGCCCCAGGTGAATCGATCGAAAAAGATGGCACGGTACAAGTATGGGTCGAGCCAGGAAATGGGTACTGCCAGAAAAAAGTTCCAAAAAGTGCTGAGCGTTTATCCCATAATCAAATATCGCGCTTATTGGTTTCTGCAGATTCATGGCACCGTGAATCTGCAGATTTTGTTTTTTACCTGAGATCATACATAATAAAGAGAGACAATGGATCAAAAAAGGAGGTTGTTTGATGCCGAAAGGGCAAATTTTTAAAGCAATTAGTGGATTTTATTATGTTCGAACAGAGGAAGGGGAAGAGCTGCAATGCAGAGCGCGCGGTGTCTTTAAATTTGCAAAGAGAAAGGTAAAACCCTTGGTAGGTGATATTGTCGAAGTAAAAAAAAACAAAGAAGGCGAAGGAATAGTGACCCAAGTTTTGCCCCGTCGATCCGAACTGCTTCGTCCCCCGATCGCCAATATTGATCAAGCTGTTGTGGTTTGCTCTCTGCGTAATCCCCATTTTCAACCGATGCCTCTCGATCGTTTTTTAGTTCATGCGGAACAGGAAGGTTTAGAAATTTTAATTTGTCTAACCAAGTATGATCTCATTGAGTCCCCAGAGGAAGTAGAAAGGATCAAGAGTGTTTATGAAGCGATCGGTTATCCGATCATTACAACCAGTATTTATAGTGGTTTGGGCTTAGAAGAACTACAATCCGCATTAACAGGTAAAACGACCGTTTTTGCGGGTCAATCGGGTGTGGGTAAAACCTCTCTTCTTCAATGGTTGTTTCCTGAACAACAGTTGCAAACAGGGGAAGTAAGTCGTAAGATTGGACGTGGACGCCATACTACTCGAACCGTCGAATTGCTTGTTTTAAAAGAAGGAGGACAAGTGGCGGATACTCCTGGTTTTAGCCAATTAGCTTTTCAAGGAATGAAACCAAACGAACTAGGTATTTGTTTTCCCGAAATTCGCGAAAGGTT
Source organism: Thermoactinomycetaceae bacterium (assembly GCA_025449975.1). Taxonomy (GTDB): domain Bacteria; phylum Bacillota; class Bacilli; order Thermoactinomycetales; family Thermoactinomycetaceae; genus Thermoflavimicrobium. The sequence goes on from JANWIG010000006.1 coordinate 18,257, forward strand.
TGCTTCTTGTCGTTTTCGCGGGTGTCTCCATATCAATGAGCCTGATTGTGCCGTAAGAGATGCAGTGGAAGCGGGAGAAATCAACCCATTGCGTTACCAACATTATCAGCAGTTTTTAGAAGAAATTAAGGAACATGCGAGGAGGTTTATCCGATGATTAAGATTGCTCCATCCATTTTGTCAGCAGACTTTGCGAGACTAAAGGAAGAGATTGAAGAAGTGGAACAAGCTGGAGCAGATTGGCTTCATATTGACGTGATGGATGGACATTTTGTGCCTAATATTACACTTGGTCCATTGATTGTTGAAGCGATTCGACCACATACCGCTTTACCACTGGATGTTCATTTGATGATCGAACAACCGGATTGCTACATCGCTGAATTTGCTAAGGCTGGGGCCGATTATATTTCCGTTCATCAAGAAGCTTGTGTTCATCTGCATCGTACGATCCATTTAATCAAAGACCAAGGTGTCAAAGCAGGCGTTGTCATTAATCCGGCGACTCCAGCATCATTGATCGAGCCTATTTTACCAGAGGTTGATCTCGTTTTGTTAATGACAGTCAATCCCGGGTTTGGAGGACAAAAATTTATCCATAACGTTCTTCCCAAAATAGCTCAGGTTCGCCAGTGGGTTGAAGAAAAAGGGCTACAAGTAGAGATTGAAGTAGATGGTGGTGTGAATCCGGAAACAGCCCAGCAAGTTGTTCAAGCCGGGGCGAATGTATTGGTAGCAGGATCGGCTATCTTTCGTGCGAGTGATCGCCAACAAGCTCTGTCAGCGATTCGAACTTCATGTCAATCACTCCGAGGGCAATCATGAAATGCATTGTGGTAGGTGGCGGTGATCTAACCACAACAGAGCTTGAGCGGATCAAACTGGAAAAACAGTATCTCATTTCAGCAGATAGTGGAACGATTCGTTTGTTAGATGCAGGATTGGTGCCAGACTTAGCGGTAGGCGATTTTGATAGCGTAGGAGAGCAAGATTTAGAAAGAATAAAAAGTAGCGGAGTTTTACTGCTGCGATTTCCTAAAGAAAAAGCACATACCGATCTGCATCACGCTGTACAAGAGGCGCTTCATCTCCAGGCAACGGAAATTTCGATTTATGGTGCGCTCGGTGGTGCAAGAGTCGACCATGCGTTAGCCAATATCGGCTTGTTGGAATGGATTAGCCAGCGGGGAGCTACAGGGATCATCTACCATCAGAAAAATCGCATCCGCTTGCTGTCCGGTCCTAGCCATATTCAGTTGGTAAGAGAGGGGTATTCCTATGTCTCGCTGATTCCGGTGAGCAAACAGGTGAGAGGAATTACGACGAAAGGGATGCTGTACCCCTTGGTAAATGGCACGCTCGTACGCGGGGAATCACGAGGAATTAGTAATGAGTTAATGCAGGAAACAGCTTTGATTCAAATCGCTGAAGGACAATGTTTAGTTGTTGAGAGCAGTGATGAGCCCTTAGAGAATTTTGTATTGAGCCATCATTTATAACCATAAAACATATCATAATACGAAATTTTCCTTACTCTGATCATGATCGAGCTTGAATTTAATTAGGAAATAGAACTTTTAAATGAATTTAGAAGGTATGATGAAAAATAACAGACAATAGGACTCTGTAAAGGGGGAAGAGGAAAACGAAAAAAACGGATGAAGATTGTTGCGCATGCTTCTTTCTACTTAACAGAGTCCTTCCGTGGACGGGCGATACAACCCGTAATATGAAGGAGATGACGCATACTTTACCGGTGGGTTTGGGAAAGAACGAGGTGTTCTCTTCGCTCTTCATTTAAGCCATCCCTTCATTTGGAAGAGCGTCCGTATGCATTCCGTTTCGACTACACCGGAGCGACGACCGCATAGGGTAGAATCTTCTTTTTTCTCAGGGAACTTGTGTCCTATATAGTCATCTCTTAGTTCTAGGGACATATTTTACTCTATAGAATATAAATAAATGGGATACAGTACTGAGGGAATAGGAGGTGAAGCCTGTCACTTAAAATATAGACGAAGGGCTATCTTTTGAGTGACAGGATGCGGAGTGAAATTTTATACCATTAAGCTTCCCAAATTTTTAGGTGGGGTTGTCAAAGTATTTTTAAATATGTTTGCAAAAAAAGATTAAAGAAAAACTTTGTTTCGAATCGGTTTCTACCTAGGTCATATCTTTGGATGTGACTTTTGGGAAACTGATTTTTCTTTTTTCAAATTCTTTGTTAATCATCTATATTTTAGGGAAAAATATAACCTAGTATCCCAGAATGTGGAGATACTAGGTTTATGTGAGTAACAGCACCAACCACTTTCTCATGGTTACACACGAGTAACTTTACCCGATTTTAAAGCTCTGGTGCTGACATATACACGCTTTGGCTTTCCGTCAACAAGAATACGTACTTTTTGGACATTGACGCCCCATTTCTTTCTTGTTTTACGGTTGGAGTGACTCACTTTATTTCCGGTTGATCCGCTCTTGCCGGTAATATAACAACGACGTGCCACGAAATCCACCTCCTTATCTATTCACGTACCCAAAAAGCTAAATACCAAGACATTGTAGCATATCATTTGCTTTTCAAGCAAGAATAAAGGAAAAGGATGAACTTTCGGGAACAGTATACATATGGACCACAATTATTGTAAGATGAAGAGGATAGATTCTCTTTCCTTCATTTTGAGGTTTGGGTACAATTGTCCTAAGAAATGAACGAGAAAAACGATTTATTTAAGTGCAGTTGGTCGCGTGACCAAAAATATGAATACAAGGGGGGATAAGTTGCAAACAGGATCCTTGAGAGGTTGGATCGAAACACAAGTGATTGGATAGTCACAGTGGATAAACCGATCAAGGATTTTTGTGCAACGAAATGCGAATGAGTTTAGAAGTGAATACTTCCATCGGACCCATCACTGTATCAAACACTGTGATTGCAAATATTGCTGGAGTAGCAGCGATCGACTGCTATGGATTGGTCGGAATGGCATCACGCAATCAACTAAAAGACGGAATTACGGAGCTGCTAAAACGTGATAACCTCAGTAAAGGAATTGAAGTAAGGCAGGAGGAAAATGGGGAATTTTCGATCGATTTGTATATCGTAGTCGGTTTTGGTACCAAGATTTCTGAAGTCGCACAAAATGTCCAATCTAAAATTAGATATACTCTAGACCAAATGCTTGGCTTAAAGGTGAGTCGAGTTAATATTTTTGTTCAGGGTGTTCGGCTGTTGAATGAAGAGTAAGGAGGAACATGGGTGGCACAGCAACAGATCAACGCAACTTTATTTTTACGCATGATGCAGGCAGGGGCACAAAATCTGCATCGTCATGAAGCAAATGTTAACGCACTCAATGTTTTCCCCGTTCCAGATGGAGATACAGGAACCAATATGAATCTGACCTTATCCGCAGGTGTCAAGGAGATGGAAAAAAGATCTTCTGCTACCACCGTTGGCGAATTGGCGATGGCTTTTTCCAAAGGGCTTTTGATGGGAGCCCGGGGTAACTCCGGCGTGATTTTGTCGCAGTTGTTTCGAGGATTTGCCAAAGCGATTGCCAATAAGGAATCGATTCATTCTATCCAGTTGGCTGATGCATTTCAACGAGGTGTGGAAACGGCCTATAAAGCAGTGATGAAGCCCGTCGAAGGAACGATTCTTACGGTAGCTCGTGAAGCTGCTGAAGCTGGCATGCGTCGCTCATGGTACTCGGAGGATCCTGCTGTCATCATGGAATTGATTTTAGAGGCAGCGCGTCGTTCGTTGGAGCGTACACCTGAGTTGTTACCTGTACTAAAGCAAGCGGGGGTAGTCGACGCTGGTGGTCAAGGTTTGATTTATATTTATGAAGGAATGTTGCAAGCGCTTCAAGGAAAAGTGGAATGGAATGAACCTGTGCAATCAGTGGATCCTGCTGATGTGCTAGTGGAACAAGCTCATCAGAAAACCATTCAAGATCCTTCAGAAATCGAATATGGTTACTGTACGGAATTTATGGTCCAACTAACGACGGATCGACGTCCAACAGAGCCTTTTTCGGAAGAAAGATTCCGGCAAGAGATGACAAAATTTGGTGATTCTTTGTTGGTTGTGGCGGATGATGAGCTGGTAAAGGTACATATCCACACAGAATACCCTGGAGATGCGTTAAATCATGCGATGAAATACGGCGATCTTACACGGATCAAAATTGATAATATGCGTGAACAATATGCCAGTCTGCCAAAGCACCATCCCGCCCAAGCAAATCCACAACCAGTAGAACAAAAGAAGTTCGGTTTGGTGGCGGTGGCTGCCGGAGAAGGTGTAGCTGACATATTCCGCAGTCTTGGAGTCGATGTCGTCATCGAAGGTGGACAAACCATGAATCCTAGCACGGAGGACTTGGTCAATGCCATCGAGGAAATTGCAGCTGAACACATCTTTATTTTACCTAACAATAAAAACATTATTTTAACAGCTGAACAAGTGATGGAAGTGGTCGAGAAAGACGTTACTATGATTCCTACACGCACCATTCCCCAAGGTTTAGCAGCGCTTCTCGCTTTTGATGCCGAGTCGAGTATAGACGAAAACAAACAACAGATGTTGCAGCGCTACCGTGAGGTTCGCTCAGGTGAAATAACTTATGCTGTTCGTGAATCGCAGGTAGATGGCTTTCATATCCAAAAAGGCGACTTCTTAGGGATTGAGGAAGGAAAGATTGTTGTTGTCCAGCAAGATCTCCTAGAAACGGCAACCCAATTGTTGCGTAAGATGGATGCGGATGAAGCAGATATCATCACAGTGATCTATGGTAAAGATGTAACGGATGAGATCGTGGAACAACTGGAAAATCTGATTGAAAATGATTTTCCGGATGTAGATGTTGAGTGGCATAATGGAGGGCAACCGTTGTATTATTTCCTTTTTTCTGTGGAGTAGCGAATAGATTAAACACAGGAGGCCATAACAATGTCCGAAGTAAAAATTTTTACTGACAGTACAGCTGATCTTCCTTTATCCTACCGTCAGGAATGGGGAATTGGAGTTGTACCGTTGAAAGTGCATATCGATGGGGAAAGTTATTTGGATGGTGTGACATTACAGGCTGAGAAGTTTTATAAGATGCTTCCGCAAGCCTCCCAGCTACCAACGACCTCACAACCTTCACCGCATGAGTTTTGTGAGGCTTATCGTGAAGCAGCCGAAAATGGAGCAAAACAGATTTTATCGATTCATATTTCTTCACGAATGAGCGGGACACTGCAATCAGCACGGCTGGCGAAGGAGATGGTTGCGGAAGAAGGAATCGAAGTAACTGTATTTGATTCCAAAACGGTCTCTTTGCCTCTTGGGATGATTGTGCTTGCCGCTGCTCGAGCCGCTAAGCAAGGAAAAAGCTTGGAACAATGTGTGGCATTAGTAGAAAAGTATCGTCAACATCAAAATCTTTTCTTTTTGGTAGACACGTTGGAGTATTTACACAAAGGTGGGCGTATTGGGAAGGCATCGGCCTTGGTTGGTTCGTTGCTCAATATTAAGCCTGTTATGTCGATCAATTCGGAAGGCGAAGTCTTTGCTGTTGAAAAAGTTAGAGGAAAGAAAAAAGCATTTCGGCGCATCGTTGATCTGATGAGCCAAGCAGTTAAACCCGGAAGTGCGGTCAGAATCGGATTGTTACATGCTGACAACTTGGAAGAGCTGGAAAAGAACGCAAAACAGCTGATCGAAATGTATGATGTCAAAGAGAAAATCTTGACTACCGTCGGTCCGGTGGTGGGAACACATGCGGGTCCCAAAGTAACGGCCTATTTCGTTTTCCCCGTTTTGGAAGAAGAAGAGTTGTAAATTCGGATGTTTGGTCATGACGTAAGGGAAGTTTTGCTTCGGTGAAGTGTTTAATCAAACAGGTTGTAGTGAGTCTGTGATGATGAAGCAGGAAGAGTAGAGAAATGCATATGGTGTTTTATATGTTTTTTCGTAATGGAATGATAATGGATTATACTTATGATCATAATTTAATTTGTATTAAGCAACCGTCGTGATTCAGCGGCGGTTTTCTGTAGAAAGGAAACGGTAAAAATGAACTTGCCTTTCATTTTACAGCAAAAAAAAGTTACCAATGATTTGTCCAGATGATCGATCTGGCAAACCAGAAAGTAGATACTTTGCCATCGGTGGGTGAGAAGAGCAAACAAGATTTAGCTGAACTGGGGATTGAGACGATCGACGATCTACTTTCGTATTTCCCCTATCGGTATGAAGATTTTCATATCAGTGAGTTGACTCAAGCGAAACATGAAGAAAAGGTGACGATTCGCGGAAGAGTTGTCGCGCAGCCCAGTGTCAGGTGGTTTGGAAAAAACAAATCGCGCATGTTGGTCAAACTGGATGTTGAAGGCATGATCATCCATGTCATTTGGTATAACCAAACCTATTTAAAACCAAAGTTATTAAATGGGAAAGTCATCGTCGTTTCTGGTAAGTGGGATCTTTATCGGAGGCAAGTGGTAGCAGAGCGTACAGTGATCAATGAAGAAGAGCAAAAGAGATTGTTGGGACGCTTTGATCCGGTTTATTCGATTACAAATGGAATCAAAATGGGATGGCTTAGAAAACTCATCTATCAAGCATTTGCCGCCTTTGGCAGCGAAATTCCTGAGATTTTGCCAAAAGAGTTAAGGAATCGATATAAACTACTACCTCGTGCGAAGGCGATGTATTACCTTCATTTTCCGAAAAATAGACAGGAATATGCACTTGCTAGACGAACCATGGCTTATGAAGAGCTATTTTTATATGAGTGCAAGCTACTGTGGCGTAAACGGACTCAGACGTTGCAAACGACGGGGATCGCTCATTCCTTTGCAGAGGAGCAAGTAGATCAGTTGATCGAAAGTTTAGCTTTTCCCTTGACAGGAGCGCAACAGCGAGTGGTTCGTGAGATTTTGGCGGATCTAAAGAAAGAAAAGCAGATGAATCGACTGGTCCAAGGAGATGTCGGCTCAGGAAAAACTGTCGTAGCTGCGATCGCTTTGTATGCCAACTACTTAAGTGGTTATCAAGGCGCTTTAATGGTTCCTACAGAGATTCTGGCAGAGCAACATACAGATACCTTGCAAAAAATCCTCTCTCCTTTTGGGATGCGAGTAGTGACGCTCACTGGAAAATTGACAGCCAAAGAACGCCGCGAGCGGCGAGCCGAAATCGAGATGGGTTTGGCAGATATCGTTGTGGGAACGCACGCCTTAATCCAAGAAGCGGTCGTTTATAAAAAGCTGGGGCTCGTCATAATCGATGAACAGCATCGTTTTGGTGTGAAACAGCGTGCTGCTTTACGTCATAAGGGAGAATCACCAGATGTTCTGTTTATGACAGCTACTCCGATCCCGCGTACGTTAGCGATTACCGTGTTTGGCGAAATGGATGTCTCAACCATCGATGAGATGCCAGCCGGTCGTCAGCCGATTGATACTTATTGGGTGAAAAAAGAGATGTGGCCGCGCGTGATCCGTTTTATTGAGAAGGAGGTAACCAAGCAACGTCAGGCCTATGTTATTTGTCCGTTAATTGAAGAATCAGAAAAGTTAGATCTGCAAAATGCCCAAGAAGTATTTGAACAGCTGACCATCGAACTGGCACCGATTCGGGTCGGATTGTTGCATGGGCGGATGACGCCTGCTGAGAAAGATGCTGTCATGACCGCATTTGCAAATAATGAAGTACAGGTGTTGATTTCTACAACTGTGGTTGAAGTAGGAGTCAATGTCCCGAATGCGACCGTGATTGTGATTTATGACGCTGATCGCTTTGGGTTAGCTCAGTTACATCAGTTGAGAGGACGTGTGGGGAGAGGGGGCGGAAAAGCGACCTGTATTTTGGTAGCCAATCCGAAGTCAGAGACAAGTGTGGAACGAATGCGGATTATGACGGAAACGATGGATGGTTTTGTGATTGCACAGCGTGATTTGGAATTAAGGGGACCGGGCGACTTTCTCGGTGTGAAACAAAGTGGTCTTCCTGACTTTAAAGTGGCTGATTTAAAAGAAGATGGTCGGATTTTAGAAGTCGCTCGTCAAGATGCTATCCGTTTGATTTACCACGGAGCTTTTGCTACGGATCCTGCTGCGCAGCGGCTGTTGACTTGGCTTCAACAGGAACAGATGGAAACGGATCGTTTGGATTGATTTTTTATGCGAAGTCACAAGGGATTTTTATATAGATATCGATTACAATGAAGAGAGAGTAGAAAAAAGCAGAGAAACGTTTCAAAGATTGCCATGAAGTTTCTCATCAATACTAAAAACAAGGAGGGAAACCGTTATCGGAAAAACGGCGGCTTGAAAGCTTAGAAAGAGGATCGATCATGTACAACAACACGATAGATTCTTTGTGGAGTTTTACCGTTTTTTCATAACGGGATCACATTGCATTATACCGATGATATTAAAAAAAGATTGCGGCGTGTAGAAGGACAGATTGGTGGCGTACAAAGAATGATTGAGAAAGAGAAGGATTGTAAAGAAGTGGTTGTCCAATTGTCGGCCATTCGTAGTGCCGTCGATCGCGTCATCGCTTTGGTGGTTGCTGCGAATCTAGAAAAATGTGTCAGGGAAGAACAATTGAGCGATGGAGACCGCCGAAAGTTGGTACAAGAAGCCGTTGATCTATTACTAAAAAGCAGATAAATCAGTGGAGACCGTTTCGAAAGCGAGATTAGAAACGGTTCTCCACTGATTTATTGAATAGATCAATCCCTAGGGTTTCTAATATATGGACCGCTTTTTCGACTGGTAATTTAGGAAGACGAAATTCTTCTTTCACCACTTCTTTCATTTCAAGGATAGATGTTAACGTATGTTCAAACTTAGACCCGTCCGCATATTGGATGTGAAATTGATTGTTTTTTAAGGAAACACTGCGCTTTTGATCCAATTGCCATAATTGACAGCGCAGCATCGATAGAAAGAACGCACCTGGTTGCATCGATTCTTGAATCGCAGGTAATAGATCGTGAAAGTGACAAGATTGATCTGGATGGAAGATCCATTTTTTGCTATCTGGGAGAAGCACTCCATTGCGGTAACGCAGATAGACATAGTATCCAGGCTGATCAGGATGCGGGCGGATCATCACTTGGTCCTGACCAAACTGTGAAATGTTGTGGGGATCCGTCTCAAAATGAACGGGATGAAATAATGGGGCAGCTGAACCGCAATCGATATAAACGCGCTCTTTGTTAGGCAAGCGGACAAGAATGGCGACATGTGATTTGCCAAGCATCGTAAATGTCGCTCGAAAGCCTAATTTTTTTAATAAGCGGAGCAAGTTGATATGCAATGTATAGCAAGTCCCGCCAAAATCGTAGCGATGATGATTTTCAAGGAATAATTGATAAGACGGATGAATAAAACCATTTTTTTGCTGGTCATAATAATAGATCAGTTTGCTGATATTTTCAAAAGGATACGTGGTTAAGTGAGCTTGGCAGATCGTTGCCAAAAAAGATAGGCTAGGGCGTTCAGGATGAATCTTCAGCTGCTGACAATATTGTTTGAACCAAGACATCTTATTTCTCCTGCAAATAAATAATTTTATTGAATAAGTATATTATAATTGCCGATGGTTGTGTATTTGTTCACTAATTTTGTAAAGAAAGGGGTCAAGAACGTTCAGTTTAGCATATACATTTAATATTTTCCTTTACCGCTTTGGCATTTGTTCGATGAAAGGAGTGATCGGGTGAAAGAGCGTTATTACCGTGAGATTGTGGATGGAATTAATCAAGCAGTAGGTAGGAAAGCGGTCACCGTTGATCAATTGAAACGACTTGTGGCCGAAGGAAGATATGTTCGGCAAACGCAAGGGATGATGGCACTGTGGCAATTTGCCCAAGGAATTCCTCATCGTTTTTTAACGGAAGAAGAAACCGAATTGCTTCGCCAATCTCCCCGTTACCACGAACTTTCCCATATGACCCTCAAATTGCTGGTCAAAGAAGGGTTGATTACTTCAATGGAGGCTAGAATGTTACGCCGTTATTTGTAGTGAAAACGAAAAAAGCTCGCGTCTTTCTGTACGCGAGCTAAAGGTATCTTTCATATTGGATGAAAGATACGATATGGGAGAGGAGAAACCGGAGGAAGAGCTTATGGGGAAACGTAAGTCTTCTCCGCGGTAAGACAGCTTTGTAGCGCTGTCCTTAATATTTTTACCAATCTAGCCCATCTTATACATTGGTTGGTATCAAAATTTTATCGATTGGTTTTACCTGATAAAGAACTTTTTCAAAGTAGGATTCTTTATGATAGGATAAAGCTAACATCTTCAAGTTAGAATAAAGGATGTTGTTGATGAGGATCGTTGCGGGTACAGCGAAGGGAACACGCTTACAAATGGTATCAGGAAATCACGTACGCCCCACACCGGATCGCGTGAAAGAATCTCTTTTTTCGATCTTGGGTCCTTTTTTTACAGGTGGATGGGTATTGGATTTATTTGCGGGAACGGGTTCGCTGGGACTGGAAGCTTTAAGCAGGGGGATGGAAAAAGGCATTCTGATCGATCAATCTCGGACAAGCTGTAAAACGATTCGTGACAATGTGAAACGATGTAGAATGTCTGACCAGGTAGAAGTCTATTGTCAAAATGCCCGTGTCGCCCTCCAGCGGCTGGCGCAGCGCAAGTTGAAATTTGATCTGATTTTTTTAGATCCTCCCTATGACCAGCCCCTGTTGGTTCCCACGATCACATTTATTTCGAATAGCGATTTACTTGCGGACGAGGGGATCATTGTAGCAGAGCATCAAAGTAGGAGAGAACTACCAGTGGTAATTGAGACTTTGACTGCTTATCGAAGGCTAAATTATGGTGAGACAGCGGTTACACTGTACAGACAACATGAAAGAGGATGAGAGAGATGAAGGTAGCAGTATATCCGGGTAGTTTTGATCCTATTACATATGGACATCTTGATTTAGTCGAACGAAGCTGTAAAATTTTTGATCGAGTGATTGTCGCCGTATTGATCAACTCTTCCAAGAAAGCGCTTTTTACGATTGAAGAAAGAAAAGAGATGATTAAAGAGGCAACAAAGCATTTGCCCAATGTCGAGGTGGATCATTTTTCTGGCTTATTGATTGACTATATGCTTTCGATGAATGCCAAGGTGATTCTTCGAGGATTAAGAGCGATTTCCGACTTTGAGTATGAACTACAGATTGCTTCAATTAATAAAAAGCTTAGCGAAGATATTGAAACCGTTTTTTTAATGTCAAATAATAAGCATTCTTTTATTAGTTCATCGATGGTGAAAGAAGTGGCTAGCTATGGAGCCGATGTAACCGAGTTGGTACCTAGTCAAGTGGAAAAAGCGCTAAAAAAGAAATATGGATATGATAAAACCCGCTAATCGTGTGATCCATAGCGGGTTTTACCACATCGCTTTTTTTCGCAAGCTGGCGAATATGTAACCGATCCAAACGAGTACGGTGAGGACCGAAAACCATTGAAGAAATTCAAATAGAGAAAACAGCGGTGAGGGGATCACACTTGTCATTGTGGGCAAATCGGGTGGCAGGGCTTTAATCAGCGGCTGCAATGGTTTCCAGATGATCAGTGTGATGATTCCAGCCAAGCAACCGTGTAGTAGTCGAGCAAAAAGGTAAGGAAGATAACGAATATCTGTCCCACTGAGCAAGCTCGCTGTTTGGGCGTGAATCGATAATCCATTCCAACCGAAGAAAACACTGATGATCATCAGTTGAAAAACGAGTGGAACGTGTTCGGGAACAGAACTAACCATCTGTGATCCGAGCGTAATCTCAAATAGACCAGCTAAAAAAGGTACAGATAACTGGTCAGAAACTCCTAACCAAATAAATAGCTGTCCCACTGCATCCGATAAGAATGTCGTTAATCCTATATGGTTGATGAGATGAACAAGAACAGAAAACATCATAATGAACCCGCCGATCAGTAGCTGTGTTTGAACCGCGGATGTGACGGCTTCACCGAGTAATTTTCCCAAAGGTCGTCCATCGTTGACCCGAGCCCGATGCATCTCTTTGAGGGCACGGAGCAAAAGAAATTCCGATTTTTCTTTGTTTACTGGAGTTGGCTTGGCATGACGATGATGAAATCGCATGAGTAAGCCGACCAAAATGCTACTGCCATAGTGGGCCAAAGCTAAGACCAGGCCGACTGAAGTGCTTTGGAAAAAGCCTACTCCGACCGCTCCAAAGATAAATAGAGGACCAGTGGTACTCGTAAAAGAGACCAACCTTTCCCCTTCCTCACGGCTAATCAGCTGTTGTTCTCGAAGGCGTGCGGTTAATTTAGCTCCCATGGGATTTCCGGAGATCCAGCCGACTGCCATGACAAATGCACCGACTCCGGGTACACGGAAAATGGGGCGCATCAGCGGCTCCAGTAAGATGCCGATAAAATGGACCACCCCAAAGCTCATCATCACTTCTGCGACGATAAAAAAAGGAAGCAATGCTGGAAAAACAACCTCCCACCAAATTTGTAAGCCACGCAGAGAAGATTGGAAGGCCTGTTCAGGATACATAATTAAAATGGCCCCAAGAAAGATGGCCATGGAAGCCATCAAAACCGAATAGATCCGTCGATGGAGAAGAACCATTTTCTCTCTCCTCTCACGAACAAAGCAAAAGAGTCATTAACATGTCTACTCGAATGAAGGCTTGTTTAGACCCAAAGAGAAGAAAAAATTGGTTTGGAAACTACTCCTTTTTGACTGGCGGGACAAAAACGGGTTTGGGTGATCGAGCGGATTTTTATCTTTCATGGGATTTAAACACTCAAAGAAGTTTTCCGTCGGTTAAAATTGAAAGGAAGATGGGAAAAGGGTGAGGAAGAAATGACAAGACCAAAAATTGGACTCGCTTTAGGTTCGGGGTCTGCTCGTGGCTTGGCGCATATTGGTGTGTTGAAGGTATTAAAAAAAGAAGGGATTCCAATTGATTTTATTGCTGGTAGTAGTATTGGGAGTTTAATTGGGGTGCTTTACGCCAATGGGCTGGATCCAGAGATGCTCGAAGGATTGGCACTGCATTTAAAACGAAAACATTGGTTAGACTTTACTGTTCCAGGATACGGGTTTATTACAGGTGAAAAAGTCAAAGAATTAATCATGTTGTTAACACATAGAAAAAATTTAGAAGAGCTCCAAATTCCGATGGCAGTGATTGCTACCGATTTGCTAACAGGGGAGAAAGTCGTCTTCCACGAAGGGAATGCCGCTGACGCTGTTCGGGCCAGTATTTCGATTCCTGGTGTGTTTACGCCAGTGGTTAAAGAGCAAAGGGTTTTGGTCGATGGCGGGGTGGTTGAACGGGTTCCGATTTCGATTGTCAAAGAGATGGGTGCAGATATTGTTGTCGCTGTCGATGTTTTACCACAAAAGAGAAATCCCATGCGGATTAAGTCGATTTTTGATGTGATTATGCACTCTTTGGAAATCATGGAACGTAGGGTATTTGATGAACAAGGCTTAGCAGATATCCTGATTCAACCCGATGTTTCAAATATTCATCCCGTGGATTTTTCGCAGGTGACCGAGTGTGTCCAAAAAGGAGAAGAGGCGGCTCAGGTAGCGTTGGAGCAAATTCAGAAATTGATCTAGTCATGAGGGGAGCCAGGTCATTGAAAAAGAGCAAACAGCTAGCGATTTTAAGTATTTGTATTCTATGTATTATTGTAGGGATTGCTTTTTATATTACACCCGTCTCTTACTTTGTAATGCTCCCAGGCGAAGCTTTGGATACAAGTGAATATGTGAAGGTGCAAGCCGAGCAACCGATGGAAAAAGGACAGTTTTTGTTGACCACGATTTCGTTGAGGAGAGCCAATGTAGCAGATTATGTCTTATCCTATACATCCGATGAAGTGAAACTATTACCTGAGAGCGATATTTTGGCCAAAGATGAATCAGATGAGCAATATGAGCAAAGGCAAAAAGAAAATATGATGGAATCGCAAACGCATGCGATCATCGCTGCTTTTCAGCAGGCAAAAAAGCCGATTGAAATAAAGCGGCTTGGTGTCGAAGTGATTGGACTTGTCGAGGAATCGAAAAGCAAACTTCAAAAAGGGGACCTGATTGAAGAAGTGGATGGACAAGTCATCGGAAAACAAGAAGATCTCGCCAATCTTTTGGAAAAAAAGAAAGCGGGAGAAACCGTGCAGGTGAGAGTGATTCGATCGAACAAACCGATCAATGAACAGGTTACATTGGTTCCTCTAAAGGGAACCAACCGAATCGGCTTAGGGATTATCCCGATGGACCGAGTAAAAGTGGTGACACAACCTCCCGTCGAGATTCATGCGGATGAGATTGGTGGTCCTTCAGCCGGCTTGATGTTTTCCTTGGAGCTGTTGGATCAGCTGTTGCCGGAAAATTTAACACGGGGATATACGATCGCTGGGACAGGGACGATCGATATGAACGGGCGCGTTGGGCAGATTGGTGGAATCGATTTTAAAGTGAGAGCCGCCGATGAAAAAGGGGCGACGATTTTCTTTTGTCCACGCGATCAAAGTCCCAAGGATCAAAACGAGAAAATAGCGAAAGAAACGGTCAAGCAGATCGGCTCAAATATGAGAGTGGTTCCGGTGTCCTCATTGGATGAAGCGGTAAAGTATTTACTTAAACTTCCGATGAATGACACAGCTGTCAATGATAATACCTTGACAGGTCTGGGCTGATTGCACTATAATAAGCCTGTTTTTATCCATCAGAGTGTTGCATCATTTGCTGTGAAGATTGGTTTGTTTTATAGCCAACCACTTATTGGTTGCGCGGGAATAAATTTTAATGACAAACGGTGAATGATGCATGTAATAACTCCCGAAACAGATGAAAACCGGCTAGTCACGACATTGGCAAAGGAAGCGAAGGAGCTTGTTTTTCGAGAGCGCTCTAGGCAAACCTGCCATCGAGAGAGGGCTATAAAAGGAGTGGAAACATGCAGATATCTCTACACCAGCTAAGACAAGGTCAACAGAAGAGAGTGACCGGACGAGTTCAACTGGATCTTCAGCGTGATGTTCCGGATTTGCTTCATTTGGAACCAATGGAAGTGACTGCTCATCTAGAAAAACAGGATACACATTTGTTTTCTGTTCATGTGGAACAAAAGACATGTGCTACACTTACCTGTTCCCGCTGTCTAACCCCTTTTTCGCTTCCTTTGGAGGCAGAGTGGACAGAGCTGTTTACAGATGTCGAGTATATGGCGCGGGAGACAGACGAGCAAGAAATTTATTTTGTCGAAGAATCGCTTGATTTGCAGCCGCTTATTCGGGAAGTTTGCCTGCTGCAGATTCCTTTTGCTCCGGTATGTGATGAGCATTGCCAAGGGATTTGTCCAAAGTGTGGTGTAAATAAAAATATCGATACATGCAGTTGTGATTTGACGAGGATTGACCCACGAATGGCGAAATTACAAGATTTTTTTAAAGGGCAAGATTAAGAGCTTATCTTCTCACTAACAAAAAATTATTGTATAATGTGCAAAGTTGCTTTTGCCTAGGAAATGGCAGGGGGGTGAAAATATGGCAGTTCCATTTCGGCGGACTTCTAAAACACGTAAGCGTAAACGCCGTACCCACTATAAGTTGAGCGCACCTGGTATTATCAATTGTCCACAATGTGGTGCACCGAAGTTACAGCATCATGTTTGTCGTGAGTGTGGTTATTACAAAGGTGAAGAAGTAGAAGGTGCGGTAAAAGAGTAATTTCATGATACGATCAGGGTAGGGTCATTTTCCTTTCATGGTCTAGCGAAGATGCGGATAGGAAAATGTCCCTATTTGATTTGTATAAAGTTGACCATCAGGTCAACTTTTTTCTTCTGTGCCAGAAAATCGGGCTCTGGCTCTTTGATAGAATCGGGTTTGGGATTTACGATATAGGGGTAAAGAAAAAGGTTCATGATTCCTATTGTCAAAAGGAATTTTTTTATATATACTCTTAGTACTAGGTATTAAAAGGTGATATAAAAGAGGTGGTGATCCCAGCTGTGCGTATAACGAAGAAAGAGAGACAGAAAAAGTTGGTACAAGCATTGGAAGCGGATCCTTTTATGACGGATGAACAGATGGCGAAGCTTTGTCAAGTAAGTATTCAGACGATTCGTTTAGATCGGATGGAACTAGGTATTCCTGAACTAAGGGAACGGATTAAGCTGATGGCTGAAAGCAATTTTGATCGTGTTCGTTCGTTGGCTCCACAAGAGGTTGTGGGAGAGGTCATCGATTTACAGCTGGATCAAAGTGGTGTTTCGATTTTAGAAATCAAGAAGGAACATGTCTTTGAGCGAAATGGGATTGCTCGGGGTCATTTTTTATTTGCACAGGCAAATTCATTGGCGATCGGTTTAGTGGATGCAGAAGTAGCATTGACTATTTCTGCGGAAATACGTTTCCTTCGTCCCGTTCACATAAATGAAAAATGTGTTTGTTATGCCAAAGTGGTTAAAAGCCAATTTTCCCGGACCTATATTGAGGTAAGGACCAAAGTAAATAGTGAGGAAGTCTTTTACGGGAAATTTGTCGTCTTCCGACAAAAGAAAAAGTGAATGATGAAGGAGATGAAACAGCAAGATGCGAATTGCCTTGGATTTATATGGAGGGGATCACGCGCCTCAGTCCGTGATTGCAGGTGTTGAATTAGCTGCAAAATCATGGCCTGATCTTACTTTTGTCTTGCTGGGAATAGACGAAAGTATTTTACCTGAAAACCTCCCTAATGTGGAGTTTCATCGGGTAACAGAGAAGATCGATCCAGAAGATGAGCCAGTAAAAGCGATCCGGCGGAAAAAGGATTCCGGAATCGTTGTCGGCTGTCAAATGGTTAAGAAAAAAGAAGTGGATGCTTTTATCAGTGCTGGAAATACAGGGGCACTAATGACCGCAGGGTTATTTTGTACAGGTCGGATGAAGGGAATTGATCGACCCGCTCTGTCTCCTGTCTTTCCAACACTATCGGGTAAGGGCATTTTGGTGTTAGACGTGGGAGCCAATCCGGAAGCCAAGCCAGAGCATTTGCGGCAGTATGCAGTGATTGGAAGCATTTATGCTGAAAAGGTGCTCGGTTTTACAGAGCCGAGAGTAGGATTATTGAATATTGGGACAGAAGCTGGGAAAGGGATCACTCTGACCAAAGAGGCATTTCGTCTCTTAGAGAAAGAGTCAAAGATTCGCTTTATCGGCAATGTGGAAGCAAGGGATGTGATGAACTCTCCTTGTGAAATTTTGGTTTGCGATGGATTTAGTGGTAATATTTTGCTTAAAAATACAGAGGGAATTGCGAAATCTATTTTTGAGAAGTTTAAGTCAGAGCTTACCCGCACATGGTACAATAAATTGGCTGCGGCGATCTTAGCCCCCAGCTTAAGACGATTAAAAAAAGAATTGGATTATAAGGAATATGGTGGAGCTCCTCTACTGGGACTGGTTGGACCTGTGATTAAGGCACATGGATCTTCTGATGCTACGGCGATTTACCACGCAATCCGGCAAGCAAGGCGATTTGTTGAACAGCAAGTGATTGACCAGATGGAAGAGGAATTGAAACCGACTGAGGAGTGAACAGAATGCAATCAGTAGGAATTTTAGGAACAGGTGCGTATGTTCCGGAAAAAGTGCTTACCAATGCCGACTTAGAGAAAATGGTGGATACAAGCGATGAGTGGATTGTCACTCGCACAGGAATGAAAGAGAGAAGGATTGCCGCTCCGGATCAGGCTTCTTCCGACTTAGCGTTGAAAGCAGCAGAACAGGCCTTGGAAAGGGCGGGCGTTTCCGCTGAAGAGATTGATTTGATCATTGTTGCGACAGTGACTCCGGATATGTCTTTTCCCACCGTGTCCTGTTTGCTCCAAACCCAACTGGGAGCAAACAAAGCCGCAACGTTTGATCTTTCCGCCGCTTGTGCTGGCTTTTTATATGGGGTGACAACGGCTTCACAATTTATTCAAACAGGTGCGTATCGTTATGCGTTAGTAGTGGGCGTCGAATGTTTATCCCGAATCACCAATTGGTCGGATCGTGAGACCGCCATTTTGTTTGGAGATGGGGCAGGAGCGGTCGTATTGGGTCCGGTTGAAGAAGGTTATGGTTTTCTCTCGTTTGAATTAGGAGGAGACGGTTCCAAAGGAGATCTTTTGAAGGTTCCTGCCGGCGGTTCCCGTTTGCCTGCATCACACGAAACCGTTGAAAAGCGCCTTCATACGATTCAAATGGTTGGACGTGAAGTATTTAAATTTGCCGTGCGTGTGATCATCTCTTCCACAGAAGGAGCTTTGAAAAAAGCAGGGATGACGAAAGAAGATATTGACTTCCTGATTCCTCATCAGGCCAATATTCGCATTATTGATGCAGCGGTAAAACGCTTTGGACTGGATGAGCAAAAAGTGGTTATCAATATCCATCGTTATGGCAATATGTCATCTGCTTCGATTCCTGTTGCCTTGCATGAGGCAGTGATGGAAGGGCGTTTTCAAAAAGGAGATAAGCTTGTTTTATGTGGTTTTGGAGCCGGTTTAACGTGGGGAGCTACCGTGTTAAAATGGTCGCTGGAGTAGGCGATTGGAGGGATCAGAATTGGGAAAAATCGCATTTATCTTTCCTGGACAAGGGTCACAAAAAGTAGGAATGGGACAGGATATTGCAGAAAAGCATCCATTAGCACAACAAGTCTTTGCTGAAGCCGATCAATCACTAGGTTTTTCTTTGTCTCAGCTATGTTTTACCGGTCCAGAAGAAGAGCTTCGTCTCACCTATCATACGCAACCAGCTATTTTGACGACAAGTGTTGCTCTTTATCGGGTGTTTGAACAGTCAGGTCTTGAACCAGATTATGTGGCTGGACATAGTTTGGGAGAATACTCTGCATTGGTCGCCGCTGGCTCCATCTCTTTTGCCGATGCTGTACGTACAGTACATAAGCGCGGTCTATTTATGGATCAAGCTGTTCCTGCGGGACTTGGGGCCATGTCTGCTGTGTTGTTCCTCGAACGCGAGCGGCTGAATCAAGTTTGTGCCGAAGTAAGTAAGCCAGGTTATGTCGTGGAACCAGCCAATTATAATTCGCCTGGGCAGATTGCGATTTCCGGGCATGCTGAGGCAGTGAAAGAAGCAGGGGAAAAAGCGCTAGCTGCCGGAGCAAAAAGAGTGATCCCTTTGGTGGTGAGTGGACCATTTCATTCATCACTGATGGAGCCAGCCGCGGAACAACTGGAAGAAGTATTGCAATCAGTGGCGATTCAAGATGCGCGGGTGCCGGTGGTTGCGAACGTGACTGCGCAGAGCGTGACGAATGCTGAAGAAATTCGCAATTTATTGGTTAAGCAAGTATCTTCTCCTGTCTTGTGGGAGGATAGTGTCCGCTATATGATCGAACAAGGAGTAGATACCTTTGTCGAGATCGGTCAAGGAAATGTATTGAGTGGCTTGGTGAAAAAAGTGAACCGACGTGTACATACGTTTACTGTCCAAGATTCAGAGACTCTGCAAGCGACCATTGAGAAGTTAAAAGCAAGTTTATCCATCAAGGAGGTCTGAGTAGTGGGAATGTTAACGGATAAAGTAGCCGTTGTCACCGGTGGTTCCCGTGGAATAGGTCGGGCGATTGCGACAACGCTGGCGCAAAAAGGAGCCGATATCATTATTTTTTATGCTGGTAATCAGCAAGCAGCAAATGAGACAGTACAAAAGATCGAAGCGCTTGGGCGGCAGGCTCTCGCTTTACAAGTGGATGTATCGGATGGTAAACAAGTAGAAGCGGCTTTTAAAGAGGTACAAAAACGTTTTAAACGAATTGATATATTGGTCAATAATGCGGGAATTACGCGAGACAATTTGCTGATGCGCATGAAAGAAGAAGATTGGGATGCAGTGATCAATACCAATTTGAAAGGCGTCTTCTTATGTACCAAAGCGGTGACCCGACCGATGCTTAGACAAAAGAAAGGTCGGATTATCAATATCAGCTCCGTGGTTGGTGTAGCGGGAAATGCTGGTCAAGCCAATTATGTGGCAGCCAAAGCTGGGGTGATTGGGCTAACCAAAACGACCGCGAAGGAGCTTGCTAGCCGTGGAATTACCGTCAATGCGATTGCTCCTGGATTTATTGAGACAGAAATGACCGATGTGTTATCTGATGAGGTGAAGAAATCCATTCTTGCCCAGATTCCTCTGCAACATATGGGACAGGTAGAGGATGTGGCTGAGGCAGTTGCTTTTCTAGCTAGCGATGCAGCAGGTTACATTACAGGACAAACCTTACATGTGGATGGCGGTTTGGTGATGTAGGTTTTCTTGAATCAGGAATTTTAAGTGATCCATGTAACGATTGGTAATGCATTGAGGAAATAGCTTGTGTATACTACTTAAGGGAGGTGAATACTGTGGCTCAGAGTACATTTGAACAGGTAAAAGAAATTATTGTCGAACATCTTGGTGTTTCTCCAGAGCAGGTAACCATGGAGGCCAATGTAAAAGATGATTTAGAGGCTGATTCTCTTGATGTAGTGGAATTGATCATGCGCTTCGAGGATACTTTCGACTTGACAATTCCAGATGAGGATGCCGAAGCGATTACTACGATTGGTGATATTGTCAATTATATCGAAAAGAAAAAGGCATAATTTACATAAAGTCCCGGTCATTCGGGACTTTATCATCCATTACAGCTCCGAAATGAGAGGCAGGAGATAGCAATGAAAAAAAATCGGGTTGTGATTACTGGTTTTGGGCTAATTACCCCGATTGGCAATGATGTAGATACCTTTTGGAGCAATCTAGTTGCTGGCAAATCGGGTGTAGGGCCTATTACTCAATTTGATGCTTCAGATTACCCTGTCCGGATTGCGGCAGAGGTAAAGGATTTTGATCCAACGAAATATCTCTCGAGAAGAGAAGCGAGAAGAATGGATCGGTTTACCCAGTTTGCTGTTTCAGCAGCTAAATTGGCTGTCGAACATGCTAAACTGGATATGGGGAAAGTCGACGCAGAACGAGTTGGGGTTTACATTGGTTCAGGGATCGGTGGATTAAGCACTTTGGAAGCACAGCATAAAGTTTTGCTGCAGCGTGGACCCAGACGGGTGAGCCCATTTTTTATCCCGATGATGATTGCAAATATGGCTTCCGGACAAGTATCGATTCATATTGGAGCAAAAGGACCCAATAGTTCCTCCATCACCGCATGTGCGACAGGGACACATAGCATTGGTGATGCTTTCCGTATTCTTCAATATGGTGATGCCGATGTGATGTTAGCTGGAGGAGCAGAAGCAACGATTTTACCGCTTGCCTTTGCTGGTTTTTCAACCATGGGGGCTCTTTCGAATCGAAATGAGGAGCCTGAGAAAGCGAGTCGCCCATTTGATCGGGATCGCGACGGCTTTGTCATGGGAGAAGGGGCAGGTGTCTTGGTATTGGAAACATTGGATCATGCATTGCAGCGCGGAGCTACCATTTATGGGGAGATTGCTGGATATGGGATGACCGCGGATGCCCACCATCTCACGAGTCCAGATCCAACCGGTATGGGTCCAGCGCGCAGCATGATCAATGCGATTCGAGATGCAGGGCTTGAACCAACCGATATTGATTATATCAATGCGCATGGAACATCCACACCACTGAACGAGAAGTATGAAACGATTGCCATCAAAAGAGCGTTTGGCGACCATGCCTATCAGCTAGCGATTAGTTCCAATAAATCGATGATCGGACACTTGTTAGGTGCAGCGGGTGGAGTAGAAGCGATTGCGACGGTCTTGACATTGAAAAATCAGATCATTCCACCGACTATCAACTACGAGAATCCGGATCCGGATTGTGATTTGGATTATGTACCAAATGAAGCACGACAGGCGCGCGTGCGTACTGCCATCTCTAACTCGCTTGGTTTTGGCGGTCACAACGCAACGATTCTGTTACGTGCTTATGAGGAAGTGTAATCGCAAGTGGTAAGACATAAACCGAACCTTCACCATTTGGAACAGTTGATCAATGTCACTTTTCGAAATCGGAAGCTGTTTCAGCAAGCGTTTACTCATACCTCTTACGCCCATGAACGGAAAAACTATGGTACTGAGCAAGATAATGAACGATTAGAATTTTTAGGAGATGCGATTCTGGAGTTAGCTGTTTCTGAATACCTCTTTCATCGATACCCCCATATGAGCGAAGGGGAACTGACTCGAACCAGGGCCAGAGTAGTCTGTGAACCTTCCCTTGCCGCTTTCGCCAAGGAGTTAAACTTTGGACAATATGTGCGCTTGGGGAAAGGAGAAGAAATGACTGGCGGTCGGACACGCCCTTCGCTTTTAGCAGATGTATTCGAAGCTTTTATCGGTGCCCTTTTTCTAGACCAAGGGTTAGATGTGGTACGTCGCTTCTTAAACACCGTAGTTTTTCCGAAAGTGAGTGGAGATTTCCTAACTCGCGTAATGGATGCGAAAAGTCAATTGCAAGAGCTGGTTCAGCAAGAGAGAATCGGACCTTTGGAATATCGGATTGTCGATGTTCAAGGTCCAGCCCATGATCGACACTTTGTGGCAGAAGTACATTTAGATAATAAACGTTTAGGAGTTGGCTCGGGGAGGTCTAAAAAAGAAGCAGAACAACAAGCAGCTTCCCAAGCATTGAAAAAATGGAAAGAAAAGAAAGTATAAGAGCCACTGTTTGGTTAAAACAGTGGCTGTTATACTGAATGAAAGATCCCTATTTTACAAAAACATACATGCGGGCAATGGCTATAAGGAGGCAGTGAACGCTGCTACTGCGATGAGGTAGATCCCATTTGGCTACCAGGTCGGCGAACATTTATGCCAAAGGTATCTGTCAACGCTTCGATCGCTTTCGGAGCTTGCGATACCTTTTTTTCATGTGAGCGAAATATCTGGATAGTCCTTTTTTTCAATCAATCGGATTTAAATTACTTATTTGAAAGGAAAATATATAAGTGTGCGTTTCAATCTGCTCTTCAAGAGATCCTATAGCTCTTTCCCAAGCGTTACCATGATGGTGAAAGGTGAATAAAAAATGCCTTATGTAAAGATGGCCTGTGCGATGTTGATCCTCGGTAGCTATGTGGTCGCAGGAAAGCTGATCACTGCTAAATTTCCTGTTTTTTTAGCTTCGGAATTGCGGTTGTTGTTAGCAGTTTTGTTTCTCTATTTGCTGATGGTTATTCAAAAAAAGAGGTTTCCTCGCCTTAGTAAAAGAGATAATCTGATTGTTTTTACGCAATCTTTTTTTGGGACCTTTATCTTTAATGTCTGTTTTCTTTATGGACTCAAGTATACCAGTGGAATTGAGTCAGGAATCGTTTTTAGTACGACGGCTGCTTGGATAGGATTGATTTCGTTTTTTATTTTAAAGGAGAAGATAGGGAACTCCCAATTGTTAGGGATCTTTTGTGCGGTGTTGGGAGTGCTCGCGCTCAACGTTTTAGGGAGCTTAGAACAGCAGGATCATTCCTTTCATCTATTAGGAAACCTTCTGATTCTTTGTACGGTGATCGGTGAAGCGATCTTTGTTACTTTTGGGAAGCTCACTTCTAAACAGGTGAGCCCCTTAACGATTACGTTTATGGTTAATCTTTATGGCTGTGCCTTGTTTTTGCCTTTTGCTCTATTTGAGCTTCCTTCTTTTTCATTTGCGGAAATCACCTTTGCTGATTGGATGCTGATTGTTTATGCTGGGATTATCGTCGCTGTGTTTGCGTTTGTATTAATGACCCAAGCGGTGAAGGAAGCGCCAGCTAATCGGATTGCTCCATTTACAGCGATCGTTCCTTTGAGTGCTGTTTTTTTCTCTTACTTTATCTTAAATGAACCGATTGTTTGGTATCATTACATTGGTCTACTCTTCGTTTTGCTGGGAATCTACTTTTCGACAAGGGCGAAATCTCCGAACATCTCGACGGCAGAAAAAAAAGAATAAAGAAAAGGATGAAATTTCCATCAGGCTTTGTCTCTACGACCAGTCTAGGAGGGCAATGGCGCATTCTTTGGCGAGGATCCGACTGGATCGTAGAGGCATTCATTATAAATTGAGTGATCCTATAAAGTTTTTATAATTTGTCACAAATGAAAGAAGTATTGAAGTTTATGCCAAGTCATATATAATATAATAAATTAGTAGTAAAATACATACTTTGTGAATTTACAAGAATGATGTTTGGCTTTTCACATAATAGATGAATCAATCCATTTGATTCGAGGCATAAACGAATAAAAAAAGGAGAAAAAAGTAGTGGAAAATCAATTATATCTAAGGTTATCAAATCTATTTCAAGAAATCTTTCAAAATAATGAGGTTGCAGCTTGGGCCTTTGACTGTATGGAGGATACGACCAAAAAACTAGGTATCACTTCAGAAGATGATCCGCGACTCGTTATCTCCTATCGTCGAAACCAAAAAAGACTTCATTTTACCTTCTGTAAATGGCTATTACTCGGTTTTTACTGTATGAAAGACGGTCAGCAGATGGTACGTATTCCATTACTTAAAAAAGAAATTGAACGCATTCCAGAGAAGACAAACTACGAAATTTTATCCGAATCCAAAGAACAACCTGCGATTGTCGGCTGTGCATTCTCATTGGAAACGACCGAATCCGTTGGTGATGAGATTCTACAAATATATGATCAAACCTTACAAGCAATCCATCAGATGTCTACCAAATATACCAAATCACCTTACCGCAAATTTCATGATCCCGCATTAGCAAAAGTGATTTTTGATAAAAAGTTTCGAGAGTCATTGTTTACGACCAGCGTAAACTAAGAAATGTTCTCGTATTTTTCCATTATAGTGAAAATCAGTGTTAAAAATTTGTGACTCTCGGTGCAAGTCATATATGACTCTAGATACAAATATTGAAATTATAATTGTTAATTTGGTCTAATTTTATTTTGCCAACAGCAAATTTATATGATATTCTCAAATTAGTATAGAGTATTTGTTAACTCAATCGTGATTTTGGATGGAGGCGAGAACGGTGCCAGTTTTTCGTGAGGGTGAACGCTATCAAAATAGCTACCTAATTGAAAAAGTGATTCCTTTTTTCGATGGGGAATTAGCTATTGCACGGTATAATTCGAAACGATATTATCTTCAATCCGCACTTATGTTAAAGCCAGTTCCCTCACATGCAATCCAACAATACTTATCACTTGATCATCCATTAGTGATTCCGTATATCGATGTTTTTACTGAAGATGAGTACTTGGTTTTTGTTCGTGATTATCAACCGATTCGTCCGTTGCCTCGAGTGATTCAAGATCAAGGGGTCACTGAGGAACAGTTTATTCGGTGGGCTAAACAGCTAGTAGACTTAGAAGATCATCTACGCGACCGTCATGTACCGATGTACATTCAAAAAGACCCGCGAAATATTGGAGTCACTAATGATGGGAATTTGCAAGTGATATTTTGTGGATTAAGACAAATTACTTCATATGAGACAACGGTCGACTGGGGGATGTTTTTTGTTAGTCTGTTATGCGGTTATCTTCCAGAGGGAAATTTGCAACAAACGATTAGTCAATTAGAAGTATCCAAACCTTTGGTTCACGTGATTGAAAAGAGTTTAAATAGTTATCAGACGAATCGTATTCGTAGCATTCTCGACCGTTATGAAAGTGGAATCAGAGAGGAGACAAACAATCGTTTGTCATCTGATTTCCAAACGTCTTCGCTTTTGGATCTGTTTATACAACAGCAAAAAGAACCAATCTCCCGAAATAGGATTGGAGAACGCGAGTTTGATATGCTGAAAGTAGATTTTAACTTCGGCATAAGAGGGAGGGAGCGAGAGCGGAATATGGCAAATTTATCATCACTCGAAGATGTGCGGAAACGGTATGCAAGACTGGAACAGGAGAGCTTGGGGAACTATCGTAATCAGTTGCTAGCCCAGGAGAGAGACTTGCTCACAAACTATAAGCAAGAATTACAAAGACGACAACAGGAATTGCTAGAAAAGCAAAGATTGGAATTGGAGCGTCAAGAAAGGGAGCAACTTCGTAAACTGAAAGAAGAATATGAGCGTAAGCAGAGAGAACAGCTGATGCAATCGCTCATTAAGCAAGAACAATTGGCTTGGGAACAGCGACTCAGTGCTTTAATTGAACAGGAAAAACAAGCTTTTGAGAAACGCCGTCAAGAGATGATCGAACGATTAAATAAACGATACGAAGAGAAAGAAAAAGAATTACTAGAGAAACAAAAGAAAGAATATCAACTTCGGAGAAAAGAACGAATCATTGAGCAAAACAAAGAACTCGATTATCTCTTCGAAGATCTCCAAGATGAAGCACTCTCTCTCGATCTTGAACAGTTTGGGACAGGTTTACCGGAAGTAGAACAGGAGCCGATGTTAAATATCAATACAAGATCAGTAAGAATCGATTCCTCAGATCAATCCCTCTTTGAACAACCATTGGAACAGGCAGCAGAACAGCCAGCAGCGCAACCATCCCCAGAACCTGAACCTGAGAAGAAAAAAGAGAAAAAGAAGAAAAAATCCAAATTTAGAGAGATGTGGAGTTTCTAAAAAACTCAAGAAAAAATTAACAAAGGTATAGGAATTTTGTTAAAATTTTATAATGAAAGCGTAATCATTTTATGATTTCCGATCCCGAAAAAGTCGATCAAGAACCGTTGGAACCTTAGTGACAAGCTAGATTTGGCTTTGTACTTTCGAATACGGAAGGCGACGATGGAACGGGGTTCATCAGAGTGATGATCTCTCTGATGAATAAATAAGGGAACATAAAGAAAAAGATGAGGGGGAATTGGCTCCCTCATCTTTTTCTTTACATCGAAACGCACTTATGTTTCGAATTTCGAAATTTCCTGTGTGTTTTGAGCTGCTTTTGTTATATTAATAGAAGCGAAACGGCAATTCTCTATATGTAGTATTGGAGAAACCTTGGAAGAGAAAGGGTTTAAACGAACTACAATGGAAATAACAGAGCGGGCTCCCTTCATCCTCTTCTCGCTCCATCATTTCCCCAGTGAGTGCCTTCGATTCGGTAAGTTGAAGATAAGAAGTTTTAAAATAGAAGGAGGCTCTCTATGATTTCATATGAGGATTTTGCAAAGGTAGAGATGAGAGTAGGACAAATTGTGAGAGCAGAAATGTTTCCAAAAGCGAGAAAACCAGCATATAAATTGTGGATTGATTTTGGTGAGGAAATCGGTATCAAAAAATCAAGTGCACAGATCACGGATCGATATGAAATAGAGAAATTAAAAGGTAAAAAAGTAATTGCTGTGACCAACTTCCCAGCAAAGCAAATTGCCGACTTTATGTCTGAAGTATTGGTATTGGGAGTGGAAACGGAAGATGGGGCAGTATCTTTACTTGGAATCGATCATGACGTGCCTTTAGGTAGACGCGTCTTTTAAAGAGATTTGAACAATATGTCATCACTTGGTTGGAAAAGAACCTACCCAAGGGTGAGTAACGATTTGTTATAATTTAGTATCATATAACTTTGCTATTCACCTTACATATTTGTTGGTTAGTTTTTCGTTGAAGAAGTGAACATATCTATTAGGGAGTTTTTATGAACTGCGAAATACATTTTTATGATAAAGGATAGATCTAATTGGCACAGCGGGAGGGGATACGATGCAAAATTACTATGAACTGCTACAAGTTGGACCGGACGCGACGCTGGATGAGATTCGCGAGAAGTGGGAGCAAGAATGGGAAAAATGGACAGAAAAACAAGAGATCGAGGAATGTAAGCAGGAAGCGGAGGAAATGTTGGCACAACTGCAAATCATTAAAGAGAAGTTACTTGATTCCGCTGAAAATGAAGAAACCGATTTGACGGTAACAGATCAGGAAGAAGGTGAAGAGCACGAAAAAATAGAGGAAGCGGAAGAAGAAGAAAAGGAAGAGACGGTAGTAGAGAAGGGAATGGTGATCGAACAGCAACCACCCACAATGATGGAAGCAGAAGAAGAGGAACTCACTACAGAAGAAGAACCCACAACGCCTCAAGAGATGAGAGAGCTGGGACTAAAATTGCTTCATGGCGATGGATTAAAGCAAGATCTTTATGCTGCAGAGAAATGGCTTAGAAAAGCGATTGAAGCAGGTGATGTGATTGCTATGCGCGAGCTCGGATGGGAGCTGCTGAAAGGAAACCATCTCGAACGCGATGTCGTGGAAGGTGAAAAATGGCTTCGCGAAGCTGCTCAAGCCGGTGATCCCGTCGCGATGGGAAGATTGGGACGTGAATTGTTGGAGATCGACTTTGCATATCGAGAAGTGGATCAAGAGAAAAGATGGGTGAGAAAGGCCAAAGAAAAAGCTTATAAATACGCTGTTGTTGAAGTGAGTTCTTTGCTTTTAGAAGGGGATTTGGTTTGGAAAAATGTGGTCGAGGGAGAGCGCTGGCTTCGTGAAGCTGCAGCCAAAGGTGATCAGCATGCGATGATCGAACTAGGGACCCTTTTAATCGAGGGAAACTTAATTGGGCGCGATGTGGAAGAAGGAAAGAAATGGCTACAGAAGGCTGCCGATGAAGGAGATAAATATGCGCGATGGAAACTCATCGACTACTTGATCGAAGGAAAACGATTAAAAAAAGATATGGTTGTGGGAGAGAAGTGGCTACGGACCTGGGCTGAAGATGGCGATGAAGTGATGATGAGAGAGCTGGCTTTACGCTTGCTTCATGGGGAAGAGTTGGAGGCAAATCGCGAAGAAGGCGAACAATGGCTCCGCAAAGCGGCAGAACAAGGGGATTCGATTGCATTACGTGAGCTTGGTTTGCAGCTAATAAAAGGTGATTTGCTCGATCAGAATCCGGAAGAAGGAGAGAAATACTTGCGTTTAGCAGCCAAAACGGGCGAAACCGTAGCGATGCGGGAATTGGGTTTGCTGTTGCTGGATGGTACGTTGCTGTCCGGAGACATCAAAGAAGGCAAAAAATGGCTGGAAACCGCAAGTAAAGCTGGTGATGCCGAAGCGATGCGGGAGCTAGGTCTCCATCTCTTGGAAGGATATTCGATGGATCGGGATCTGGGATCGGGCGAACGTTGGCTCCGTGAAGCAGCGCTCACGGGGAATGTAGCCGCGATGAGAAGCTTGGGAATGTATTTATTGCTGGGGGATCTAATTGATCAAGATATCTGGGCTGGTGAAAAGTGGTTGCGGAGAGCGGCAGGAGCTGGCGATGCTACAGCAATGCGCGAATTAGGTCACTTTTTGCTTGATGGCTGTTTGATCGGTCGCAATGTGAATGAAGGAGTCAAGTGGATCAGGGAAGCGGCAGAAGCTGGCGATACCAGAGCGATGGGTGAATTAGGTTGTTATTTGTTAGAAGGAAAGCTGGTTGATAAAAGCGTCGATGAGGGCATGCGATGGCTGCGTGATGCGGCGAAAGCAGGTGATCTCCATGCGATGAAGGAGCTGGGTTGGCAGCTTTTGGCTGGCAATCACGTTGAACGAAATGTAAAAGAAGGAGAAAACTGGTTGCGCACTGCCGCAGAGCGAGGAGAAAGGGAAGCGATTCGCCGACTGGGAATCTGCTTGTTGCAAGGGATCGGTGTCAAGCAGAATCTAGAAGAGGGAGAAAAATGGCTTCATGAGGCGGCCGAAGATGGGGATTTGACTGCGATGCGGGAGCTGGGAGAGTACTTAATTCGCGGTAAAGATCCCAAAGAGGGGGAACGCTGGCTCCGTGAAGCGGTCAGTCGCGGAGAAGTGATTGCGATGCGGGAGTTGGGGCAACAGCTTCTCGACGGAAGTAAAATCGAGGGAAATGTCGTCGAAGGTGAAAAATGGCTCCGCGAAGCAGCTGAAGCGGGCGAAAAGGGAGCGATGCGGATTTTAGGCAATCGTTTGATCCAAGGTGAAGGCGTTTTACAAGATGTTTGGGAAGGTGAAAAGTGGCTTCGAATGGCGGCAGAGGAGCGGAATGTCGAAGCGATGAGACTGCTAGGACTTTACTTGCTTAAAGGGGATCTCCTTGAGCAAGATGTCAGAGAAGGCGAAAAATGGTTGCGCAAAGCGGCTGGATCGGGTGAAGCGATTGCGATGCGTGAGCTTGGACGTCAGTTATTGAAAGGAACTCTGCTGGGACACAACATTGAAGAAGGTGGCAAATGGTTGCGTGAGGCAGCCGAAGCAGGGGATGTGGAGGCGATGAAAGAGTTAAGCTGGCAGCTGCTCGAGGGAGATCTTATTGGACGAAATATCAAAGAAGGTGAAAAATGGCTTCGCGAAGCAGCCGAAGCTGGAGATGCCGTAGCAATGAAAGAATTGAGCTGCAAACTGTTGGAAGGGAATTTGTTGCCTCGAGATGTGGAAGACGGTGAAAAGTGGCTCCGTGAAGCGGCGAAGAAAAAAGAGCCCGAAGCGCTAAGGATCCTCAGTTTTTGTTTGCTCGATGGTGAAGGTCTCGGGCAAGATCTAGAAGAGGGCAAATATTGGCTCCGCCAAGCGGCCGAAGCGGGCGATCTGATTGCGATGCGTGAGCTGGGCTGTGGCTTACTGAGCGGAGAAGAAATGGAACAGAATGTGAAAGAAGGAGAATACTGGCTCCGTAAAGCGGCGATGTCTCAAGAAGTCGTGGCCATGCGTGAACTCGGTCGATTGCTCCTTGAAGGGAAAATTCTTCGGAAAAATGTTGAAGAGGGAGAGCGCTGGTTGCGCAAAGCTGTGGTTGAAGGAGAAGAAGAAGCGATGCGGATTTGGGGCTGTCGTCTGCTATCTAAGGAAGGCTCCAAAAGAGATATTGAAGAAGGAAGACGCTGGTTAAAGGGAGCGGCTTTGGCAGGCGAACCGGAAGCGATGCGAGTACTGGGGAGTTATTTGTTGTCTTCCGGTGTCAAAAAGAGTGAAATGGAAGGAGAACAATGGCTTCGTCGTGCAGCGGCAGCGGGCAATGCCGAGGCGATGAAAGAACTAAGTTGGCATTTGTTTAAAAAAGAAGGAGAGCAGATCATCGCGGAATGGTGGTTGCGGCGAGCTGCTAACAGTGGTGAAAAAGAAGCGATGCGGATGCTGGGTTGTCTGCTGTTGGTTGGAGAAGGATTGGAACAAAACGTTGAAGAGGGAGTTAAATGGCTCCGCCGTGCAGCTGAAGGCGGTGAATCGGTGGCGATGCGCGAACTCGGTCGCTATCTTGTCGATGAAGGGGAAGAAGAGGAAGGCAAGGAGTGGCTCCGCCAAGCAGCCGAAGCAGGCGAAGTGATTGCCATGCGCGAGCTGGGTAAGCATTTATTGAAAGAGGAGAAAGAAGAAGGAAATGAATGGCTGCGCAAGGCAGTTGTCGCTGAGTTGGATCACGGTCGCAATCGTTTCGAAGTCTTGGGCATAGCCAAAAAACAACAGTGAAATTAACCAAGGAAACAGCACCCGATGGAACCAAGATGGGTGCTGTTTGTAGTATAAAGCATAATTTATTGCGATCATCCAAAAAATAGCTTTCCTTCACAAAAATGTTTATTACATTTATGTAGGGAAGAGATCGAGAAAGGGAATGGAATAGTTATAGAATGGGTGAGAGGAAACGAAGTTGGTGATGGTAAATGAAAATCGATTATCAGTTATTGGAGATTTCTCCAGATGCTTCAGAGGAAGAAGTAAGAGAAAGATTGAATACTCTTTTGCGTAAATGGTATTACCGTCTCAATTCGCCAAAATTGGAACATCGTCAAGAAGCCGAACGGGTGATTCAAGAGCTTGAAAAAATAGGCAGTCATTTATCACAGTTGGAACGAAAAGAGAAAGATCGGCAAAAAATGGTTCAACGGATGAGTAAACTTCCGCGCCTGTTGGAAGGAAATGAGCAGGAATCAATGGAATTGCCAAAAGAGGAAGTTGTTCACACTGAAGTAGATGAGCCATCTCCTCAGGATGCAGCTCAAGCGAGCCAAACCAGATTGCCGAAAGAAGAAACCGATCACACCGCAGTTGATGAGCAAGTCCCTCGGGAAACAAGCAAAGTGGGTCAAACAGAAGCACCAGAAGAA
The DNA here is from genome assembly GCA_025449975.1 of Thermoactinomycetaceae bacterium. Taxonomy (GTDB): domain Bacteria; phylum Bacillota; class Bacilli; order Thermoactinomycetales; family Thermoactinomycetaceae; genus Thermoflavimicrobium. The sequence continues at coordinate 50,292 of JANWIG010000006.1, forward strand.
AACATTGTTCAACCTGTAGTCGATGAGCAAGCGCTGCGCGAAGCAGCCAAAGAGGGGCACGTAGAAGCCATGGCGGAACTGGGAGCATATCTTTTAGAAGGAGATGGAATCGGTCAAGATCAAGAAGGAGTTTACTGGTTACAACAAGCTGTCAAGGTAGGAAAAAATCCACAAGCGATGTTTTCGTTAGGTCAGCATCTTCTTAAGCAAAAGATTGGAAAGGAAAAGAAAAAAGGGGAGTATTGGATAAAAAGGGCAGCGAAAGCGGGTCTGATCGAGGCGATGCGTGAGCTGGGATTCCATGCCGCTTCTGCTAAAGAAAGAATGAAATGGTTGCGTAAAGCAGGAGAAGCAGGGGATCTCATCTCGATGAAAGAACTGGGAAGCCGGTTACTACGCGGGGATGGAATCAAGCCCAACAATAAGTGGGGGCTCTATTGGTTGCGTCAGGCAGCTGAAGCAGGCCATTTAGAAGCGATGCGCGAGTTAGCCCTTTATTTACTTGAAGAGAAAGAGAATGAGGAAGCATTGGAAGAAGGAAAAAAATGGCTCATTCAAGCTGCTGAGCAAGGGGATCCCATTGCCCAGCAAATGCGCTCACAACCGTCCACATAAACGGATAAACCCTCTTTATGGTATAAATTGGTCAAATTTAGAATATTAACCTACGCTGGAATTTACAAAAATGGTAGAAAAATAATGTGTAAATCCAGTGTTTTTATGCTAAAATTACCTAGGTCTTATTTATAGTCTAGATCAAATATTTTACTAAATTTATCTGAATTGTTTTCTTTATCTTGGTTAAAGTTGGTTTATTGTTTAACAGTATTTCGATATTAAAATGAATGAATAATGATCTATCTTGGGCGATTGCATCTAGTGAAAAATGGAAGCGGTCTGACTTGGAGGGAATGATTCAATTTAAATTGAAAAGGAGAGGGTTGAATGCGAACTTATTATCAAATATTAGGAATCTCCCCCGACGCATCAGTGGAAGAAATCCAAGCGATCATCGATAAGAAAAAAAAGAAATGGATGGCACGAGTAGCAGAGGTCCAAAAACAAGCAGAGCATATTCTTTCGATCATCGAGGAATCGAAAGCAGTACTATTGGATGAGCGCAAGCGATGGGACTATGATCAGCAGTTGGAGGAGATTAAGAAAAGCTCGTCTGCTAACCATTCTTTACCGATTATGTTGGACGAGCCCTTTGTAGAAGAAACATTACAAAATCGGGCGGATGCCGGGGATGTCGAAGCGATGCGCGAGCTCGGTTTGAAATATTTGCAAGAAGGTCGAACTTGGTTGGAGAAAGCAGCGGATCAAGGAGATATGATTGCTGCTGAAGTGTTTGCTCATTTCCTGATTCATTCAGGTGATAAGAAAATCGGAAAACGTTGGTTAAAAACGACGGAGAAAGAGATTGAACGGTCAAAAGACACAGAAATGATGCGGAAAATCGGTGAGGCCTTTTTACAGATCGGTTTTGGAGAAGAAGGCTGGCAGTGGATGGAAAAAGTTGCCGAGCTGGGCGATATGGAGACGATGAAGTATTTGGGGAATCACTTGCTAAAGAAAGGAAATATTCGTCATGGGAAAAGATGGCTTGAAAAAGCAGCCGAAGCCGGCGATGTGGAAGCCATGCGGATGTTAGGAAGTTATGCTCTTCATCTCAATGATCGCAATTTACCGGTCGAAAAGGGGAAAAAATGGCTTCGGAAAGCGGCGGAGTCTGGCGACATCGAGGCCATGCGGATCTTGGGCAAACATCTTTTTTGTGGTTCGGCCGTGGAAGTGGTTCTTCATGAAGAGGAAGGGAAAAAGTGGTTGAAGCAGGCGGCCCATTTAGGTGATGTGGAAGCGATGAAGATATTGGGCGAGAATCTCATCGTCGGAGGAACAGTGAAAAAGGATCCGGAGGAAGGAACCAAATGGTTAAAGAAAGCGGCTGAACACGGTGATGTGGAGTCGATGAAAAACCTAGGTGAATATTTAGTCAATGGAATCTTTTTGCCTAAAGATCGCGAAAGCGGAAAAGAATGGCTAAAGAAAGCAGCGGAAGTAGGCAATGATGACGCCATGTGTGAGCTTGCAATTCAACTCTGTCTGGTGGAAGATGATTGCCAGATCGAAGGGAAAAAGTGGCTCGAACAAGCGGCGATCCGGCGACAAGTACTGGCGATGGGACTGTGGGGTTATCAGCTGCTAAAACAAGGTGAAGAAGAAAAGGGAATGGAGTGGCTGAAAGAGACCTACCACCGGATGACCGGCGGTTTTTACTCATTTGGTCGTCGTTATGGGCAATATATCTTATTTGAACGTGGAGCCTATAGCGATCATGAATTTATGTCACAGCGAATCAATGCAGACAATGGAAAAATGGCCTTAAAAAGAGATATTCACCTCGGGGATATTCAATCGATGAAACTGCTTAGCGAGGTTTATCATAAAGAGGGAGATGAAAGCGAAGCAGCGAAGTGGAATAAGTTGGCTGAGATTTTTGAAGAGATTCAGAAAAAGTTCCAATAAACAGAAGTAAAATTCCCATCCAAACGTGGTTTTAAATCTTAGCCAATTGGATGGGAATTTTTATCATTTCGTTTTTATGCTAAAATAAAACAGTTCACGGGATCGATCTTTGCGGGACTAAGGTCCCTAGGGATAGAAAGGAAACGATTGAAGAGAGGGGAAAGTTTGGTTGTACCTAAAACGTTTGGAAATGAGCGGTTTTAAGTCCTTTGCAGATCGAACGGAACTGGTATTTGTCCCCGGAGTGACTGCTGTTGTCGGACCCAACGGGAGTGGGAAGAGCAATGTAACCGATGGCATTCGTTGGGTACTTGGGGAACAAAGTGCCAAATCACTGCGGGGAAATAAGATGGAAGATCTGATTTTCGCCGGCAGTGATTCGCGTAAGCCGGTTGGGATTTGTGAAGTATCACTTGTTTTAGACAATTCTGAGCGGCGGCTTAAGCTCGACTTTGCTGAAGTTCGAATTACTCGGCGAGTCAGTCGTTCAGGAGAAAGTGAATATTTTTTAAATCAGAAACCTTGTCGTTTAAAAGATATTACGGAATTATTTATGGATACAGGGATTGGCAAAGAAGCCTACTCGATGATTGGACAAGGTCGAATCGATGATATTTTAAGTACGAAATCGGAAGATCGCCGAGCGATTTTTGAAGAAGCGGCAGGCATCGTTAAATATAAAGTGCGTAAAAAAGAGGCTGAAAAAAAGCTCGAGCAAACCGAACAAAACTTAACCCGTATTTATGATCTGATCTATGAATTGGAAAGCCAAGTGGCTCCGCTGGAAGAGCAAGCTGAGAAAGCGACTCGATTCAAGGAATTAAAGCAAGAGCTCGAGCAAGTGGAAGTCGGTTTGTATGTATATAAAATTGAAACACTCCATCAACACTGGTTGGAGATTAGTCAAGAAGTCAAAGAGTTAAGTCAGAGACAAATGGCGCTCTCTACCTTGATCAGCAAACGAGAAGCCGAACTGGAAGAGTATAAGTGTTTACAGATGGATCATGATGCTCAGCTTGAGCAAGTCCAAGCGGAATTACTAAAGGTGAGTGAAGATTTAGAGAAAACGGAAGGTCTTCGGGAAGTTCAATTGGAACGAAACCGCAGCCGTCAACAGGCACAAGGGCAATTGCAGGAGCGGATGAAGCTATTTCGGCAGGATCTCGCTCGTTTGCAGGAGGAAAAAAAACAGCTTACAGAGCGATTAAGCGAGAAGCAAGCCAAATTAAGGGAAGTCGAAGCTTCCATTCAAACCATTCAGGAACAGCTGCATTTGTTGGTGGGGGATGAGCAGAAGCAATTGGATCACTCGATTGCCAAATTGCAGCGGCTGAAAAATGCCCAAGTTGTTCTACAAAATGAGCAACATTACACGATCCAGGGAATGGAGCAAGCGATCGAACAAATCGAGCAGTTCACATCGGAAAAAAAGCGGTTACAAGAGGGGATTGCGGAAGAGAAAGAACAACAGATTCGAGTGAAGCAACGATTGGCAGAGACAACGCAAACCGTCGATCAGCTCACAGCTCAGTTGGTATATCTGCGAGAGCGACAACAACAAAATGAAGAATTAGAAAGCCAGCTCCGAAAGCAGCAGAAAAAAGGAGAGCAGATCTATCATCGGCTGTGTTCGCGGCGGGATGTATTGCAAGAGATGGAAAAGAAACATACTGGCTTTTTTCAAGGAGTAAAATCGATTTTAACAGCTCGTGATCAAGGCATCGCCTCGTTGCAGCAGGTTCATGGGGCGGTCGCTCAGTTGCTTGTCGTACCTGAAAAATATGAAGCTGCTTTGGAAACGGCTTTGGGAGGGGCATTGCAATACCTTGTGGTCGAAGATGAGCAGACAGCGCGGCAAGGGATCGCTTATTTAAAAGAAAAAGGCTTAGGACGAGCTACTTTTTTACCACTTGATGTGATTAAAGAAAGAAAAATATCTCCACATGAAATACAACAATTGCAAAAAATGGCGGGCTGGCTTGGTGTCGCCGCTGATTTAGTGGAAACTTCTCCGCGTTATTCCTCTTTGGTTTCTTACTTGTTGGGAATGGTGATTGTAGCGGAAACGCTAGAACAGGCGAACCAGATTGCTCGCAAGTTGCAATATCGTTACCGAGTGGTTACTTTGGATGGGGATCTGGTCAACATTGGGGGCTCGATGACAGGCGGAAGTCGTCAGCCATCGAAAAGCAATCTATTAGGACGCTCAAGGCAATTGGAATCGCTTGAACAACAAGTGGTAGAGCAAAAAGAACAATTAGAGCAGTTAAACGACCGTGTGCGGAAAGTAGAAGAGCAAAAGAAAAAGACCCAGCATGAGCTGGAGGAAATCCGTCAACAGATCGAAAAAAGCCGCTTAAGGGAACAAGCATTGCAGAGCGAGCAAAGAGAGCGAGAAAAGCAGATCCAGCAAATGGAGCAAAGCGCCGTGCAGCTCTCTACTGCGCAGCAAGAGGCGCATCGACGGTTGGTGGAGCTAGAGAGACAAAAAGAAGAGCAAGTTAAACGGAACGACCAATTGGAGCAGGAAATCCATCAGCTTGCTCAGCAGGTGGCCATAAGCAAGGAACAGATCAAAGAACGAGAAACGATCAAGGAGCAGACCCAGCAACAGCTAACAAGACAGAAAGTGATGGAAGCAGAGCTGCGTCAGGAGGTATCCAATCTCCAAGAAAACTTAGAGCGCATCGAGCAAGAACGAAGACGATTGGCTCAGCAGCTGGCAACAGCTGAGCAAGAACAGTATGATTTGATGGAGCAACAAAATCAGAGCGAAGAGATCCTAGAACAGCTGGTTAAACAGATCGAACAATTACGAAAGGATAAGTTGGCGATTCAAGAAAAAGTAGCGAAAGCGCGAGCAATCCGTGAGCAAATGGTGCAACAACGGAATGAAAAAGAGGAAGAGATCCGAAAAGAACGGGCTACTTTGCAAAAGGAAGCGGAACGGCTAAAAGATTGTGAAGTAAAAGCCAATCGGATGGATGTAGAATTAAATTACTTGTTGCAAAAGTTAGCCGAAGAATATGAGATCACATTTGAACGTGCCAAAGAAGAGCATTCCCATCCCGAAGATCCCAAAAAGGCCGAGCGGCGCGTTCGTTCTTTAAAAAGGGAGATCGCTTCCCTAGGTGAAATTCACCTCGGAGCGATTGAAGAATTTCAGCGTTTGCGCGAGCGGCTTTCCTTTTTAAAAGAACAAGAGGTGGATCTGACCCAAGCGAAGCAATCCTTATTTGAAGTAATCAAACGAATGGAAGAAGAGATGGGCAAGCGCTTTTATGAAGCATTCTCTTTGATCCGCCAAGAGTTTCAAACCGTTTTTGTCCAGATGTTTGGCGGTGGACGAGCCGATCTGCATCTGTCGGATCCAGATAATTTATTGGAGACAGGAATCGAAATTGTTGCCCAGCCGCCTGGAAAGAAATTGCAAAATCTCACTTTGCTCTCTGGTGGGGAGCGAGCGTTGGCAGCGATTGCTCTTTTGTTTGCAGTGTTACAGATCAAACCGGTTCCTTTTTGTGTTTTAGATGAGGTGGATGCGGCATTGGATGAAGCCAATTTAACCCGATTTACACGCTACTTGCGGCAATTTGCCAATCAGACCCAATTTATTGTGATCACCCATCGGAAACATACCATGGAAGGTGCCGATGTCTTATATGGGATTACGATGCAAGAGTCTGGTGTATCAAAGCTGGTGTCTGTAAGATTAGAAGAGTATGATAGATACAGTGAAGTAGCTTCTACAGAAGAGGGGGATATACCGTGAGTTTTTTTAAACGCTTAAAAGAAAAGATTGCCCAAAAAACGGAATCAGTGACCGAAAAATTTATTTCGGGTTTAAGTAAAACGAGTTCGTCCTTTGTGGGGGCGATTCAGTCGTTGTTTTCAGGTCGAAGCAAAATTGATGAGGAATTGTATGAAGAGCTTGAAGAGATTTTGATCAGTGCCGATGTCGGTGTGACAACCACGATGGAGCTGGTGGAGCGATTGCGTGATGAGGTCAAAGCGAGAAAAGTAACGAATCCGGCTGAGCTTCAACCGTTGCTTTCAGAGCTGATCGCGGAAATGCTCGAGATCGAAGGACAGAGCAATCAATTGCAGATGAATGAGGATGGAATGACGGTAATTTTATTTGTCGGAGTAAATGGGGTCGGTAAGACGACAACCATTGGAAAGTTGGCTCATCGCTTTAAAAAGGAAGGAAAAAAAGTGGTCTTGGCTGCTGGGGATACCTTCCGCGCTGGAGCGATTGAACAACTGGAAGTGTGGGGAAAAAGGGTGGGGGTTGATGTAATCAAGCATCAAGCTGGCGCTGACCCTGCCGCTGTCATTTATGACGGGATCCAAGCCGCCAAATCACGTAAAGCCGATGTTCTGCTCTGCGATACGGCTGGACGATTGCAAAATAAAGTGAACCTGATGGAAGAGCTAAAGAAGGTTCATCGCGTCATCCAACGCGAGATCCCAGATGGACCGCACGAGGTACTGTTGGTCTTGGATGCGACAACAGGGCAGAATGCGTTAATTCAGGCGAAAAACTTTAGTCAAGCGGTGAATGTATCGGGAATTGTCTTAACGAAATTAGACGGTACAGCCAAAGGCGGCATCGTGATTGCGATTAGCAATGAGCTGCAATTACCGGTGAAACTGGTCGGTCTAGGTGAAAAAGCCGATGATCTGCAAGAGTTTGATAAAGATCAGTTCCTCCATGCTCTATTTAAAGATGCTGTGAAAGATGAAGAGCTGACACCGAGCGGGGAGTAAAAGGTTAAACAGGGGAGCGATTGTAAAGAAAAAAGCTTGACACGTTTCCAGTTTTTAAATAAGATAGTTACCTGTAAAGGTTAAAGCCTTGACGGCTTGGAGCTGAGGTGACTCCTATGCTGGAGAAAACCACGGAGTTAAATCTCCTTTATGATTTTTATGGCTCTTTATTGACGGAAAAACAGCGTACGCTGTTGGAACTATACTATTTAGAGGATTGGTCGCTTGGCGAAATTGCCGAATACCAAAAGATTTCTCGCCAAGCGGTGTTTGAAGTGATTAAGCGCGCCCAAGGAATCCTCCATGACTTCGAAGCCAAACTCGGCTTATTGCGCAAGTATTATGAACGGCAAAAGTTAGCTGAACAATTGCTTCAACAACTTGAGTCTTATCCAGAAGCGAAAAAAGTGGCTGAGCCTCTTGTAGCGAAATGGTTAGAGATAGACTAATGATGAGCATGGATAGAAAGGAGGGAATCCGTTAACGAAAAACTAACCTGTTTATATCTAGCAGTGATTCCCATGCATTGCGTAAGTGATGCCATCATCGGATCAGACCGTGAGGGGTTTCTAGATCAGAAAACAGAAATCCTGCTCGCGTGTTAGCAGTTTTTCGTAACGGGCACTATGGCTTTTGAAGGTTTGTCAGAGCGTTTGCAAGCTGTCATGCAAAGGTTGCGTGGAAAAGGAAAAGTGACCGAAGCCGATGTGAAGGAAGCAATGCGTGAAGTGCGCCTCGCCCTATTGGAAGCGGACGTTAACTTTAAAGTGGTCAAATCCTTTGTGAACAATGTAAGAGAACGGGCAGTTGGGCAGGAAGTGCTAAAAAGCTTAACTCCTGGTCAACAAGTGATCAAAGTAGTAAACGAAGAGTTAACGGCGTTGATGGGGGGAGAGCAGAGCAAGCTTGTTAAGGCGAATCGCCCTCCGACTGTGATCATGATGGTCGGTCTGCAAGGAGCAGGGAAAACGACCACATCCAGTAAGCTCGCACGTTATTTGACGAAACAAAATCATCGTCCACTTTTAGTGGCTGGCGATATCTATCGTCCGGCGGCCATTCGTCAGTTGCAGGTATTGGGAGAGCAGCTGAACACCCCAGTCTTTTCTTTAGGTGATCAAGTAAGCCCTGTTGAAATCGCAGAGCAAGGCATCGCTCATGCCAAAGAACATCACTACGATTATGTGATTATCGATACAGCAGGTCGTCTCCATATTGACGAGACGATGATGGATGAGTTAAAAGCGATTCAGGAAAAAGTGAAGCCGGATGAGGTTTTGTTGGTTGTCGATGCGATGACCGGTCAGGATGCTGTGAATGTAGCGAAAGCTTTTAACGAACAGCTGGGCTTGACGGGGGTCGTATTGACAAAGTTAGATGGAGACACCCGTGGTGGAGCTGCGCTATCGGTCAAAGCGGTCACGGATTGTCCGATTAAATTTGTCGGTATGGGTGAAAAGACGGATGCTCTGGAGCCTTTCTTCCCTGACCGAATGGCTTCACGGATTTTAGGAATGGGTGATGTACTCACCCTGATTGAAAAAGCGCAATCTGCTGTCGATGAGGAAAAAGCACGTGCCTTAGAACGGAAGATGCGGACACAAACCTTCACTTTGGAAGATTTCTTAGATCAACTCCAACAAGTTCGCAAGATGGGACCTTTGGACGAGATGCTAGCGATGATTCCTGGTGCAGGTCAAGTGAAAGGCTTAAAAAATTTAAAAGTGGATGAAAAGCAAATTTCTCGGGTGGAAGCGATTATTCGCTCGATGACCCGCGAGGAAAAGTTGCATCCAGAGATCATCAATGCTAGCCGGCGTAAGCGGATTGCCAAAGGGAGTGGCACTACCGTACAAGATGTCAATCGTTTGCTCAAACAGTTTGAAGATATGAAGAAGATGATGAAACAATTTACTTCCATGTCTAAGATGAAAAAGAAGAAGCGGGGTTTCCGTTTCCCATTCATGTCATAGAGATCCTATATAGGGAGGTGAAAACATGGCAGTTAAGATTCGGCTAAAACGGATGGGTGCGAAAAAAGCTCCTTTCTATCGTTTGGTAGTAGCAGATTCCCGCGCTCCACGTGATGGACGTTCGATTGAAGAAATCGGTTATTACAATCCATTAACCGAGCCTGCTACGGTCAAAATCGACGAAGAGAAAGCACTTCTATGGCTTTCCCGCGGGGCTCAACCATCAGATACCGTTCGTGGCTTGTTACGTAAACAAGGCATTTTAGATAAACTGAAATAAGCACAGCTCTGAAAATGGACGGGGGACAAAAACATGAAAGAGCTGGTAGAATATATTGCTCAATCGCTTGTCGATCATCCCGAGCAAGTTCGGGTGACCGAAGAAGTTTCTGATGATACAATTCGTTTTCGTTTATATGTTTCGCCAACCGACTTTGGAAAAGTGATTGGTGTCAAAGGTCAGGTGATCCACTCGATTCGTAATCTGGTCCAACTAGGTGGTTATCAAGCGAAAAAGCGGGTGCTGATTGAAGTGGTTGAAGGGGGCAATGAACTTGGCATCAACTGAGTTTTTGCGGGTGGGACGAATCGTGGCGACACATGGAATACGCGGTGAAGCACGGGTTCTCCCAGTGACCGATTTTCCTGAAGAGCGCTTTGCCTCAGGGAATCGCCTGCTTCTACAGCACGCCAGTCTTGCTAAACCCCTTCCTCTAAGGGTCAAAAGAGCGAGACCACATAAAAATGTGTGGGTGCTCGCCTTTGAAGAGTGGAGCGATATCAACCAAGTTGAACCTTATAGAGGGGGAACGCTGGTTGTTCCCATCACAGAGATGCTTCCAGCTAAAGAGGAAGGAGAATTTTATCTCCATGAGATTATCGGCTGTCAAGTTGTGACCACCGAAGGACAAGTCATCGGACGAGTGCGCGATATCTATCAACTTCCAGCCAATGATGTCTGGGTAGTACGCTCCACAGAGAGCGGAAAAGAGCTTTATCTTCCTTATATCGAGCAGGTCGTAAAACAGGTAGACATTGAGAAGAAGCAAATTACCATCGAATGGATGGAAGGATTGGGTTAACTTGACAAAAATGCGGTTTGACGTTCTTACCCTTTTCCCTGAAATGTTTAGTGGCTTTTTAAACAGCAGCATTATTCGGCGGGCTCATGAAAAAGAGATTGTCCAAACGAATTTAATCAACTTCCGTGAATATGCCAGAGACAAACATCAAACAGTTGATGATGCTCCGTATGGTGGGGGCGGAGGGATGGTGTTAAAACCAGCTCCGCTGTTTGAAGCAGTCGATGCTCTCTTAGAAGGGAGTTCTAAGCGCCCTCCGATTATCCTGATGTCACCACAGGGGGCACCATTTACCCAACAGAAAGCGCAAGAGTTGGCGGGTTATTCACATTTGATCTTTCTATGTGGACATTATGAAGGCTATGATGAACGAATCCGTCAATATTTGGCGACAGAAGAGATTTCGATCGGTGACTATGTGTTAACGGGAGGCGAGCTGCCCGCCATGGTAGTCATGGATAGTGTGACGCGTTTGTTACCTGGTGTTCTCGGCAATCAGACTTCAGCAGTCACGGATTCCTTTGCCAATGGATTGTTAGAACACCCTCACTATACTCGACCGGCCGAATATCGCGGTTACCGTGTGCCGGATATCCTTTTATCTGGTCATCATGGTAAGGTGGAAAAGTGGCGTAGACAAGAGTCGTTACGCCGTACTTGGGAAAGAAGACCCGAATTGCTTCGTTCTGTCTCATTGACACCAGAGGACCAAGCTTTTCTCAGGAAGATTGCTCGTTCATCGGATCAAGAGTAAACATATAATTGGTTTTGTTGCCAATAGGCCAATCGGAATCTTTTTTCTTATCATCTTGACATCCCCGTTCACTTGGTTTTTCGTGCTGAATAAGATTGTTTTTTGAATGCATATCATCTTTTGGAAGGAGGTTACCAAAAATGCGTCCAATTCTTCATGAGATTACCAAAGACCAAATTCGGACAGATGTTCCTAGCTTTCGTCCTGGCGATACCGTTCGTGTACACGTAAAAGTAAAAGAAGGTCAACGGGAGAGAATTCAGATTTTTGAAGGTGTTGTCATTCAACGTCGTGGTGGCGGAATCTCTGAGACCTTTACAGTGCGTAAGATTTCTAACGGGGTAGGTGTGGAGCGGATTTTCCCTCTCAACTCTCCAGTGATCGCCAAAATTGATGTCGTTCGTCGTGGTAAAGTTCGCCGTGCAAAACTGTTCTATCTTCGTAAATTGCGCGGAAAAGCCGCACGTATTAAAGAGCGTCATCGCTAACATAAGGAGGAAGGACTTGAAATGCATTCGAGTTCCTTCCTTTTTGTCTAGGACCCGAGATGTAGGTGGTTTAAAATGAGCCAAGAATTTATTCCTCGCTCTGAGCATTTACGCAGAAAACGTGCAGAACGGCGAAAACATGGTCGTTTTAAACAACGCGATTGGATGCAAGTGCTTCTGATTGCGGTTTTACTAGCTGTCATCGTTCGTCTCTTTGTGGTAGCACCATCGATGGTTTCTGGACCTTCGATGCAAAAAACGATGGAATCAGGTGACTTAGTCATGGTAAATAAGCTCCTTTATCTATTTCGTTCACCACAACGGGGAGAGATTGTCGTTTTTGAAACTCCCGATGAAGAAGATTTGGTCAAGCGTGTTGTGGCTTTGCCTGGTGAGACCATCGAGGCGAAAAATCAGCGTGTTTATATCAATGGAAAAGAATTAAAAGAACCTTATCTGGACCCAAATACGGTGACAGCGGACTTTGTAAAAGTAAAAGTTCCTCCAAATCATGTATTTGTCATGGGAGATAATCGCAGCAATAGCAAAGATAGTCGGTCACTCGGAACGATTTCCTATGACCAGATTATAGGAAGAGCCGATCTCATCTATTGGCCGCTGAATCATTTTAAGTTTCTATGGTAGGGCTTGATATCAAATATATGGATCATCAAGCTTTTTCTTTCTATATCGATGTTAAAAAGGGAAACGGCGCATATTCAATTCTGAATTTTTAAACATATATTTGATGCTAGGGATCGTTATTTTTGATATAATCGCTTCGAGATGTGAAGTGGATGTAGCCCTTTGAAAAGGCAGGTGAAAGCGATGAGTATTCAATGGTTTCCAGGGCATATGGCGAAAGCGCGACGCCAAGTGTCTGAGAAGTTAAAACTGGTCGATATCGTTTTTGAGTTGTTGGATGCGCGACTCCCTTTATCTAGCCGCAATCCAATTATGGATGATGTATTAAAAAATAAACCCCGCCTCATTCTTCTAACCAAAAGTGATTTAGCGGACGAAGAAGTGAATAAAGAATGGGTGCAGTATTTCCGTAAGCAAGGAATTCGTGTTTTACTAATCGATGCGCAAGCAGGAAAGGGCATTGGTCAGATCCAGCGAATAAGTGAACAAGTACTGCAAGATCTTTTTACTCAGCGGAAACAAAAAGGAATTCGGTTAAGACGAATTCGCGCGATGGTCGTCGGGATTCCCAATGTGGGAAAATCGTCATTGATCAACCGGCTCGCCAGACGGAATGCGGCCAAAACAGCGGATCGCCCTGGGGTGACCCGAGTGCAACAATGGATTCGTGTCGGACAAACTTTGGAGTTATTGGATACACCAGGAATTCTATGGCCTAAATTTGATGATCCGCAAATTGGATTGCGTTTAGCTGTAAGTGGAGCGATCAAAGAAGATATTTTGCCACTCGATGATGTCGCCCTATATGCTTTAGACTATTTGGCGAAGCGCTATCCACATGCTCTGCAAAAACGTTATCAACTGAAGGATATAAACCGTCCTCCTCTAGAAATGATGGAGGAGATCGGAAAAAGGCGAGGTTGTTTGGCACGGGGGGGAGAAATCAACTATGAAAAAGTGATCGATATCCTTTTGCATGATATTCGTTCTGGCAAATTGGGACGCCTTTCTTTTGAATGGCCAATCGATTGGGAGGAGACGGAAGAAGAGCATGTTCAAACAGATGACCGTTCAACAGATCAAAGCATGGATCAGCGAGCAGACTGAACTATCGGAGGAAATCTTGGGGCAGTTACAGGCGGATGAACGAGTAGGTGTCCAAAGACTGCTCCGCGCTTATCAGCGGCAGCAATTGCGCAAGCAGCAAGAGCAAGAAAGACTAGAAAAGATGTGGAAATATGAAAAAATCGGTTGGGAACAAGGCTTTCAGGCGATAGCGGGGATCGATGAGGCCGGACGTGGACCATTGGCGGGTCCTGTGGTTGCTGCGGCTGTCATCTTGCCGCCCGATTTTGATGCGACGGGGTTGGATGACTCCAAACGTTTATCGAGCCGCGAACGGGAAGAGCTACGGGAGCGGATTGAGAAAGAAGCGGTAGCTGTCGGAATCGGAATGGTCGATGTCGCTTACATTGATCAGCACAATATTCTCCAAGCGACCTATCAAGCGATGAGAATTGCGATTCAATCTTTGCCCGTCCCTGCCGATTATTTACTCGTCGATGCAGTGAAAATACCAGGTATTTCCCTGCCACAACAGGGGATTATCAAGGGAGATCAATTGAGTCACTCGATCGCCGCTGCCTCGATTGTTGCGAAAACGGTACGGGATCAGTGGATGATCGACGCCGCAAATACATATCCGCAGTACGGCTTTGACAAACATATGGGTTATGGGACACCCGAACACTTAGCGGCTTTAGCCAAATGGGGAGCTTCACCCATTCATCGTCAAAGTTTTGCCCCTGTACGTGATCTAATGAAGCAAGAGCCATCAGCGAATGAAGTGGGTTGAGGAGGGAATGCGGGTTGAAAAAAGATCGTCGCCGAGAAATCGGACGGGTGGGTGAACAATGCGCTGCCGACTTCTTACAAGAGAAAGGTTTTCACATCCGTTCACGGAACTGGTCTACCCGTTTGGGCGAGCTAGATCTCGTGGCAGAAGATGGACAAACCCTCGTCTTTGTCGAAGTGCGAACCACCTGTAGCCGACGATTCGGCTTCGGTTTTCAATCGATTGACTGGCGCAAGCAGCAAAAAGTGCGCCGGCTCGCCCTCCAATATCTTCAGCAAAACCGATTGGAGCAGCGACCCATTCGGTTTGATGTCATCTCGGTTTTGCTGGATGAGACGTTTGCTCCAGTCCAAGTCGACTATTTTCCTGGAGCATTCTAATCTATGGTTCACGAAAAAATAAGTAAGCCGTAAGTCCGATCTCGGATTACGGCTTTTAATATTATCGTATTTTGGTGTTTAACCAAGTTAGGAGAATAGGTTTCCTGCCTCTCATTTCCTGTTTACAATCACGCTTCATCCCAATATTTATAATTTTTTATTTGATACATTTTTATTATGTAACTACAATTTATACAATACAGTAGAAATTTATAAAATAAAATAGATTTTGATTTCTATCCGACCGCTGAAATGGTTTGGTTCCCAAGTGAATCGCCTATCTTAATTTACTAAACTCTTAAAGTGAGATTAACGTAAAGGGAGGCGATGATAAGAGATGAGGGCTGGCTAACGACCATGACTAGGCTGGCAGAGGCAGATCGGGATGTGGAAAGGGAAAGTTCGCATGAATGCTCGTTGAAGGAGGAGTAGATGAGAAGAAGCATGTATAATCGTTTTCTTTGATCAGATATACGGTTTATTTTTTGCCGAAGGAGATACGATTGGTGTTGTCTAGTACTTGATCGATTGCTATATTTCTCTCAGCATCGTAGCAAATGAGTCGTTTTAAACTTTCAACAAGCCGTTGATCTTGGCGAAGGATGAATGGTTTGTTTGCTATGTGTTTAAATAATGTGTAGTATTACATTTTTATATGAATAAATACATTAGATAATATAAATATAAACATTTCATTGATATAATATCATACCCTGTACGAATATAAGATAGAAAATGCATCAAATTTTTCTATATTAATCAAAAATAATATGCAAACTAGGTTAATATGATTATAATCTATAATTAAAAAGGAGGGAGAATATTATGTATGTCAAATATACCTTTCTCTTTCGAAATGATGAAGCAACCAGGGATACTGATGCCTATCTGGAATTCTTGCAAACCAAAATCATTCCTAAAATTCTCCAAGTAAATGGCGTTTCTCATGTTGAGGTATGTCACTTTGTCCCATTTTCTTTTGGACACCAGTCAAGCAATCATGCGAACGATCAAAAACATTTGATGCAAATGGATATTTATTATAATAGCTTTGAAGATTTTCAAATAGCCATGTCTAACTTTAATGATTCCTATTTAGTAGGAGAGATTATAAAAGCATCGGAGTATACGGATTCATATATCTCTTACATAACAGAATTTACGAAGGAAGAGATCAAGTAAATAGATGACTTTTTATAAAAAATTGAAATAAAACAACCTTATTTCATGCGAATCTAAGCAAATAAGGTTGTTCTTTTTTTGTTAGTAGGTGACGCTCGAAAGAAGAGTTCCTTGCAGCTATACTAGTAGAGTGAATATTTGGATAAATACATTAAGTCTTTAATGGAATATTATGACTAGAAAGATATATACTATTTTTGGAGTTCCTAGCCTAAATTGGAATAATAGAAAAGTATTTTAAATTATTATTTGTATAGTATAATTAACATATAACTATTATTTAACAGAGGTGAAGATTTATAGTGAACCATAATCATATTGCTGTCGTTGGAATAGGATGTCATTATCCAGGAGCGAAGGACTTGAAACAATTATGGGAGAATATTCTTTCTCGTCGTCGACAGTTTCGCGAATTGCCGGCTGAGCGTTTGCCATTGACGGAATATTATGATGCCGATCGTAATGTTCCGGATAAAACTTATGGTCGGCACGCAGCAGTATTAGATGGTTTTAAATTTGATTGGGCTCGTAATCGGATTCCCAAGACCACTTATGAATCTTCGGATATTGTTCATTGGCTAGCATTGGAGGTAGCGACGCAAGCATTAACAGATGCGGGTTATTCACGGGAAAATATACCGAAAACGAAAACAGGCGTTTTATTAGGAAATTCGTTAACGGGTGAATTTACACGCTCCAATATTTTAAGGTTGCGCTGGCCATTTGTTCGTAAAACACTTAGAGCGGTTGGAAAAAACGAAGGTTTATCTGCTGAGTTGCTGGATCGGCTGGAAAAAAGGATGGAAAGCGTTTATAAATCGGTTTTTCCACCTGTTACAGAGGACAGTTTGGCTGGTTGGTTATCCAATACCGTTGCTGGGCGAATTTGTAACTACTATGACCTGCACGGTGGCGGCTATGTCGTCGATGGGGCTTGCTCTTCTTCCTTACTTGCCGTCGCTACAGCAGCTGGTAAATTAGCCAATGGTGAATTGGATCTCGCTTTGGCGGGTGGAGTCGATGTAAGTATTGATCCCATGGAGATCATTGGCTTTGCCAAAACAGGCGCTTTAACCAGTAAGGACATGAACGTATACGATCGTCTTTCCAGCGGCTTTATTCCAGGAGAAGGATGTGGTTTTGTCATCCTAAAACGTTTAGAAGATGCGCGGAGAGACGGGGATTATGTCTATTGTGTGATCAGAGGTTGGGGAATCTCGTCAGATGGAAAAGGCGGCATCACTGCTCCTACAGCCAAAGGACAAGCCCTTGCCTTGCGCAGAGCATATGAGACGGCGGGTTATGATCCACGTACATTGGACTTTATCGAGGGGCATGGAACAGGAACCGTAGTGGGTGACCGGATCGAGTTGGAAGGAATCGCTTTGGCGAGAGATTCATTTGGAAGTGCCGAGCCACGTTCATGCGGTGTTACTTCATTTAAATCGATCGTCGGTCATACGAAAGCGGCTGCGGGAATCGGTGGATTGATTAAAGCCATCCTGTCGGTGAATCAGAGAGTTCTTGCTCCGACGGCAGCGTGTAAAGAGCCGAATGAGGTCTTTTATTCAAAAGCGCAAAGTATTTATCCAATTTTACAAGGAGAAATTCGCCAGTCCAATGAGCGATTGCGTGCCGGGGTCTCAGCGATGGGCTTTGGCGGAATCAATTGTCATGTCACGTTGGAGTCGGCCGACTTGCCGAAAGAAGAGTTAAAGCCTGAGTTGGAAGAAAGAGCGATGCTGGTTTCCAATCAAGAGACAGAGATCTTTGTTTTCGCGGCAGATACCAGGGGAGAGCTTCTCGCCCAAGTGAAGCAGGCTCATCGCTTGGCATCCGGAATCAGTGTTGCTGAGCTGGTCGACCTGGCTAGCCAATTAAACCAGCAAGTAAAGGCAAAAGCGAAATTTAGAGCTGCTCTCGTCGCCGATCATCCCGACCGTCTAACCGATCGACTGCAATTCCTAATTCAAAAGCTCGAAAGCAGTTTTCCAGTAAGCGGAGAAGTTTTTGTAAATAGTGAGAAACAGGTTTGGATCGGTAATCAGGTGGATCGACACCGAGTTGGCTTCTTGTTCCCAGGGCAAGGCTCGCAAAAGATAAATATGGCTCGCACTTTGGTGGAGAGATTCCCATGGGCAAGGGAGATCGCTGAACAAGTATGGAAAGTGTTGCCGAGCGGTAAAGAGACGCTATTCCGTCCACTGGAGCGGGCATTAAACCAAGAAGAAATCAAGAAATGGGAGAAACAGCTAAGTCAGACCGAAATCGCTCAGCCTACCATTTGTTTAGCATCGGTTTTATGGAAAAAGTTTTTGGAACGACTGGGGATTCAACCCGATCTGGTCGCGGGGCATAGCTTGGGAGAATTAACTGCTTTGCATGTGGCAGGAACATATGATGAAAAAACATTATTTGAATTGGCCGCGATCCGAGGAAAAGCGATGGCTGCGTCGGAAGAAGAAGCTGGAACCATGGCTAGTCTACGTTGCAGTCACGAAGAAGCCGAAAAGATTTTAGCCGAAGTCTCCGGTTATGCGGTGATTGCCAATCAAAATAGCCCAATGCAGACGGTGATTTCCGGTGAAACCGGGGCAGTAGAAGAAGCGATTCGCATCGCGCAAGATCGGCAAATTCAGGCGGTTCGCTTACCTGTATCCAATGCTTTCCATTCAAAGCTCGTTCAACAGGCAGCAGAGACGTTACGGCAAGAGGCTCCTTTGTCGGATGAATCCGTTCAGTTACGGGTCCCATTTATTTCGGGAATGGATGGGGAAGAACGGAAAACACTTGAAAATGCGCGAGAATATTTTGCAGAGCAAGTTATCCATCCGGTTCATTTTGTCTCTCTCCTTTCCTCCTTAAAAGACAAATGTGACTTATTGGTAGAAGTAGGACCGGGTCGAGTATTAACAGGCTTAGTGGCTGATTATTTGCAAGGAGAGTTAATTTGTTATCCAGTCGAATCCAGAGCCGGCATGGATCGCGATTTGCATCAATTTTTAGCCGTCTACTTTGTTCATGGAGGAGAAGTAAACTGGCATGTATTGTATGAAAATCGTTTCGTTCGTCCGTTTGTACCTGCGGAAGAAAAAGAATTTATCGTCAATCCATGTGAGAATCCTCTTTCTGTTCCGGCCTTTAGCCAGACGGGCGATGCAGCTATTCGTTTACCGGAAACAGAAGATTTACCGGCAGAAGTGATCAATCAGTATCTGGAGCAGAGAGGTTCCTTTTTGCTGGACATCATTCGTGCAGATCTTAGACATCTGAATGGAATGCCTTCGGAACTGGTTTCGAAGCGACCAGCCAAGCAGAAAGAACCCGCCGTTAGGGAACAGACACCCGTAGAGAAGTCTATATATACACCAGAAAAAGCGATTATCCGCTTAGCCGCAGAACGGACAGGCTATCCCGAAGACTCCATCACGCTCAACCATCGACTATTGGATGATCTCAACTTAGACTCGATCAAATCAGCCGAATTGGTTTCTTCGGTCGCGCAAATGTTTAACATCGCGGATCAGATTGACCCCAGTGGCTTCCCCAATGCCTCCCTTGAGGAAGTCGTCCGAGAAATGAAACCGCTTATCCCCGATCAGGTAACAAAGGAAGTAGAAGGAGCAAAAGAAGAGAAAGATCTGGCTGAACAGCTGATCCAGCAAGTGGTTCAAATGACAGGTTATCCGCGAGAGACGATCCACATGGATTTGCGCTTATTGGATGATCTGAACTTAGACTCGATCAAATCAGCCGAATTGATTTCTTCGGTGGCGCAAATGTTTGATATAGCAGATCAGATCGATCCAGGTAGCTTCCCGAATGCCTCTCTAGAGGAAATCGTCCGAGCAATGAAACCACTTCTTCCCGAACAGACAACAGAGGAAGCAGAAGGAGCAAAAGAAGAGAAAGATCTGGCTGGGCAGCTGATCCAACAAGTGGTCCAAATCACCGGTTATCCGCGAGAGACGATCCACATGGATTTGCGCTTATTGGATGATCTCAACTTAGACTCGATTAAATCAGCCGAATTGGTAAGTAATGTGGCTAGGGAATTCCATTTAGAAGGAAAGTTGGATCCGACAGCATTTGCGAATACCACCTTGAAAGAGATTGAACAGGCGTTATCGCAATTGTTGAGTCAGCAATCTAAACCGTTAACCGCTCCTCTGAAACCGACCGTAAGTTTGGAACCGACTCCAAAACGAACCAAAAGGAGCGCTCCACCAACATGGGTGCGTAACTTTGTCGTCGATTATGTGGAAGAGCCGTTGGCTGACCATCGAGAGATTGCTTTTGCAGATACAGATCAGTTTCTACTCGTCGCTACACAGGAGAATCATCCGCTTGCAATGAGCTTGTCCAAAGAGTTAAATCAACTGGATGTTTCAAGTGAAATGGTGACCTTTACAGAAGTACGTGACCAAGCATGGTGGAAGGATAAAGCTTTTAGCCATATGGTGGTCATCTTACCCGAAAGCGACCCCGATGAAGAGATTCCGGAAATAGTGGCAAGATTACAAAGTGTTGTCCAGCCAGTGAAAGAGTATGGTTATCAAGCTTCGATCACGTATATTCAGTATGGTGGCGGATATTTTGGAACTCGTTTGGATCAGATTCAGCTGGGGACCTGCACGGCTAACGCTTTTGCCTCCAGTCTTCATATGGAACGTCCACAAGCAAAGATCCGTGTGATTGACTTGAGCCCTGCATTGGAACCTAAAGCGATGGTAAAGAATATTCTTTTGGAAATCACCGCTGAAGACGCCTTTCTTTCCGTTGGTTATGATGAGCAAAATCGAAGACGCGTTCCTCAATCGATGGTACAACAGCCAGATACATATGTTTCCCGTTCGATTGAATGGACGAATGAAGATGTGATCCTCGTCACAGGTGGCGCGAAGGGGATTACCGCCGAGTGTGCTTTTGGGGTAGCCAAATTGACGGGAGTAAAAATGGCATTGGTTGGCAGCTCGTCGATCGAGAAAAGTCCCGAGATTCAGCAAACATTGGCTCGTTATCAAAAAGAAGGGCTGGTTTGTCAATATTATTCATGTGATATTGGCGATCGAAGTGCCGTTGAACAATTGATCGCCCAGGTGCAAACAGAGCTAGGGCCCATCACCGGCGTGATTCATGGGGCTGGTCGAGTCTACTCAAAAAGAGCAGAGCAGATTTCCCACCAAGCCTTCTTAGATGAAATTAGCCCAAAAGTATATGGAGCTTTGCATCTTTGTGAAGCTTTAAAAGAGCAACCACCGAAGCTAATTATCGGCTTCACCTCTTTGACGGGTCTAACGGGAATGGCCGGAAACTCATCCTATGGCTTTGCGAATGAGGCTTTACAGCTTATTTTACGCCGTTTTGAAAAAGAGCATCCGGAGACTCAAGTACTGTCGATTGCTTATGGCGTATGGGATGAAGTGGGAATGGGAATGCGTTCGGGCAGTGTTCGCTTCTTGGAGAAAAAAGGTGTCTATGCGATTCCCGTTTCTGAAGGAGTGAAGCGGTTTGTTCAGCTATTCCAATATGATCCACAAGCAAAACAAGTAGCGATTTCCGCGAAACTGGACGGTTTGAGTACTTGGCATCCGCGGCCGGTTAAACGGGAGAAGAAGCTTCGCTTTGTGGAAGAAATCATCACGGATTATCCGGAAGTGGAATTGGTGACCCGCGCTCACTTAAACTTAGAAAAAGATTCACACATGAAAGATCATATCTACAATGGAACCTATCTGTTCCCAGCCGTTTATGGTTTGGAAGCGATGGCTCAAGCGGTTTCTTATGCGACGGGAATAGAAGATTTTAACCTTGTCCGGATCAACGATATTCAACTCAAATTGCCCATTGCCCTTGATCCTCAAAAAGGAGTAACCATTGAAATTCGTGTCGAAGTATTGGAAGATAAACGGATCATGGCAGAGATTCGCTCAGAACAAACCGGTTTTGCGAAAACTCATTTTGCCGCGACCTTTGTTTTCCCAACGGAGGCAGACGTGCGGGAAGATGCTACTTCTTTCCCTCAAGAAGCGTTGGCGTTTGATCCGAAAAAAGATTTTTATGGACCGCTCATGTTCCAAGGACCGCTTTATCATTGCTTGGAAGCCGTTTATGATGCGGAGTACGATCAGGAGCAACAGACTGGAACCGCTTTGTTTGCTGCGCGAGTGCATTATGGAGAGGAATTTTTACTTGGCGACCCCTATTTCCATGATTCGATCATGCAGTCTGCCCGACTGATTACGCCGCAAGACATTTGCTTACCAGTTGAAATTTCGTCGTTTGAGAAATTTGGACTGTATGCCGATATGACAGGAACGTGGAAAGGGATTACCCGACTGAAAGAAAAAGAGGACGCTTATTATACCTATACGATTGAGATCGTCGATGAAAACAATCAGGTCGTACAAAGCTTAACCGATTTTAAAGTCCGGATTATGGAGCATGACTCGATCCTTCCAACCGCAGAAGAACTTACTTCTCTTTCTTATTCGGATGAACGGCATTTAAATCGGGTGATCGAGCAACAGAGCCAATCTTTGCCGATCGATGTTCCTGAGCTAACTATCGCTCATTTACCAGGCATTCATCAGCAAGAGAAAGAACTTCGTCATCAACGCGTAGAGCGCTTATTCCAGCGGGCAATCGGAAAAACGGGAGCAAAAGGGGACTATTCTCTAACATGGAATGAAGCAGGCAAGCCGTTGGTGTTAAAACAAGGAGAGGCTGCAAGAGATCTCGATATTTCTTTCTCCCATGATGATGAAATAACGATTTGTGTCGTCGGTAGCGGTGAACAGGGATGCGATATTCTACCCATTGAAGATCACCGCACAGAAGAAGACTGGAATCATTTATTGGCAAATAAATACACCTCGTTGCTTCAAGAGTTAAGAAGTCAGGGCGATTCGCTAGAGGAAGCTGGAAGCCGGATCTGGACCTGCGTAGAGGCCGTCAAAAAAGCGAGTCAGCTCGGTGTACAAGAGATTACATGGCAAGAGGTTTCCGATCGAACAGTTATATTGGAGGCAACGACGGAAAAAGCAACGTATCAAGTTTTAACGCTTCCTGTTCAACTGTCGGTTCCTGTGAAACGAATGATTGCTGTCGTGGTCTCCGCTAAAGAAAGATTGCAAAATCAGACTGTACCAGAGCAGACTTTTGGTGAATTTCATCCAAAACATGGCTTTGTCTACCGCTTTCCGCTCACGTTTAAAGATGTTCCTTCACTAAGCCGAAAGGTAAGCTTATCCAACTATGCTGTTTGGATGGGGAAAGTGCGGGAGCTATCGCTAACAACGGTTTTAGATCGCATCGTCGAACAGTTTGCGACAGGAAAATGGGGAATGGTCACCAACTTCATCCAAACAGAAGTATTTGGTGAAATCGAATCCCATGAAGTGGTCGAAGTTCATTTGCAAATCGATCGAATCGAAGATGATTCCTATATTGAAATCGTTTGTTATTGGCACAAAGTAATGCAAAATGGGGATTTAGAGCTGATTGCAACCAGTAGACAGGGACTGACGTGGGTAGAGATTGTCGGACATGGCTTAGTAAAAATAAGTCCATTCCCGCCTTATTTCTCTCAGTTTTTACAGGAAAAATTGGCAGTCATGGGGAACAAAGAGCACATTCAAGTAGAAAATCATACTCTATCGACGGAGCTACTCGGCGAAGAATTATTTACAGTAAAAAATGATCCTGTACGCCGCTTCCTCTTACAAACAGGGAAATTTGAAACTTCCTTAGAAGAATCCAATCTGGTTGGGAATATTTATTTCTCCAACTATACCACTTGGCAAGGGAGAGTGCGTGATCAATTTTTCTATCAACTGGCTCCGGAGCTATATCGCGGAACCGGAGAACATGGAGAGTGGATTGCGCTTCATAGCCATATTCAACATCTTCGGGAAGCAATGCCTTTTGATACGATTGAAGTACAGATGTCCTTGCTGAAACGATACCAATATGGGGCGAAACTACTCTTTGAATATTATAAGCTGGATGCAGATGGACAAAAACAGAAGCTTGCTTTTGGTGAACAAGACATTCTCTGGGTCAAGCGGGATCAACAGGGCAATCCAATTCCTGCTGCACTACCAGAGGCATTTGAAGAAAAGCTAAAGAAGGTTCCCGCTGAGTTACTTAGCTGAGGAAGCAGTAGAACGCTTCAACCGTTCCCTTTGTTGCTCAACAGAGACTGGTAGCAAAAGCACCAGTCTCTATTTTTTATTGATAAAAATGCCCCGTATGCAGAGAAGACTAGGTGTTAAACAGGAGAATAAACTTTGCAATGGCATAGTTGTTTTACTCATCGTTATATGAAAAGGATCTAAGATCGGCCAATCGATAGAGTGGTCGTACAATTCACCCTTTTTAAATCTGTAGGTATATATCATATTGGTTGGAAATTCCCGATTTTGAGTAGTATAATTAAACATATATTAATCATAAGGGGAAAAATAAAATGAAATTACGTAAACTTGCAATCCCTTTTGTCTTCGCTGTTTCTATGTTAGTTAGTGGTTGTGGAATGATTCCAGTTGCGCCAAATGGATCGAATACGGGAACTCCACAGCAGCAACCATCGAATCAGCCGATGGAGCCAGCGGAGACAAAACAAGAATATATGGAACAAGACGAGATGGAACAAAAGGATATGAATCAGCAAGAGTATATGGGACAGGACGAGATGGAACAAAAAGAGATGAAGCAAAAAGAGATGAAGCCAGATTATATGGAGCAGAAAGAGATGGAACCACAGGAAATGAAGCCAGGTATGGAACCAGAGGAAATGAAACAAAAGGAAATGGGATATCCGGAGAATAAAGAAGCGTACGGAACGGATGGAGACAAGAATTGCAGTGAT
Organism: Thermoactinomycetaceae bacterium; assembly: GCA_025449975.1. Classification (GTDB taxonomy): domain Bacteria; phylum Bacillota; class Bacilli; order Thermoactinomycetales; family Thermoactinomycetaceae; genus Thermoflavimicrobium. Next base: position 74,822 of record JANWIG010000006.1, read on the forward strand.
TTCAAGACCCAAAAAGAAGCGCAAGCCTACTTTGAATCCAAAGGCGGAAGTCCAACCAATAATGTGGATGGCTTAGACCGAGATGGCGATGGGATCGCTTGTGAGAGTTTAAAATAAACGGTTTGCTAGCCAATAAGTCACTCATCCAGAGGATCCAATCATTTGAAAGTATGTCGAAAAGCAAAGCCGATAATCTTTCTTAGATTATCGGCTTTACTAGTTATAGCTGAAAGTGCTTATCATATACCTTACGTTTCTCATCATCAAGTAAAATCGTTTGCATCTCTTCCAACATCCTCAACATTTGTTCTGCTTTTACTCTTCGTTCAAAATCGGGCTTATTTACTCTTGAGTGCCATAAGCGCTGTTGTCCACCAAAAGATATTACTTCAATACTTTTACAAATTTATCTATTTTAGTGGCTTGATAATACTTTTAGTAATATATATTACCTTACTAATAACAAATTAATTGATAAAAAAATAATTTAAATAGACAATCCAAAAGAAATATTGATGCAAGGCGGAATCTATCCTATAGTATTAAATATAAGAAAATATTTTATTTTCCAAAGGGAGGAAATGTAGTGAAGAAATTACTTATTAGCCTGATCGCAGCAGTTGCCCTCCTAGTAGGCTGTACCGAGCCAACAGATGTGGCTACTGGTGGATCGAACACCGCAGAAGGACAAAATCAGCCGGCAGAAAATGAAAAGAGGGTAGATGCAAACTTCAACGAAAAGTTTAAGTATGTCGATCTAAATGTGAAAGAGATCGTCATCACGCCTACCGAAGTAAAGGTGGGAATGAATTACGAGAATATCAGCAATCAAAAAGTTAGCTTTTATCCCGATCAAGGTCATATTGTCATTGGTGATATGCAACTAGATGTCGACTTCCTCACGCAAACCAGCCTGCAATCAGGTGAGGTCTCAGCAGGGGTCAAGAGTGACGGAGTTTTAGTGTTTAAGCCTAAAGGGGAGAAGCAGATCGATGTAGACAATGTGACATCGATTAAATTCGATCTTGGAGAGATCTATCCAGACGACTACTCTTCTACGAAAAAAGTTGAATTTGAGATTTCTATAAAATAAAGAATAGCTGATAGTGTAAAACAAAAAGCCGACGGTCATATGATCGCCGGCTTTCTTTATTTGTTTTAATCTCAGAAGAGGTGTTTGTTCATTGTTACGGTATCTCCAATTGGTTTATCCGGAGGTCCGACATATGGCCAGTTTCAATCCTCGATAGAGGTGTTTATTCATTGTTACATGTAAAAGGCATGGGTACCTTTGTAAGAGAGGACAGTTTCAATCCTCGATAGAGGTGTTTATTCATTGTTACTTGCGTCAATGAATATTTTTTCATGAATTTCCAATTTGTTTCAATCCTCGATAGAGGTGTTTATTCATTGTTACGGCACGTGCTAGAAAGGCTTGATTTTACTGGCTTTCAGAAGGCTTTTCCGCCGCTCGGCAAATTTTGAGCGATTTTTGCCCTTTTTTCTTTGCTAAGAGTTGTCTGACAATGGCGCTAACCCTTGTATATCAAGGGGTTTCACGTTTCCGCCATACACTTGGGATTTTTCAGAAGCTACCCTATGGCGGAAAAGTGAATCCGCTTATCCAATGACTGCTGATCACTGGATTAAAAGAGCCTCATTCCTAGCAATCATCTCTATATTAAACTTTCCTTCCAGCAAAGACAAGAAAATTTCGACTCCCGATACTTTTATCTCGTTTCCAAGTAGCAAAAATCAAAGGAAATTACACTATCATGTTCTCTTAGAGTGAAGAGATTTCAACAAATAAGGAGACAGTAGACGATCTATTAATTATGAGATAGTGAGATAATTAACTGCTGCTGAATTGGAACAGTCGATGTTGCCAGGCGTAGGTGGAATTTAATTACTTATACCGATGTTGTTTCTTTCGTTTTTGCTTCTTTATTTCCACTAGACGTTTCCGTGTATAGCGAATGGGCAAAGCAGGTTTTTTGGCAATATTTGCAGAAATGAGTAGAAATAATAGCTGAATGACGGAGGAATATTGCGTTGTATGCGAAGTTGTATAGTGCGAGTGTATTAGGGATCAATGGGCTTATCGTCGAGGTTGAAGTAGATATCAGTCATGGCTTGCCTATGTTCGATATTGTAGGTTTACCCGATTCTGCTGTTCGGGAAGCACGTGAGCGGGTAAGGGCTGCTCTGAAAAATAGTGAAGTTACTTTCCCCCTTCAACGGATTACAACCAATCTCGCACCAGCGGATATTAAAAAAGAGGGATCAGGTTTTGATCTAGCGATCGCATTGGGCGTTTTGATTGCAAGCGGTCAACTCGTAGTAGAAGGGTTGGAGAAGACTCTACTCGTTGGAGAGTTGGCATTAGATGGGACGCTTCGTCCCCTCAGTGGGGTATTGCCAATGGTGATGGAGGCAAAAGCGCATGATTTTTCCTCTGTAATGCTTCCGTCCGCTAATGCCCAAGAAGGAGCATTGGTAGAGGGAATGAAGGTGATTCCGGTTCAGTCACTGCGCCAAGCGATCAGTTATTTTCGTAAGGAATGGACACCAAGCGAACTGCCGATGACGAACCAAAGTGATAGTGAAGATAGATCAACTGTCGATTTTTCAGATGTCCAAGGTCAGCATCATGTGAAGCGAGCAATGGAAGTAGCCGCAGCTGGCGGGCATAATATCCTGATGATCGGTCCTCCAGGCTCTGGAAAGACAATGTTAGCAAGACGATTGCCAACCATCTTACCAGCGATGGATCATCAAGAGTCGCTCGAGGTGACCAAAATTTATAGTATCGCTGGATTAACAGCTCATCGTGGTCAACTAGTGACCGAACGTCCTTTTCGCTCACCACACCATACTATTTCACAAGCTGGCTTAGTAGGAGGAGGAACGATTCCCAAACCAGGAGAAGTTAGCTTGGCTCATCGGGGCGTGTTGTTTTTAGATGAACTGACTGAATTTTCAAAGTCCGCTCTAGAAGTGCTTCGCCAGCCGTTGGAAGATCGTGAAGTAACGTTGGGACGAGCGCGAGCTGTATTTACATTCCCCTCGGACTTTATGCTAATTTGTTCGTTAAATCCATGTCCATGTGGTTTTTTTGGTTACGATGAGGATCGTTCATGTACTTGTACACCGTATCAAGTACAGCGCTACCGATCGAAAATTTCTGGTCCTTTATTGGATCGCATGGATATTCATATCGAGGTGCCTAGGGTAGACTATAAGACTCTTTCTTCTAGGGCACCAAGTGAATCATCGGAGAAGATTCGCCAACGGGTGAATCGAGCGAGAAAAGTGCAATTGGCGCGATTTCGGGGATCAAAAACTCTTTGCAATAGCACAATGAATGTCCAAGAGATTCGCAAATACTGTCGGCTGGATCCAGATTCCCGTGAATTGTTGAAACAATCGTTTGATACCCTTGGTTTAAGTGCCCGTGCCCATGACCGGATTTTAAAAGTGGCTCGCACCATTGCTGATCTGAGTGGAAAAGCAGAGATTGAGCTGGAGCATGTTGCCGAAGCGATTCAATATCGGACATTTGATCGAAAGTTTTGGGAGTAGAGGGAAATTGGGATATTTTCTTGTAATTATGCGGAAGATTGCGATATCAAAATCACAGAAGTCAAAAAAGAAGAACTGGGATCAAGATCTCGACAGTATAGCTTGCGAGATTTTTCCGAAAAAAGAAAGCCTGGTGTCCTAAGATTAGCTTAGATCACTGGCTTTCTTTTTTACATTTCGATCATCGATTAATGACTATTTTGGATTATATATAATAAATTTAATTTCCCTAACATATCTTCTTATGGGAGGGATTCGAATTGATATCACAGAAGGAAGCAGATGATCTGTTAAATATCAAGAAAAAGCTAATTAACTGCGGGAAAATTATCAGTCTTCCGATGATAGGAGAATCTAAAGTGTTTGATTTAGTTTCGTTAGATGAGAAAGAAAAGTTTTTATTAGATGTTAATAGGAAAGGTAGAATTAAATTAACTAAGTGTACATATCAAAAAAGGTATAGGAGGGTAATTGTGCTGGCAAGACTAGATATTGATGGACCTCCTCATACCAATCCTGACGGAGAGAAAGTTTTATGTCCTCATCTTCATATATATAAAGAAGGGTACGGAGAAAAATGGGCGTATCCTGTTCCATTAGATAAATTCTCTGATACGAAGAATTTAGATATTTTACTACGCGATTTTATGAAATATTGCAATGTTGTTAGGCTTCCTATCATACAAGGAGGTGTATTTAATGGATACCAATATAAATAAGTTAGTTAGCTCGTACTTAAATTGGTTAAAAAGCAATATTATAGTTAAGAGAATTAATGGACATTTTGAAATAACTACTCCTTTTTTGGATCGATATAATGATCATTTGCAAATATATATACGGAATTTAGATGATGAAAGGTTTTTACTTACTGATGATGGCTATATAATTAGCGAATTAAAGATGAGTGGTCTTGATCTTCATTCCAAAAAAAGGAGAGAGATTTTAGAAGAACTATTAAATGGTTACCATGTAAAGAAAAATAATTACGATGAGCTTTATGTTGAAGCAGCACTGGCAGATTTCCCTCAAAAAAAACACTTTTTGTTACAGGCTATGATGGCAGTGGATGATATGTTTTTGACAACATGGAAGACTGTATCAGGTTTATTTTATGAAGATGTCAAAAATTTTTTAAATATAAATAAAATACATTATAAATCTGAAGTTAAAATTGTCGGAAGAACTGGATTTACTCATAATTTTGACTTCGTTATTCCGTCTTCGAAGAAAACTCCCGAAAGGGTGTTAAAAGCAATTAATAATCCTGTAAAAGAAAAAGTAACTAACTTATTATTCTCTTGGGATGATACACGTCCAGCAAGAAAGGAAGAAAGTATTTTATATGCTGTGCTAAATGATTCAAAGAAAAAAATAAGTTTAGACATAGTGAGTGCTTTGGAAGAATATAAAGTTAAAATATTAAGATGGAGCAAACGGCAAGATTTTGTAAGTGAATTATCAGCATAAAACCAATCCTAAATAAAAGTGGAGTGTCGAATCCGTATTAAAAAATAAGAGAGTTTGTTTTTGGGGACACTATTCAAATTTTAGAAGCCTACCTCAGAATGTCACCAATTAGGATTGTGGGAATGCTGGTATATCTTGCATAAACCCATTAAGCCGACGGTCAAAGCGAGCGCCGGCTTTTTTTATTTTACGTTGCCAAATCGATCAATGAATTTTTCTCTTTCCTCTTCCTGATACACAATCGGATTGATGAATTTATTATTCCATGATCCGTCATCTACACGGAGTTCCTCCACTTTGAATCCCAAGTAATCATTCACCTGTTTACGTTCCACCTTGATGGAGTAAGTTTTCCCATTGAAAGGAAGCTGGATCGATACTTGCTTCAACGCAGGGAATTGCCGGAGCAATCGGACGCTTTCTCCTACTAAGATCTTATCGATCTTGTCAACTGTGGAGAAATAATCTTGATAGTCGCTTTCCTTTAACGATGAGTTGGGCTTTAGCTTCTTATACTCTTTATAGCTTTTGACATACTTGATCGTTGCTTTTTCATCCTTTAGTTTCACCGTTTTAATAAATGGTCCTCCGGTCAGATTTTTCGCGTATGCTTCAAATAATGTCTCATTTGTTGGATCAACATCATTTGTTTTTGCTTCAGTTTGTTTCCTTGGGGCTTCAGTCTGCTGTTGAGACGATTTATTTGGCGATTCTCCACGATCTTTTTTCAGCGGTTGCTCCGTCTCTTGGGCAGCTTCTTTGTTCTCTGTTGGCGGCGCGTTTGTACCTGCCACGATCGCAGATATGATAAGTGTGATTGTCCCGATTGCTAAGATCGTTGCTCCTGTCTTTTTAGGCTTCCGTTTGATGAGAGCCCACACAAGTATGCTAGCTCCTGTGAAGAGAGCAAGGAATGCGATGGCGAAAGCTGCATTGGGAAGCCAAATGATTAAGGCGATAAAGAGGACAACTCCTAAAATGAGAGCGATTTTGCTTTTCACATAGATTCCTCCTATCTATGACTTACTATATATTTTTTTATAGGAGAAAGGGACTAGAATAATATGTAAAAAATTAGAGAGTTCTGTTGAAGTTATAATATTGACCTTTCCTATATAAAATGCTGCAAATGAAAATTTAACCCACGAAATGCTATTCCAGTGGGGTATCTCCGGATTGGGGAGAGGAAGGATTGAAACAGGCAAAGAAAATAAAATAACGATGATGATCATGCTATTTTTGAGAAGAACATAATTATTTTATATAAATAATAAATATATTTGTTATAAAACTGTATTTATTATTTTTTTGATTTTTCCCCCTGAATTCATGTTATAATGATATAAACGAATTATTATTCTAAAGTGGGGGAAAATAATGAATAAACGAATCATCTCGTTTAGAATAGACAGGGACAAGCACAGAAGACTAAAAATATATCTAGCAAAAAAAGAAAAGTCCTTTCAGAACCTAGTCGAAGAATATATTAATCAGTTGTTAGAAGAGGATAGCAAATCTGATCGAGATGAGTAGAAGGGAAGTTGATGGATGAAGTGAATCGAAGGAGTTGGTAACCCCAACTCCTTTTTGATGATTGATAAACCATTTGGTAGAAGCATGATCGTTTCATCTCCATAGGTTGATTCACCAATGGATGTATTGTGCAAGCCAATAGTTAAATGTATGGATCGGAAAATAATACTACTCTAATTATAAATTTTATATTTGTAATTAAAAATATTAATGATAAATTAAGAAATGTTTGTTATAAAAAAACGATGATGGTAAATCAAATGATCTTCTCGGGGTGATCCAATTAGTTCAAGGAATGGATACTCGAGAGCATATGAAGGAAGTTCAACGTCTCTTGGGTGTTGTCCCCCAAGATATTGCCCTTTTTTTTAAATTTAAGCGCTTGAAATATAGCTGATGGACAGCAGAAATTGCGCTGTAGGTCATCTAAAAGGAACTTTAGACTTTTGGATGGCCTTTTTGTGTTGCGAAGCCAAAGCGATCGACAGATAAAAGAGGATAACTTTTTTATAAAAAGGAAAGTGTTTTCTTTAGTAGAGTGATATTATGTTAAGAAAGGAGAAAGGAGGAAAAAAGTATGGAACTGGATAGCCTTACTTATCCCTATCCTTCAAGGAGAATGGTTGTTTACGGGCGACAAGGGATGGTTGCTACTTCACAAGCATTGGCGGCACAAGCGGGATTGGAGATTTTAAAGCAGGGGGGCAATGCGATTGATGCTGCGATCGCTACCGCTGCTTGTTTAACAGTGGTTGAGCCGACGTCCAATGGGATCGGCGGAGATGCTTTTGCCATCATCCATTTTGAAGGAAAACAGTATGGACTCAATAGCAGTGGTCCAGCTCCACAAGCGATTTCTGCGGAAAAGTTGACGAAAGAAGGTTTACGGGAAATGCCTACCTATGGTTGGATTCCCGTTACCGTTCCGGGGGCACCGGCTGCTTGGGCGGAGATGTCTCGGAGGTTTGGAAGATTACCATTGGCGCAGGTGTTGGAGCCGGCGGCTCGTTATGCGGAAGAAGGGTATCCTGTCTCACCTGTGCTAAGTGAAAACTGGAACCGAGCGGTGCAAACATACAACAGAGAATTAAAAGGTGAAATGTTTGCCCATTGGTTCGCGACATTTGCTCCGGAGGGACGAGCCCCTCAGCCAGGTGAAATGTGGCGTTCTCCTGCTCATGCGGCTACGTTGAGAGCGATTGGCGAGACGGGAGCGAATGCTTTTTACCGAGGTGAATTGGCTGAGAAGATCGCTGCTTTTTCGAAGGCAACCGGCGGTTTTTTGCGTTATGAAGATTTGGCTGCTTACCAGCCCGAGTGGGTTGAGCCGATTTCCGTCCATTATCGTGGTTATGATGTCTGGGAAATTCCTCCCAATGGTCAAGGGCTAATTGTCCTTCTCGCGTTAAATATTTTGAAAGGCTTTTCATTGGAAGAAAGGGAACGTGCCGAGTCCTATCATTTGCAGATGGAAGCCTTAAAACTGGCTTTTGCAGATGGACTAAAGTATATTACGGAGCCGAGCGAGATGAAGGTGAAGGTAAGTGAGCTGTTATCCGAGGCTTATGCGGAAGAGCGGAGGAGACAGATCGGTCGCCAAGCTTTGTTGCCTGAAGCGGGAAAACCACCGACTGGAGGGACGGTTTACTTAGCGACTGCTGACCAAGAGGGAAACATGGTCTCATTTATTCAAAGCAATTATATGGACTTTGGTTCCGGACTGGTTGTGCCCGATACAGGTATCGCTCTTCATAATCGCGGCCATACTTTCTCGTTGGACCCAGCGGCTGCTAACTGCTTAGCTCCTGGGAAACGGACTTATCATACGATTATTCCTGGCTTTTTGACCAAAGGCTCAAAAGCGATTGGACCTTTTGGCGTGATGGGCGCATTTATGCAGCCTCAAGGGCAGTTGCAGGTGTTGACCAATACGATTGATTTTGCTCTGAATCCGCAAGCGGCTTTGGATGCACCGCGTTGGCAATGGATGGGCGAAAGAAAGATCATCGTGGAACGAGGGATCCCTGAACATATTGTGGAGCAATTGAGGCGGCGCGGACATGAGATACAGCTCTCGATCGATACCCATCTCTTTGGCCGAGGGCAGATCATTTGGAGACAAGAGAATGGGGTTTTGATGGGCGGAAGCGAACCGAGAACCGATGGTCAAGTGGCTGTTTGGTAATAGCGATTTTGTAAACAACAATGTTTGATAAAGTTCATATTATGTGATGAAGGGGGTTTTTCGATGAAACAATCGGAGATTATTCATTTCTCAAAGAAGCTAGTTGAATCAGGACTGATTACAGGAACGAGTGGCAATGTGAGTATTCGTGACCCAGAGGAGAATTGGATGTGGATAACCCCTTCAGCTGTTTCTTATGAACAGATGAGCGAAATGGATCTGGTTGCCATTGATCTAACGACCGGTGTCAAACAGAGAGGAAGACGGGATCCGTCTTCCGAGACACCGATGCATCGAGCCATTTATCTTGAGAAGCCAGAGATTCAAGCGATTGTTCATACCCATTCACCTTATGCGACCATGTTTGCCGCAGCCGGTAAAGAGATACCTGCTCTTCATTATTTAGTTGCAGATCTGGGGGATTATGTTCCAGTTGCTCCTTATGCGATCTTTGGTTCAGAGGAATTGGGGCAACAGGTGACTGCTGTTTTACGAGAAACCAATGGAGCTTTATTAGAGCATCATGGCGTCATTGCTGTCGGCGAGACGCTGGCGACAGCTTATCGTCGAGCAGAACTGATTGAATATTTGGCGAAAGTTTCTTTTGGGGCTCTTCTGTTAGGAACGGGGAAGCAATTGACCCACGAGCAGTTGACAGAAGTCCGTTCTAAAATAGGAAATTATTTTTCTAAATCATGAAGAGTTAGGGTTATTCAATATTTTGATATAAATTGCCCTCGAAATATACTAAAAGTCGGGTGGAATTGTGCTAGAATAAAAAGTAGATTCCTGCATTAGTAGATCATTTATATTCTATGGTCTATTTGTAATTTTTTTGTTTTAAAAACGAATTGAGCTAATATCTTCTTTCCATTCTAGCAACGAAAGACAAAATAAAAAGAGAGAGAAGCCGGGAGTGAGCATTTGTGGGAAAGTTATTTCGATTAGGAATGACTCTTTTAACTGTTGGACTACTAATGACAGGATGTAAGATTGTTCATCAGTCTGAGGACCCGGCATTCCGGATGAAAGCTGAGGAGCAACAACAATATGCTTCAGGGAAGCCTTCTCCTAAAATAAATCCTTTGTTAACCCAAGAAGAGTCAGATAAGCTTAGCAAGATTGAAAACAAACATATTGTTTACAAAGGACCCAAAGGGAAAAAAGTAGTGGCATTAACTTTCGATGATGGCCCAGATCCTCAATTTACTCCACAGGTTCTAGAAATTTTACGTAAATATAATGTGAAGGCAACTTTTTTTCTTTTAGGTCAACGTGTACAAACATATCCTCATTTGGTCAAACAGGAATTAGATGAAGGACATATCGTGGCTAGTCATTCTTGGGAACATAAGTATCTCCCCAATCTTTCCCCTGAGGCGTTGAAGGAAGATTTGAAAAAGACAAAAGATGCGATCAAAACAGCGACAGGGAAGGATATTCTGATGCTTCGTCCTCCTTATGGCGCAGCCCAAGGAATTGAAGAGCTGCTTAAAAAGGAAGGATATATGATATTAAACTGGGATGTGGATACCTTGGACTGGAAGCCCGGGCGGACACCCCAGGAGATTTTGGATGTAGTCCAAAAACAAACTTCGGAAGGAAGTATTATTTTGTTTCATGATGCTGGTGGCAATCGTTCTACCACGGTAGCCATTTTGCCCAAAGTGATTGAAACATTACAGCAACAAGGCTATCAGTTTGTCACAATGGATCAGCTACTAGGTGTTCGAGCCTTTCATAATGAATAGATCGAAAAAGAAAAAGCCTCCTAAGAAAGACGGAGGCTTTTTTAATGTTGCCTAAAAATGATATTATATACATAGATAATTAGTAAATTTATTCACTTAAAAAAGAGAGTAGAAAGGAAAGCTAAGATGATAGGGAATAGGCAAGTGGGAATGATTCAGCGTTTGGGCGCGATTGCCGAACAGATGCAACGGCAAGAGGATGAGACAAATTGCACAAGGTTATTGGATTTGTTACGAAAAGTGCATAAAGAAGAGTTTATCATTGCTTTTTGTGGACATTTTTCAGCTGGAAAATCTTCCATGCTCAATGAATTATATGGTGAAGAAATATTACCGACTAGTCCGATTCCCACTAGTGCCAATGTGGTCAAGATCCAGACAGGTACACCGGAACGGGTAACACTCTTTTTTAATTCAGGTGGTAGTTATACGTATGAAGGGAGTTATTCCGAACGAGAGTTAAAAGAGCTATGTAAAAATGGGGACGAAGTGATTGCTGTTCATGTATTTAAATCCAATCAAGCGTTGCCCGAAGGGGTTAGTTTGCTAGATACACCTGGGATCGACTCTACAGATGATGCACATCGGGTGGCAACGAAATCAGCCTTACATTTAGCCGATGTGATTTTTTATATGATGGATTATAACCATGTTCAATCAGAGGAAAACTATTTATTTATTAAGGAATTAAATCAGAGAAATAAGCTTGTTTATTTAGTAATCAATCAAATTGATAAACATAGAGAAACGGAACTCTCTTTTTCTGCTTATCAAAAAAGTGTAGAAGAATCGTTTCAAAATTGGGACTTACAGATCGAAGACATTTTTTATACATCCTTAAGAGAGCGCCAACATCCTCATAACCAATTGGCTTGGTTTAAAAAGTCGTTGCATCAATTGATTCAGCGGCGAAAAGAGATGATTTGGAAGAGTGCTTATGATGAGACCACGTATTTAATCGATGAACATGTCCGTTATTTAGCAGAGAAGGAGCAACCGCAAATCGCTCGATTACGGCAGCAGATGGAGAAGCATACGGGTTCATTAACCGAGTTGACGCAACAGCTAGCAGGTTTGGAAGAACAATATGAATCAATTGGCAGAAAATACACACAAATAGAGCGTCAGTATCGCCAAGGGATCGAATCGATTTTGCAAAATGCATATCTCATGCCATATGAAGTTCGTGATTTGGCCCATCAATTTTTAGAAGCACAGAAACCTGACTTTAAAGTGGGCTTATTTTTTGCGAAATCAAAGACAGAACAAGAAAAGAAACGGCGGACAGAAGCCTTTTTTTCCAAGCTAAAAACCGTGGTCGAAACCCAGTTGGATACCCATGTGAAACAGTTTATCGATTCTTTTAGCAAAGAAAAGAAAGTCGATTCAGAAGATTTATCCCTATCTATCTATCAAACGAAGGTTTCGATCGAACCAGACGTACTCGTCGAAGTGATGAAAGAAGGAGCAGGGGTAACAGGGAATTACGTTTTGCAATATAGTGAAGATCTCGCTTACGAGTTAAAGCGGCGTTATCGCCAATTTGCTCAGCAGATGTTTGCATTGATCCAGCCGAAATTAGAAAAGCAAAAGAAAGCGCAAACCCAAACCTTGAAAGAGAGAATCGAAGAGTTGCAGAAAGCGGTGCAAGCAGGTCAACAGATCGAACAATTACAACAAAAGCAGGGGCAGTATCTGTCTTATTTAAAAGATCTTTTGGAAGGGGAACAAGTGGAAGAACAGATCGATTTAGACCATCTTTTGACAGAAGAAGAAGCGGAACGTGGGAAAGTGAAATGGGTTTCCATGCCAAAAGTGCCAGAAGAAAAACCTATGATGGAGCCTGTGCCTGTGCAAGCAGAGAAAGAAATTCAACCAACCGGATCAGCAGAAGAGCGTACGTCCAAACTAAAACGACTGCTCGATCGGATTGAGACCGTGGAATATGTCATGTCGGGTGTAAGCGTATTAAAATCGATCTACCAAGAGATCCAGCGAAAACGAAAGCGGGTGGCAGAACAGCAATTTACGGTTGCGCTGTTTGGGGCATTTAGTGCGGGGAAATCATCTTTTGCCAACGCTTTAATTGGTGAAAACATTTTACCTGTCTCTCCGAATCCAACGACAGCAACGATCAATAAAGTCTGTCCACCGAACGAAAGGTATCAACATAAACAGGCGGTTATCTACTTTAAGTCGAAAGAGACACTCCTTCAAGATTTGCAGCATGTTTTTCAGTTATTTAGGCAGGAAATTCGTTCGATTGAGGAAGCTCTGTCGCGAATTCCCCGTTTGCTTGAAACGGAAGATCCCAATCCGAAGCAGAAAACCAGTTTCTCATTTTTGCGAGCGGTCCAAACGGGTTATGCTTTCGTGGAAAAGCGGTTGGGCTCTAAGATCGTAATTTCATTGGATGAGCTAGAGGAGTATGTAGCCAAAGAAGAAAGATCCTGTTTTGTGGAACAAGCGGAGCTTTATTACGATAGTTATTGGACGAAGCGCGGCATTACACTCGTGGATACACCTGGAGCGGATTCCATCCATGCCCGACATACCGGTGTGGCTTTCCAATATATTCGTGATGCAGATGCGATTTTATACGTCAACTACTATAATCACGCTTTTTCGCGAGCAGATCGGGAATTTTTGATTCAACTGGGACGGGTTAAAGACACCTTTTCGATGGACAAGATGTTCTTTATCATGAATGCGGCCGATCTGGCTTCCTCAGAAGAAGAGCTGGAAGCGGTGAAACAGTATTTAAAAGATCAGTTGTTGCAATATGGCATTCGCAATCCCCGTCTGTTTGCGCTGTCTAGTCTGCTGGCATTGCAGGAAAAACAAGGGGTCTTTGGAGAAAAAGAGTCAGGAGTCCAGCCGTTTGAACAAGCGTTTCTCTCCTTTATGATGGGTGATTTGTTATTGGTTTCTCTTCAACAATTGGTAAATGAGATCCGCCGAGCTCATCAGATGCTGAAACAGCTGATTCAGACCACGTTGCAAGGAAACGAACAAAAAGCGGCACAGCGTCAGCAGATTGCCTCAGAGCAAAATGAGATGCTCGAGCTGATTGAAAGTTGGAATACGCAAGCGGTCGAGTTTGCTTTGGTCAAAGAAATTGAAGAATTGCTCTATTATGTGAGGAAACGAACGTTTTTACGATATCAAGATGTATTTATCGAAATCTTTAACCCAGGGACGCTTCGCGATGATGCCAATGCCAAACAGCGCTTGCGTGATTGTGTGCAAGAGATGCTAGATTTTATGCGGCATGACTTGTTGCAGGAATTGCGGGCTACTTCTTTACGGACAGAAAAGTGGATCAAAGAAAGACAATTGATGCAGCTAGAACAATTGGTAACGCAGTGTCAAGAGATTCAAACGGAACTTCCTTTCTCAAAGCAAGTGGATCTAACCTACACCGTTCCGGAATTTTCTTCTCCGTTCCCGGATTTGGATGTGAAAGATTTTCGGAAGCCGATGAGCCGGTTTAAAAATACCAAGTCCTTCTTTGAGAAAAATGAGCGTGCGAAGATGCGAGATGAGATGAGAGAGATCTTGGAGAAGCAAGTGGATCACTATATGAAAAAGCAGCAAGAAAAATTTGAAACGCATTATCGTCAAGAGTGGCGGCAAGGTCTAGCGAAAGTAAAAGAGAAAACAGCCAATGAGTGCAAAGAGTATTATCAAAACTTGTTATACGTCTTGTCGGAACAGATTGATGTGAGCCAATTAAAACAAGCCGAAGCAGAATTGGCAGAGCAACAAGCGATTTTAAAAGAAGAGTTGGCTCAACTATAGTAGTACATCACAACGATAGCATCCTTTATAGGATGCTTATTTTTTTGAGGAATTAAGCAAAAGATAAATAAATGCTTCACATGTTGCCGGTCTCTTTTTTGGAAGAAAACCAATAAATAGAGTATATAAAGGAGAAAAAGATATTTAAATGTAAAATAAATGCATATCCCGTTGAATATTGGGGCAATTTAGTATAAAAATTGTATTGACATTTATTTGCTACTTTAATAATATAAAATAAAATTTAATCAGTCGTTTTTTCGTGCACAAAGTCGAAAAAGTTCACGATCGTTGTATATAGTACACTAAAGAGGCATTTATTTGCTTTGTAAATGTTTTCATTTGATTAGAATATAAAAATATATAATTGATTTGCTGTAATATCATATTTTCTATTTATTTATACGAAAATAGTTCGGCATTCCTTTTGGTAGTTGGAGGCAATTCTTTCGTTGAAAAATACTTCTATTAAATTAATAAAAATTTACATTAACTTTGTAAGTCTGTGATCATTCCGATGTAGCTTAGGATGAAGAAAATGGGATGCGAATGATGCAAGTGCTTGACTACACAGTGGAGGTACATTTATGAGTTTATATCAGCCATTTTTAGAGGAAATTTCCCAAGATTCACTTGTTTGGTCTCATGCGACTTCTGTTCAACTTCCGACGGATCATCCACGTTCCAAGCACCGAAGAAAAGCCAAACGGAATCATGAACTACCTCTTTCTGCGCAGACTGTTCGGAAGATGCAAGAGATTGGAAGAAGAGAACAAGCCACTTTTGACATGACAGTCTTGTCTCTATTCCACCTATTGTTGATGCGTTATAGTGGGCAGGATGAATACGTGATCGAGACCAAGTTGGCTGGTTCCACTTCTGTACTTACTCTCGTTCACTGCCAGGAGAATCCCAGTTTTCGAGAGTGGTTGTCCCAAGTGAAGAAAATGGTGAGGGCTAGCGTAGAGATCAGCGAAGAAGCGCAGAAGTGGGAATCACTACGTGCGGTTCAGTTTGCTAGCTATTTAGATAATCATGAAGAGATTACAGAGTTTTTTAAGGGAGAATTAAAGCTATCTATTTATCCAAAAGAGATGGACTGGTATGCTTGTTTTTCTTATGATCCTTCTCTCTTTAACGATGAAACGATTCGGCGAATGGGAGAGCATTTGCTGTGCCTGTTGGAAGAGGTGGTAAAAGAGCCTGATCGATCGATCCGCGCTTATTCCATATTGACCCAGAGGGAAGCCGATCTTTTTGAAGTTTGGAATCGCACTCACTTCTCTGTGCCAGAGAGAAGAAGTGTCGACCAGTGGATTGCTCGAAGAGCGAAGCAAACTCCAGAAGCATTGGCTGTTAAGGACTCGTCCCAAAGCCTTACCTATGGAGAGCTGGAGCATCGGGCTAATCAGATGGCGCATTATTTACAAAAGCGTGGCGTCCAATCGGGGGATTTGGTTGCGATTTGTCTGGAGCGATCATGCGATGCCATCATCAGTTTGTTACCAGTACTCAAGCTGGGAGCCGCTTATGTACCGATCGATCCCGCTTATCCGACCGAACGAATCACCTATATGCTGCACGATTCAGAGGCAAGTCTGGTTTTAACGGATACCCAATGGAGCCAAAAGTGCGTGTTCCCAGCTGAGCGAGTGGTTTACATCGATCTCGAGCGATCCGCGATTGCTTCGATGAGCGCAGATTCGGTTAGTCAAATTACCTCTCATGACCAGTTGAGCTATGTGATTTATACGTCCGGTTCGACGGGACAACCCAAAGGAGTGATGATTTCTCATCGTTCCCTACTCAATCTCATTTTTTGGCATCTCAATGAGTATCAGCTCACTTCAGCGGATCGGACCTCTTATCTCGCTGGACCAGCTTTTGATGCTTCCGTTTGGGAGATCTGGCCGACGTTGGTAGCAGGAGCAACGCTTTGCATTCCGGATGAAGAAAAGCGGATTTCTCCCGAGGAGCTGCAAAGCTGGTTGATCGCTGAAAAAATTACGGTTAGCTTTTTGCCAACCCCTTTGTTGGAAAGGGTGCTAACTTTAAAGTGGCCTAAGCAAACGGATTTGCGCACACTATTGACCGGAGGAGATCAGCTCCGCCAAACGCCACCAGCTGACTTTCCAATCGAAGTGGTAAATCATTATGGACCGACGGAAAATACGGTAGTGACAACGGCATTTCGTGTATCCAGCCGTCAAGATAAGTCAAGCTTTCCCCCGATTGGTCGTCCCATAGCCAATACGGAGGTTTATGTGCTGGATCGTTTTCTTCAGCCGGTTCCATTGGGAGTTCCCGGGGAGCTATATGTTGGGGGAAGGGGTCTCTCCCAAGGATATTTTCGGCGTCCAGAGCTGACAGCGGAGCGATTTATTCCCCATCCATTTTCCACGGAGCCAGGTGCCAAATTGTATCGGACAGGAGATCAGGTTCGTTGGTTGCCGGACGGAAATCTGGCTTTTCTAGGTCGCTTGGATGATCAAGTGAAGATTCGAGGTTTCCGAGTAGAATTGGGAGAAATCGAACAGGTACTTTGCCAACATCAAGAAGTACGTCAAGCAGTTGTGCTTGTTCGCGAGGATCAGCGAGGGGAAAAACAGTTAGTTGCCTATCTACAATTGAAGAGGAATGCCGATATCGATTGGCGCTCCTATTTATCTCGTAAGCTACCAGACTATATGGTTCCGGCTGCTTTTGTCGTCCTTGATTCTTTTCCGCTGACTCCCAATGGAAAAGTGGATCGACGGGCATTACCCGCACCCAAACTCACTAGTGATCGCTATGTTGCCCCCGAGACGGAGACGGAAAAAAAGATTGCCGCGATCTGGGAAGAAGTTTTCCAAAAAAAGCCGATTGGTAGAAAGGACCATTTTTTGGCACGGGGTGGACATTCGCTATTAGCTGCGCAAATTATGGCGCGGGTCAATCAACGGTTTGCGGTAAAATTGCCCTTTAGTTTGCCGATGGAGGCGGGCACAGTTCAACGGTTGGCTAAAGAGGTGGATCGCCAGAAAGAACGGATCGATTCTTCCTCTTCTTTGCTTGCTGCACAGGATTCTAAGAAAAGCATGTTGCCGATGTCTTTTGCTCAACAGCGTTTATGGTTTTTGCAGCGGTTAAGACCGGATCAAACGGCATACCATATCCCATTCGTCTTGCGAATCCGAGGAAGATTGGACACTCTTTCACTCAAGAGGAGTATCGATCGACTCGTTCACCGTCATCCACAATTGCGAACCGTTTTTTCCGAAGTAGATGGAGAGACGGTTCAAATCGTGAAGGAGACGATGGACGTAGGGTGGAGTGTACAGGACTTTCGAAAGAGTTCATCTCCTGAAAAAGAGGCGGAGCGATGGATCGAGGAGGAAGCAGCGACGCCGTTTCAATTGCAGGATGGACCGCTCTTACGCTGTCATTTGCTCCAGATTGGGGGGAATGATTGGCTCTTTTTGATACATATGCATCATATTATTTCAGATGGTTGGTCAATGGGCGTGTTCCTAGAAGAGTTGTGGCAATATTATGTTGCTGACCAGAAAGGAGAAGAATGCCTACTAGCAGAACAGCCGGTTCAGTATACCGACTTTACTCTCTGGCAGCAGAAATGGTGCAAACAAACAGAAATCCAACATCAGCTGACGTACTGGAAACAGAAATTAGCAGATGTTCCCGTTCTCCAGCTACCTACGGATCAGCCACGACCACCTGTGCAAACCTTTGTCGGTGATACATATGAATGCATTATTCCAAAGGACTTGCTTCAACGTTTAAAGCAACTGAGTCAACAGGAGAATAGCACTCTCTTTATGACCATGTTAGCTGCATTCCAAGTATTGTTGTATCGCTATACGGGTCAACGAGATTTTGCTGTGGGTAGTCCCATTGCAGGGCGTAATCATCCGGAGTTGGAAAAGATCATTGGCTTTTTTGTCAATACCTTGGTATTTCGGACTCCGATCGCTGGGACGACGTCATTCCGAAATCAACTTCAGCAAGTCCGGCAGACCACTTTAGAAGCTTATGCTTATCAGGATGTACCGTTTGATCAGTTGGTTACCACATTGCAGCCGGAAAGGAAATTGAGTCATTCACCGCTCTTTCAGGTAATGTTTGGTTTTCAAGAATTGCCTGAGATGACGGAGAAAATAAATGGATTAGAAGTGGAAACGATCGGATTAAAACATAAAACGGCGAAGTTTGATCTAACCCTGATGCTTTATCAAAAAGGAGAGCGTTTGATCGCGGCGTTTGAATACAATTCGGATTTGTTCCGCTCCATGACGATCAAGCGCATGGCGGACAACTTTTTAACGTTATTGACGGGGATTGTTGAACAACCTGAACAACAAGTAGGAAAGCTGCCGCTTTTGTCTAGAGTAGAGCGTCAACAGTTAACCAGTTGGAATGATACAGCGACGGTGCCGATGCAAACCACTTGTATCCATCGCTTATTTGAACAGCAAGTGGAAGCTACACCGGAGAAGTTAGCCGTTCGTTATCAAAATCAAACATTGCGTTATCGCGAATTAAATGAACGAGCCAATCAACTTGCTCATTATTTACAAAGATGGGGTGTGACGAGGGGGACCTTTGTTGGCGTTTGTCTTGATCGTTCTCCCGAGTTGCTGATTGCGATTTTAGCGATTTTAAAAACGGGCGCTGCATATGTTCCGCTCGATCCTCAGTATCCAACGGCACGGATTGCTTATATGTTGGAAGATGCCAAGCCAAAGGTTGTACTAACCGAGCAGAAATGGCGGAAAGTATTGCCGAAAACAACGGAAAAGGTCATTTGCATCGATCAAGAGCAATCGATCATTTCCAAAGAACAGAAGGAAAATCCGGAGGGTTTCGTCCATCCTTCTGATCTGGCTTATCTCATTTATACATCGGGCTCGACAGGCAAACCGAAAGGGGTCATGATTGAACACCAGAGTGCCACCATCTTGATCACTTGGGCACAGCGGACTTTTTTGCCAGAAGAAAGAGAAGGAGTCCTAGCGACCACATCGATTTGTTTTGACTTATCTGTTTTTGAGATGTTTGTCCCATTGAGCTGTGGTGGATGCGTCATTTTAGCTGAAAATGCTTTGGAACTCCCTTTCCTGCCGGCGCGCGATCAAGTGACACTAGTCAATACGGTGCCATCCGCTGCCAAAGAGCTGATCAATGTGAAAGGAATTCCTGCTTCTGTCAAGGTGATCAATCTAGCAGGCGAGCCGCTGCCATTAACTTTAGTACAGCAATTGTATAAAGAATCGTCAGTAGAAAAAGTGTATAACTTATATGGTCCATCTGAGGATACCACTTATTCTACATATGCACTAATCGGGCGAGAGGAGCAACAGCAGCCAGTGATCGGTAGACCGCTTGATCATACACGGTTATATGTCTTGGATGAAAATTTGGAGCTGGTTCCGATCGGCGTTCCCGGAGAACTATATATTGGAGGAGCCGGTTTGGCACGAGGTTATTTAAACAAACCCAAATTGACTCAAGAGCGGTTTATCTCGTCCCATTCCCTTCCAAGAGAAGAAGTCATTTATAAAACGGGTGACTTGGTTCGTTACCGTGAAGATGGAATGCTCGAATTTTTGGGGCGTTTGGATCATCAGGTAAAAATTCGCGGTTTTCGCGTGGAACTAGGAGAAATTGAACACCATTTGCGTCAGCATCCTGCAGTGAGTGAAGTCGTTGTGGTCGCTCATGAGGAGCAGCAGCGAACCAAATCGCTGGTTGCCTATCTTGTGTTAAATCAGCAGCAAGAGCTTTCAAGAGAAGAGTGGCAACAGTATTTAAAAGAGCGGTTACCTGATTATATGATTCCAACCACCTTTATGATTCTGGATCAGTTGCCGCTGACTCCCAATGGAAAGGTCGATCGCAAAAGATTACCTTCCCCTAGCTGGAACAGAGAACGAGGGAAAAAATATGTTCCGCCTCGCACCGAAGCAGAGGAGAAGTTGGCAAAAATTTGGAGTCAAGTGCTCAATGTGTCTCAAATTGGTAGACACGATCACTTTTTTGAACTAGGTGGAGATTCGATTCTTACCCTTCAGGTGATTGCGAAAGCAAATAAAGAAGGAATCCATTTAACTCCTAAACACTTTTTTGACTACCCCACCATTGCGGAGCTAGCCAAGGTGATCGCTGAGAAGAAGAAGACGATTCAAGCTGAGCAAGGAAAGGTTTCTGGCGAAGTACCGCTAACGCCGATCCAGCATTGGTTCTTTGAACAGCAAATTTCCAATCCACATAATTGGAATCAATCGGTTTTACTTCGTCTACAGCCTGATACTGAGCTAACTCTGTTAGAGAAGGCTTTCCATCTTCTAGTTGAACATCACGATGGTTTGCGTCTCCGTTTTGCCAAACAGGGAGACACCTGGAAGCAATGGTATGATTCTACACCGAGTCATCAAAAGCTGATGAGCGTCCAAACGGTTGACGTTCCTATTTCTGAAGAACAAACGGTGTTGGAAAGACATTGGGAACAGCTGGAAGAAAGGCTTCATTTAGAAAAGGGACCTCTGTTGCAAGCAGAAGTGCTTCGTTTTCCGGATGGTCGACCGAACTATCTCATCATCGCCATTCATCATTTGGTCGTCGATGGAGTATCCTGGCGCATCTTATTGGATGATTTGCAGACGATCTACGATCAACTGCTAAAAGAACAGCCTGTTGTTCTTCCGTCAAAGACGACTTCTTATCAAGAATGGGCTCATCGTCTCCAACGGGAGGCTCATTCACCAAAACGGCTGAAGGAGAAAGAATATTGGCTGAGGCAGCTGCAATCCATTTCCTATTTCCCTTTGCCAGTGGATTGGTCAGCAGAGCGGGGGCAACCGCAAGCAGTCAGTCAGGTGATCACCACCTTGGATCAGCGGCAAACCAAGCGGCTACAAAAAGAGACTCCTGTACAGTTTCGGGCCAATCTCCCAGAGTTATTGTTAACGGTACTACTGAGAACCTTTACGGAATGGACAAAGAGAAGAACTCTTTTGGTAAATGTGGAGGGATATGGTAGAGATCCTTTCTTAGAAGATGTAGATCTAACGCGTACAATTGGTTGGTTTACGACAATCCATCCTTTGTTGCTAAAGCGGGGTTCTGCGCGGTCATGGATGGAGGAAGTGTCCAGAGTAAAAGAGCAATATCGCCGTGTTCCTGAAAAAGGGTTTGGCTATGGTCTATTGCGCTATTTAGCGGATCAACCCACACGTCAGATCATGGAACAACAATTAAAGGCCGAGATTTGTTTTAACTATTTAGGGCAGCTTGACCAACTGATCGACGCATCTTCTTGTTTTGATCAATTGCTTCAGTTTCGTGGTCCAAGCGAGAAGCAGACTTTGCATCGTCCGCATTTAATCGATCTAGCGATGATGATTCATCAGGATCAGCTTCAGATGATTTGGATTTATGATCAAGCGAGGTATAAACCAACGACGATTCAGCGTTTGGCGGATCGTTATCTCGAATTACTATGCCAATTAATCTCAGTCGATCAACGAAGCAGTGGAAAGGCAAGACAGTTTGCCCCTTCGGATTTTAGCCGAGCCAACTTAAGTCGTGGCGATCTGGAGAAAGTCTTAAGCAAGCTAAAGGGGCGCAACAAAAAATAAAGTGCTTTAAGAGCTCTGAGTTCATGGTGAAGGAACGGGTGTACGATATAGGATACGCCGAAAATTTCATTAAGATTTACATCGACAGAAGGGAGATCAGTCGTGTTAACAGATGAAATTCAAGATATATATGAGCTGACCCCTGTACAGCAAGGAATTTTATTTCATTCGCTGTATGAGAAGGATCTGCAATTATATTTAACTCAAGTAACGTTTACTATATCCGGGGATCTCGATCCGATGGCTTATCAATGGGCATGGCAACGAGTGATCGAACGACATCCTGTTTTACGGACCGCCTTTATGTGGGAGGATGTCAAAGATCCTCTCCAAGTGGTTTATCAGATGGCAGAAGCGCCGTTTGATTACTACGATTGGCAGAATTACACAACCGCTGAGCAAGAAGAGAAGTGGAGCCAATTGTTGATCAAGGATCGGGAAAAAGGCTTTGATTTGAGTGAAGCGCCGTTGGTTCGATTTGCCTTGATTCGCATAGCTAACAAGAAATACCGTGTCTTATGGACTTTCCATCATTTGATTCTAGATGGCTGGAGTTTGCCCCTTTTACTGAAGGAGTCACTCGACCTGTATCAAGCCGATCATTGGGCAGAGCCGGAACTATCGGAAGCGCGGCCTTTCGTTGAATATATTGGTTGGTTAGCGCAGCAGGATGTTCGGGCAGCAGAGGATTATTGGAAGAAACGGTTGGAAGGATTTTCGGAGCCGACCGTTCTCCAAATCCCTACACCTTTGGTTAATTCGGAATCATCATTGTTATTTGATGAGCTAGAATTATACTTATCAGAAGAAAAACATCTAAAATTAAAAGAAATAGCTCGCCAATCGGCCTTGACTCTCAATACGTTTATTCAAGGTGCTTGGGCGATTTTGCTCAGCAAATACAGCGGGCAAGATGATGTTCTCTTTGGAGCGGCTGTCTCTGGACGGCCGACTGATCTAGAGGGTTTTGAGCAGATGGTCGGCATGTTTATGAATACATTGCCTGTTCGTGTCAAGCTGGGGACAGGAGAGCAATCGGTAAAGGAATGGCTAACGCAAATTCAACAGAACCAAGTGGAAATGCGCCAATACGAGTATAGTTCTCTTGCTGATATTCAAAGTTGGAGCCAACTTCCCCAAGGACAATCGTTGTTTGATACCTTGGTCGCAGTAGAAAACTATCCATTTGATTCCTCATCCTGTCCCGAGGTTCAACTAACGGATCTTCGTTCGATCGAGCGAACCAATTACGCTTTAAACTTGGTTGTTTATCCGGAGAAAAAATTAAAGTTGAAGTGGATGTGGAATCCCGCCCGCTTTGCCCAGGAAAGGATCGGGCAAATGGCTCGGCAGTTTCTAACGGTTTTGGAGCAGCTGATGGATCAATTGGATCAACCAGTGAAAAAGCTCTCTTTGCTCACTCGTGAAGAGCAGGAACGGATCATCGCCGCAGGAAACCAAACGAAGTCCAGTTATCCCCTCGAGCTGTGCGTCGATGAGTGGATCGCTCGACGAGCAGAAGAGAATCCTGATCAATGGGCGGTAGTTAGTAGGGCAGAGCAACTTACTTTTGGCGAATTAAATCGAAAGGCAAACCAACTGGCTCATTATTTGCGCCAAAAGGGGTTAAAGAGCGGAGATTTGGTAGGCGTTTATGCGGAGCGCTCACCGCAATGGATTGTGGCTATTTTAGGGATTTTTAAAGCGGGTGGCGCTTACCTTCCACTTGACTTGGCATATCCCGAAGAGCGGTTGCGGTATATGGTACAAGATGCCGGAGCGAAATGGGTCATTACGCAAGAGCATTTGCGAGACAAACTACAGGCTGCCAATCCATCCGCGATCCTCGATTTGGATCGAGAAAAAGAATGGATCGCTCAACAGGAAGGGTCAAGAGCGCCGTTTTGTGCGAAGTCAGTCGATCAGCTTGCTTATCTGATCTATACATCTGGCTCCACAGGTCTTCCCAAAGGGGTTGCGATTTCCCATCGTTCGTTGCTCAATTTGGTATTTTGGCACAATCGCGAATATCAGCTATCAGCGAACGACCGAACCACATGGATCGCTGGGATGGCGTTTGATGCCTCTGTCTGGGAAATTTGGCCCACCTTGGTGGCAGGAGCGAGTCTTTGGATTCCGGAGGAAGAGGTGCGTTTGTCACCGGCTCGCTTACAGCAATGGCTCATCGATCAAAAAATTACGATCAGTTTCTTGCCTACTCCCCTGTTGGAAAGCGTCATGGCATTGCCATGGTCTGAGGCGGGCTCGATGCGCTTTTTGCTAACCGGTGGAGATCAGCTTCGCTCGTATGTACCCGAAGGCTTTCCCATTGAAGTGGTCAACCATTACGGTCCGACAGAAAACACCGTTGTCACTACCTTCTATCGGGTTCCGCAAAAGAGTGGTCCTACCACCATGCCACCGATTGGTCGCCCGATTGCCAATGTGGAAGTTTTCGTTTTGGATCGCGATCTGCAGCCGGTTCCTCCCGGGGTTGCGGGGGAATTGTATGTCGGAGGCGTAGGACTAGCCCTCGAATATTACCAAAAGCCGGAACAAACTGCAGAGCGTTTTATACCGCATCCATTTCATAGCGAAGCGGGAGAGTTTCTTTATCGCACAGGCGATTTGGTACGCCAATTGCCAGATGGAAATTTAGAGTTTCTCGGAAGGATCGATCAGCAAGTAAAACTGCGTGGTTACCGCATGGAGTTGGGGGAAATTGAGGCGGCTTTGCTTAAGCATCCACACGTCTTAGAAGCAGTGGCTGCAGTAAAAACTGGGAGCAATCAAGAGCCTCAATTGGTGGCTTATGTGGTGACGGATCAGCAAGAGTTGTTGGTGGAAGAGTTAACAGACCATCTTAAAAAATGGTTGCCTTCCTATATGATTCCGACCCGATTGATACAGCTGGATGCACTGCCACTTACCCCCAATGGCAAATTGGATCGCAAGGCGTTGCCACAGCCAGGCGATGAGCCGGTTACGACGGAGGAGCCACATACACCAATCGCTGAGATCATTCATGGGATCTGGTGCGAAGTTTTGGGACGTGATCAAATTGCTTCACATCAATCCTTTTTCCATCTGGGTGGGCAGTCATTGCTGGCGACCCGTGCCGTATCACGATTAAATGATGCTTTTGGCATGGCACTGCCATTGCGTACTATTTTTGACTATCCAACGATCGCTTTGCTCGAAAAGGAGATCACTTCTCGGTTAAAAGAGAAAAATCAGTCTGTTCTGCCACCAATCCAACGAGGAGATGATCAACAAGAGGTTTATCCGCTTTCGTATGCTCAGCAACGGCTCTGGTTTTTGCAACGCTTAATCGAGCAAAAGGATGTTTACCACATTCCGTTTGCCATTCGTTTGGAGGGATCCCTTGATCATTCGTTGCTAAAAAAGAGCTGGGAATGGTTATTTGAAAGACAATCTTTGTTACGGACATCGATTTTCGAACAAGATGGAGAAGCCAAGCAGCGGATTAAACCGGTAGCTGAAAACTGGTGGGAGATTCGCGATCTACGGCAATTGAAAAATCCGTCAGACCAAGCATTGGCTGACATAAAACGAGATGCCAAGCGAGCCTTTTCGTTAACACAAGATGCTTTGATTCGTGTCAAGTTGTTTTTGCTCAATGAACAGGAATCGCTCCTTTATGTCAATATGCATCATCTGATCTCTGATGGTTGGTCGTTGCGGATTCTGTTGGATGAACTGTTTACGATCTATCAAGCGCTTTTAAATGGTAAGCAGCCCGCGCTTGAGAAGTTACCTGTGCAATATACGGACTATGTCATGTGGCAGCGTCAGTGGTTGCAGGATCAACAATGGGAAAAGCAATTGGCTTATTGGAAAGAGCAGTTGGCTGATCTTCCTGTGCTCCAGTTGCCAACGGATTATCCTCGCCCTGCTGAACAAACCTTTCATGGAGCGACCTACCGGTTCCATTTAGCAGATGAATTGGTGGAAAAAGCGAGAAAGCTCAGTCAGCAAGAGGGAGTCACCCTGTTTATGACCATGCTGGGGGCATTTCAAACCTTGCTCAGCCGTTATAGTGGTCAAGAGGATCTGGCTGTAGGAAGTCCGATTGCCAATCGCTCGGTCGAAGAGGTAGAAGGATTAATTGGATTTTTTGTCAATACCTTGGTGTTTCGGACGGATCTCTCCGGAAATCCGAGTTTCCGTCAGCTACTAAGTCGTGTGCGAGAAGTTTCCTTAGAGGCATATGCCCATCAAGATGTACCGTTTGAAAAGATTGTCGATGAGCTAAAGTTGCGCCGGGATTTAAGTCACTCGCCACTCTTTCAAGTTATGTTCGCACTGCAAAACATCCCGTTGGATTTACCTGAAGTGCCCCAGTTGCAACTGGAGTGGGTCGATGTTCCGCAGGAAGTGGCGAAGTTTGATCTAACCTGCAATATGATGGAAGAAAACGATGGAATCGTGGTTGATCTGGAATATAATACCGATCTCTTTTCGGAAGAGACCATTGCACGGATGGCTGATCATTTTACCTTGTTATTAACCCAAATATTGGAGGATCCCGATCATCCAGTGCAAGAGATTCCATTGTTATTGGAAAGAGAACGGCAATGGTTACAACAATGGAATCAAACAAAAATCGATTTTCCAAAGTCACAGCCTGTCCATCAATGCATTGCCCAGCGGGCAGCAGAGCGGGGAGAAAGACCCGCCATCGTCAGTCGGGATCGAACATGGACGTATCAAGAGTTAAATCAAAAGGCCAATCAGCTCGCTCACTATTTGCGAAACCGTGGGATTACAAGTGGTGACTTTGTCGGGGTATGTATGGAACGCTCTCCTGAGATGATTGTGGGTATGTTAGCCATCATGAAGATTGGAGCCGTTTATGTACCGATCGATACCGCTTATCCCTCTGAGCGTCATGCTTACCTATTTGCGGATGCGCGGTTGCCACTTGTCCTAACGCAAACAGCGGTCGCTGAGCATCTCCCTGACCTTTGTCCATTGATCTGTTTGGATCAGGGACAAGAAGAGCTGAAAAAATTTCCAAAAACAAATCCGCCTGAGGAGATCGCGACCCACCAATTGGCTTATATGATCTATACTTCAGGCTCCACGGGTCAGCCCAAAGGTGTGATGATCCGTCATGATTCGTTACTCAACTTGGTCCATTGGCATCTGCACGAGTATCAATTGACAGAGGATGATCGCTGTACGTGGATTGCTGGTGTTGCTTTTGATGCCTCCGTTTGGGAGATTTGGCCCACATTGGTGGCTGGAGCACGACTCTATCTGCCGGACGAAGAGATACGCCTTTCTCCTGGGGGCTTACGCAATTGGATGATCGAGCAGCAAATCACCATCAGCTTTGTGCCGACCCCATTGTTAGAACAATTGTTGCAACTGGATTGGCCACAGGAGCTCGCATTGCGGAAATTGCTCACAGGTGGTGATCAGCTTCGTGTGACCCCTGCGGAAGGATTCCCCGTCGAAGTGATCAACCATTATGGACCAACCGAGAATACCGTTGTGTCGACTGCCGGAAAGGTGACCACTTCCGTCCATAGTCAACTTCCAACGATCGGAAAGCCGATCGCCAATACGGAAGTCTATGTATTGGATCAGCATTTTATGCAAGTGCCGATCGGTGTACCTGGAGAGCTTTATGTCGGTGGAAAGGGAGTAGCGGAAGGATATTTCCAGCGAGAGGACTTGACCGCTGAACGCTTTATTCCCCATCTATTTAGTTCTCGGGCTCATGATCGTCTCTATCGAACAGGGGATTTGGTTCGCTTTTTACCGGATGGGCAGCTGGAGTTTTTAGGGCGAATCGATCAGCAGGTAAGTATTCGCGGATTCCGCATTGAGCTAGGGGAAGTGGAGTTTCATTTGAATCAATCGCCACAAATTAAAGAAGCCGTGGTGATTGCCCATGGGGAAGGAAATGAGAAGCGTTTGGTCGCTTATGTGGTTTTGCAAGAGATGGACACTCCATTTGATGGTCGAGCTTACTTGAAGCAGCGTTTACCAGAATATATGATTCCGAGCTTATTTATCGTGTTGGAATCCTTGCCGCTAACGCCCAACGGTAAGTTGGATCGCAAAGCCCTGCCTGATCCGACGGAATATCAAAAACATGAGACTTTCGGCTCGATGAAGCCGCGGAATGAAACGGAGAGACAGCTCGCAGAGATTTGGCAAGAAGTGCTCGGAATCGAAGAAGTGGGGATCCAAGATAACTTTTTCGCCTTGGGTGGGGACTCGATTTTAAGTATTCAAGTCGTCTCACGCGCCAATCAACGCGGTTTAAAGCTGACACCGAAACAATGCTTTGAAAACCAGACGATTGCTGAATTGGCAGCGGTAGTCGGTACGGCAGATGATCGGCTTGCGGCAGAACAAGGGAAGCTGGAAGGCCATGTTCCATTTACACCGATTCAACACTGGTTTTGGGAACAAAATTTCCAATCTCCTCATCATTGGAATCAGTCGCTCTTTTTGCTGGTCCGCAAGCGATGCAATCCGCGTTTGCTGGCACAGGCATTGCATGAGATCAGCCAACATCATGATGCACTGCGACTTTGTTATCGCTTTGCAG
>JANWIG010000007.1 GCA_025449975.1 Thermoactinomycetaceae bacterium
CTTTAACAACTGAAGCTTTTTCACTTCGCAATCTGCCGCTCGTTTAATATGCGATTCTGCTTCTTGAATATCCAATTTTTGTTCGCCATAGACCGCATGTAAAACACGATACAGCTGCTCAGGAAAGAGCAGTCGGACATAAACGAGTGCATAATCCATTTCGGTCAGTGGATGAATTTCGTTATAACTGCTGATGATTTCCATCAGAAGATGGGCACTTCCTGTCTTCCCATAAGCATAGTAGAGCCATTTAGCTAATTCAGCAGACCGAATATCGAGATGAATATCATTCCAGTCAACAAAATAGATTTGCTCGGTATGATCCGCCAAGATATTTTGCCGATGTAAATTCCCATGGCAGACCTTCCCTTCCTCCATGGCCGTTTTATAAGCTTGATCTCCTCCTATTTTTTCATAATAAGTCAAAACGTTTTCCATGAGGCTTCTTGTATACGTCGCATAATCTAGCCAAGTAAGATCCGCACCCGCTGGAATGGTGGTCCACTTTGCTGCCAATTGAAACAATTCTAGCTGCCGATTGACAATCTTAAAATAACTCATCCATTTTCCTTTGAGTCGCAGCTTAAAAAAGGATCCTCTAGGAACAAAATCTTTAGTGCTGAGATGAAAAAAAGCCAAAGCTCGACTGATTTGTTGCCATTCTTCTAACGAATGAAGTTTCACTGGCTTGGCATCTATATAAGGAAGCAACACATATCGGTTTTGATAACCCTCAAAAAATAACTTTTTATTTCGCGTCAGAATCGGGGCAGGTAGAAAGAGATCTTTTTTGGTAACATGGTCATTTAACTCACTCAGCATCTCCCAACGATCTTTGGTCCCCTTTTTCACTCTTTTTAAAATATATGAATCCTGATCCGTTTGTAGATATAAAACGCCTCCGAGAGGCTTCGCTTGTTGAATAGTGATCCCATAATAATGATGTAAGTATTCTTGTAAATGAACCTCCCCCGTAAGCCGACTCACTTCTTCTCCACTCATAAACATCTGGCTTCACCTCTGTGTTTAGCCTATGAGTCGCGCACAGTAGGTGTGCCTAGGAAAAAATAAAATAGCCAATGTTCTTGTTCTTAAACAGAAACATCGGCTGTCAAAAAAGCTATTAATTGGTCAAATATGCCCATTTGAGGCTATAAGCTGCACCAAACGGATACCAGATCAAATCGTGGACACCCTTTTTTTGTATATAACTTTTCCTATTTTACAGATTTCTATTTAAGCTTTTACATACCATTCAAAAATACTAAAACATGGCTTACTCGATGATCGAGTCGCCATGTTGCTTAACAAGGATCAGGATGGATATTCTTTTTTTTGGATGTTTTTCGGTGTCTTTTGGAAGTGGGGTGGATCACATCCAATCCTCCCGTCACTTGAATGATATTTCCTGTTAGAAAGTCAGATTCATCTTGACACAAAAAATGAATGACCCGTGACACATCTTCTCCTGAACCTGAACGACCTCGTGGTGTCTCATGGTCAGGCAAATGCTGAACATCTTCGATGCGCAACTCTTTTCTCTCTCCGACAATATCTCCTGGACAAATCATATTTACGGTTATGCCATAGGGAGCTTCTTCCACAGCCAACGACTTTGTAAATGAAACAAGTGCTGTCTTAGCAGCCGCATATACTGAACGGTCAGGCCATGCAGGCGCTTCACCAGCCCGTCCAAAACCAAAAGTAATGATTCGTCCCCATTTTTGCTGACGCATATAAGGTAAAACCGCATGAATGGTCCAAAGAGCACTATATAAATTGCCGGTAATCATTTGTTCAATCTCTGAAATCCGATGTTCATAAAACAACTTACGCTCACGAATAAAGGGACCGACCGTATGGATGAGTGCATCAATCCTTCCAAAGCGTTGATAGACATCTTCAATTAATTGAGTCGCTTCTTCCTGTTTTGTTACATCGGCAAGGAAAAATTCAGCAATCTGATCTGGCTTCGCTTGCTTTTTTAGCCACTCCATGACTTCAGGGTGTTCCCTCCAACCATTGACAGCCAGATGCCAATTGTTTTCCAACATCCAAATAGCTGCTAGTTTCCCGAGTCCACTCGTTCCTCCAGCAATTAAAGCAACACGCTTTTGTTTCAACCGCGCATTCATCCTTTCTAATCGAGACACCCTTTGATCATTTTGTCCACAGATACGTATCGTTTTTTTCTATTGTATTTATTTTCTTTTGTCTATACAGATATTGTAGATGAGCCATCGATTCAGCCATGGCAAACCGCAAATTATGAATGGATAAATCGGTTCCAAATAAATGGAAACAAACTTCAGCTGCCGTTACTTCTCCTTTTTCCGCCACAAATCGGGTAATCGCCTCTAAACGTTGATGATGATGAGCGATTAATTCTTCGATCCTTTCTACGTAATGGGTAAATACCGGACCATGTGCTGGATAAACCATGTTGACCGGAACCTTTTTCATTCTCTCCAATGTTTCAAAGAAAAGAGCAAGTGGGTTGGGATAGCATTTCGGCCATAAACTGATATTCGGCGAAATCTTTGGTAACAGAAAATCACCTGCGATCATGATTCTTCGCTCTGGTTGATAAAAACTAAGATGACCGTCGGCATGACCCGGTGTATGGTAAATTTGATAACGATGATTTCCTAGTCGGATCATCTCACCCGCTTGCAAAAACTTAACTTGCGGATGCGGTTCAACCCATTTACGAAATCCCTTCAAATGCTCGGGAATCTGTCTGATCCATTCTTTAGGAAGCCCATGCTTACTATAATAACTAGCCATAAATTCAGGCATATGACTATCTCTAGCAAAAAACATCTGGGCTTGCTTCCAATCGGTTTCAGATAGATAGACAGGGGCTTGTGTCATTTCCTGTAACCGACCAGCCATTCCGTAATGATCAGGATGATAATGGGTGATTACAATCTTCTCAACATCTTCCCAGGCAAAGCCAATCTCCTTTCGGGCTTGTTCCCATCTTTGTAAACTGGCTTCTGTATGTAAGCCACAATCGATGATCGTATAACCATGATCTCCTTTGATCAAATACGCATTGATAATCCTTAAAGCAAAAGGTAGAGGCAACGGCACCTCTATAATATCATCCCATCGTTCCATCTGCTTTCCTCCTGATCATATCTCCCATTGTTGTAGTGATTCCACGTGGTACGTTGCCTTTATGTTTGAATGTTGATACATCGCCGGTGTCGTTACACCAGTAAACACCAGCAATGTATCGATTCTCATTTTATTCCCCACCAAAATATCCGTTGCTAGGTTGTCGCCGATGATTAATGTCTCTTCTGCTTTCACTCCTAAGCGAGTTAAGGCATACTGAATCATAATTGTCTCAGGTTTACCGATGATCACTGGCTCCTGATTCGTCGAACTGGCAATCCCACGAAGGAGTGAACCGGCTCCCGGACAGAGCCCTTCTTCGGTAGGCAGCACCAGATCAGGATTTGTTCCAATGAACCTCGCTCCTTGTCGAATATAAAGACAAGCTTTTTTCATTTTCTCATAAGTAAATTGGCGATCAATACCGACCACCACTGCTTCAGGTGCTTCTTGATCCAAGCGGCAATCTGTTTGCTCAATCGCTTTTTGCAATCCTTCTTCTCCAATTACATAAACAGATGGAGAAGAAAGCTCTTCTTGAAGATAACGAGCAGTCGCCAAGGCGGATGTATAAACGTGGTCAGGAATAGCAGGGAAACCGAGGAGTCTTAAATGCTCGGCGATCTGTTCAGGCAAACGGGAAGAGTTATTGGTTACATACAGATAGGGAACTCCCTCTTTTTGTAAGCGCTTTACAAAATCTAACGCTTCTGGAATCACTTGAGCTCCGCGATAAAGAGTACCATCCAAATCGATGATATACCCTTGATAACGCTTCATACCTCCACCTTACCTATAATCATCATTCGCTCACTATCCTCGCTATATGGATCTCCATGGAAATTCCCATAAGCCTTGATCGGTCTTAAACCGGATTGGGTTAGGAGATCACACATCTGCTCAAATGTATACATCTTGACTCGCTCATGATAGACTCGCTCACCACTCCCATCACGTACGCGAATCTTTTTGCAAACAAAATCCCCATCGATCCATCGTTGCTCATAAATTGCCACATCTTGAATGAATCGCTGACTTTCCGGAACCAGTGTTTCTACGACTCTTTTTCGATTAAGAAAATCGATAAAAAAGCGACCGCTCGTTCGCAAAACTCGAGAAACTTCTGCTAACACCTGACGATTCTCATCATCTTCCGGAAAATAACCAAATGAAGTAAAGAGGTTGAGAACGACATCAAAAGAATTCTCTACAAAGGGGAGCTTTCTCATGTCACCATGAATAAAAGGAACCCATAACCCTTCTTGGTATGCTAATGAGTTGGCTTTCCGTAAGAGCACCTCTGATAAATCCAGCCCGAGTACTTGTAAGCCTCTCTTTGCCAATGTGATCGAATGACGCCCCATTCCACAACACAAATCCAAAATTCGATCCTCTTTAGATAAATCCAACCACGTCAACAATTGATCTACTTCTTGATCAGCCATCGTTCGATTACGATGTTGGTAAACTAACAAATAGTCGTCTCCAAAGCTTTCCTGATACCACTGGTTGCTCATGAATTAAGGAACGCTCCCTTCTCCCATGAATACTTTATCGTGATGACTGATGGGGGCCGCATCCGAAATCACTTAAGAGTGGTTCATCACTCCTAAGTGATTTCTCTCTTTTTTTCTGGGACTTTTCCTCTCCTTTCTCTCTTTTGAACCGCGTTCAAAGCAATTGTCCATGTTATTGTATCATACCTTTAACTACATCGAAAAAATGGGTGGATAAATATTAGAAATTTATTAATATTCTCAATCACATTCAAAAAATTTGCAAAAAGACCGGGACAAGTCCTCCTAAATGTTATCCCAGTATGTCACCTAGAAGTACTTGCCCATCCTCTCTTTATCCTTCTTTCTCTTCTTGTTCTTCCTTTTTATCATCTTTCTTGGCCCGAATCAAATAAACACAATGTGGACCACCTTTGGCTGCGCATAGCTGTTGCTCAACATCTGCTTCTAAAATACTACGGAACAAATTAAGCTCACAAGCGCACGCTTGATCAAAACGGCTGGAGACTTGAGCAATTGGACAATTATGTTCAATCAACGCAAAGGTATCTTCATTAATCTCCTCCAGCTTAACCATATATCCTTTTCCTTCTTGCATCTTAGCCAGTGTCTCTACACGATCACGGAGTGTTTTTTTCGTTTTAAAACTACTTTGATAAGATTCAATTAATCTCTTTTCACGATTTCGAAACAGTTGATCGATCACTTCAGTTCCTTGTGTTCGCTCTAGATCTTCCAAAATATCAAGAGTAAATGAATGATAATTTTTTGGGAAAAAGTCATCTGACTTCTCAGTTAAAAAATATTGACTTGTGGGACGACCCATCGCCTGACGCAACAACTGTGAGCTAACCATTTGGTCCCGTTCTAACGTATTTAAATGGCGTCGTACCGCCATCTCTGTCACACCTAGGTGCGCAGCCATCTCACTAACAGTTAAAGGACCTTTTGTCTTAAGCAGAATGAGGATTTGATTGCGGGTGGAACCGTTTCCTCTCATCCAGCTTCACCTTCCTTCTCTCTATATATAATAATCATAGTACTTTCTATTAATTTGAAAGCACTATGTAATTCCTTTACTCAATGTTTCCGGCCGCTCGTTCCTTTGCAAGATAGGATTCTACTGCGTCAATAAAGCGCCGAAATAATTCTATATCTATACTAAAGTTTTTCAGCTCTTCAGCAGTGACTTCATTATAGTATCGAACGAGTTTATCACGAAAATGAACATGTTCTTTCACTTTATCTGCTATATGTTTATCTATGACCTGTTCATCCTCTAAAATATCGACGATATCCGAATATCCGCCGGGATCTCGCATAATAAATCCATCAATAATCACACTGCCCACATCGATCATGCACTCAGTCGCTAGATGAAGGGCACGTGCGACAGCAAAGCCTTCCACACTATTGGGTTTCTCAACACCAGCTTGTTCCAAAACCTTCACACACTGCTCTAAATAACGAAGTTGCTGATCAATCCGTTTCGTATTCACCTCATAGATCACTGAAAATCTTCCTCTCGTATAAATTACTGTAATTATTATACGATATTTGATATCAAAACTATAGATCTTTCATATGTTTCAATACTTTGAGATGAATACGGACATCATCTTTTCCCTACTCATCAAGCACAAAACACAAAATTTTATGACTGTTGGCAACGTCTTACAAACAAAAAGGGATTCCTTTTCATTTTACACATAAGATTCCTTTAAATAAAGTATTTATCAACAATGGTGATGTAGTCATTTATTTAAGATTGTTATCCAATGAATGGGTGCCACAGAGCACTTTAACAATCTGCATATATATATTATATATAATTATGCGAATGTAGTGGTAACATTTTATTTTATTTATTGGACAAATCATCATAACTAATGAACATATTTATATTAAATTAACTTCTACCCTTTTGTAAAAGATTGTTTAAACACTTTAAGAAACGAAAAGACTACCTTTCTGTATCTTTCTTTCGCTGCTTCAAACGGAAGCACTCCCCTCACAATTTTCCAATCCATTCAACTTGCCTGATAAAAGGATTAAAGGCAGATTTTAGCGAAACTCTTACAGAAATATTTATCTTTATCATTCTTCTCATCTTTTGTATTATTTTGGCTTCCTTTGTCAAAGCAGCAGGATTGCGCTTTCTTTTCCAGAAGTTGTAAATATACACAAGAAGGGAGGAAAACAATGTTGTTTACGACTCGAGAAGCAGCAGAACGGTTACAAGTCCATGCCCGAACTGTCCGGAAATGGATTGACACTTTTGAAGACTATATTTGTCCAGAATCCAATGAGCGCGGTCATTACTTACTGACGGAAGAAAGTCTCCATTGCTTAGCAGATATCAAAGAGCGCTTAAAAGAGCCAAATAAATCGATGAAACAGATCCGAGATGATTTGATCAAAGAAGGAAAAATAATCAAAGATTTTACCAGAAATCAGATTGACTCTGAGCAAACCATTCGTTATATATCGGATAATATGGAGAATATGATCGATATGGTTGAAGAACTTTTTACACGAATGGAAAGATTGGAAAGCCACCTCTTTTCCCTTTTTGCCGCCATGGAAAATTTAGAGCAACAAATTGCTACTCTCTCTTATGACAACATTTCAGCTAGCGAAATCCACCAAATGTTTGAAGAGATTCGTAAAAAACAGGAGCACTTAAAATTCGAATTGCGCAATGCTCACTTTACACAACGCTTGATCTCGGCAACACGCTCTACCTCTTTTCCTCCACGACGAAAAAAGAAAACCTTCCTTTTCTTCTAAAAACTCCTTCGATGAACACCCAAACTGCGGTTTGGTTTTCATCTGCTGGACATTCACTAAAAATCATGCCAAACTGTTGGTAAGATCTTTTTTAATTATCGGTGTTAGGAGTTATGTTCAGTGGAAAAAAACGATACAACCTTTCTATATGATGACATCGAAAAGACACGAACCCGTTTCGTTAGTTTTATTGGCGAAGCCAATCGATTTGATCTAGCGATCATCTCAACAGACCGATTTTATGGAAAAGTCATCGTTCTCGATTTACAATCCCATCGCTATGCCATCATCGGACAAGATGATTTGGATGAGCCTGGTTACCTTGAACATATATATCAGCTTTCTGAAGAAGATGCAGATGAACTACGCAACTTTTTATATACAGTTGTATAAAAATACCCACCGCAGAGCTGGTGGGTATTTTTCGTCATCAGACAAACACTTCCAGTATAGCTCTGGCTGATCCGGACAGGTTAGAAGTGAGGTGATAGCATGGGAAAACAACCGGACTATAAGGAGCTAAAAACGGTTGAATCACAGCGAAACGAAATCATTCCTGAAGAGTTTGCCGAGGGTCCCTACGGTTCCCCGACGAACAAAAAACTAGGAAAAACGTCACCATGGGAAGCGGATCAGTTCAGTATTTCCGGTTTTACTTATGAGAATCGGGAATTCCATGAAGACTTAGACAGGAGAGTGCCTGGAAGCCACCCCATCCACGACGATCCTGATCATTAATGTTGTTGGACCTTCCGCAATACAAAATAAGAACAACCAAAATTGCAGTATTCATTGAGGTATTCTTCTAAAAAGCTGATTTTGGTATCCGAGGTTGCTCGGACATGATGATCATGAAAGAAACCTTTTAAGCGAAGTTGAGAATAACCCCAATCACCAACAATAAAATCGTATTTATTTAAAATTTCACTATATCTCTTCCGAAATTCTTCTGGCTTCCAACCATCTCGATGATTTGTGATCACTTCAAAGGTCATTCCATTTATTTCTACCTTTTTCATGGTCAATTGGTGCAGTCCATCTTCGCACCCAATCCTCCTTTATCAAACAAATGCATGACTGTTTTATCGAATTATTTCCAGACAAATATAGGATAGACTCTTTTTTCTAGTCTGATATGTACTATGGTAACACAACTATGATTTCCTCACTATGTTTTTATTGGAAGCGTATTCATTTTAAAAGCGGGACAACCTAAGAGAAGGAGGTGTTTGCGATTGAAAAAGATCGTAATGGGTTTAGTCTGCTTGACTTTGACCTTTGCTCCAGCTTGTACCACAAATGATGAAGCAGCGCAGGAACTTGGAAATGGTCCTCAAGATCCTTTATATCGTGAGACCAATCATCCCAGTCGTATGGGGGCAGCCCGACGCGATAATAACGAAATAAATGGTCATGAACATGCTGCCAGCGGTGGACAAAACGAGATTGGATATTTCCGTTATAACCCAGCCAATTATCGGGATAAAGTTGGAACAGATCCCACAACCCACAAAGTGTATGTGGATCGTCCGATTTTGGCCAAGTACATTGCCCAGTTGGTAACTGTATTACCCAATGTAAAAGATGCAACTGCTTTAGTTACCGATGACCACGTCTTTATTGGGGTACGAACCAAAAACGGCAAGCCGGATGCCAAAGTACGTAAGGAAGCCAAGCGAACAGCCGAAGCGGTCACTCCTCGTTATTACAAGGTTCATGTGACCGACAGCGAAGAACTAGAAAAACGGATCAATGCGATCGGCATGCGCATGCGGACCAACCATGATGTAGAAGGTGTAAAAGGCGATTTGGAACAGCTTCTTCGCCAAATGGGCGACGATACTCCGCCGAATGTAAATGAAAATATCGAACCGAATAGTAAAATTCAAATCGGTTATTAGTTGTTAAAGACAACCCATAGCAAGGGGTTCCCTTGTTAGGTTGTCTTTTTTTCTCAATTCGTATGAGAAGGATCGGCACTTTTCATCGCGCTCTTGGCCGACTTCACTTGTTCATGAGCATGATAGGAACTACGCACCAACGGTCCCGACTCAACATGAGAAAATCCAAGTTTTAAACCTTCCTGGCGTAAAGATTGAAATTCCTCTGGAGTATAGTACCGTTCGATTTTCATGTGTTTTTTGGTAGGTTGCAAATATTGACCGATCGTTACAATATCCACTTCATGTTCCCTTAAATCCCTCATCGCTTCGATCACTTCTTCGTATCTCTCACCTACACCAACCATAATGCTCGATTTTGTAGGAACATGCGCTTGCATCTGCTTCGCTTTTTTTAGCAGCAATAGCGAACGATCATATTTGGCTTTTGCCCGTACACGATCCGATAAACGACGAACGGTTTCGATATTGTGATTTAAAATATCCGGTTTGGCATCCATCACGGTTTGAAGAGCATCCCAATTTCCTTGAAAATCGGGAATCAACACTTCGACACTGGTCAATGGATTCCGTTTGCGAATCGCCCGAATCGTCGCAGCAAAAATCGCAGCTCCGCCATCAGCTAAATCATCTCGTGCCACCGAAGTGACCACCGCATGCCGCACTCCCATTTGTTCTACCGCTTCTGCCACTCTTTCCGGCTCAGCCCAATCCAGCTCGGTTGGCATCCCTGTCTTCACCGCACAAAAACGGCAAGCCCGGGTACAGATTTCGCCTAGAATCATAAAAGTGGCCGTCCGGTTAGCCCAACACTCATAAATATTGGGACAACGTGCTTCCTCACAAACCGTATGCAACGTTTTACTGCGCACCATTTTCTTTATTTCTTGATAGTTTTCCCCGGTTGCCAATTTAACTTTTAACCAATCTGGTTTGCGTTCAATGGTTGTCAATGCTTGATCCAACCTTCCACTTAGTGATTCATCTTTTAGCAAGATGGATTCTGTCTATTGACTTATTATTTTACCACAACTCTCCTTACTTCCAATAACCTCCACTTATGAACCCATCACCCTTTTATCATACTAATAAAGAATTTATCGATGATCAGGTGATAATATGGCGCGAAACATAATACTTTCTTGTCTAATCTTTCTTTTTCTTTCGCATTCTTCCTCCTCGGTCTATGGGATAACTGAGTCGCCTGACGTCACTCGTAAACATTTGTTTGAGAGCATGGAAGTGCTAACCGGAGTTCCTTGGACCTATCTGGCTGCTATGGACCAATATGAAAAGAATATTCACCGTTTAAAAAAGGATTCTTCTTCAGATAAACGAATGACTTCCATTAAGATTCCCGAACCGCTTTGGGTTGGTTTCTCCAATCCCAATTTAGATGATGAGCATCTGGCGTCGATTCTCTTCTTTCAAGGGATCGGTCGAGATGGAAACGGTGATCAGCTCGCCAAGCGAACCGATGATATCGATGTGCTGTATTCGATCGCCCTCTATTTAGCTCGGAATGGGACAGATGAAGATAGTATTCGTGAACAGCTGTGGAGATATTATAAACATTCTATACCAGTCGATATCATTACTCATATCGCTAAGATATTTAAGAAGTTTGATCGAATCGATCTCCAAGGATCTGCTTTTCCCATTCCTCTGTCCTACAATTACACTTATCGGAGTACATGGGGAGATCGCAGAGGTTGGGGCGGTTTACGCATCCATGAAGGGACAGATATTTTTGCCGATTATGGTACTCCTGTTCGCAGTACCTGCTATGGCTATGTCGAACTAAAAGGCTGGAATCGCTACGGTGGTTGGCGCATTGGTATTCGCGATCTTCATAACAATTACCACTATTTTGCCCATTTGTCCGGCTTTCGCAAAGGACTAAAACAAGGGGATATCGTTCAGCCAGGGGAAGTCATCG
This sequence comes from Thermoactinomycetaceae bacterium, assembly GCA_025449975.1. GTDB lineage: Bacteria > Bacillota > Bacilli > Thermoactinomycetales > Thermoactinomycetaceae > Thermoflavimicrobium. The sequence continues at coordinate 11,271 of JANWIG010000007.1, forward strand.
GATCTGTCGGTTCTACCGGCTATGGTCCTCCAGGCACTTCAGGAAAGTTTCCCCCCCATTTACACTACGGGTTATATAAATTTAATGGTCGAAACACTTATTCTTACGATCCCTATCCTTTACTAAAAAAGTGGGAACGCCAAGCAAAAGAAAAACGAAAATTAAAGAAACAAAACAAAAGAAATGCTACAAAACAGTAAGGGGATGAAATCACCCCCTTTTTTCTTTGCTCCTAGATGCATTCAACTTTGAATTTCGATAAGAATAGGCAAAATAAAAAGCAATTCCAATCGCCAACCAAATACCAAAACGGATCCACGTTTGCATTGGCAATTGGGACATCAAGAAACCGCAAAATAGAACCGCTAAAACAGGGAGATAAGGAACTCCTGGACAACGAAATTTCCGTTCCATCTCCGGTTGTGTGTAACGTAAGACAATCACCGCAATGGAGATCACAACAAAGGCAGTCAATGTTCCTAGGTTGACGAGCTCTACCAACTGACCGAGTGGCACAAACGCCCCCAATAACGCACAGATCATACCGTACAACCACGTAGCCCCGTAAGGGGTACGATACTTGGGATGGACTGTCGAGAATCGTTTGAATAATAACCCGTCCCTAGACATCGAAAAGCCGATGCGAATTTGTCCATACAACATAACTAACATTACGGTTGTCATTCCTAAGATGGCGCCAATATCGATGATTCCAGCCACCCAATCTTGCCCAATAAAGGTCATCACATAGGAAACAGGAGCGCTTTCATGCCCTTTAAAATGAGCAAAAGGCATCACCCCTGTTACAACCAAGGTAACGAGAACATAACAAGTTGTACAAATTCCTAAAGACCACAAAATCCCTCTCGGGAGATCTTTACCAGGATCACGTGTTTCCTCTGCCGCTGAACTAACCGCATCAAAACCGAGATAGGCAAAGAAAACAAGTGCCGCGGCAGTAAAAACACCTGACCAGCCAAATGGCATAAACGGTGACCAGTTAGCCGGTTTCACATAAAAAACTCCCACCAAAATAACGAGCAATACCACTGCTACTTTTAAAAAAACCAACAGATTATTTACCCACTTTGACTCTCGAATTCCAAGCGATAATAACCAAGTGATCAACATCACGATAACAAATGCGGGGAGATTCATAAATGTCCCCTGGGTAGCATCATACGCCGCAGTAAATGCCTTGGGCAGTTCTACCCCTATTCCTTGCAAAAAAGATTGAAAATAACCTGACCAACCGCTCGAAACCGCACTAACTGCTAACATATATTCCAACATCAGATCCCAACCGATGATCCACGCAAAAAACTCTCCTAATGTGACATAAGTATACGTATAGACTGAACCAGAAACCGGCACCATCGAGGCAAACTCCGCATAAGAAAAAGCGGCAAGAACACAGGCAATTCCAGCAATAATAAAAGATAAAATCAGTGCAGGTCCAGCATCCAGTGCCCCTTTTCCCGTCAAAACGAAAATACCTGTTCCGATAATCGCCCCAATCCCCAAAAATGTAAGATCCAAAGCGGTTAAATTTCTTCGTAAAGTCACTCCTTTCATGCCTTGTTCACTTTCCTGCATCAGTTGACGAACGCTCTTTTTCCTTAATAATTTCACTTCCCTGAATCACCCCAATATTCGCTCTATAACCTTATTATATACGACAAATACAACACAATAAACACAATTTTATAAATATTAATAATAAATAATATATATTAAAATATTTTTATTCATCTATTTTATTATTCGCCAACTCAAGATAAAACAAAAAAGCTTAGGAAATCCAAATATTTCCTAAGCATGGTTTCTTATCACTCTACTATGTACCAAAATTCTAATTGCGACCGAGAGCCTCCAAAATCAGATCTGGCTGTAAACCTTGAATGGCCTTCTTTCCGATCACTGTAACAGGGACACCGAGAAAGCCCATTTCTTTAATTTCTTCGAGATAGGCTGGATTACTGGCACAATCTTTCACTTCATATGGAATCTGATAATCAGATAAAAACCGCTTTAACACATTGCATTCCAAGCAATGCGGTCTTGAATAAACAACCACGTTCACCAAGAATTCCCCCTTTTTTCATTTATTATATCGCTTTTCATTCGCTATAATAGAGTGGGATAGAACGGGAGGTTATTTATTTTGTATAAAAATTTACGTTCTTTTATCAACCAACTACGTCAAGACAAAGATCTCGTCGAAATTGACGCTCCAGTTGATCCTTACCTTGAGCTAGCTGAAATTCACCGGCGGGTTATTGCTGAAGAGGGACCAGCTTTGTTGTTTACCAATGTGAAAGGTAGTAATTTTCCCGTTGTTACGAATCTATTTGGTACACCACGCCGGGTAGAACTTGCTTTTGGGTCTAGACCGGAGCAATTGATGAAACAAATCGTTGATTTATCTCATAAATTGATGCCACCTACCCCAAAAGCATTGTGGGGAGAAAGGAAATTGCTTGGTGAGTTATTTAAAATCGGGCTCCAATCCGTTCCACCGAGCAAAGCACCCGTCCTTGAATCTCGCCAAGAGAAAGTCGATGTGACCAAATTACCTGTGATTACCTCATGGCAAGAAGATGGTGGACCTTTTTTCACCCTGCCTTTGGTTTATACACAGCATCCCGAAACAAAGCAACACAATCTTGGGATGTACCGAATGCAAGTATTTGATCGACAAACTACTGGCATGCACTGGCAAATTCACAAAGGCGGAGGATTCCATCATTATGAAGCGGAAAAACGAAATCAGCCATTGCCGGTCCGTGTCTTTTTAGGAGGACCTCCAGCCTTAATCGTCTCAGCGATTGCTCCGGTTCCCGAGTTTTTGCCTGAACTGATGCTCACCTCACTCATCTTAGGTGAAAAGCTTCCCGTTGTGAAGCCAGATGGAGAATATCCGATTGTTGCTGAAGCTGAATTTGTGATTTCTGGAAAGGTTCCTCCCCATGAAAGACGTTTGGAAGGACCTTTTGGTGATCATTACGGTTACTACTCGCTTGCTCATGATTTTCCTGTCTTCCATATTGATCAGATCTATCATCGCAAAGATGCCATTTATCCAGCTACCATTGTCGGTAAACCAAAACAAGAGGATTATTACCTCGGTGAGTTCCTACAAAAGCTGCTATCGCCTGCATATCCCATGGCTATGCCAGGTATTCGCGATCTCTGGGCTTATCCAGAAACAGGCGTTCATGCCTTAGCTGCTGCTGTGGTACGGGAAAGTTATCAACGGGAAGCTTTGGTCAATGCTTTCCGGATCTTAGGAGAAGGTCAGCTCACACTTACCAAGTTCTTAATTGTGACGGATCAATCGGTTTCTCTTGAAGACTTCCCACGCCTCTTCGAAACGGTATTAGAACGTTTTGATCCAGCCACTGATCTTTTTATCATTAATCACACTTCGATGGATACACTTGATTATACCGGTCGCAGACTCAATCATGGCAGCAAGGGAATTCTCTTGGGGACAGGTGATCCTGTTCGCCAACTTCCTAGCCGTTATGTCGGACCGGACATGGATGGTATTCGACAAGCAGCTACTTACTGTAAAGGGGCTCTTGTTCTCGAAGCAGCACCTTTCACCCAACGCCCTCAACTTGCAGAGGAGCTGTTGCAGCATTATCATGAACCACTCGCCGAATGGCCCATGGTTTTCCTTGTCGATGACATCGAAGCGGCGTCGGGACAATCTCCTTTCTTATGGACGATTTTCACTCGTTTTGATCCTGCTCATGATATTTATGCGAAAACAAATCTCATTCATCATCATCCCAGCTACCAGTTCCCCATCATTGTCGATGCGCGGATGAAGCCAGGATATCCGGACGAGCTAGTGGTCGATCCCGATATCGAAAAACGAGTGAATGAGCGTTGGAATGAATACTTTAAAAAATAATGTGATAGAGAAAGAACCTTTCGTCGGCGAAGGATGACGAAAGGTTCTTTTTACTCTTTATCGTCTCGTCGCTTTGGTATCAAATGCGTCACGAAGACCATCACCGATAAAGTTAATCGACAACACTGTCAACGTGACCAACAAACCTGGTGGAATCCATAACCAAGGTTGATCTGTCAGCACAGAGATATCTTGCGCTTCTTTTAACATATTGCCCCAAGTAGGAACCGTGGGTGGAACACCAAAGCCTAAAAAGCTAAGAGCTGACTCGACGGTAATCATCACCGCTACTAATAGCGTGGCATTCACTACCAGAGGAGCCAATGTGTTGGGCAACATATGGCGAAAAATGATCCTGGTTCCGGAGCAACCGATCGCTTTGGCACTTAAAATATATTCCTGTTCCCGCAAGGAGAGAAACTCCCCACGGATAATTCGCGCGGTGTTGGGCCAAGTCGTCACAGCAAGAGCGATGATCAATACCCACTCATCGGTTTGAAAGATGGCGGTGAGAAACAACACAGTAAGTGTCGTCGGCAAGGTTAACAAAATATCTGTCACCCGCATCACAATCATATCCAGCCAACCACCATAATAACCAGCTAATGCCCCCAAAAAGCCGCCGATTGCGACTGTTAAAAGCATTGTGATAAAACCGATCAACAATGAAATACGTCCACCATATAGCAAACGAGCAAACACATCTTGTCCAGAATCATTGGTTCCCAGCAAATGGGTGGAGCTTGGTTCGGCATCGACGTTATACAAATCGGAATAGCTCGGATCGTGATCAGTAAACAATGGCGCTCCGACACTCACAAAGATAATTAGAATAAGAAAGCCAAGTCCAACTAACGCCATTTTATTTTTCATAAATCTTTTTAACGCCAATTGAAAAGGAGATTGCCCTTTACGAACAGTTTGAACAGCTTTCTTAGTTTCAATCGCTGGCTGCATATCACTTCCCCCTAGTCATAACGAACCCGCGGGTCCACAACGGAGTATAAGATATCAGCAATGATGCTTCCCAAAATTGTAAACACGCCGATCATCATTGTTCCTGCCATTAAAATGGGATAATCACGATTTTGAGCTGCTTCAAATAAAAATTGTCCCAAACCGGGCCAAGTAAAAATCGTTTCCGTAATAATCGCTCCGGAAAAGATCATGCCAATATCCATCCCAAATAAAGTGATCAAAGGCAACAAAGAATTTCGTAACACATGTTTCCGCATCACCAGATTGTGGGACAAACCCTTGGCTAAAGCCGTCCGGACATAATCCATTTTTTTCGTCTCCAACACTTGTGCTCGCACATAACGACTATACCCAGCAATATTGATGATCGATAAGACAAAAGCGGGCAGAATCACATGATGCAATCGATCGAGCAGCGCGCGGATCCCTGTATAATCCGCCCCAGCTGTCTCCGTACCACCAGCAGGAAAGAGATCCAACATAAAAGAAAAAAGATAGATTGCCAACAAGCCTGCAAAAAAAGATGGCAAGGAGAGTCCAACAAAGGAAAGACCGGTTACCGTGTAATCCAACTTGGAATAAGGACGTTGTGCCGAGTAGACTCCGAGCAATATGGCGAGGAAGTAAGTAATGATAATGGAAGTAACGGCTAAAAAGAAGGTATTCATGATTCGTTCCCCAATTAGATCCTGAACGGGAATCTTATAGACAAAAGAAATCCCAAACTCGCCTTTGATGAAATTTTCTGCCCAGATAAAATATTGCTCAACCGGTCCTTTGTCCAGTCCAAATTTCTTCCTCATCTGTTCATGATATTCTGGGTCTATCCGAGGATCAATTTGGGAAGTAAAAGCATCCCCTGGTACAAATTGAATCATGGAAAATAAGAGAATGGAAATAATGAGCAAAATGGGTATAGCAATCAATAGCCGCCGAATCACATATGTGATCATTCACCTCGACATCCTTTCTCTTGAAAAAATAGGACGTGTAAGAGCTTACACGCCCTATTTTGGGGATTTATTCAACTGTCCAATCGATTACATCATGACTCTCAATCGCACCCATCGGTCCTTGCTTCACATTTTTCACCCGTTTGGTAAATGCTTCAATTTTATTCATCGAATAAAGGAAAACGATCGGCTGATCTTCAGCAATCAATTTCGTCCATTCAGCGTAAATCTTTTTCCGTTTATCCAAGTCAAACGATTCTGGCGAGGTGACCGCTTTATCCAATAGCTCATCTGATTTGGGATTTTTGTATTTTGGATAGTTGTAGATCACATCACTGCGCCAAATCTGTGCGGGATCTGGTTCAACCGAGAGACTCCAACCGCCTAAATACAATTCAAAATCTCCTCGTTCCACCATATCAAACATGGCATTTAGATCACGCGGCTGCTTTAAATCAATTTTAATTCCTGCTTTTTCGATGTTCTGTTTAATTATCGGAGCAGATTTCACGCGAACAGGGTTACCTGTGGGATAATCCAATTTCAAGACAAATGGTTTTCCTTGGGGATCCTCGACAAAGCCATCATTGTTCACATCTTGATACCCCATCTCAGCCAATAACTGTTTGGCTTTGTTTACATCATAAGGGTAAGCATCTTCTAACTCTTCATTGTACGCCCAGCTTTCTTTGACAATCGACTGATTAATGACATAGCCATGCCCATCCATCAGCCCACTAACCAATGCCTGGCGGTCAATCGCATAGGCTAGCGCCTGACGCATCCGCTTATCTTGAAGCTTCGGACTTTCATTATTAATTCCGAGGTATTGATAAGATAGATCCGATTTTTCTAGGATCTGTACATTATTACTTTTTCTCAATTTTTTGAAATGACTTGGCGAGAGATCAGCAACTCCATCGACATCCCCTTTGATCAAAGCGCCTACCGCAACATCTTGGTTCATCACTTTCCAAATGATCTGATCAAGGTGGGGTTTTCCTTTGATATAATATTCCTTATTTTTTTCCAAAACATAGTACTCGTTGTTTTTTGACTCCTTTAATTTAAATGGACCCGTTCCGACTGGCTTTTTCATCGTCGCATCTGCTCGATGCATATTTTTTACGGGAATTCCTTCATAGACATGTTTGGCTATTGGTTTCGACCATAGCTTTCCTAATGTATTGGAATACGGTTTCTCCAATTCAATTCGGATGGTATGTGGATCGATAATCGTAATTCCTGCAATATTTTTTGTTTTTTTCTCTTTCTTATCTTTGGCTCCTTGAATGAGCTCAACGGTTTCAAAATACTTTCCTTGATAATCTGGATCAGCTATCACTTCCCAAGTAAATGCAACATCCTCAGCAGTAAACGGTTTTCCATCATGCCATTTGACGTCTTTACGCAGATAGAAGGTTAGAGATCTCTTATCTTCGGAAAACTCCCATCTCTCTGCAATCTGGGGCACTGGAACCATTTTTTCATTAAAATCCCATAAAGAGTCATACAGATATTTTAAGATATAGGCATCATACTGGTTGTCATAAAAAGGATAAGCAAAAGAGTTCGTCGGTTTACTAAACATCGCCAATGTTACTGAATTCTTCTGTTCTTTCGCTGAGTCTGCCCCGCCGCCACATGCAGTCAGAAAAATGGAGAACACCAACATCATTGCCACACTGATCACACTGAGCCGTCGTTTCATTTATTAACTCCTCCTTTTGGTTATTTGCTTTCGACCAAATCATTCTTCAATACTGAAAATAAATAGAGTCTCTACCTTTGATCCATCCCTCCTTCCAAACTATGAAGGCGAATAAAGATGACAGGAAACAAAATGTTCCTCTTCCCATTCAATCAGCTCGGGGCGAACTTCTTTACAAATCTTCATCACTTTGGGACAACGTGGATGAAAAGCACACCCCTTGGGGGGATTGGCTGGACTCGGCAACTCTCCCTGTAAAATGATCCTCTCCCGCTTCACTTGAGGATTGGGAATCGGAACAGCAGATAAAAGCGCTTCTGTATAAGGATGTCTGGGATTGCGATATAAACTTTTCTTGGGGGCAATTTCCACCATTCTGCCTAAATACATCACGCCAACGCGGTCAGAGATCTGTTTGACTACACTTAAATCGTGGGCGATAAAAATATAGGTTAGCTGAAACTTTTCTTGTAAATCAGCTAGCAGGTTCACAACTTGGGCTTGAATCGACACATCTAGCGCCGAAACAGGTTCATCGGCCACGATCAACTTCGGACGTAAAGCGAGCGCACGAGCAATCCCAATCCGTTGACGTTGTCCTCCAGAAAACTCATGGGGGTATCTTTCTCGCCAATGGTGATTTAAGCCAACCGTTTCGAGCAACTCTTTGACCATTTCCTTTTGTTCTTCGGCATCATACAACCGATGTACTTTCAGTGGCTCAGAAACAATCTGACCTACCGTCATTTGCGGATTTAACGAAGCATAAGGATCTTGAAAAATCATCTGCAAGTTGCGTCGGATCTTGCGCATCTTTTTCTTCCCATATTGGGTGATATCTTCACCTTCAAACAGGATTTTTCCATCCGTCGGCTCTAACAATCTTAAAATCATCCGTCCTGTCGTGGATTTTCCACAACCAGATTCTCCAACTAAACCAAATGTCTCACCCTTTTTAATCCGGAAACTAACTTGGTCGACAGCTTTGACAAAGCCAACTGTTCGCCGAAATATTCCTCTTTTAATCGGAAAGTATTTGGCTAAGTTCTGCACCTCAAGTAAATAGTGAGTCATCATCGCTTGTCCCCTTCGAATGGATTTTCATATAAAAAACAACGAGCATAGTGGTTTTCATGTACTTGAAATAGCTTTGGTTCCGCTTGTAAGCATTTCTCCATCACCCGTTGACATCGCGGGGCAAAACGGCATCCCGTAGGCAAATCACTCATCAGAGGAACCGTACCGCTGATCGAATAGAGGCGCGTTTGCTCTTCTTCTAAGCTCGGAACTGCCTTCAACAAGCCATCCGTATAGGGATGACTCGGATGAAGAAACAACTCTTTTACATCGGCCTCTTCCACAATTTGTCCAGCATACATCACAACGACACGATCTGCCATCTCAGCTACCACGCCTAAATCATGTGTAATCAATAAAATCGATGTCTCCAAATCCTCTTTCACTTTTCGCATTAACTCTAAAATCTGCGCTTGAATCGTCACATCCAGTGCAGTCGTCGGTTCATCGGCAATGAGTACTTTCGGATTCATCACCATCGCCATAGCAATCATCACCCTCTGTCGCATCCCTCCCGAAAGTTGATGAGGATATTCCTTCATCATCTCTTTTGCTCGAGGAAAACCAACCAACTCCAGTGCTTTTATCGCTTCTTGATCGGCTTTTTGTCTACTCATTTTGCGATGCTTACGCAACCCTTCTGTCATCTGTTCACCAATGCTTAAGACGGGATTGAGCGATGTCATCGGCTCCTGAAAAATCATCGCAATCTCATTTCCCCTTACTTTCATCCACTCCGTTTCGGAATTTTTACATAAATCTTTTCCTCCTAAAAGAATCTCTCCGGTAGCTATTCGCCCATGTTCAGGTAATAAACCCATAATAGAGAGCGACGTGACACTCTTCCCACAACCGGACTCTCCGACCAAAGCCAACGTCTCCCCTCTGTTCAGCCGCCAAGTAATTCCATCTACTGCTGGAATCGCCCCATCTTCGGTAAGGAATTCGGTTCTTAGATTTTTTACTTCCAGAATCCAACCAGACAACTTCCCCTCTCCCCTTCCACCCAGTTCACAACTTCTATTTAAAATATAAAACTTTATATTTAGAAATATAACATCCAAAAATTCAGAAATATATTTATGCAGCATTCTTACTGACATACAAAAAGTGAATTCTTCCTAAAAATATCCCTTTCTTCCCGGTCCAGACGGACTCATCTCGACCTATGAATAGAGGATTGTCCCCTTTTTAAATCGCCTTACTATAAATAAAAAATTGTATATTCATTTTTATTATATCACGTCTTTCATCTTCAAAAAATATTTGTTTGATCCGACTAAATCCGTAGGCTCTCAGTATCAAAAAAGTATAATTAAACGCCTATTCCGTAGACGAAACGGGAATATAATAAATAATACGTCAATCTGTAACCCCTTGCTTTTAAATGGTGTGACAAACAAATGCAAACAATGAAATGGGGGGAATGCTTTGGCTTATTGCATTTCGGAGAATTTTCCAGGACAAAAGGATATTGAAGGAAAGTTATTATTCCAAATATTATGCGAATATTTACCAAATAACTATACCGTTTTTTATCGACCGAATATCGCAGGCTATCAACCTGATTTTTTAATAATCGGTCCTTTTCTCGGCTATATCGTTCTACAAATTGAGCATCTCACCTCTTTGACTCACACGATGCCAGCAAGGAAACAGACGAATCTGATTCCCAGTCTTTTACGTGCCCAAAATTTTGCTAATCAAATTTCCCGTATTTTGCAAGATCCAGATATCCCATTTGGTTATGCGATTGTTCTACCTCAAATCTATCAAGTCGATTTGCAGCAAAAAGGCTTTCTTCATCATTCCCCTTACATGCTAACGCGTGATGATATTGACCCCTATCACATCGACGAACAACAACTGATTCACCGTTTAAGCAAACTCGTCGTAAAAACAGCCCCCTTCTCAGAAAATAAAAAGCAAGCCTTATTAACACAACTATTCAGCCTCCTTCTGCCATCTAAAAAAAATCCCTTATCCTTCAAATATAGATAGAGATCGAGAAAAAACCCCTTTTTTGGAGTGATGATTCCCGTTGTAGCTCAAAAAGACATATACACACGAAGCAATTAGGGCTGAAATCCCCTCGCCTAAAGAGACTGGAGTTTAGCCCTAATTGCTAATTCAATCCATTAGTCATCGATCAGATCCAAGTCAGTAGTATGTCTCTCACTTCCTACTTCATCATAAACTTTTTTCGCTAAGCGTCGCAAAGGCAGGGATTGAACCCAGACGGTTCCTGGTCCCGTTAATTCCGTGATGTACAATTCATCTTCACCAGATAAAGTCGCTTTGATGCTTCCTACATATTCCGTACGATACAAGACATTTTTAGTCATCGCTACCAGACAACTTTGTTCAATTCGCAATTGTTCATCGGGAAATAAATTCTTTTTATATAAAGCACCACCCGAATGGATAAATACCAGACCATCCCCTTCTAATTTTTGCAAAATAATACTCTTTTCCTTAAAAATCTTCTTCGCCTTTTTATACTCAATCCCAATCGATACTCCCTTAGTGGCACATAGAAAGGAATCCTTTTGACAAATGATCTTACCGCCTAACTCCGAAAGATCCAAAGGGATAATTTTTCCGGGATATGGAGCAGAAAAAAAAACACGCCGTTTCTCCGGCTGATCAGAAAGATTGGTAAACAGTGTTAAATAAACTCCTTCACCGGATAACAACCGTTTCCCCGCTGACACCAGCTTTCCAAATAAACCACTGTGGACATCACTTCCATCCCCCAAAATCGTCTCCATATGGATCTCGCTCTCCATCAACATCAAATGACCTGCTTCGGCAACTACACTTTCATTTGGTCCTAATCCGATTTCAACATACTGGAGATCATCACCGCAAATACGAAACTCAATTTCATGTTGATTTCTCATCTCTCCACCATCCGAGCACTATTTATGGATCACATTAAGAACCGAGTATATCTTAACATGAACCAATCTTTCTGGATCTTTTCTTAAAAATAGATCGATCATTTCCGATCAAACATATCACGTAAGCCATCACCGATCAGATTAAATCCCAAAACAGTAAACAAAATGAAAATCCCCGGAAAAATCATTAACCATGGAGCTGTCTGAATAAATGGTCGTGAGTCAGCTAACATTGTCCCCCATTCCGGAATCGGTGGCTCTGCTCCCAAACCCAAAAACCCAAGTGCCGCTGCTTCAATCACTGCGGTCGCAAAACTAAGCGAACCTTGTACAATCAACGGAGTCCAACAGTTAGGTAAGATATGTTGAAAGATGATCCGCTCAGTTGATGCACCAATGGCCTTCGCAGACACAATATAATCTTCCTCTTTCACGCGTAAAACGCTGGATCGCATCAAGCGACCAAAGATAGGAACATTGATGATCGAGATCGCGAGCAAAGCATGATTTAACCCCGGTCCTAGAATCGTAACAATCGCAATCGCTAGTAAAATACCCGGAAAGGCTAACAGAATATCAAACAAACGGGATATCAACATATCCCATCTTCCCCCAAAATAACCGGCTACAAGCCCCAATAAACCGCCTAAAATCAATGAACCCGTCACAGCAACAAAGCCAATCCATAAAGAGATCCTTGCACCAAAAAGTACTCGTGTAAAAAGATCACGTCCCATCTCATCTGTGCCAAACCAATGGGTCCCAGAAGGCGCTTGCATTAAATCATCCGACTTTTCGGAAAAGGTATATGGAGTCACTAGTGGAGCGAGCAAAGCGAGTAAGAGCAAAAATAAAATCATCATGCTACCAAACAAGGCAGAACGATGCCGAAAAAATCGGCGAATCATCTTTTTCCTCTTTTTTCGGTTTAAAATGATCTCTGATCGAGCTCTCTCTAACTCCATTCCTCCTTCTCCCTTCACTTTCTCTCATACTGAATTCGCGGATCAAGACAGGTATACAACAAATCGACAAGTAAATTAACGAGAACAAAAAGAGTGGCGACGATCAAAATTCCTGATTGGACCACCGTATAATCTCGTTCACTAATCGCCGTATATAAATACCTTCCCATCCCGGGCCAACTAAAAATCGTTTCTGTTAAAACGGCTCCTCCTAGCAAAGTTCCTGTCTGAAGTCCGATTACAGTCAAAATCGGAATAAATGCATTTTTTAAGGTATGTTTATAGATAACTGTAAATTCAGATAATCCTTTCGCCTTTGCCGTTCGAACATAATCCGCTCGCATCACTTCTAGCATACTAGACCGCGTAATTCGAGCAATGATCGCCATCGGGACTGTCGACAGAGCGATTGCAGGCAAGATTAAATGTTTCAGCACATCCCATAGCACTTCAAGATCACCATATAAAATAGTATCTACGACATAAAAATGCGTAATCGGCTCCATCCCAATCCGTGGATCCATCCGCCCATTGGATGGCAGCCAATCCAATGTTTGAGCAAACAGCCATTGCTCCATAAGCCCCAGCCAAAAAACTGGAATGGAAATTCCCAATAGAGCAATGATCATCGCGAAAAAATCCCAAGCCGAATGGTGACGCCATGCCGAAAAAATTCCCAAATTCACGCCCCAAAAAACGGCAATCAACATACTTGCAACCACCAACTCAATCGTTGCCGCCAAATAAGGAACCACTTCCTCAACAATGGGGCGATTCGTCACAAGTGAATCGCCCAAATCCCCTTGAAGCAAATTTCCCATATACTGTACATATTGCCGATACAACGGCTGATCTAAACCCAACTCCTTGCGAATCTCTTCCACTCGTTCTGGTGTCGCTTTTTCACCAGCAATCGTCTGCGCTGGATCTCCAGGGATGAAATGAACCACAGCAAAGGTTACGATCGTCATGCCAATTAAAACAGGAACCAGCTGCAATAGTCGACGCAATAAATAGGCACCCATTTGACTCTCACCTACATAAACGATAGTAAATGATCATCATTCACAATACACCTGCTGATAGACATAACTACTTCTCGATGATCTCCACCTGATCCAGCTTATAGCCACCTGTTGGATGGGGGTAAAATCCTCGAATGGAAGCTTTTCCGGCGATTGGAACAGTGGCATGCACCAGAGGCACCCACGGATTTTCTTTTTTAATAATCGCTTGTGCCTGCCGGTATAGTTGCTCTCTTTTCGTACGATCCACTGTACTTTGCGCTTTAATTAACAACTGATGGACCTCTTCGTTTGTATAAAAAGCGATATTGGAAGAGTTTTGCTCACGAGCATTGGTTTTGTCTAACAATACATATAAGAAGTTATCTGGATCCCCATTGTCACCATTCCATCCAAATAAAGCCATATCATGTTCTCCAGACTTTACTTTATCTAAATACGTCTTCCATTCAAAAGTAACAATCTCTACTTGGACTCCGATTTTTTTAAAATCCTCTTTTAAAAATTCAGCAATCTTTTTTCCATTGGGCATATACGGACGAGGATCTTGAGGAGTGTATAGTTTAAGCTTGACTCCTTTTAATCCAGCTTCTTCAATTAATCTTTTGGCTTTACCTAGATCAAAAGAATGATCTTTTAACTCGTCGTTATATCCCAACATAAACGGTGGATAGGGATTGACGGCAGGCTCTGCTAAATTTGCATAAAAGTTGCTAATTAAGCGCTTCTTATCTACAGCGTGGTTGATCGCTAGCCGAAATTGGGGATGATCAAGTGGTTTTTTCCTCATATTGAATGCTAAATAGGCGACATTCATCCCTTGCTGCTTAAAAAGCTGCAGTTTAGGATCCTTTTCTACTTGAATGGCATCACTGGGATTCATGCCATCCATTAGATCAATATCTCCCGATTTTAGAGCTGTAAATCGGGCTGCATTATCCGGAATCGATTTGAAAATGATTTTATCGGTTTTAGGAAAACCTTTTTTCCAATAGTCTTCGTTTCTTTCAACGGTGATCATGTCATTTTTCTTCCATTCCCTTAGCTTATAGGGACCTGTCCCCACTGGTTTCTCACCAAACTGCACCGGATCTTTTTTAATCGCTGTCGGTGAGCCGATTCCAAAAGGGGGCATCGCTAGATTGGCCAAAAAGGGTCCCAAAGGCCGATTTAAAACAAACTTGACCGTATATTCGTCTATGGCTGTTACACTTTGAATCACATGATTGGGATCCCCTTTAAATCCAGCAAACATATCTGGATAATACGTAAAGGCGATGGCTCCCTTATGTTGGGGATGCTCTCGATCCATCCATCGCTTAAAGTTAAAGACCACCGCTTCAGCATTAAATGGCGTTCCATCGTGAAATTTTACATTTTTACGCAGATAAAAGATCCATTCTTTTCCATCAGGACTACTCTCCCACTTTTCTGCTAAGCATGGCTGAATCTCCGTATTTTGATCCTTGTACTCTACAAGTGTGTCAAAGATCATCTGAGTCACCCGAAATGACTCACCATCTGTCACCTGACTCGGATCAAGGCTTTTGGCATCTGCTCCCCTCCCATAGATCAGCATGCTTCCTTGATCTTTCTGAATGCTTCCTGAATGGCAACTGACAATGAGAGAGAAACAGAGAAAAAGCATCACCCATGATGACCATCTCATAAGTCTTTTCTCCATAAAACAAGCCTGCTCTGAAAGCGGATCTTCCTTTCTACCCGTTTTGCTTAAACGTTCTTACCGGATCCATTCCATCCTTTTCATAGCAGGCCTTTCACCTCTTTTCTCCATCATTTCTGAACAACGCCGTCATTTGCGACAAATGATGTAACTGGGTGATCATTCTTCTTTTGTTTTTCATTTTATTCCATGATTTGGTATATTATAATAATTTCACCATCCATTATGAATTTCCCTCCTAAAAATTAAATGATTTCTAAATATAACAGGATTTATTTGGGTGGTTGGGTTGGAATGGGAAGAGTGATATTTTGATCTTTTGTCCCATTTTGAAAATAATATTGTGGTACCTCTCCTACGACAACCGCTTGGGCAATCGGATATTCCGAATCAATGCTTACCACTTCTTCCGAAAATGGAACAAGAACCCCCATCTCCATTTGGACATGCATATGTAAAGTGATCATTACCATGTTGATCCCGCGCGACTCAGACTTGGGAACAAGAGTAACCTTTGGTGCGCCCTTCGGCCAAATTTCTAGGGGAATAAAAGGACCTTTATTCGCAAACAATTCACTTTGGAAAATTTGTCCAATACTCACTTGGATTGGGCGATCTTTCAATTTGCTCAACTTTTTATATATGGCCGAAACAGTATGTGTATAGATCTCAGCTTGAATTTTTGAATCGATCTGGAAAAAGGAAGTAGAGCCATCCCCTCGTTTATCGATCCGAATGAGGTTGTTAAGATCATTGCCCAGCTCCTTATGTTCTTTAATTCCTTCCAATATGGCTTCCAGCGCCACTTTTCTCACCTCTGTTTTTGCAATCTGCACCATGACAGGATGTACTTTTTCTTCAACTATTCCTAAAAAAACAGTAACAATCAGCATAACAAATCCACCAATGAGTAAACTCCATAAAATCTTTGGATGAATACGAAGACGAATCGCCGGTAACCTGAGTGGTCGTCGACGTCGTATCCTTCGGCGATAGCGCATGCAATCCCCTCCTTTTACTTACAACCTATGTAAAGCGAACTATGAAATTGAGCAAAATATTGATACAATCGGAAGGAATTGGGGTGATTTCATTGACAATCGATCTATCAAAATATGTGTCAAATCTCGATAAAAACGTTTATGCGATCTACAATCTACCTGAGGAAGTGATCGCCGTTATTTTTGCTTATGTAAGTCGCAGCCCTTTAAGCTTCCGCGATAATTTAGCAAAATTACTAGCTGATGAAGAACTTGCAATGACCATGTCCGATCACTTCTCCGCCACTACTTTCTCGCATAAAGCAGCTCGTTTTCATGAAAAATGGGTAGTGGGTTATGGACATAGCAGTGTCGCAGAACATGCTGTCGCGCACATCGGTATTGAAAAAATCAGCCGTTTGGCTTCAGCTGAATTGGAATTAGCCAATACATTTAATAGCTTTACGGAATATAGTCAACGCTATCAGCGACCACAGCGAGGAGATTTCTACCTCCCTGTCGAGCTGCAACGGCAAGCCGAACTAAAAACCATTTATCTTTCGTTTCATAAAGAGGTTTACGACTGCTATGAAGAACTATTGGAGGGGCTACGTACATATCTGCGCAAACAGATCCCTAAAAAATCACATGAAACGGATCGACAGTTTGCGATCCGTATTGAAAAAATCGCTTTTGAAGATGCACGCTATGTACTGCCACTTTCTGTTTTAACCAACTTGGGGATGACAGGAAACGGACGGGCTCTCCGGGATACCTTGGTACGACTATTATCCAGTCCTTATTTGGAATGTCATCAACTAGCTAAACAAATCGAAACCGAAGCTTCCAAGGTAATCCCTACGCTCTTAAAATATGTTCGACCAAGTGAATATCTGCTAATCACCAATCGGATGCTAACCGAGCGATTTAAGCAGCTAACGCCGAAGGAAGCTCACCCGAGTGAAGGACCAAGGGCCCAGTTTGTGGCACTTCCCGATTATAAGGAAACTCTTCAGCAGCTAGCTACTGCTCTCCTACTCCGTCAGCTTCCAATCTCTTTTACCGAAGCAGAACAGCTCGTCCGCTCATACACACTGCCTGAACTGGAACAAATAGCGACAGACGCATTATCAGAGCTACGCTTTTTTGATAATCCGATCGATGAGCTAGCCCATCTTACCTATCAAATGGTGATTACTGTTTCGGAAGCAAATTGGCATCAGCTTCTGCGTCATAATCGCAAAACCCATTTCACCTATACACGACCAACGATCCGCTTTGGCTATACCATTCCCCCGCGAATCCGTGAAGCGGGCTTAACAGAGTCATTTGAGCGGATCATCGAGGAGTCAGAGGAAGTTTATCGAAAAATCGCTGCCTTCCAACCAAACTTAGCTGCCTACTGTGTAACCAACGCGCATCATCGACAAATTTTTGCCACCGCTTCGCTATGGGAGTTGTATCATTTGATCAACTTACGTACCTCCTCCGAAGCACAATGGGATATTCGCCAAACTTTTACACAACTTCATCAGTCACTGGAGGAGCATCATCCTGTATTCGCTCGCTATGCTGCACGTCGGTTTTAAAAAAGGCAAGGCACCTAATGCCTTGCCTAAAAAATAATTTTAGAGTATTCAAAAATATATGATTAAATAGTATAATATTAATAGGTTCGTTTGTTTATACAAATCTTATTTTGCTTAATATAATATAAATACTAGATAGAAAGGAGGAATCCGTTGACGAAAAACGAGCTATCTTATTTCTAAAAACCATCTCATCGATTACAAACGCTACAAGAACAACCATCAGAAGATACCTTCTACACCTGTCGGGATCAGACACAACCTAAAACCTCTTCCAAAGGTTTTATCGTTTTTCGCAACGGTATCTCACATGACTAAATTAGTGATCGATCCAGGACATGGTGGAAGTGATCCTGGTGCGACCAATGGTAGCTTTATGGAAAAAAATTTTAATTTAGACATTGCTCTGCACGTGAGAGACTACCTTCAACAACGGTACATCGTGGATATTTTGATGACCCGTTCCACTGATATCTACCTCAGTCTTGCCGCCCGCACGAACTTCGCCAACCAGCAAAACGCCGATTACTTTATCTCCATCCACATCAACGCTGGAGGAGGAACGGGATGGGAAAGCTTTATTTGGAATGGTCCAGTGAACCAACAAACGATCCAAGCTCAAAATAAGATTCACCAAACGGTGATCAACACCATCAAGTCAAAGTATAACGTCGTAGATCGAGGTAAAAAACGGGCCAATTTCCATGTGCTACGAGAAACCAGAATGCCCGCGATCCTTCTAGAAAATCTCTTTATTGATCGTTCCAGTGACTTGAATTTACTGCGAAACCCGCAATTTATTGACGACTTATCTAATTCGATTGGGGAAGGATTGGCACAAGCTTTGTCTTTGCCGCCCAAGTTAAAACAATACAAAGTGATTGCCGGCTCTTTTCAGAATAGGGCGAATGCTGAAAACCGACAACAATTGTTAAAAAGTAAAAACTTTGATTCCATCATCGAAGAAAAAGTGATCAATGGAGTTACTTGGTATCGCGTACAAGCAGGTGCCTTTTCAACCCAAGCGGAGGCTGAACAGCGGAAAACAGAACTGATAAACGCGGGGATCAGCGACGCATTTGTAATCAACGAATAGAGAAAACAAAGACCATCATGGATTTCATGCTTCCTTTCTCGGTAAAAAGCGAGCTTTTCCACCCATCAATTGTTGGTATGAGGTGACCTCTGCAAGAGCTCGCTCTTCTGTCGGAATCCTCAAGAGAAGGAGAACACCCATATTTAGTAAGCTAACCACAATCGCTGTGATCCAAGCACCATAAATCAGTGGAAAGGTTAGTAATTCAATAAAGACGACCACATAATTTGGATGACGTAAATATCGATAAGGCCCTTCTACTTGCGGTGGATGACCAGGTATAATGATAATCCTTGTATTCCAATAACGTCCTAAAGAACGAATACACCATAGCCGCAATCCCTGTGCTAGTAAAAATAGCGCAAAAGGCCACCGCCACCAAGCCGGAACCGTCGCTCCAAACAGGGAGACTTCTAGTAAAATTCCTCCAAAAAACAAAATATGGACCAAGACCACAAAGGGATAATGCTCTTTACCTACTTCATATCCCCCCTGTGCTTCCGCCCATCTCCGATTCTTCTTAGCGATTCGCAATTCAAACAAACGTTGGATCACCACGATCAACCATAATCCCCATCCAAATTCCGTCACTTCTATTCACTCCTGATCCCAATATAGTAGTGCCAGCTCAGAACTAAATCCAGGACCTAACGCCGTCATTAAACCATAGCTGCCTTTGCGATGAGGCTTTTCTAACTCTTTTTTTAATACAAACAGCACCGTTGCTGAAGACATATTGCCATAATCACGAAGCACCTCATAAGCATGATGAAACTTTTCCTCGGGAACTTCGAGCGCCTTCTGATACGCTTCCAACACTTTTCTCCCCCCTGGATGGGAGATAAAATAATCGATTTGCCCTAGTTGGAGATTCTTTTTTTGTAAAAAACGATCGACTACAGGACGAACTTCCCGCTTAACGATCGTCGGAATATCCTTTGAAAAAATGACTTTTAATCCATCGTCTTCCACTCCCCATCCCATTACATCCGTTGAGCGGGGCCAGATCATACTTTCTGTCGCGAGAATGCTGGGGTGATTCTTTTTTTTGTCTTTCTCTCCTGTAATCAACACCGCAGCAGCTCCATCCGAAAACAGCGAAGTAGCCACAAAATTGCTTTTGGAGTGATCCGATTGTCGAAAAGTTAAACCGCACAACTCCAAAGCCACCAATAAAACGGTTTGTTCTGGAAACGCTTTTACATAT
Organism: Thermoactinomycetaceae bacterium; assembly: GCA_025449975.1. Taxonomy (GTDB): domain Bacteria; phylum Bacillota; class Bacilli; order Thermoactinomycetales; family Thermoactinomycetaceae; genus Thermoflavimicrobium. The sequence continues at coordinate 31,361 of JANWIG010000007.1, forward strand.
TCAAAAGCCCGCGCTAGTCCAGCAACTCCACCCGCACACCCCAATCCCCAAATCGGGGTTCGTTTAATATGGGGAGACATTTGTAATCGATTAATTAAATATGCATCCAAGCTGGGAGTGGCCAGTCCTGTTGTGGAAACAAAAATCAAATGGTCCACTTGCTGCGGAGAGATCTCCGTTTGGGTTAGACAGCGGCGCACCGCTTCTTCACCAATCTGACAACCTATTTCCAAATATGCTTGATTTCGTTCGCGAAAGCTCCGCTTTTCAATCAACCAATCGGTAGGTTTACTAAAATGGCGGCATTTGATTGCCGTTGAGTCAAAAATAGTTAATAATCGATCCAGTTGTGGAATAGATCCAGCAAATATTTTTCTACTAAAATCACGCACTTCATCTTGCTCGTAGGCATATGGAGGTACAGCTGTTCCAATTGCAACAATTCGAGCCATCTTTTTTCCTCCGCACTCTTTTTTCCTATCTTTCCCAGTCCATAAGCTTTCTATCCACGGATCAATCGCTTTTCAAGTTTCTTAATAAATTGGACAAATCAGGTTCCCTAATATTCGTATAAAATAGATAATGGATGGACCCTTTTTCCCCGCTCAATCATTGCTACTAAATCGGATAGGATGAGATCTTATGAAACGATGGCTCCTTTTTCTCTTTTCCTTTATTTTCTTGATCTCTGGATGCACCACCATCAACATAGAAAATAGTTCTCCAAATGTAAAAAAAGAAGTCATACAATTAGAAAAGAAACCCAAAGAAGAAACAAAAGCCGAAGTAGAAACAAAGCCGAAAAAGAACACGGAAACCCCAACTCCTTCTACTCCATCTACCATACCAAAAACGGACAGCAACACAGACAGCCAAAGGATCCAGCAAATACCCTCTTATCCTTCCATAATGAAATACAATGTCTTTTCTGGATCTTATACCCATCCAACGGGTGCTTTTTCCAAGGTAAACACACTAAAAAACCACCAGATTCCAAGCACAGTGGTGGAAGCTTATGTACACGGGCGAAAATGGTACCGCGTCTATGTGGGTAGTTTTGATGATAAAGCAAGTGCTCAACAATATCTCAATACACTAACTCAAAAGGGATTTACGGACTCCTTTATGATCTATGAATCACCACCTACAACACAAGTCCCTCCTCCTTCGCCCACCCCACCTGTGAATCAAGAAGAACCCGTTCAAACAGGAAAATTATACTATGTCTATTCAGGCTCCTTTGAAACCTACACAAATGCGCAAGCTAGGGTGGAGCTACTTAAGACAAAGCAGATAAATAGTATGATTACAGAAGCCTATGTACACGGACGAAAATGGTATCGTGTTTATGTAGGGAGCTTTCATGATAAAACGTCAGCACAGCAATACCTCGATTATTTCAAAAATCTCGGCTTTACTGACACCTTTATGATCCATGAGTAATACGCCCTCGACTTAAGAGGACCAGATGGATCAGTCCGCTTTCTACCGACTGGAAATTTATCAAGATTAGACCAAAAAGTGTCGGACAAGGAAAAGATAAGAACCTTCTCTTGTCCGACACTCGTGATCCTCCTACGATTGAAACCTTGGATTTCCTCATTGTCCGTTCTATCATTTTGGATTGTAATGGATTCCACGTAGTACATTTTGTATATACATTCGCTGCGTCCATACATAATAGAATCCATAGACAATCAAGTAGACCAACACGGCAAATCCAAAAAGATCCCACACTGTCTTCTTAAAAAGAGAACTAAACATATGCATCGCTACCGTGGCATGGCAAACACCGATGATAAATGGCGAAAAAAACAAAATACGAATTTGTGACCGAATCATCTTGATCGCCTCTCTTCGCTGAATCCCTAGTTTGGTTAGTACTCTCATCTGCTTTAGATCACTTGATAATTCAGTAAACAAACGAAAGTATAAAATACTACCGGAAGCAAGGAAAAACAAAATCCCAATAAAAAGGCTCACAAACATTAGCGGAGCAAAAATCCCTTTCATCACCTCGGCAATTACAGCAATGTTCCGGATATAAAACGGATCCATCCCTGTGGTGATCTCTTCCAATTGAAGCAAAAAATCTTTTCCTTGTTTCCAATCAGCAAAACGATAAGCATACACTGTTATTTGCTCCGAATGAGAGAGCTGTTGCTTCATTTCGCTGAATAATGGATCATTGACAACGAGCAAATGCATCGTATCGGGATGGTCATTTAAAACGCGACGGAAAATTTGTTTGGTTATGGTGAGATCAAACTGCTGATTGCCAATCTTTACTTCGCTTTGTTTCGTTAACTTTTCAATGCGATCTTTAAACACTCCGGTCTCATTGATCATGACCCCTTCGTTTGCCTGTAGCTTCAGTTGGTATTCCTTCTCTTTTACGAGCCGATTGTAATCACTTTGCGCCATTACTGATAATTGATTTGCCTCTTCATCGACAGGAAGTAAAACAATCTGTTCTTTTTCAGTTACTTTCAGTCCAGCACGCTTAAACTGTGACTCTAGCTCCGCTGGTCTTAAACCAGGATGCTCTCCTTGAATGCTTAAATCAAAGGGAGACATATCTTTTGCAACCCGATCGACTTCAACATAATACGTTAGAGTAACACCGACGGAAGCCATGACAACACTACTGAGGATCGAAACCATGAATAAAATACGGGAATGATCCCTTAGACGAAATCGTAATCCGGCTAATAAAGGAAGATTGCTTCCCCGATAATAAAACTTTTTTCTTTTTTGCAATGCATCGATGATCAAAATTCCTAACTGCGAAAATAATCCTTTTGTACCAATCAAAATGCATAACAAGAGGGCTAGCCAATACTGGAACAACAGCAGCTTTTGAAAGTCAGCTTTCCAAGCCAAATAATAGGCACTCCCAATCAAAAGGAGGGAAATGATCACTTTCCACGTAGAAAAGGTAGGGGTCGGCTTTTCTTTGACGGATTCCCGAAACAATTCCGCAATCGTAAGTTTACGGATCGTAAAACGGCTCCACCAAGACAAAAAACTAAAAATAAGCAAAAAAAGAATCGCTGTTAAAAAGATGGCTGGATAAGAAAAGACAAATTGAATCGGTGTCGTTAAATCCAAAATAAGCGAAACAGCTAGGAAAAAGAATTTGGAAAAGATTAGCCCAAATCCAATCCCCAATACGATGGCTAAACTCCCAACCAATAAATTTTCCCAAAAGATGATTCGTGTAACATGTCGAACAGATATTCCCAAACATTGTAACAAGCCCAGATCTTGCTTTCGATTGCGCAAAAAGGCGGATTGTGAGTAACCGATGAATAAAATCGCAAACACAACGATCATGATCGCGACTACCATCATCAGCATTTGAAACTGACTTGGAATTTGTTTGGATTTCATTATGGGATGAAACAACAGGGATAAGAATAGGTAAAATAGCCACACCGCAAATGTACAGCTTAAAAAATAGGCAAGATAACTTCGCGCATGAAATTTAGTATTTTTGACTGCTAGACTGCGTAAGTTCATACGATTCTCCTCCCAATGCTGTTGTCACATGCATGATTTGTTCAAAAAAGGATTGTCTCGATGAACCACGACGAATTTCCGTAAAAAAACGACCGTCTTTTATAAAAATAACTCGTTTGCAGTAGCTAGCTGTAAACGGATCATGGGTTACAGTCAAAATCGTTGCTTTCTCCTCTTCATTTAAGCCAGCCAACGATTCCATCAAAGCTTTTGCCGAAGTCGAATCCAAATTGCCTGTTGGTTCATCAGCCAAAATCAAAGCAGGAGTATGAACCAACGCGCGGGCAGCTGCTGCTCTTTGCTTCTGACCACCTGAGACCTCGTAAGGTCGATGATCAAGAACATCATGAATTCCCAGATATTCAGCCAATTCATCCACACGCTTTTCCATCTCAGCGATGGATCGTTTCTCTAAAACCAATGGGATCAAAATATTTTCTTTTAAGGTTAATGAATCTAACAAATGAAACTCTTGAAAAATAAACCCCAACCTTGTTCGACGAAAATCGGCTAGCTCTTGATCATTCATCTGAGCTACATCCTGTCCGGCGATCCAAATCTGTCCCGAAGTAGCCCGATCAATCGTTCCCAGCAATTGCAATAGGGTTGTTTTGCCGCTACCTGACGGTCCCATAATGCCAACAAACTCGCCTTGTTCAACCGTTAAATCAAATTGGGTCAGCGCTTGATGAGTCGCACCTTGCCCCTCCCGCCCGTAAATTTTCGTCACCTGTTTTGCTTCTAAAATCTTCATCCTGCTTTTCCCTCCGTCTTTCCTTGTTAGGTTTAGTTTACGCGGTTTAGAAAATCTCTCCCATCGATTTGGCTTTCAATTTCCCACTCAAACCTTACAAAACTGTAAGAAAAGGATTATCCATAATATTCTGTTAATCATTTCGCTGTCGATCTAAGTGGATCAGTCTCTCCTCCACTTAAAACAACAGACCACTTACTCAGAAAGAGGATAAAAAATAGAAACGGTCGTTCCTTGCCCTTCCGTTGATTCTACCTTGATTTGTTGCCCCAATGCGGTGCATACCTTTTTAACTAGTGGTAAACCCATTCCTGTGGCTCCTGGATACCGTCTTCCATTTTCCCCTGTAAAAAATGGATCAAAGATCCGCGGGAGATCTTGAATAGGAATACCTGGTCCCTGATCCGCAATCCTTAAAACAATCTGCTTAGGTTCTCGTGTTAGATCAAACGTCAAATAACTCGATTTCTCCAGCTGAGAAGCGTATTTTAATGCATTCTGGACAATCTGTTCGATCACAAAACGATTCCATTTACTATCTGTCAATACTTTCCAATGAATGGTCTGATCCATCGTCATTTTAGGAAAAACTCTCCGGCGAATAAATTCTCTTTTTTTCTGATGAATGACGGAACGAATATCTTCCACTAAATCCACAGGCTTAATCTGATAATCCAATGAAAAACCACTTAATCTCGTCATCTGTAAAACCTGATCCAGCCCATCCCTAAGCCGATCTAGCTCTTCATCCATACTTTTTCTCTGCTCGATTAACCCATCATGATCCGACGAACGACTCATTTTATTTACGAGCAATAAGAGCGAAGAGAGCGGAATCTTCATTTGATGCACCCACAAATTCATATATTCCAAATGTTGCTGATGCGCTTGTGTATATTTTTGACGTTCCGTCATAGCCAGTCGTAAGATTCGCTCCACCATTTCCCGATTGATTTCTTTTTGGCTTGTAGAAGACAACTTAGCGGCGAGCTGATCAAGACTTTGGCTACTTTGAACCTGTTCTAGCTCACGAAAGCGAGGATACCAACGAAAAAATTGGATAGCCAGAAAAGAGAATAGCAAACAGACTGATAAAAGCAATGGATAAAACCACTCTGCTTGTAGAAGTTGCCGCGCATTCGGATGAAACGAAGAAGCGAGCCAATAATAGGCAAACACCAGAAAAACCTGCAGCAAAAATAGGATCATCCAGCCCATTTGTTTACGTAGAAAATAGACGATTGCTCGTTTCACTTTCCCTTCTCACCTCTCAAACGGCTAGGATTAAAGCGATAACCCACCCCTCGCTTCGTTTCGATTAAATCATCCAAATTCCATTGGGACAATTTTTTGCGGACCCTCGCAATATTGACTGTTAATGTATTATCGTCAACAAAATCGATTTCATCCCATAGCGCTTCCAAACAATCTTCACGTGTTACCACTCTTCCCGCTTGTTCGAAAAGAAGATGAAGCAGCTTTACCTCATTCTTTGTCAACGACTGTTTAGTATCCCGAAATAATAGCGCCATTTGATCGATTTGTAAGACAAGATCACCGATTACGATGGTGTGGTCCATTTTCCCTTTTTTCGCATACTCCCCATACACTCGGCGAAAAATCGCCTTCACCTTGGCCGCCAAAACCTCGATATCAAATGGTTTCGTGATATAATCATCTCCTCCGCTTTCAATCCCCATGATCTGTTCCATCTCTGATTTACGGGCAGATAAAAACAGAATAGGGACTGCAGACAACTGGCGTATTCTACGACAAAGATAATAACCATCTTGATAAGGAAGATGGATATCTAAAATAACCAGATGTGGTTGCCAAGCAGTAAATTCTTCCATCACTCGAGTAAAATCTTCGATGATTTTTACCCGATAGCCGTATTGTTCCAAATAATCCCTTACCAGCTCCGCGATTTTCCGTTCATCTTCAATCAGCAGAATTCGTTTGTCCACTTTATAGCTCCTTTCTTTTTTAACAGAAATAAGAAAGGATCATCATTTGGATATCCAAATATGACCCTTTATCACTCGCATTTAACTTAAATTGTGATAAAAAAGAAGGAGAAATAGGATAAAAACAACCGAAAATAGTAACAGCGCAGCCACATATATATAGATACTAGTAAAGACTCGGAATCGAATTTTTTCGGTCATCATCCCTCGTAATTTGCGAATCAAGGCGAGAAAGCTTTGTGTAAACAAAAGAAAAGCAAAGACAATCACCCATGTCAATAAAATTTGTGGGCCTGGTGAAATCGGATTTTCAGAGGCAAGCTGATAATGATGAATAATCCACCAACGTCCAATACCGAAAATGAGGACACAAAAGAAATAGTA
>JANWIG010000008.1 GCA_025449975.1 Thermoactinomycetaceae bacterium
ACCACACAACGATCAAGCGCTATATGGCGTTAGACTGGAATGATTGGTATGGATCTCTAGTTTAAGTAAAGAAAGACCCTTTCTCCTGTTTTTCTACTATAATGTGTTTTTTCGGTCTATTCAGACTTATATTGGGACTCATATTGTACTAAGACTTTTTCAGCCTCTAGCGCATAGAGAAAGAGGGATTGATGTGAAAAAAGTATTATCTGATGCACTAGGTACGAGTATTCTTATTACATTAATAGCTATGTTTTCTTATTCATTTATTTTCCACGAGGATAAGGATATTTCTTATTTTGTTTCTATGGGCTTTTTATTTTTCAATAGCTATCTTATGATTGGCTATCTTCGCTATAGAAAGTCAAAGAAATTAGATGTGAAGAAAGTATTAATTGATGCATTAGTTATAGGCATCTATACCTCATTGATAGGAATCATCTATAAGCAATTTTTTGTCCATAAGGATTGGGATCTTTCTTATTTAGTACCTCTAGGCTTGTTCTCTTTTACTGTCTCTCTTTTGGTTGGTTATTACAACTATAGACAGTCAAAGAAACAAAGAGAAAAATCACAAACGGACAAACCATAACAACAACTCATACACTCGGCGCAAGGTAAAATACTTGGCACAACGGTTATGTCCCAAATGATACAAACGCTCCTCGCACTTGCTTGGTCTATACTGGTTGATCAGTTTGTTTTTTTAACAGAATGAATAGAGGAGAGAAGAATAGATAGAGAATTAGAAGAAATCATTGTAAGAAGATTCTTTAATAAACGTTTTCAAATTTAATATACCTGCTAATAATGAGCGAATTTCAAGATACATCGGAAATGAAAAATAAAGAGTAGATGCCGGATCCAGCCATCTACTTTTTCTGAGGTGAAATACAATGAGTCAGTTGGATGACTGGATTAAAATACTGGAACAAGCCATCATGCCTTAAATGACTCAGATTCTCTTGTCGTATGAGAAGCACTCGAAAATATCGGATTTTTAGGTTGGAAAGAAGCCATTCCTCTTATAAAGCCGCTTTTATCTCATAAAGATTATTTTACTCGTGGATTTTCCGCAGAAGCCTTGGGTAGGATTGGCAATAAGGAAATGATCCCTTATTTAAAAAAAGGTTTGAAACAAGAGAGAGAAAACTGGACAAAGCTTCATTTTTACCAAGCACTCTATTTTTTAGGGGAAAATAAGTATCTAAACGGATCATTGGTATGTTGAAGTCATCCTGTTATCAAACCAGGTGCTCAGTTGCTAATATTTTAGAGGAGATTACAAATGAACAAAACTATTATCCGATTTATGTTGCCTTGTTTTCACAATTAAAAAGAAAGCAAACCATTGCGGTTTCTTCAACGATAGAATCTACTTTAGAAGAAATCAAAAAGAGATTTCCAGACATCAAACATTGATGATTGATGCAGATGAAATAGCTTGTCTTACAGCAATTCTTTTTTAGTAGAGAAAAACACAAAAAAGGAGAAGAATTGATATGGAAAGTATTGTTTCAATGCTGAAGAAGGTTCTCGAAAGTAAAATTTATAAGCTCTTATGGTATGTCATAATCATTCTTTTCGTAATTCATTTGCTCAATTACTATTTATTTCAATTTTATCCCCTTGCGTGGGATTCAACCCTCGTGAATTATATTTGTGGCTTTATAATAGTGACCAAATCATTGGATTACATCGTCAAGAAATATTACGACACCAAAAAAGCATAGTAAAATTATTCCTAGAGAATAAAAGCTCTGACTGATCTATTCTTCGACTACATGCAATATGTTTTATCCCGATGAAATAGGACGGTGTTTTTTATAAAAAGAAAACTCTTGAGTATAGAGAAAAGGTTACACCAACCTTTTCCAGATCAAGATATCGAACAATTGATTCAGAATCATCAGGAGCTCTTTTCAAGTCTACCTGATGATATTTGCTTATTTGAGGATCTGAATGATTATTGTATGAGTATCGCTGGAGTTATAAGTTATGTTTTAGCAGGGAAAGTCAATAAAATTCCTGCATACCTAAAAGACATCATGATGCTCAGTTTTTTTGAAAGATATCCTCATTACAACTTGATTAAAAGTGTGATCCCCTCCTATCCAGCTCTATATCAAGAATTAAAGGACTATGAAGCAGCTAGAAAAGTTGCACTTAAGTTTATTCAAAGCGAGTGAAAGATATGGTCAGTTAGAAAAAATCATCGTGAAGAGTTTCTTTGCTAAGAGGATTCGCAAAAGAGTAATGTTTGAATTACTTTCATCACAGAAAAGAAAAGATGCATGATCTCGCCTGAGTAATGGAAGAGAAGTCCTACTTAAAAAGTATATGATTGAAATATCAAAGCCAAACTCAGATCCTGAATATATTGCGTCTTTACTAAAAAGCCATGGAGCTAGAAAAACATGTTATGCGATCTCATGGAATGAAGAAATAGATGGCAAATCTCTTCTTCTCGAAACTGCTTTAAAACATGTAGTCGGATACGGAATTCTCTTATTTCCTGCATTCCAGGTAAGTTAGTCTATCTTGAGACTGAACAATGCGATGGTCCACCTCCACGATATATTTTAAAAAGGGATTAAAGCTATCTATTTATTTCGGACTATGATTGATAAATACATCATCTATTGTCGTTCGCCCACAAGAATGTTATCTTGGATAAATGTAGATAGCTATCTTAAACACCTCCTTGGAATGGATAAACTATTCCGACGGAGCGGTAATCGCTAATAGTGGAGGGGTCAAATATGGAAGGAAAAATTAGAATTGGAATTGTCGGGTATGGGAATTTAGGTAGAGGCGTCGAGACATCCATTCAACAACAACCTGATATGGAGCTTGTCGCTGTATTTACCAGACGGAATCCAGCAGATGTAAAAACACAACATCCAGGGACTCCTGTTTTATCTATCACGGATGCTTCAGCATATAAGGATCAGATTGATGTAATGATTATGTGTGGTGGCTCAGCAACGGATCTTCCTGAGCAAGTTCCGCGATTTGCTGAGTTATTCAATACAGTAGACAGTTTTGATACACATGCAAAAATCCCCGAATTTTTTGCTGCGGTAGATCGAGTAGCAAAAAACAGTAAAAAAACAAGTATTATCTCAGTCGGTTGGGACCCCGGCTTGTTCTCGATTCATCGTGTATTGTCAGAGGCTATTTTACCAAAAGGAACAACTTATACCTTCTGGGGAAAAGGATTGAGCCAAGGGCACTCCGATGCCATCCGAAGAGTAGAGGGAGTCAAATATGGCGTCCAGTACACGATTCCTAGTGAAACAGCGATTGAGCGTGTGCGCAGTGGGGAAGAACCCGAACTCTCTACGCGGGATAAGCATCGCCGAGAATGCTATGTGGTCGCAGAAAAAGATGCCGATCAAACGAAGATTGCCCAAACGATTAAGAACATGCCTAATTACTTCGCTGATTATGAGACGACTGTCCATTTTATCACTGAAGAAGAAATGAAAAGAGATCATTCTCAGATGCCCCATGGTGGATTTGTGATTCGCAGTGGAAAAACGAGTGAAGGTACGAATCAACTTGTAGAATTTAGTCTTAAATTGGACAGCAATCCTGAATTTACGGCGAGTGTTCTTGTCGCTTATGCACGGGCAGCCTATCGCATGAATCAAGTGGGGCAGGTCGGTGCCAAAACCGTTTATGATGTAGCACCTGCACAACTCTCATTGTTCTCAAATGCAGAGTTAAGAAAAAACTATTTATAGTTTCCCTGAATGCCAAAGGGGTCGAGTTTGAACTTGAGCTTGGCCCTTTTCGCTTGACATTCGTTAGACGAGGGAGATTATTCTCCTCGTCTGATCCTTACCTTGTTCCCCTTGCCATTTTTTATCTCTTTCTCTGACAATCCGCTTGAGCGTATCAACTATTCATTTTTCCTCAATAGATTTTCTACGACATCTTGCATTCTTTTCCCGCTCAATCCGTCTTGAAATCGATCCGCAAAGCTATCACCTTCTACTTGAACTTGTTTGTTTTGCGCTTGGAACTCCTGAGTTTTCAATGCTGGATCAGGCTTAACTACCTGGAGTACATGATTGTCTTGAATTTCTAGAACATAAGGGAAAAAGGGAATCCCATAATGCTCATCTTCCTCATCCTTATCCAAGAATAAAATATATTTCTGATCCATTTTGGGTTGAATATAGTTCGGGTCGATGATTTCATATTTTCGAAGGTCCTCTGGATCTGTCAATTGAATTTTTTTTGGAATTTCGATCAAAATGGATTTTTCGGATATTTCACCTTTCAATACTTGATCCACGGCAAACTCATATACTTCCCCTTCATGGTACTCTTCTGCTGATTCTTTACTAGGATCATTTACATCTCGCGCACTATTCACTTTTTTCTTTAACTGAGTATATTTCCCTATGACAACATTATCTGCTACCTGCTTCATCTCTTCGAGGGTATAAGCAATGTTTAAATTCCCACCAATTCTTACTTTTGTTTGCTCATTATTCTCAGGAGTGGGTGTACAGCCCGCAAGCAATCCAAGACCTACTACAGCAGTCCATATCATTTGGATATATCTCTTCATTCGAACTCCTCTCTTCTCTCGTTTTATTTAGAATAAATCTTCCGAATTCCATTTAGATCATCGGATTGTGGTTTGGAAACATTGGGTGTATATTCATACATTAAGACCCTAGAATTTGTACTATCTGCCAGACCCAAAACATGACCCAATTCATGACCACCCACTTTTACAGCTTTACTATATGTAGTTGTATACTTATTATTTAGCTTGGCGACCCACGAAGTGATACACTTGCCATCAAACCACCATTGAGCGTAGCCGTTATAGCCATCTTTCTTTGTATATGAATCTAGTACACCTTTCGCATCGTTCTTCCCTACAAACTTTCGGTATTTTTGCGCAGAATGCCAATTTTCCATTCCCTCTGTAAATCCTCTTTTATGATTGTAAGCAATCGATCCTCCCCAACGAAAATAAACCGGATTAGAACATTGCTTCTCTCCCGTTAGTTTGTAGGCATTGACCACTGAAGAAAAACCACTAAACACAAGTGTACTCGCCAATCCCAGACAAAAAGCTAAACAAGATAACAAATATTTTTTCATCTTATTATCCTTCTCCCCTCTTATTTCTCTATTCCCTATTAAATAAATATTCTATCATTTTATTGCGGTTTACTATCACACCTCCTTTATTAATTTACAAATTAAATTTTATTATATATTATAAGTAAATATTTAAATTAATAAATGTAACATTTTGAAATCTTTGTGTACTATGCTTTTTTTTACGAAAAACATCGTAAATTAAATTTGATTGGTTCCCATTGACTTCTTTACAATGATATATATCTAGATATAAATTCAACAAAAATAACCTCATTTTAATTTGCGATTCAACAGAGTAAATTGATTTTTCTTAAGCTGTTCCCTTTCTAGCCGTATGGAATGGCTTCCCTCAAGAAGATAAATATTTTCTCCAATTCATTCTCTATTTTACTATGGAAATTAAATATAATTTTGTCACTTTTTCTTCCCATTTTCTCACGAGACAAAATATTTATTGTGCTATTCTATAGGAGGTCAGAAATATTTAAAGCTGATTATTCAATCTACCTTCTTAGAGAGATTTATTGATCGAATAATTACAATAGTGGTAATAATGTTTATATTGTCGTATGTCATGACAGTCTAAACATATTTCAATTACATAAACCACACTTTCCCCGCCAATTTCAGTTTACCTTCCTTCCATGACAACGACAGCGAGGTTTCTCCTGCTAAAGCTTCGGTTCTCTTTATATTAGATAGAAAGAGGGGAGCAACTAAAAAACAGATGATAGATTATTCTACTTTTCGCTGTTCCAAGTAAGGTAATCTTCTTTTGGCCGATCTTTTTAACTCTTCTCATTAAGAAAGGATGAAAGGAATGAAACGTTATATTTCCATTATCTGTTCCTGTCTTTTAGCTTTCGGCTTACTGGTCGGCTGCAGTAACGATGCAAGTACAGAAGGAAATACCAGCACGAACACCAGTGAAACCAGAGCAACAAACTCTGCAGCGATGGATCCAGCCGCTGTTGAAACATTGGAAAAAGCCATTGATGAACTCAATAAGATAAATGGTCTGTCCTTTAAAGATCATTTTTCAGTTACTGCTAAAGTGGAAGATATAACATCTACCACAAAAGGTAAATTGAAAGGTCAAGTGACTTTTTCCCCTTACAAAGCTAAAACTAGCGGAAAAGTAACCGAAGATGAATATGAATACGCCTTTAAAACATATGAGGATGAAAAGCATCAATATGTTTATGATCCAGACACCAAAAAATGGGAGAAGTTCGAACTAGACAAAAAATCTTATGATTTCCAAAACGATCTAACGGAATTCCTAAATTACTTGAATATGGAGAACAGCAAAGAGTGGATCCAATTTACCCAAAATGGGGATACCTCCACATACCACTTCCAATTTGATAAAGTAAAAGACGAAGAGCTTAAAAAGAAACTATTAATGGATTTTGAAGAAAAAGTCTTCGGTTTTGAAGAAGGAATCATTAAGGAAGATCTAGAGGATTTAGATGATCTAGAGGGCTTAGATCTGTCCGAGTTTGAGGATGTTGTGCTACCTGAACTCGAAGATATAGAAGATAAGGTTCTTCCAAAGTTCGATTTTGATCTACCTACTATAAAAATGGAAAATCTTAATATGAAACTTACACTTAAAAACAGTAAACCTATGCTAGACAAAATATCTGTTCAGTTTACCATGTCAGCTGGAGAGCTCATCACAATGAGCATCGAACAAGAAATCACGATCACTGATCTATTTGAAGGTAAAATCAAATTACCTAAAGCCAAGGAAAGAAAAGATCCAAAGTAAAATGATCCTATTTCTCATGAGGAAGGGACTCCCAAAATAGAATTTGGGAGTCCCTTGATCGATTACAGGGTACAGCTTCTTATTCATTAAAAATAAACATACGGATCTTTGGGTGGATCAATCTTTTTATAGGATTCTAGTTCAATGATCGGTGTCTCAAACTCTTCTTCTTTTTTAATCCGGATCGTTCCAGTGGCCTCAATCCATTGGTTCTCTTTAAACTCTTGATCCGTTTTTAGATAAAAACCAACAACAGTCGCATCGGCGGCACAGCAAGTGATCGTAAATCGGCTGATCACCGGTTGGTATTTCTTCTCTGGGTCAAAGTAGATAAATCCTTTTAACTTAATCTTCTTTCCTTCTACTTCATTCGGAAAAGAATAGATCATGGTATAGGCATCCCCATATTCCTGATCGCTAAATTCAATGACGGGCATTTTTTTATACGGTTCGATTCCTTTTTTAAAATCATCAAATACTTCTTCTGCATAAGTGAGATCCGTTTTAGTGGAATTCTCCTGTTGTTTATTGAGAACCGAGCCATCCAGATAGGTAACTCCTTTTTTACTGGCAATACTGGCATCCAATGCTTTGGGTGGTACGAGAAGAAAGACAATAATCGGTAACAGAACAATACTGTAGCTCCACCAACCAATCCGATGGAGTTCGCCAGCACCGATCTGCCACAGCTGGATAATTCCTAAGATTACAAGCAGCCCAATACTCAATCCTACTAGCCACTTTAATTTGGGATGAATAAACAGCGTAATTTCCCCCGTAATCAACAGACTACTGAGCATCAAGGCAATTCCAAAGCAGACGATGATACGAATCAAAGCATCCAAAGCGGATTCTCTCCTTTACTATAAAAATAGCCAGATGGTTACAGCGGTCAAAAGCGTCGTTCCCGTAAAGAGAAATAGAATGACAGGTCTGCGGAAATTACCTGCTAGCATCAGAACGTTTTTAATATCCATCATCGGACCATAGACAAGGAAAGCCATGATGGGACCATTGGAAAGCGCAGAGCGGAAAGAAGCAGCGATAAAAGCATCTGCTGATGAGCAGACAGATAGCCCAAAAGCCAATCCCATCATCAGTAAAATCCCCATCCAACCTTCTCCGGCGACTTCCTTGATTGCCGAAATACCGACAAATGTTTGGAAAGCAGCGGCAATTAAGGCACCCAAAACAAAATATTTGCTCATGTCGATAAACTCGAACACGGCATGATATAACCCATGAGCAAAGCGTCCATCTCTTTTTTCATGATGATGGTGGTTACAGCTAGGCGAATGACAGTCACAGCTAGAAGAGTCCGACTCAACATGGGAATGGGTGGTTTCTTTTCTTCGTTTAAGAACATCTTTCTTTGTAAAGAACAGGTATAGTAAAAAGCCCATCAACACAGCAATCACAACGGCTAACCCCAGTCGGAGCCAAACCATGTCCCATTGATCTCCAAAGGCTATATAAGTAGAGACGATCGTAATAGGGTTGACAATCGGCGCTGCCAATAAAAAAGTAAAGGCGGCATAAAAAGGATAGCCTTTTTCAATCAGCCGGCGAGCAACGGGGACAATTCCACATTCACAAATCGGGAGGAGCAAACCCAAAAAAGCGGACATGGGAATCGAGAGCCACGGATTCTTCGGAACCAAGCGCCAGATCATTTCCTCTTTTACAAAAATATGGATTAGGCTAGAAAGAAAAACTCCGATTAATATAAAAGGCAAACCTTCAATAAAAATACCGAGAAAGATCGTGGAAATATTTTGTAAATGAGGATTAGAAAAAAGAGCATTTGCTTTTAACCAATCGGAAAACATGTAAAAGAAAGAGTTTCCAAAGAGCAATAAATATATAAAGACGAACAAAAACACAATCGAACTGATTTCTATGTAAAAAGTCCGTAACCTTCGGTTCATAGTGGTCCTCCCCATAAATAGGTATCATTCTGGTTTATATCTTATCTGTCTTTTTTCTGATGGTCAAATGGACAAATTTTAAAAATGATAACAGGGACTGAAAAGATCCAGTCCCCGTTGAATGGTTTTCGCCTATTACAGCTGCAATCCGTATCTTATCTCGTCATGCTTGCCTAGTAGCGAATTAGGTGACAACTTGTTCCGCTTGAGCCATTCGTTTACGATCTCTCTCAAGTATCTGCGCGAGATACTGACCGGTATAAGACTCTTTCACGTGTTGAACTTCTTCTGGAGTTCCGGTAGCGACGACCATACCTCCTCCTTTTCCTCCTTCTGGTCCCAAATCGATCAAATAATCAGCGGTTTTGATCACATCGAGGTTGTGTTCAATCACCAATACTGTGTTACCACTTTGAACGAGACGTTCTAATACCCGCAGGAGTCGGGCAATGTCATCGAGATGAAGTCCAGTAGTAGGTTCATCGAGGATATACATCGTTCGCCCATTGCTACGGCGATGAAGTTCAGATGCCAGTTTTACCCGTTGGGCTTCTCCACCGGAGAGAGTGGTTGCGGATTGTCCCAAGCGAATATAGCCCAAACCCACATCATAGAGTGTTTGTAATTTCCGTTGGATACGAGGGATATTGGCAAAGAACGCTAAAGCATCTTCGACGGTCATCTCCAGCACATCAGAGATATTTTTGCCTTTGTATTTTACTTCGAGGGTATCGCGATTGTATCGTTTTCCTTTACATTGTTCACACGGAACATATACATCTGGCAAAAAGTGCATTTCGATTTTAATGATTCCGTCCCCTCGACAAGCCTCACAACGCCCGCCTTTCACATTAAAGCTAAATCGTCCTTTTTGATAGCCGCGCACTTTGGCTTCTTGTGTGGAAGCAAATACGGCGCGAATATCATCAAAAACGCCGGTATAGGTGGCTGGATTACTACGCGGAGTTCGACCAATGGGCGATTGATCGATATCGATCACTTTATCAAAATACTCGATTCCCTTCATTTCTTTATACTTTCCTGGTACAACCTTGGCTCGATTTAACTCACGAGCAAGTGTTTTATGAATGATTTCATTTACAAGGGTACTTTTCCCTGACCCTGAAACACCCGTGACACAGGTCAATAGACCCACAGGAATTTTTACATTGACTTGTTTTAGATTGTTTTCACTCGCCCCAATAACCTCTAGCCACTTTCCATTCGGTTGCCGTCGTTTCTCCGGAAGAGGGATGAATTTGCGACCACTTAAATATTGCCCAGATAATGACTTTTCGTTTTCCATCACTTCCTCGGGTGTACCTGTAGCGACAATTTGTCCGCCATGCGCCCCAGCCCCGGGACCAATATCGATCAAGTAGTCCGCTTCCAACATCGTTTCTTCATCATGTTCAACAACGATCAGCGTATTTCCTAAGTCTCTCATTTTCTTCAACGTTTGAATCAAACGTGTATTGTCACGCTGATGAAGACCTATACTGGGCTCATCCAAGATATACAAAACGCCGATCAGACTGGAGCCAATCTGTGTTGCCAGACGAATTCGCTGGGCTTCCCCTCCTGAAAGGGTTCCAGCTGAACGATGAAGGGTAAGGTAATCCAATCCCACATTGATTAAAAAACTTAGCCGACTTCGGATTTCTTTTAAAATCTGTCGAGCAATCTGCTCTTCCTTCTCTGTTAAAGAAAGATTCGAAAAGAAACGAAGTGCCTCCGCAATCGACAATCGACTCACATAATCAATATTTTTGCCACCTACCAAGACATGGAGGCTCTTTTGACTTAAGCGCGCTCCGTGGCAGGTTGGACAAGCTTTGTTGGTCATATATGACTGTAAATATTCACGCACATACTCCGATGTGGTCTCTTGAAAGCGTCGTTGTAAATTATTCATCACTCCTTCGAAGATCGAAAGAGTTTCAC
>JANWIG010000009.1 GCA_025449975.1 Thermoactinomycetaceae bacterium
GATCGTTAAGCCCTCTAGCGCCGATGGTACTTGGGGTGAGAACCCCTGGGAGAGTAGGACGTTGCCAGGCAAAACAAACCCATCCAATTCTTGGATGGGTTTTTTATATGAATCACAAAAGGTAGACGCCCCGAAAGGAACTTCAAGTACTTTTTGGGGCATCTTTTTTAAAATCTAAAAATGCAAAAACGACACCATTTGCTCATGATTGGTGTCGTTTTTGCATTTTATCTTAAGCGAGGATTAGATCCCATACTTGTTTACCGATCAGAAGGGTTGTCACCAAAATAAAAAGAGCCTTTACATACGCACTCCCTTTTTGAATAGCTACATTGGAACCAATCCATGCGCCGATGATCATCGAAATGCCCATGACGATTCCGTAAACATAATGAACTTGTCCCAGATAAAGAAACATTCCTAGAGCGGAGATATTACTGGTAAAGTTAAGGATTTTGGCGTTCCCAGCAGCTTTGACAAAATCAAATCCGAGCAATAAGAAGCTAAATAAGAGGAAAGAACCGGTTCCTCCTCCGAGAAAGCCGTCATAAAAACCGATCGTAAAAGCGGCTATTCCAATCAAAATCCCTGATTGAATGGTGATTTGTGAGAAAGTTTGTTGACTTCCCCAATCTTTTTTCACCAGTGTAAAAATGGTTACAATGATGAGTAATGTAACAATGATCGGTTTTAGAAAATCGGGAGGGATCAGGGTAACAATATAAGCACCCATGACGGAACCGATCAAAGAAAGAGGAATTAATGGACCGGTCAGACGGAGATCAATTTTTCCCGATTTCATAAAAGAGATGGTACTAGTCAGTGAAGCCATGGTGCTTGCCAGTTTATTGGTACCTAAGGCAACGGTAGGTGGGAGCCCAGTAGCCAATAAAACAGGAGTTGAGATTAAGCCGCCTCCGCCTACTACAGAGTCGATGAAGGCAGCAATAAACCCCGCAATGATCAAAAAAAGCAAAATGGGTAGTTGGAGTTCTTCCATAAAAATAGCATCCTTTGGTTTAATTAAAGTAGTGTTCTTTCTGCTGTATCTTTACCCGAACCATCTTTCATGTGGAAAGAGTCGCATTCGCAAGCCTTAAGTCATTATTATACACGAAAAAATAGAATAGATTGTCCTATTCTAAGATAAAAGGTAATATCCAAATCTAGCGTTTCTTTTTCTAGAATGGTACGGACTGATATAATCATAAGCTTTTATGTCATGAACGCCCTTTTTGCCCGATCAAATAGAGGACCTCGTAAGTAGTGTAAACTCCTTTTGGAGTAAGATAGTGTTGATCATATCGGTGAATGACGTTTTTTAGTAGCGTCCTTCTTTGATGCAGAGAGAGAAGATCATTCTGATAGCTTGCCCCTACTTTTTTAATCCCTTTTAGAAAGGTAAAACAGTTTTCATAGTATAGGCGATGAAAAGCCTGTTTTGATCGAATCCTTTGCAGTCCGGCATGGCGTAATAAATGTTTCCACTCTCCTGCGGAACATAATGGCAATAGATGGCGAGTAGCAGGAAGCCCGAGTTGCTGTTGAACTTGTTGAAAAGTAGTCTGAAGTTCAGAAAATGTTTTTGGTCCGAAGGTAGATGCGAGAAACCAGCCGTTTGGTTGGAGTGAGGCAGTCAATGTTTGGAGCGTTTTTTGCTTGGACTGCAACCATTGGATAACAGCATTTGAAACGATTAGATCAAATGGCGGGAAAGCGGAGATTTCTAGCTCTTCAATATCAGCAGTTAGAAATTGGACTTGAGAAAAAGATTGCAACTGTTGTTTTGCTTTATTGATCATTTCTTCTGCTAGGTCCACTGCTAAAAGGGATGCGTTTGGATATTGCTGTAAGAGAAATTTCGTGAAAAGACCTGTACCACAACCGATTTCCAAAATATTTTTGATCTTACCATCTTTAGGAAGTAAATTAGATAGCTGTTTAGCCATTGCTTGTTGAACGATAGCATGCTGATCATAGGTATTCTTTGCATGATTAAATTGTTTCTTAATCTGTTCTTTTCTTGAGTGCAATCTGGATCCCCGCTTTCAACCATAAATGAAAGTCTTGTGGAAAGGTCCAAAAGGGCAGATGACCTGCTTCTTGCCATATCTCCAACTTGGCAAAAGGTAGCTTTTGAGATAACGCTAGAGCTCCGGAAGGCGGACAAATTACGTCTTTTCCTCCGGATAGAAGAAAAGTAGGGCAAGAAATGGGTTTTCCTTTCGGAGAAAAGCAAAACTCCTGTAAATATTGAAGGCCAGCTAACAAGGAGGTACGCGAAGGGCTTTTGTTTCGCATCGAGTCTCTCCATTTGCGATCCCAACCTGCTTGTTTTTCCAAGGGAGAAAACATCTGTTGGTCAAAAGCACTTAAGCCATTTTCCGGTGAGCGTGCGATTCGTTTTTTCATCCAAATGAGTTGACGGGGATCGATTCCGATTTGCTTTTTAGATTGACGCACAAATTGGGAGGTACTGCCGACCAAAAACATAGCGACGATCTTTTTTGAAAAGCGTTCAGCTGTCTCCAAAGCGATCATCGATCCCAACGACCAACCCACCACAACGAGATTTTTTTCCTCGCGGAAGGGAGTTTCTACTTTCTTTCGGAGTTCATCGACCGTACTGCAGTCTAAAAAATCGACTTTTGTATGTTGTGCGTTTGGCCAGGAGGCGATCATTGGGTCCCAAATGCAAGCAGGAGAGGTCCAGCCTGAAAGCCAGAGAAAGTGAAGAGTGGATCGGTCCACAGTTAAATCACTCCCATTTCTTGTCCAATTTGAGTGATCACTTCAGTCGCATGACGTAAATCATTCCAATCGTGATTCGCCATCACGGATAGTCGCAAGCGAGCCGTTCCTTTGGGAACAGTCGGTGGACGGATGGCGACGACCATGATTCCCTCTTGCTCAAGGCGTTTGCTAAAAGTTAAGGCGGTTTGTTCGTCTCCAAGCCAGAGAGGGATAATCTGTGTGGTCGTGGGTCCGAGCTGAAAGCCGAGTGCTTGTAGTTGTGTGCGTATGTAGTTGCTTTTCTGGTGCAAGGAATGGCGCAACGGAGTAGCTCGCCGGACCAGTTGAAGCGATTTTCGAATTCCGCCGACGATCGCTGGCGGTAATCCAGTTGTGTAGATCAGACTGCGACTGGTTTGCATTAAATAGTTGATCCATTTTTCTGAACCGACGATATAGGCACCATATACGCCGAATGCTTTTCCGAAAGTACCCATATGGAGATCTACATGCGAGTGAAGCCCAAGATGGTGGGCCAAGCCTTGACCTTCCTCCGAGAAGACACCGCCACTGTGGGCTTCATCGATCAATAAAGCAGCTCCATATTTTTCTTTTAATTGAATAAGTTCAGGAAGATGTGCTCGATCCCCATCCATACTAAAAACGGCGTCGGTAACGATTAATTTCCGTTTGATGTCGTCTTGCTCCGCTTGTTTTAGCCGCTTTTCCAAATCATCGAGGTCGTTATGTCGATAACGGTATTGTTTGGCTCCGCTCAGACGGATTCCATCGACGATGCTGGCATGATTGAGCCGATCGCTAAAAACAGCATCTCCCCGTTGAAGAAGGGCAGAGAGGACACCGAGGTTAGCCATATAGCCATTGGAAAAAAGAAGAGCCGCTTCTTTTTGATGGAATTGAGCGATCTCTTGTTCCAGCTGGGCACAGGTTTCATCATGACCGATGATATAGCGTGAAGCTGTGGCTCCAGCTCCGTGCTCAGCCGCTTCTTTGATCGCTGCGATGATTTCCGGATGGTTTGCTAAACCAAGGTAGTTGTTTGAAGAGAGATTGAGCATTTCTTTTCCTTGGTAGGTGAGTTTGGGCTGACAAGCTGCTTGGATCACCTTGAACTCTCGCAGGCGATTTTGTTCTATCATCGACTGCATACGCGTCTCGATCATCGCCTTCCAAGCGGGAGCAATCATCAGGTCACCTTCTTTCTATGTTTTCATCGTCTGTTGAAAAGTTTACGAATTGGCTCTAGGTCGATTTGCTGCTGAAATGTCTGGGCGATGGCTTGTGCTGTCAGCGATGGGAGCCAAGGCATTTTTCCCAAAACAGGTAGCGGAGTAAATTGTTCGATGAGGTCGGCGTTGTCGGATTGCATTTCTTCTGTAGTGATTCCTTCTCGAGAAGCTGTATTCATGATGACACCGCACGGCTTTAATCCTCGGCTTATCGCCGTATAAACCGTAAGTGCAGTATGATTGACTGTCCCTAAAGAAGGACGGGAGATAATGAGGAGAGGTAATGCCATGGCTCGTGCGAGATCCACAATGGTCCAATCTCTCCCCATAGGGGTCAATAAGCCTCCGGCTCCTTCTACGAGGACGATATCGTATTTTTTTTGCAACTGATGAAAAGAATGAAGAATGGGCATCAGCTCGATCGTCCTTCCTTCTTTTTGAGAGGCGAGATAAGGTGCCAATGGTTGCGAAAAATCATAAATCACGATTTGCTCAATCGGTTCAGGTGTTTTTGTCCATCTTTTTAGAAGCATGCCATCACCCGCAGGGTCCTCACGTAAATGACCACTTTGCACCGGTTTCATCACACCTACGTGAAATCCAGCCGATTGCAGAGATAAAGCCAAACCGGCTGTGATCACGGTTTTTCCGACACCCGTATCTGTTGCTGTAATAAACAATCCACTCATGTTCCCGTTACCTCAGCGATCGCTTGATATAAAATGCTTGTCATTTCGGCTAACTCCGTTTCTGTAGCAATAAGGGGTGGCATGAAAGTGATGACATCATCCAAAGGACGTGTGATCATGCCTAAATCGCGTGCGCGCCGACAAACTTTTGCTCCCATCGCTTCTTTCCAATCATAAGGGCGTTTGGTTTGGCGATCTTCGACCAATTCAATGCCGATCATCAGCCCTAGCTGGCGTATTTCCCCGACGTGTGGAAGTTTGGCGATGGGACGGAGCTGTTCTCTCACGGTGCGAGCCATTTGTTGGACATGTTCAACGCGTTTCTCTTTTTCATAGAGATCGAGGCTAGCTAAAGCAACAGCACAGCCCAGTTGATTTCCTGTGTAGGAATGACCGTGATAAAAAGTTTTTGCTTCGGTGAAATCACCATAGAAGGCATCATAGATTTCATCCGAGGTGAGCGTGGCGGCGACTGGGAGATATCCGCCTGTTAATTTTTTGCCAACAGCGAGTAAATCGGGTTCGACCCCTTCGTGTTCACATGCAAACATTTTTCCAGTTCGCCCAAATCCAGTTGCTACCTCATCACAAATAAGTAGCACGTTGTATTGACGACACAATTTTTCTACTTCTTTCAAGAAACCCGTTGGCGTTACGATCATGCCGCCAGCACCTTGAACCATTGGCTCGATGATCAGTCCCGCGATCACGTCTGCCTTTTCTTCCAGTTTTGCTGTTAAGGCATCCAAGCAGGCTTGTTTGCATTCGGCTTCATTTCCTGCAAACCGATAAGGGTAAGGATAGGGTACCTTTTCTGTATAAAAAAGAAGAGGCTGAAAGGAACGATGAAAAGAATCGATTCCTCCTACGCTAACAGCGCCAACGGTATCACCGTGATAGGCATTTTTCATGCTTAAAAATCGGTTTTTTTCCGGATGTCCTCGATGTTTCCAATATAAAAGTGCCATCTTCAGGGCGATTTCAACCGCTTCTGCTCCGCTATCGGAATAGAAGACTTTTTGCAATGAACGGGGGGTAAGTTGAACGAGACGCTCTGCCAATTGAAGAGCAGGGATGTTGGCTGCACCCAGCAAAGTGGAGTGAGCGATCTGATTGAGTTGGTCGATAATGGCTTGATTTAATACAGGGTGGTTGTGTCCATGAGCATTTAGCCAGACAGATCCGTTGCCATCATAATACTGTCGACCGTTTACATCGGTTAGTTTCACACCTTGCCCACTTGCAATGATCAAGGGTTCATCAGCAAGATATGTTTTCATTTGCGTAAAGGGATTCCATAGATATTTTTTGTTTTTTTCATAGAGTTGTTGATAGAGATCTGACATCATAACAACACCAACCTTAATTGTAAACCTATATAAATAGTTAGTTTACATTTATGGGTCGAGTATAACACTCACTCTTTCTATTTGTCTATAGAGTCTTCTAAGAGTGGGGATGAAAACTACTTTTTGACTGGTAATATATTGACTACATCATATATTGCTGCTAGAATGTATATCGCCCTTGTAAAAAAGGTTACTTGAGCTATTCAGTTTAAATTCAATGAAAAAAAGATAAAAAATATGTTGACATGATGAAGATAATCTGTTAGCATATAACTTGTCGCCGCGAGAGAGCGACAAACAAAATAAATGTTGTTCCTTGAAAACTAAAGAGTGATACATGACCTCGTTCAATTTAAAGTAAGAGCCTTGATTTGAGAGTTTGATCCTGGCTCAGGATGAACGCTGGC
>JANWIG010000010.1 GCA_025449975.1 Thermoactinomycetaceae bacterium
CCTGAATGGGTGCATACTCTTTGTGATCAATGGCTTCAATCCTCTAATACCCAAGAAACCAAGCGCATCGTCACAAGAGCGCTCAGGACGATTAACAAGAAATAAGTGGGTGCTACAAAAGGATGCTCTACTCTTTTTGTAATGAAACAATTCCTTGGAATAGTGACTACTTTACTTTAGCTGGATTGCTGTTCTCAAGTGTTTTGAAAATTTCTAGATCACTGCTAATATAAATATCAATCTAGGTAATAAATCAAAATGACAGAGAGCCATTGTACCATCTTCTCATAAAACTATGACAACCCTATCAGGAGAGAGGAGTCTCTCATTCGATAGGGTTGTCAGATTTTGCTATTGAAGTATTCAAGAGTTACTTTTAGTTGCTTTTTTAGAATCCGTTTAAATAAATTTGAAGGGATTTGGCCACTACCCATCGATACTTTAGTCAAAAGTAAATTCCCATTTTCATCATGTTTTCGGTAAAAGTAATGGTCTGTTTTCTTGTATAACTCCCAACCGTCATTTTCACAAAATCGTTTAAGCTCTTTCCAACTTGGCATCGATTAGTTTTTTAACTCCGTCTAAGTTGGGTTGGATTAGTACGTGTAATACATATGGTAGATGGGGTAGACGGTTTGGAGCAAGGTGAAACTTATGAATAAAATAATCCTGTGCATATTCCAATAGATTATAAGCCAGTTTATCTTTTAATTCATCTAATGAATTACCATCGGCAACGAGATCAATTTCGTCAAGAGATCCAGAAAAAATGCCATCTTCCTCGTCATACTCTAACTGGAAGCGATATTTTTCCAAGATCGTTGCCAAGTGAATGTCTGAAATCATAAAAGCGAGATCCCGATTGCGCTTAATGGCGAGTGGTTTATCTCGAACTACTTGATCAAGAACAAAGGACCAATTTTTTCTCGCTTCGCTGGCATTCCTCACTTCCAGAGCGTTTGTATTTAACAATAGCATCAACCTCCACCTCCATTGTACAATTTGTACACATTGTACACAATAGAAACGAAAAATATTCTTGTTAAATCCAAAATTGAAGATTTATTACAAAGAAGGGGTGACTATCACGGAGTTGCCCTGATTTATTTTGGTCTTTGTTATTCATCCCTCCTTATTCAGATAGATTCGATTCATCATAAACTTTTATTTCCCTCATTACATGCTATAATTTTTTCTAAGTTAAGGAAGAAAAGTGGTGGCGGAATTGCAGACTGGACAAGTAGATCCGAAAGACATAAAGTTACCGATGGTAGAGATTTTTGAAACAGTAGAAGGAGAAGGGACAAAAGCAGGGTTTCCTACGACATTTGTACGGCTATTTCATTGCAATTTGCGTTGTACTTGGTGTGATACTCCATATAGTTATGCTCCGGCGAAGCCTAGTTTCATGGCAACCATTTCTGAAATCATAACGGAAGTGCAGAAATATCCGCATAAGCATATTTGTTTAACTGGTGGTGAGCCACTGCTTCATGGGCAAAAGTCGATCGCACTGATTCAAGCGTTGGCTGAAATTTCTTATATCGAAGATATCCATATTGAAACAAACGGTGCTATCGATCTTAAACCTTTTCAAGAGCTACGTAATCAAGATGAGCGAGTGGGAAGAAAGATGCGTTTTATTCTTGATTATAAGCTGCCATCCAGTGGAGAAACTGACAAAATGATTCTAGAAAATTTTAAGTATCTTCATGATCGGGATGAAATAAAGTTTGTGATCGGAACGGATGAAGATTTTCAGGTTGCTAGGGAAGTTTTAAAGAAATGGTACCAACGGGGAGTCCCTCTGTTTAGCCCAGTCTGGGAAACGATGAGTCCGAAGCAGTTGGTTGAGAAAATATTGGAGTATCAATTGACCGAAGTAAAATTAAGTCTGCAACTCCACAAAGTGATTTGGGACCCTGACCAGCGAGGGGTTTAATTAGAATGTAGCAAGATGATAGCAGAACTATTTGGAGGATAAGGTTAGATGAAGGAAAAAGCAGTGATCGTTTTAAGCGGTGGCTTGGATAGTACTACTTGTATGGGAATCGCTAAACAAGAAGGATACGATTTATATCCGATTACTTTTGATTATCAACAGCGACACGATCGTGAGGTTGAACAAGCGAAAAAGGTAGCGGAGCATTATGGTGTTTCTCACCAGCATAAAATTGTCGATATCTCTTTTCTGCGAGAGATTGGTGGTAGTGCCTTGACCGATGATCAGTTGGAGGTGCCTACGGGTGAGGAAACGGAGGGGATTCCTGTTACTTATGTCCCAGCACGCAATTTGATCTTTTTATCTTTGGCGGTGGCTTATGCGGAAGTGATCGGAGCGAAGGTGATTTATACCGGTGTCAATGCGGTGGACTATAGTGGTTATCCGGATTGCCGTCCTGAGTTTATCTCCTCTTTCACCCAAACGGCTAATCTGGCGACAAAAGTAGGTGTATCAGGAGAAAGACCGATCCAGATCGCCACTCCACTTATGCAACTTTCTAAAGGGGAAATTATTCGACGTGGATTAGAGCTAGGAGTTCCTTATGAGCTAACTACTTCTTGCTATCAGGGAGGAGAGGTAGCTTGTGGCGAGTGTGATAGTTGTCGGTTGCGTTTAAAAGGTTTTGCTGAAAATGGAGTCGAAGATCCGATCCCTTACAAATAGTTTGTTAGCTTCAAGAGAGTGAGGAAGTAAAGCGATGCGTGGGAAATACACATTGGTTAAACACTTTTGGATCTCCTGTGCCCATAGCGTGAAGGGAGCAGGAAAGTGTGAGCGAGTTCATGGGCATAACTATAAGATTACTTTTTGTGTAGAAGGTACACAGTTGGACTCACACCATATGCTAATCGATTTTAGACAAGTCAAACATGCGATTGAGAAGAAATATGATCATCATTATTTAAACGAGTTTCCCGAATTTGATTTGGATCAAGGAGGGGAATCCCCTTCAACAGAAAAAGTAGCCGAGATTTTTTATTGGACGATCTATGATTTGTGCCAACAAAAGAGTAACAAACCAACCCTTAAGTGGGTGGAAGTACAAGAAACGAATGAAGCCTATGCTCGTTTTGAAGTCGTAGCGGATGAGGAGGGGATTTCGTGACGAAGAAGAGGCTAGAAGAAGAGTTAACTTTACTAGGTAATAAAGAAACCTCGTATCATTTTGATTATAACCCTGGCGTATTGGAGGTATTTCCTAACCGACATCCGGATACGGATTACTTTGTTAAATTCAACTGTCCAGAGTTTACGACATTGTGTCCGATCACTGGTCAGCCTGACTTTGCGACCCTATATATCAGCTATATTCCAGATCAAAAGCTAGTGGAAAGCAAATCTTTAAAGCTGTACTTATTTAGCTTCCGCAATCACGGTGATTTTCATGAAAATTGTGTTGTCACCGTGATGAAAGATCTGATTCAAGTGATGGACCCTAAATATATTGAAGTCTGGGGAAAATTTCTCCCGCGCGGAGGGATCAGCATCGATCCATATGTAAACTACGGTAGACCAGGAACACGTTGGGAAGAGATGGCACGCCAGCGGTTAGAACGACACGATATGTATCCAGAGATTGTAGATAATCGATAAAAAAGTAGAGACGCGATCATACAGCGTCTCTTTTTTATCGGCTTTACTCTTTTGGAATATCCTCGATTTTTTGTCCAAAAATTTGTGGGGGTTGAACCTGATTCATTTGAAGATAGGCAGTCAGTTCACCGCGGTGATGGATTTCATGTTCGGCGAGTGACAGAAGAATACGCCACGCACTAACTTCATAGCCTTCTGCTGTTTTGATCTTTTTATGAAGATCTTCATCGGAACATTGTTTAAGGCCTTCGATTACTTTTTGATGGCAGCTTTCGAGATAATGATTGATCTCCGCTAATGTTTTTCCTTTATCTTCGTCATGCCCTGGATACTTCCACTCTCCAGATCGAAAAGCTTGATAAAACATCACTTCGCATGAACCGAGATGTCGAAGTAGGTCACCGATCGAAAATTTTCCTTCGGCGACGCGCCAATCAAGTAATGACTCAGGAACCTGCTGAATGTAAGACCTTGTTCTTTTTCTCACGCCGTTTAAATAAGAGATTAGATTTTGGATTGAAACCATATGGAAAGCCACTACAATAGTGAGAGTCAAATCTCTTTTTTTTGTGTTACAAGTAGCAGCTTTTTTCCCTCCTCTTTTTCTATTATATCGAGTATCAAAAGAGTAGTGGGAAATATAGCTTTGAATCGCTTCTACTAAATCTTAATACCATGTAAATATATAATTCTAATTTAAAGGAAAATATAATTCGATAAATTTTTATATAAAAAGGGTAAGGATTATTATATAAAAAATTAGAAATATACGTGGTAGGATTAGGGAGAGTTTTTCCTAGGAGGATGAAAATGAAAACTTGGTTTAAAATTATTGGCTTAATCATTTTGTTTGTACTTGTGGGATTACAATTAGTCAGTGGAATTATTGTAATCACTTTTATTGAGTTATTGAACTTAAATGTAACACAAGTGGAAGAGGATCTTATGTTTGACTTTGTAACCTTCCTATGCATTATACCATTGGTCTTATGGAGAAAAAGACGTTTAGAAGAGCCAATTTACCTTGAAAAACCAAAACTTTCCGTAATATTATTAACCATACCTTTAGCAATCTCCTTAAACTTTTTTGATATCTTTTTTATGGAACTGTTACCATTGGCGGAAGAAGGAAAAGAACTGGAAGAGTTGTTTGCTCCATACTTTGAAGCCCCGCTCTGGCAGTCGATCCTTTTTATTGCCGTCTTCGCCGCGTTAAATGAAGAATTACTTCTCCGTGGGCTCATTTATCATGAACTTCGAAGAAAAACCTCAGTGATGGTTGCTGTTGTTATTCAAGCTATTCTATTTGGTATTTTGCATATGAATTTATATCAGTTTATTTATACTAGTATATCAGGAATTATCTTGGGGTTGCTCTATGTTTGGACGCGTTCCATTTGGGTAGCCATGTCCCTCCACTTTGTAAATAACTTTTTTAGTCTGATGATGGATCGGTATACGGAATATCAACCCGTTGGCAGTGTACTTTATGCAAGTATTTGCTTGATCATTTCGCTTGGTTTTATTTTTTGGATTTATCGTTTGCAAAAAGGCGCTAAAGGGGTTAGCTCATAGAAGTTCAGGCCTAGGATCGCCTTATATAATTTGTATATTTATCTTTTTAATAGTAATGTTTGTTTGTGACTCAGTCGGGAAAAATAAATCAAATAACATTTAATGTTGAGAAAGATAAATGATCCAAAGGGAATGATATTTATGACAATACAAGAGTTATTGGCCTATGAGCACTGGGCAAATCAAACCTTTTTAGACTATTTGGAAACGCTCCCTGATGATCTCTTCACCAAAGAGATCCCAGGGGTCTTCCCATCGATTTCCGCAACATTTGGCCATATCTATAGCGCAGGTCAGACTTGGTTTAAACGGATCAAAGGAGAGCCTGCTCCTCTGGAAAATATCGTTTTTCATTCAGTAGCTGAGGCGAAGAAGAAGTTTACCCAATGGTATGAAGAGATCCAGTCTTATATGGATCAGATGGAAGATAAGCAAGTGATTGATTATCAGAATACGCGTGGTCAGTCCTTTCAATCTACCATAAGAGAGATTGTCCAGCATCTCGTCAATCATGGGACTTATCATCGAGGGA
>JANWIG010000011.1 GCA_025449975.1 Thermoactinomycetaceae bacterium
AGTACTTGAAACCTTTCCATTTGTAAAGTACAATGTTGGCAAAAAAGTAGGGGGTTCTTTTAAATGAATAAACCCTATGTTATTCGCTATAGTGAAAGAGATCATATTCCAATGGGACTAGGAATCAAAATCAGCTATTTAAGAAAATGCTCTGATGAATACAGCGTTTTGGTTCATCTCGATGAGCAGACAGCTTTTCCTGTGCATGAACATGTTGGTGGGGAAGAAATTTTTGTTGTCGAAGGAGAAGTGATTGTTGGAGACGAAAGATTAACTCGCGGGGATTATTATTATTTGCCTCCTGGGATTAATCGCTCTGTCCATTCTGAGACCCCAGCTACGTTATTGATTAGTTCCGCGAAGGGGACTGGACAAAAGTAGACGCTAATAACAAGTGGTTTGCGGTGATGGTGAAAAATACAATAGATGAATTTGAAATAGAATGAAACCGGTTACTCTATATCAGATAGGTAATCGGTTTTTTGGCGTTTTTGCCGAAAACCGGATCTGGTTACGAGAGGATCAAAAAACCGTTCCATATGAATAAGAGCAGCAAACAAATTGAATATTATATCTGAATAAAAGAATTATTTTCTGAAACTTGTAATTGTTATATACATATGATATCATAAAGATAACAAAATGAAATAAGAGGAGGGTTTTAAGTGAGTGAGATCAGAGAAAATCCCGCTTGGAAGATGAATGGTTTTATCATGTTGCTCCTTCTCATACTGGATGCTGCTTTTGCCGTCTATATCGGTTTTCAAGGGATTGAAGAGAATATCGTACTCTTTGTAACCCTTGTGATTTTATTCATATTAATCGCCAATGGTTTTAAAATCGTTCAACCGAAACAAAAAGTAGTCTTAACGTTTTTTGGAAAATACGTTGGTAGTGTCGTCGAGGATGGGTTTCATTGGGTGAATCCATTTACCTTAGGTACGAAAATTTCTTGTCGGGTACGCAACTTTGATAGCGATACGCTCAAAGTGAATGACTTTGATGGGAATCCGATTGAAATCGGGGCGGTTGTTGTCTGGAGAGTCGTCGATTCGGCCAAGGCCGTATTGGAAATCGAGAATGTAGAGGAGTTTGTCGATATCCAGAGTGAAACAGCCATTCGGTCGATTGCCACTCGTTATCCATATGATAGTCATGGGGAGCTTCCATCATTAAAAGGAAACCCCAATGATGTTGCAAATGCTTTACAAACAGAGCTTGCCGAATTGTTATCGATTGCTGGTGTAGAGATTTTGGAGGCGCGAATCAGTCATTTGGCTTATGCTCCGGAAATTGCTCAAGCAATGTTGCGTCGCCAGCAAGCTCAGGCTGTAGTCGCTGCTCGGAAGAAGATCGTTGAAGGAGCAATGGGAATGGTGTCTGAGGTTCTTCAAAATCTAGAGAAGGAAGGGGTTATTAATCTAGATGAAGAACGGAAAGCGGCGATGGCAAACAATTTATTGGTTGCTCTCGTGTCTGAGAACGGGGCAAATCCAGTGATCAATACAGGTAGTCTTTATACATGAGAAAGGGAAAGAAACGTTTTCTTCTTCGTATTGATCCGGAGCTATACGAAATATTGGAAAGATGGGCAACGGATGAATTTCGTAGCGTGAATGCGCAGATTGAGTTTCTATTAAAAGATGCAGTACGAAGAGCAGGTAGAGAGAAAAGAAAACGTTCGTCTCAAAAAGATGAAACTTAAAATCAACAAATAGCTAACTACGCTCGTCTAAACTTCATCACCTCTTTATTCATATTTTAGAATAAAGAGGTGATTTTTATGATAAAGCGTCCAAAAAGCGAAAGCTTGTATACATTTATGTATTGTAAGATGCCTAAGATTGCCAAAATACGCAATTTTGGTGGGAGAGTCTTTTATGTTAGCCGCTATACACCCATGGTTACGGCAATGGTTCCCAAGGGATATATACCGAAATTGATCAGCGATCCGGATCTAGTGTATATAGCCAAAGAGCAAACTTTTTCCCTCCCATTTTATTATGTAAAAAAAGTCTTTTCTCCTTCGACGATGCGAGCGACACAAATCATAAGAAAGAAAAAGGGATCATTATGGAATATCGCTAGAGTTCTAGGAAAAGGAAGAATTCATAGCGGGAAAGGAATTCGTGTCGGGGTGATCGATACAGGAATCGATCTTAATCATCCCAATTTGGCCCCCAATATCAAAGGTGGCATCAATATTATCCAACCATCGAAACCGCCACAAGATGATAATGGACATGGAACCCATATTGCGGGAACCATTGGAGCAATTCCTTACCAAGGCGTCGTTGGAGTTGCACCGAAAGTTTCTCTCTACGCGATCAAAGTGCTAAACGCTTCTGGAACTGGATCATTGAGTGATCTGATCAAGGGGATCGAATGGGGAATTGCCAATAAAATGGACGTACTCAATATCAGTATCAGCGGCGGGAAAAAGATCCATCCTGTTTTGGAAAAAGTAGTGAATGAGGCGGTTCGCCGCGGCATTATTGTGGTTGCAGCAGCAGGCAACTCGGGATCGTCATCCGGACAAGGGGATCATGTCGAAATTCCAGCACGCATTGCTAGCACGATCGCTGTATCTGCGCTCAATAAGGCAAACAAACGGGCACCTTTTTCAGCTACGGGGAAAATGGTGGATATCGCAGCGCCAGGGGTCGATATTTTAAGCACGTATCGGAACAAAAAGTATGCCGTTTTAAGTGGAACATCGATGGCAACCGCCCATGTTTCCGGAGTGATGGCATTATACAAGGCAGTTTATCCTCAATATTCTGTAAATAGTTTCGTCAAACTAATGGCGAAAAGAGCGATCGATCTTCCGCCGAAAGGAAAAGATGCTTCTACGGGATATGGTCTGATTCAAGTCAGCTAGCTTCTTTGGCACGGATGCATCCCATTTCTGCTCCGTAGAGGATACGGAGCTTTTTAACATGCTTTGTTTAGCATAATTCCAGATATTTTCCATATATTCGATATATGATATTTGTTTATGAATAGGGGGATCGTTGAAGATGGCTTATTATCCGTATTATTCGTCGGGCAGCTGTATACAAGGATCTCTGCCTCCACCGCCTTCGTATCCGATGATGAATTATTATCCTTATCCGATGCCTGTTCCTGTTCAATATGCGCCACCTTATTATCCCTTTCCGTGGCATCCATACCAAAGCCATGCCTCTCATGATCCATACGCATCCTATGGCTTTGAAACAGCAGTGGATGAAGGGGAAAATAGATGGGAGTTATGGCAACCCATGTGGGACTCGCCGGAGTCTCCACAGTCTCCATGGGTGAGAGCTTATCGAGAGGAAATGGAGGAAAAGGAGAGATAATTTGTACTTTTTTTGCATACATACTATAGGAAGCTGAATCGCTTCCTCCCTTCCTTGCTACTTCCCTCCTACCTGATTAGGAGGGATTTTTTAAAGCTCAACAAAAAGCCTGCCCTACTTACGTAAAGGACAGGCTTTCGGTTATGGACTCACTAGAGTCCATTTTACTTCTTTATTGTAAAAATGGGAATAGTCATTTTGGTTAAAATGAATTTTTATTTTTTCGATATCTTCTTTGGGAAAAACAATGATTGTCGATGGATAAGTGATCGCTTGGGTGACTAGCTCAGTTGAGTCCGGTTTTACTTCTTTAGCGAAGATGTCTAATTGGCGATTTTTCTTCACAGCTTTTGTAATCGATATATGATATCCGCCGGTATTTCGCTTGCCTAAAGCGAATGCAACGTAAATTTCGTTGTTGATCTCTTTAGAAAAGGAACCCCCTGTGTGAAGAATCGTCGCTAGTTGTTGGCGAACGATTGCTGGAGCTTCATCTGTTTGGATCGATTGGTAAGAAAGTGCTTTCTCTGTGGAGTCAGCAGCAGGAGTACAGCTAGCCAAAAGAAAAATAATGGTGATACTCCATACTAAAAGTATTTTCATCACATTCATCCTTTCAACCAATTATAGGAAGATATAGGCTAAATTATGTTA
This sequence comes from Thermoactinomycetaceae bacterium, assembly GCA_025449975.1. Classification (GTDB taxonomy): domain Bacteria; phylum Bacillota; class Bacilli; order Thermoactinomycetales; family Thermoactinomycetaceae; genus Thermoflavimicrobium. The sequence goes on from JANWIG010000011.1 coordinate 3,996, forward strand.
TCGATCGGTTCAATTATGCTAAAATAAGCTTAGAAGGGGGAAGCATGGTGAAGCCGCTTGATATGACTGAGTTACTAATCGATGCTTATCAATTAGCAGATGAAATAAATGAATCCGAAGAAGTCAAAAACTATCTTCGTTTGAAGAAAGCGATGCAAGAAGATGCACAAGTTCAGAAGTTGATTCAAAACTTTCAAAAGATCAAGATGGAATATGAAGAAGCACAACGATTTGGTATTTTCCATCCGGATTATCACCAAGCGAAACAACGAGCGGAAGAGTTTCAGCGGAAGATGACTGAACACCCGCTAATAGCTGCCTATCTCGAAGCGGAGTCCAAACTAGATCAGCTATTATATGAGATCTCCACTGCGATCGCACATTCTGTCTCAGAGTCGATTAAGATCCCGAGTAATTCGGAGTATCATCTAAAAAAATGTACGAAGCAAAACAGTCAACTTGGAAAATAAGAAGTGTTTCAGTAAGTGGAAGCAATCAATTTGTTTCATCTCTGGATTCAAAGTTGATCTTCTTTCTTGCACATGTTACCATAAAATTAATGGAAATATCACTTCATTTTACTGCCAAAGCCTATTTTCTTCCACCCCATCTTAACGCAGGTTCATGAAAAGGCTTCATTTCGTTGTTTTGTCTTATTTGGTCGGGACAAAACAAATTTAAACGAAAGGAAAGGCTACATCGTGTACGGCAGATGATGTCGGAAATAACGCCTCTGGAGTACTAGACCAAAAAGAATACGATGAATGAGGAAAAGAGTGTTCAAGCGCTCTTCGTAGCCGGTAGAGAACATGAGATTTGCGGAAAGATTAGGTTTAGCAGTGTGGGTAAAGGATCTAAAAGCAGCTCGTTCGTTAGAACGTTTGGGAAATGTGCACTATATTTCTAAAAGATTAAATTACGTTTATCTGTATATTGATGGGAAAATGGCCGACCAATTGATCAAGCGCATTGAGCAATTGCCATGGGTAAATCGAGTAGAGCCATCACAACGTCGCAGTTTATCGATGGACTTTAGACAGCAAATTTGTCCTGATATATAAATCATGATCCTAGCTGCCCCAACAGAGGTTGGTGGCAGCTTCTTTTTGTAAGTAGTGAATTGCTGACAAAAGCGAAGAGCAAATTTATCATAAATAGTCATGCAGAACCGATTAAGTATGATATAAAAGAATTGGGAAATAAAAAGATGAACCACTGAGGAGATTCCTTTTTCATGAGGGGAAATAACATGAATTAACTTCAAAAAAAGAAGAAGTGAGGTGAATTCATTTGAAGGGAAAGGGTAAAATGAATTTTTTTCAGGATTTAAAGCAAGTACTTGAAAAGGGAATGGGGCAAGTTGGAAACCAGGTATTTGATATATCTAAGTTAAAGAACATACTAAATGGAGAAAAAGATCAAATTCAAAATCTTTACACACGGTTGGGGAAATTGGTTTTTGCTGAATGGAAAGAAAAAGGAAGAATTGAAGTAACCGGTGAGATTGAACAAGTTTTGCGGATGATTCAAACAGGGAATCAGCAGATGAACGAATTGGAAAAACGAATAGACCTGCAATCGCAGGCTTCTGCTGTTTTTTCTCCGACTAAATCCCAGTTTGAGCCGACAGCTCCGCCTCCTTTAACGACCACTGCTGTGATCAATGAACAAAAACCGGTGACCGTGTTATACTTATGTCCATTTTGTGCACATCAGGTAAAACAAGAAGCCTCCTCTTGTTCAAATTGTCAAGCTCGTTTTTATTAAGCAAATGGCTGATTTAATGGAAAGGTTAGCTGTTTTTGCTCTTTTCTTTTTGTTACAATATGAATACGAATAGGTTAAAAATGGTCGATACAAGCGTGTTGCCGAAAAGCTTTCTCCTCATCAACACACTTGTGGTCCATTTCCTATGTTAAACTTTTTTTAGTGGTTATTTTATTCGTAGGATCATCTATAGCGATTTGGTGATCCACAAGTGTCACTTTTTCTTTTTCTACTCGCCGTGTTACATAGATCGGGGAGAAAGGAGTAGATGATATGAGCCATAGATCGGTTGCGATCGTTGTAACGAGCGGGAAAGGCGGGGTAGGAAAGTCTACCACTGTGGCCTCAGTAGGTCTTGGGCTAGCCCAATTGGGACATAAGGTATGCTTAGTCGATACGGATATCGGACTAAGGAAATTGGATCTTATGCTTGGCTTGGAAAATCGAATTGTTTATGACTTAGTCGATGTGATTGAAGGAGTCTGCAAGCTTCGGCAATCCTTGGTTCGCCATAAAGAATATCCAGAATTGGCTTTGTTACCTGCAGCACAAACTCGTTATAAAGAAGAAGTCAATCCTACTCAAGTGAAGCATGTTGTCGATGAGCTCCGAGAGGAATTTGATTTTATTTTGATTGATTCACCGGCAGGAATTGAAGGCGGTTTTCGCAATGCCATCGCCGCTGCAGATCGAGCAATCTTGGTAGTGAATCCTGAGATTCCTTCTGTTCGCGATTCGGATCGAGTGATTGGTTTGCTCGAGTCAGCCGGTCTGACACAGATTGATTTGGTAGTAAACCGAATTCAACCCGGCATGGTTCGTGATGGGGATATGTTAAGTGTAGAACGTGTCCAAAATCACTTAGCGATCAATTTATTGGGGATTGTCCCTGAAGATCGGCGGATTATTCGTTCTTCTAACACAGGAGAACCGGTTATTTTAGATAATAAATCATTGGCAGGGAAAGCGTTTTCCAATATCGCTCGCCGTTTAGTAGGGGAAAATGTGCCCTTTATGGAGCTAGAAGAAACAACTTTGATTCATAAAATTAAGCGTTTGTTTCACATTGCCTAAACTTTCAAGAGGTGAAACATGTTGACCTTTTTAGGTATGTTTGGAAAAGATAAGGAAAAACCAACTGCGATGAAAGCGGATGACCGTTTAGCCCTTGTGCTTAGTTATCAAAGATCGGATATCGATGAGCGAAAGCTAAAAGAATTTCGTGGAAGATTGATTCAGTTGTGCGATGATTTTGGCTATGATGTCGTCGGTCAGATCCAAGTGATTCCTCATTCACGCGAACGAACGACGATTATCAATGCAAGCATTCCGGTTCGTTTAAAAGATCAGATGAAAGAACAATTTTAAAAAAGCACGGCCCTGTGGGGTTCGTGCTTTTTTCGCTATATAAACTTACTATGTTGTAAACGCTTTGTTAAAAAGTCGATAATAATATTAGCAAAATCCTTATCGTCCGACAGAGTTAACAACGTGATCGAAACATGGGTACAGCCGTATTGTCTCATCAGTTGTGTCAGTTTTTGTTTTCCTTCTGGGCTTAGTTTGCCGTAACGTTCTTCAAAAGCTTTAAAAACCATTTCTTCTTCGCTGGTGGACCAGTTTTGAAGACTTGCCTGAGGAGATTGAATATGATTTGCTGCTGTTGCTAGTTGGTTTTCCACAGTTGAGGACAACTCTTCTGGGGAGGGATTAGGAAAAGCTGATGTATCGTTCAAGTCGTGTATAACAGGTAAATTTACTTGCCAATCAGGTAATTTTCTACGTCTACGGGGGCGTTGAGGAGGCAAATGTTTAAATTTCTCTGGGTATTTTCGCCTAAGTGTATATATTCTTTGATAAATAGCACCTTGAGTCCGATTTAATTTTTTTTCAAGTTCAGCGATGGTTGCAGAAAGTGGTTTCCCTTCCTCAGAATATGTATTGACTGCTTCGATGACAAGTTCTTCTTCATGGGGTTCCCAGCTGTTTAAACGACCTGTTGAGCTTGAATCATCGGAACTTACAAAACGGTCGGGATATTCAGACCTTAATTTCCGTACATGCGACATGATTCCTGCATAACCACGGTTTAATTTTTCGGAGAGCTCTCGTAGTATTTCTCGTTCTCGCTTTCCTTGTTGAAGGCCTTCATTAATCGAATTAATAATAATTTCATTTTCTTCATCTGTATATCTACCCTTTTTTGGATCAATGGTCACCATTTCTATACTGCTACTTAACATAGAAAATTTCCCTTCCTATAGAATTGTGAAATAAAGTAAAAACTATAACAGTTTATATTAGATTATTTTTCTATAAGTAGCAGTTTTTCACCTCTCTTATTTTTTATATTTCTTATTCATATTCCCTTTTTATTGCCATCCATTACCTATGTAATCTAAAAAAATTAACTCTTACTTTATGTAACTATGGAGTTACTTATTAATATAACAGAAAGTGCGCAATCATTTCTATACCTAGGTTTAAAAAATTCGACTATTCTTTCCTCGGTTCCATTTATCAGTTTTTATGGACGAAGATGTCAGTAGCGGTGATTTCTATCTTATAGTTCATAGTAATTTATTAGTTTGTACGTATGAAATACATACTTTTTGCCTATACAGATATTGTGAAAGTATTTTTTGGAAGAAAGGGGTTTGCATGGTGAGCCAAGCAACAGTCAAAGAGATTAGCACCTTGTTGACATCACGGACGGCTTCCCCACACGAGGAGAGAGGGTATGTACCACATCAACATTGGGATTCTGATACACAAGCTGCCTTAGTCATTTTATGGGGACTATTGGTTTATCCATTGCTTGATCCGGACTTGAGAAAAAACAAGCAACCCTGCTGGACGACATTAGAACAATTGACGAAACTCTTCCCAGGTTCATTGGGGGAAGAAAAACAATGGGTGGATATTTTGTGTTTACTCAAACATTATGACTATATCCGTATTCGCTCGGACGGCGTGATTCAAGCTGGTACAGAACTTCTCAGCAGTGTGAATGCTGCGAAAATGTATAAGCTCTTTCGGGGTTCTGTTCTTGCAAGAAAGCTATTTCAGAAGAAAGATATACCCGAATTACAGCAAAATTCGACTGCAAAATAAAAAAAATCCCACTTTCAATCCAACTGAATGGAAAGTGAGATTTACTTCTGCTGTTGCTTGACCGATTCCAAAAAGAGACGCAACGTTTGACGTTGGTCCGGTGTTAACTCTAAAGCAAGATTGACCAAATATTGGATATCTTCAGGAAGCTGCTCGCAAGCTTCCTGTTGTTTTCTTCCCAGTTGGTCAATTGCTTGTTCGATGAGATGTCTAGATTCATTGATATGTTTATATGTTTGAATGAGAAGTTTTTCCACTGGTAGAGTCATTTTCGTCTACTCCGATTTGTTATTTAGAAGTAGTTCGATCTCTTGTTTCACACGGATGAGTTCGTCTGGACTCAACTTTTTCAAGTCACGAAGCATATTCTCCATTTTCATAGAGCGGAATTCTTCTAGAAAGGAAGGCATATAGTGAGTATTAATCGACATGTGATAACTCCTTTCAGTTAATAGTCAAGATGCAAATGAGTCCAAAGAATAGTTGCTTTGGTTTATTATTTTATCAAATTTTCGACTTTGGTCAATCATTAATGTGGTTGATCCTCTTTTTTTATGTCGTATATTTGCGGCAGATGACTTTTTAACAAATTTGCTCATCTTTATATGACAGTTTTTTTTATCGGTTTCAACTTTGTAAAATTAGGGTAAAAAATAGCAGATAAAATTGGTTCGCACATCGTCATTTCACCATTTTACTAGAATAGAGGTGCTGAGTAGATGGCAGAACAATTAAGTGCCCTAGAAGAACGTTTACACTACTTAGAGGAAGAGTATCTACTAGCAAAGGAACGTCATGAGTTTTTACAGCAATATGACCTATATGAAGAAATGAAACTATTGAGAAAAAAACATCGGGAATTAAAGTTAAAAGCGAAGATTAGTTAAAATATCAACTATATATTGGAAAGAGCGTAACCATTTGGTTACGCTCTTTTCGCTTTAGAATAGAGAAGCGCGCACTTTGATCGGTGCGCTTTTTTTAAAAATACTTTTTCTTCCCTTGACAATCTTTTAAAATTTCCACCGCTTCGCGGAAACGTTGAGAGTGTACCACTTCCCTTTCGCGTAGAAACTTCAGTGAGTCGTTGAGATCCGGATCATCCGACATATCGATCAGCCATTGATAGGTAGCTCTTGCCTTTTCTTCGGCAGCGATATCTTCATATAGATCGGCAATCGGGTCCCCTTTTGCTTGGATATATGTAGCCGTCCAAGGAACGCCAGCAGCATTATGATAAAAGAGTGCTTTATCATGGTTTGCATAATGAGCACCCAGTCCCGCCTCTTCTAATTGTTGCGGAGTGGCGTCTTTCGTCAGTTTATAAACCATCGTAGCAATCATTTCTAAATGAGCTAACTCTTCCGTACCAATATCTGTTAGTAATCCTTTTACCTTATCTGGGAGAGTATAACGTTGATTCAGATAACGAAGGGCAGCAGCTAGCTCTCCGTCTGCCCCGCCGTATTGCTCAATTAAATATTTTGCTAATCGTGGGTTGCATTGACTTACACGAACAGGGTATTGTAGCTTTTTTTCGTAAATCCACACGTAATGAGATCGCTCCTTTCCTTATATTTCCCAAGGCCAAGGACCTTTACTCCAACCATCAGGGATCCGATTCTTACTAAGACCGAAATTGTAAAGCGGTCCAAAACATTTTTCATAGCGCCGCACCAATTTACGACGTGTCTTAGATAGACAGTTAAACTGTTCAAGTGCTTGCTTGTCATAGGGGTGTGTATCCATATATAAATTTAGTTCAAGCAAAACGAAGTCCAATTCCTGTAACTCGCGTAAGCATTCTGCCTGGGCAACTCGTCGATCATGTTTCATGAGCATTCACCTTTTCTCTTTCCTCTTCCTATGTAAGGACTAAATAAGATCGGCCAAAGAGTACCGTGGTAAATGGCAGAATGGATCGGATATTGAGGTAAATTCGGTGGCTGAAAGCCTAAAAATAAACTGGGTTGAAGTGAATATGTTTTTTTGCGCATCGGTGGGCAAGGATCAAAGGGGCTGTAATAGGGATACCACACACATTGGTTGGGAAATGGTGGACACTTCGGGGCGGTTTCAAAAGCCAAATCAATCAACTCCTTTCGTGAGGACAAAGCTGCGAGCGAGAAGCAATAGACTGATTTTATTTGTGAATTCGATTCTTCTTAATTGTATGTTGACCCGTATTGTCTTATGTAAGAAAGATCGCGATAAAAAAACAACCAATATTTCACACGCATGTTAGTCTTAAAAAAACACATGATAAGAACACGGAAACGAAAAGGAGGTGAAATAGTCATGCCTTTGCAACCACAAGCAAATCAAGAAAACCGTAGCCGTAACTCGAACCAGCTGTTGGTTCCAGGAGCGGCACAAGCACTTGATCAATTAAAATATGAGATTGCTCAAGAGTTTGGTGTACAACTTGGTCCAGATACAACTTCTCGCGCTAACGGTTCAGTCGGAGGAGAAATTACGAAGCGTCTGGTATCGTTAGCTCAGCAACAACTGAGTAACCAACCGTTTTAAGATAAGATTGGTATGAAAGAGGGGCTGACTCATTGAGTTAGCCTCTTTGTATTTATGATATTTTTTATAGGAAAATTATACTAATATTAATTTAAGATATATTATACTTTTTAAAGGGAAATAAAAAGCGCGTAGGGAATTATATATATGGGACGTTTTGTTTTATAAAAGGGAGGAGAGTATTAGAAAGGAGGGAATCCGTTCACGAAAAACGAGTCTGTCTATATCTAGAAGTAATTTCCTTTCATTACATAAATGATGGAATCAACAGGTGAAGCAGAGGCGTTTCTAGGTAAAAAGGACAGGATCATATCGATCTGTACCGTGAGTGACACGGGAACTTACGACTGTGGAGTGTTTGATCAAACGATAGCAATAAGTGGAGAGGTAGAACACGATGAATCAGGAAGAAGGCAGAGGCTCTTAGCGAGTTTTGATCTGTTTTTCGTAACGGAAAGAAAATGAGCTTTTATAATATGGCTCAAGATGTAGATCGACATGCATCGAAAGATAAAATTGCGATTCGTTGGCGGAGCGCCAAAGGGGAACGGCGAGAATTGACTTATGCCGATTTGAAAGAAAAGTCCGATTGCATGGCTAGGGGGCTCGTCGAAAGAGGATTGAAGTTAGGCGATCGCATCATGATCTTGCTTCCTCGTATTCCCGAAGCTTATATTTCTTACTTAGCTTGTTTAAAAGCAGGTTTGTCGATCATTCCAGGCTCTGAAATGCTACGTCCAAACGATATTCGCTATCGGATTGAACATGCGGAAATAAAAGCGGTGATTGCTCATGAAGATCTCGTAGAACGAGTGGATGAAGCAATCAGCGATTTAAATATCGTTTCCAACTGTTTTGTACAAGGAGAACGGCAAGAGAATTGGGAGCCACTAGGAGAAGTAAGGGGGGATGAGAAGACCCTGTTGCCGCAAACGAAGCTTGATGATATCGCTTTCATTTCCTATACTTCCGGAACAACTGGTGGACCAAAAGGGGTGATCCATCACCATAGTTGGGGCATTGCGCACCAAGCAGCAACGACCAAGGATTGGTTGGGAATTGAAGAAGAGGATGTCGTTTGGGCGACAGCAGGTCCTGGATGGGCGAAGTGGATTTGGTCTCCCTTTATTTCTACATTGGGAGCAGGAGCTACCGCTTTTGTTTATTTAGGTGGCTTTGATCCGGAAACGTATTTGACCTTATTGCAAGATGAAAAAATCAATGTATTGTGTTGTACGCCGACGGAATATCGGATGATGGCCAAAACGGATGATCTTGAACGGTTTGATCTTAGTTATTTGCGAAATGCAGTTAGTGCGGGGGAACCATTAAATAGAGAAGTGTTGGATACATTTAAAAAGTATTTCTCCATTGAAGTGCGGGACGGTTATGGACAGACAGAAAATACTTTACTTGTCGGGACATTAAAAGGAATGGAAGTGCGTGCTGGTTCGATGGGCAAACCCATTCCGCAAAATAAAGTCTCTTTAATCGATGATGAGGGAAACGAGGTTCCTGTCGGGAAAGTAGGTCATATTGCTGTTCATCGCCAGTCTCCAGCGCTGTTTAAAGGATATTATCGTGATCCGGAAAGGACAGATGCGGCATTTAACGGAGATTATTATATCACTGGAGACCTAGCGAAAAAGGATGAAGATGGATATTTTTGGTTTGAAGGTCGGTCAGATGATATTATTATCAGTTCAGGATATACCATTGGTCCTTTTGAAGTAGAAGATGCGCTCGTCAAACATCCCAGTGTAAAAGAAAGTGCTGTTGTAGCAAGTCCTGATCCGGTTAGGGGAGCGATTGTCAAAGCTTTTGTCATCTTAAAAGAGTCTGTTTCTCCATCGGAAGAATTGGTCAAAGAATTGCAAGACCATGTGAAAAAGGTAACAGCTCCTTATAAATATCCCCGTGAAATCGAATTTGTCGATTCTTTACCGAAAACGACCAGTGGTAAGATTCGGCGTGTTGAATTACGTCAATTAGAAAAGAGAAGAAAGTCCAGAAAAGAATAGAAAACATGAAAGAATAAGTTTATCTGCTTGTCCATCTCTCTCCCTTGAATCGTTTTCGCCTCTTCGTTATAATGAATTCGATTGTAGAGCTGATGAAGGAGCAGGGATGATGCGGGTATTTTCACATGGGAGCAATGTAAACTTTCATCAATCGACCAAAGAGATGTTTGCACCGGATTTGAATAGAATTATTCAGAGTTTTAAGGAATCAACCGAGTCTCTTTTATTTGGATCGATTGATGTGACCAACGAGGCACTGTATGTATTTGGTCGTCTGCAAAAGATCGAAATCGATGAGTCAGCAGATTTATTTTCTGTTTCTTATCAGCAAATGGAAGATGGGATCAATGATCACATCGAACGTTCCTTTGCTGATCTGGAAATTAGTCATGAAGCTATTTTTGATGTCATCGATGAAAAAAAAGGAAGGGTACAAAATCGGGTGATTTATGTAACCTTCTGGGATGAAGAAAAGAATGGAGAAATTACTTATTTCTTTGCGGATGAACACCGAGTATCCAATCCGCTCGAATGCGTTGTTACTTTCTGGGAACAGGTCTCGAATGTTGGACGCGATGTCGATTTTAATCTCACAGGCTGTGCGGCGCATGAGCGAAAAGGAAAATGCAAGAACCATAACCATTAGAAATAAAAGAGGCAGAAGCTGATCAGGCTTCTGCCTTTTTTGTTTTTAATAGGTAAATAACGTGTGCTTTCCCCCATAAAGTTCATACAAGTAAGGATAAAGAAGCAAAGGGGGGGCGACCGATGACAAAACCTGCGAAGAAAGAGTTTGTCGATCTCATTAATCAGATCGTAGGGGAAACGGTGATGAACGAAGAGAAATTGCAACAGGTTTTGGTGGATGCGAAAAAAGCTTTTCGTATGGATGGTTGCAATGGCTTTTTTCAATATATTCGTGAGTTGATAGATGCTCCTGTTTCAGACCAGTGGATGAGTGAGCTAATGAAACAAGTCAATTCACCCTCAGGAATTAAGCAGGTGTCAAAGAAATGGAATATGCCGATCCATGGATCGTTTAGCCGAAATAAAAAATGAAATCTACTGGAACGGGAGGGAAATAGGTGAGAAAGTTATGGACGCTCTCAACAACTTTAAATATAAGCCCTGTTCGACGAATAATATATTTGAAAGAGGGAATTCAATATAAGCGCTGTTTAAAAGAATTATGGCATTTTGGGATTCGACCGTTAAAATATTTATCTCAGCTAGGCATGGTCGTGGGGGAAGATTTATCAATGAATGGTTTTTCCGCTCACCCGGATGTGCAATACATGGAGCCAGATATTCGGATCACCATCATGGAGCCCTATGTTGGTCACATTCAGACAGCAAAAACCCTATTGCCATGGGGAATCAAACGGATTCAGGCTGAGCGTGCTTGGAGGATCAGCCAAGGCAAAGGGATACGAGTAGCGGTCATTGATACAGGTATTTATAGTGAACATCCGGCGATTAAGGAAAATTATCGTGGAGGAGTCAATATCCTTTCACCTCAGTTTCCGCCCAATGATTATAACGGTCATGGAACGCATGTAGCTGGGATTATCGCAGGAAGTGCCTCGCAATTAGGACTGATGGGTGTCGCCCCCAAAACGGAAATCTATGCTGTAAAAGCGTTTAATCGTAAAGGGAGCGCGAATCTTTCCGATCTCTTAAATGCGATCAATTGGTGCATTGAAAACAAAATGCAAGTGATCAATATGAGTTTTGGGATGGATAAGATGAGTGAAGTACTTCGGGTAGCGATCCAGACCGCGCATCAAAAAGGGATTGTCATGGTAGCTGCCTCGGGCAATCGGGGGCTTTCTTCGATTGACTTCCCAGCTCGTTATCCTGAAACCATCGCTGTGACATCGGTCGGATTTCATGATCAGGTATCCGTTTTTAGCAATCGGGGAAAAGGAATTGATATTGCCGCTCCAGGTGAGAAAATTCCGTCCGCTTGGCTAAATAATTCGATCCGTGAGATGAGCGGAACATCGATGGCTGTTCCTCATGTATCAGGGACCGTTTCCTTATTACTATATTTAAAAAGACATCTCAATCCGGAACAAGTTCGCTATCTTTTAACCCAGTCAGCTGATAAAAATGCTGGTAACCATCCTAAGATTGTCAATGCTTATCGAGCAGTCAAAATGCTTTTAAGATAAAGCTTGATGGGACTTAAAGGCATCGACGAGTCCTTTTCCCACAACATGCTCGGGTTGGTCAAGGGGATACGTATGGTTTAGGAGAAGTTCTTTTACCTCATCGGGAGTGAGCTCGGGCTTTTCAGCGAGCAATAGAGCAATGATTCCAGCGACGATGGGTGTCGCCATGGATGTTCCTGATAACGAAAAATAATCGGTGCCCACTCGGTTGTAAAACATGAATAGATCGAGGAAAGATCCTTTGCTGCGAAGAGAAATAATTTCACTACCTGGAGCGACTAAATCGGGCTTCATCCATCCATCAGGTGTAGGACCGCGACTTGAAAAGGTGGCGATTTCGTCATCTTCACGTTTGGCGGTTCGCTTTGTGTTGCTAGCTCCAACGGTGATGATTTGAGGAGAAATCCCTGGAGTAGTAATGGTTTGCTCTTTGGGACCCTTGTTTCCAGCGGCAACAACCACAACCAATCCCTGCTTCCAGGCCTTTTCAACGACTTGGCAGAGCGGGTCATCTAGCGCAGATGAATGGGTTTCGCTCCCTAAAGAAAGCGAAAGGATACGGATATTGTATTTCTCACGTTGCTGGATACACCAGTCGACTCCTGCGATGAGATCGGAAATTCGACCCTCCCCAAATTGATTGAGCACTTTTACTCCAACCAAGGAGGACTTTGGAGCGGCACCTTTATATTTGCCATTGGATTGGCTGCCATTGCCTGCCGCACATCCGGCACAGTGTGTACCATGACCATTGTCGTCATAGGGCTGTGTTTTTTGGTGAATCACATCATGAAAAGCGATAATTCGTGAATCGAGATCAGGATGGGGAGCAATTCCGGTATCAATAATGGCGATCGTTACGCCTTCTCCTTCGTTTCCATGTGACCAAATTTGCTGGGCTCTTGTGGTAGGAGTAGAAATATCTAAATGGGCTTTTACTTTGCGATCAAGATAGATTTTCTTGATCTCATTTAACGTGAATAATTTACTTAGAGAAGAAATTGTTAATTCCAAAGAAAAAGTATGAATGCTTTCACAATAATTTTTTACTTTATAACCTAAGTCGGTCAGGGGATTTTGGCGTTGTGTAAAATGATTTGCCTTTTGAGGTTGCCATTGAATGAGAATCGGAATTTTGATGATCTTTAGCATTTTTTGCAGAAGCGATTGGGGAAGATAGCGTAACCGCTTAAAATATTTCGTTAAACAATAGAAGAGATGTTGATCCATATAAGATTGTTTTTGCGCAATCCAGTGGAGATCCATTTCTACTCCCTCCTATATAACCTGTCGTTAGAACAAAATATGTCAGATGATGAGAGAGCGAAAGATATATTTGCCTGTTTATGAAAAAAGTGATCAGTTTGTCTATAGAAAAGATCAAGTAACTTTCTAGAAAATCAGAATAGGTAAGGGACTATGCGAATAAAAAGATTATGGTAAACTGAAAAGAAGGTGAAAGGAATGAAAAAAAAGGGGATACTCGGACGGATCACGATTTATTTTTTTAACGGATTGCTCATTATTCTACCGATTGCAATAACCATCTATTTGGTACAGTGGGTATATGGATGGCTGAATAATTTGGGGCTGAAATGGCTATTGAAGGTTGGAATAGATTTCCCTGGAGCAGGAATTCTCGTTGTTCTTGCTGTTATTTTACTGATCGGGATTTTGGGACGATTCTGGATTACTAAAAAGATCTTTGCCATGATCGAGGCGATCATTCAAAAGGTACCGATGGTAAAAGATTTATATAATATCGTTCAAGAGATTTTACAGTCATTTATCGGTGAAAAAAAGTCATTTGATCAAGTGGTTTTGGTGAAAGTAGGTGAAACGAGTCGCTTGGGTTTTCTTACTGTGGACAAGCCGCTGATTACTAAAAATGGGAAAAATTATGTGGGTGTTTATTTTCCTCATAGCATGCAAATATCCGGCGACTTGCATTGGGTGGAAAGAGAGCGAATCGAAGAAGTGGACCTCTCAGTGGATGATGCCTTGAAGATGATTATATCTGCTGGAATGACTGGTAAAAAATAATAAGGCTCCCACTAAATGATAGTGGGAGCTTCCTTCCCGGCAAACGGAGCGGGGGAAGTGATACGAAATTATCGTTGGTTCTGATTCTTTCTTGCCATGGATTGTTGGTTTTGTGCGCGAACGTTTTGTGCATTGGTTTCAGAGGCAAATTCTTGGTTAGCATTTAATGGGTTAGCCGCTTGTGGATTAGCTGCTTGTGGGTTACGTGCCGCTTGTTGTTGCTGTTGTTGTTGTGCTGCTGGTTCTGCAGCAAATTCGTTTTGATAGCTTTGATATCCGCCCGGACTTTGTGCAGAGCGTTGATTACGTGCCCGCACTTCGTTCGCATTTGTGTTTGCAGCTCTTCTCGCTTGTTGGTTTTGTTGATTTAAGTCCATGTGGTATCACCTCCTGATAATAGAATGCCCGCCTGCAATAAAAAAAATTGAACCATATTTTTCCTAATTGGAGGTTATTTGTATTTATGAAATCAAGTTATCTTCGATGGTTTTGGCGTAGCTTACCCAAGAAAATGATCTCGGCTTGGGTGGGGAAAATTGCTCAAAAATCATTTACTAAACGTCTCATTCCTTGGTATATTAAGCATTTTCAAATTGATGTCGCTCCGATTAAAAAACCGCTTGATCAATTTGAAAATCTGCTCGATTTTTTTGTACGTGAATATCGACCTGAAGCTAGGCCGATTGCGATGGAACCAGATCTGATGATAAGTCCAGTGGACGGAAGGGTATCGCAGATCGGGCAAATTCAGCAGGGAGCACTCTTTCAAGCCAAAGGGATTACCTACTCATTGGAAGATTTGCTAGGTAAACAGCAGAAATATACTAAGCGGTTTATCAATGGCTCTTTTGTGACAATCTACCTGAGTCCTAGAGATTATCATCGGATTCATATGCCGTTAACTGGTAAGATAACGGAAAGTACTTATATCCCAGGGCAGCTGTATCCAGTTAATGAATGGGGAGTAAAGTGGATCCCAGGATTGTTTGTTGTCAATGAACGCTTGGTTACATATATTGAAACGGGGTTAGCCGCCGTAGCTTTGGTTAAAGTAGGGGCGACCAATGTTGGCAGTATTAAAGTTACATATGATTCAGATGTGGTTACCAATCGTCGGGGAGCTCCCTCTCTGGAACATAAAGTATATTCAGCTCCTCATACACTTAGAAAAGGAGAAGAAGTGGGAAGGTTTGAATTTGGATCGACGATTATTCTATTATTGGAACCCGATTTTGCTGAATGGGTGACGGAGCTAAAGCCTGGAACACCTGTCCAAATGGGACAACCACTGGCTCGAATCAAACGAAAGGATGGATAAACTTGTTTGGACATACACATATCCCATTAAAAAATTTCCCTCTCGCCTTTCCAGTGGTTACCAGTTTGCTTTTTGTACAAACAGTCGTCTTTTTTATGCTTTTATTTACCGGAAATTCAAGTAGCCCAGAAATGTGGGTTCGGTTTGGAGCCCTCGAAGGATGGCGCGTAGATGAGGGCGACTGGTGGAGACTCTTTATCTCTATTTTTATCCATGTCGGTTTTTTGGAATTTATGGTAACCGGTTTTTTTCTGTATATTTTTGGACCGCAATTGGAATGGTTAATGGGGCGAATTTCTTTTTTAGTCTTATATTTAAGTGCTGGCGTGATCTTTTATGTTTCCATTTATCTGTTGGAGATCCCAGGAATTTATTTTGGAGCAAGCGGTGCCATTTATGGTTTTATGGGGGTATATCTTTATTTGTTTTTACGAAGATCGCTCTCTTTTCAATTGGGAATGGGTTTTGTCGCCTTAACGGTGATTAACTTGATTTTAAACTGGTCGTTAGCGATTCCTTATTTATTGGCAATGATAACCGGATTGTTGATTGGAGCAATCGTTTTACATTTTCGTAGCTTGCGAAATAGGTAAGAGTTTTGGTTCATTGGTTATGCTAATACTGGTGAGATCAATGACAAAAAGTATTCACCCGCAGTATGGGAAGTTAGATCGTGAATCACGATTGCTTTTGATATTGAGTGGACTCTATGCGATTGCGACGGTCTTGTCGGGGATGTTTGTCAATGTCTATTTATGGAAGATAAAGCGAGATATTTTTTTAATTGGTTGGTTCCATTTGGCACAATATGTATGCGTGGGGCTCAGCAGTATTTTTGCTGGCTGGATGGTTAAGCGAGTAGATCGAGTGGTTTCGATTCGCTTGGGTGTGAGCATTCAAGCGATTTTCTACTTTAGTGTGTTATTTCTTGGCGAGAAGGCTCCGATGCATGTCCTTTGGCTCGGTGCATTATTAGGGATCGGCATGGGATTTTTTTGGTTGGGTTATTATCTATTGTATTTTGAGATTACGGAACGACATAATCGTGATCGCTACAACGGATTAAATGGATTGTTTAGCTCTTTGGCCGGAATTGTTGCTCCCTTTGTTTCCGGCTTGATTATTACTCGGGTAGATAAACTGACCGGTTACCAACTCATTTTTTCTCTCTCCCTAGGGATTTTCGTGGCTGCTGTAGCCGTTAGTTTCTTCCTTAAGTATCGAGAAGCAAGGGGGGAATTTGGTTTTCGGAAGGTTGTCAGACAAGTATTGCAGCGTGAAAATGCTTGGACTGATGTGAGTAAAGCGATGATCGGTCATGGACTAAGAGAAGGAGTTTTTCATTTTTTGATCGGTTTAGTCGTCTATATGATTACCAAAAGCGAACTGACCCTCGGCTCATATTTCACAGTAACCTATCTTGTTTTAATGATCGCTTATGCTCTGTTAAATAAGTGGGTCAAGCCGTCCAACCGGATCCGGATGATGTTAATCGGGGCTGTTATGATGGGAATTTGGTTTATTCCGTTCGCTCTTTTTCCGGATCAAACGACCATTTTTCTTTATGGAGTAGGGGTATCCTTTTTTTTTCCTTTTTATTTCGCCCCTCTTACAGCCATGGTTTTTGATTTAATCGGGGAAAATCAGCAGGCCGTGATCAACCGAGTGGAGTACGTGGTTTTACGAGAAGTGGCTCTAAATTTGGGACGTGTCATGGGACTTATCCTTTTGCTCGGTTGGCTGTGGTTGTTTCCGGATCCTTTCGAATTGCGCTGGTTTTTATTTGCTCTTGGTTTTGTACAAATTTATACATGGTTTGCCCTTCGTCGAATCCCTCAAATGAGGGTAACATAAAAGAAGCGACCGTCATCGGGTCGCTTCTTTCGGTTTATCTGTTTATAAAAAAACGGAAATGTTAAAATAAAAAATAAAAATCGGGAACAAGGGGGATTTGGCTAGGTGGAGTCAATGGATCAGCTGGTTGAGCGGCAAAGAGCATTTTTTTATACCGGAAAAACAAAAGATCTTTCATTTCGACTAGATAGTTTAAGAAAGCTGAAAGATGCGGTGAAACGTTATGAACCAGATATTATCAATGCACTGAAAAAAGATTTGGGAAAGACAGAGAAAGACGCATATATGACGGAGATCGGGATGGTCTATAATGAATGCAATTATATTATAAAGCGTTTAAAGTCTTGGGTTCAGCCTCAACGTGTAAAGACAGCTTTGCCCCTAAAGGGAGCCAAAAGTTTTCTTTTAAGAGAACCGTACGGCGTATCGTTGATTATCGCCCCTTGGAATTATCCGTTTCAACTGGTGATTATCCCTTTAATCGGTGCAATTGCTGCTGGGAACTGTGTCATTTTAAAACCTTCTGAAAAAACACCCTTGGTTTCTAAATTATTGGTGCAGATGATTGAAGGGGTATTTGAAAAAGAGTATGTGGCGGTGGTGGAAGGTGACCAAAAGGTCAGCGAAGCCTTGGTGGAGTCCGATGTCGATTTTATCTTTTTTACAGGTGGTGAAAAGACAGGAAAAAAAGTAATGGAATCAGCAGCGAAACGGCTGGTTCCCGTTGTTTTGGAATTAGGTGGGAAAAATCCCTGTATTGTGGACAAAGATGCCAATCTCGAATTGGCTGCCCGACGAATTATGTGGGGAAAATTATTGAATGCTGGACAGACCTGTATCGCTCCGGATTATTTGCTCGTTCATGAAAGAATTAAGAATAGTCTCCTTCAAAAGATCAAAGAGGAAGTAAGCCATTTTTATGGAGAAGAGCCATTGAAACATTCCAATTATCAACGGGTAGCCAATCGAGAACAATTTGATCATTTGGTTCGCTTTTTGACCAATGGAAAAATTGTGTTAGGCGGTAAGGTGGATCGGGAACAGCTGTTGATCTCCCCGACGATATTGGATGAGATCAGCTGGGAAGATCCGGTAATGCAGGAAGAGATATTCGGTCCAATTCTCCCGGTAATCGCTTTTTCGGAATTAGATGAGGCGATTGAGAAGATTCGGTATTTGCCAAAACCATTAGCGGTCTATTATTTCTCGGAGTCCGAAGAGAAGCAAGTAAAAGTAGTAGAAAGCATCCCATTTGGCGGTGGGTGTATGAATGATACGATCTTGCATGTTTCTTCTCCGCGATTGCCATTTGGTGGGGTGGGAACAAGCGGGATGGGAAGATACCGTGGAAAATATAGTTTTGAATGCTTCAGTTATGAAAAAAGCATATTACAACAAACCACTCGTTTTGATATTCCTTTTCGCTATCCATCTTCGAAAAATAGCTTAAAGTGGATTCGCTATTTTTTTAAGTAGGCTCCCCGTATTGGCCTTTTATTTTTGAAGCGGTTCCTTTTCCTCTCGGTTAAGAAATGTTTGGGAAAAGGAACCTTCGTCTTTCTCTATCTACTTGTGTTCATTTCGGGCGGTTGGCGTTTGGGAGCGTTTTGCTCCAAAGCATAAGCCAATTGAAGCAATTTCTTATCTGAATAGGTAGGACCGACGAATGTAACGGAAACAGGTGCTCCATTGATATATCCAGCAGGGATACAAATGGTCGGTAGTTTGGCATATGCCGAAATATCATTTGGAAAGTGTCCGTATTCGGTTAAGGTGGATCGCGCATTAAAAGTTAAAATGGCATCATAGTTTTTTTCAATAAAGAAAGGAATGGTGATCCGTTCATCGACCACTTTTTTTAGATAAGCGATTTTTTGCTGATGTTCTGTTGGAGTCAGTTCCGTTCGCTGAGCGAGCAAAAGCGCTTCTTGCCCATAGGGAATCCGCTCCTTGGAATCTGCTTCGTTGTAACGGATCAGGTCGTTGAATGAACGAATGCCAAAAAAGGAAGAGTGTTTTTGTAAATAGTTGTTTAAATCCACTTTAAACTCATAAGCGACGACCTCTTTAAAGATCGATTTGAGCTGATTTTTGGGCAAGCTGTAGTCGATCAGGTCGACAGTCGCTCCCTGCGCACGTAATGTTTGGATAATTTGCTGCCCGATTTTCGTTCGTTGAAAGGAAGAGGAAGCGGCAATTTTGCTTCCTTTTAAACCATTCGCTTTTAGTTCTGAAAAGTAGTTATAACGATAGGTAGATGGATCATCAGGCTTGTAACCGGCCATCACACTGAGCAAAATAGCCGTATCTTTTACCGTTTTGCCCATCGGACCAACCGTATCGTAGGTGTGAGAAAGGGGAATCATGCCTTGCTGGCTAATCAGTCCCAAAGTAGGCTTCATCCCAACGACCGAATTGGAACTAGCTGGTCCAATAATGGAACCATATGTTTCTGTCCCCAGAGCAATGGGTGCAAAATCGAGTGCCAATCCAACCGCAGAGCCTGAGCTCGAGCCCGATACATTGAAACGCTTTGGACCATATGGATTGAGGGTTTGTCCGCCCACGCTGGAAAAACCTGCAGGAGGTCCTGAAGCGAGAAAAGCGGCTCCGGATAATTCGGAGAGATTGGCTTTGGCTAAGATAATCGCTCCAGCAGAACGGATGTGGGCGATCACTTTGGAATCTTCATTCGGATAATGATCTTTTAACGCATCTGTTCCTGAAGAAGTCGGCATCGGATCTTTTGTTTCAATATTATCTTTGACGATAATCGGGATTCCAAACAGAGGAAACTTGCTCATCTCTTCGGCATCAAACGCTTCGTCCAATCGCTTGGCTTCTTTGATCGCTTCTGGATTGACAGAAATCAGCGCTCTCATCTCTTTATTGAGTTGTAAGATTCGTTGAAGGTAGTAGGCGGTAAGCTCCACACAGGTTACTTTCCCCTGGCGAAGATATGCATGGATCTGATCGATGTCCATTTCGCTCAAGAGCGACTTTTTGTTTTCAATGGTTTTTAAATCAACTTCTGCCAATTGTTTCCTGATCACTTCCTCCATTTGCTCAGGCTGTTCATAGCGATCCGAACCAAATAATGTTTCAAATAACCCTCCCTGACAAGCGGGGAGAAAAATGAGTGGGACGAGGAGGAAAGATACGAGGATCGCTTTCTTTCGATTGTTCACTTTGAATCGCCGCTTTTATCTTTCTGTTTTTTTGGCAATGGGACTATCGGTGTAAGAGATCCAATCACTCCAACTGCCTACATATAGTTTTACTTGTGGATAGCCAATTTCTTTGAGAGCAAAGTAGTTTGGAGTGGCCGAGACGCCCGAGCCACAGTAGACAATCAGCTCTTTGTCTTTGGGGAGATCAGCAAAATGCTCAGCCAATTCTTCAGGGCTTTTCCATTCTCCTGAATCCTTAACTACTCCTTGCCAGAAGTAGTTAAGAGCACCGGGAATATGTCCCGCGATGGGATCAATCGGTTCTTTTTCTCCGCGGTAGCGAATCGCTTCGCGGGAATCGATGACAATCGTCTGCTCACTTTTCAGTTTTTCTTTTACTTCGTTACGATCCGCGAGGAGATGCGGCTGGATGTTTGGACGAAAAGTGGTTGGACGAAGGGAAGGTATCTCATCTGTTGTAGGATAACCCAATTTGATCCATTTTTGCCAACCACCATCCAATAGTTGGACGTTTGTATGTCCCAAATAGTGTAATAACCAGCTTAGTCGACTGGCCATCATACCAAATAAATCATCGTAGACGACAACACGTGCTTGTGAATCAACTCCGATCTGTCCCAGCTTGGCAACTAACCGATCAAGATCGGGAAGCGGATGCCTTCCCCCGTGCTTGCCGACGGGTGAAGAGAGATCTTTTTCTAAATCCAAATAAAAAGCACCTGGAAGATGGCTTTCTTGATAAGCTTTATAACCTGCTGTTGGGTCCCCTAAGCGGAAACGGCAGTCGATGACCACCAGATGGGGATCATCCAAGGCAGTCAGTAAAGAGGCAGGAGAAATAAGATAAGACAAGGCTGTCACTTCCTTTTGATTGAAAATAATGGATCTTGTTGAACCGGACGATCAATCAGGAGCCTTTTTGTCGGATGATATGGATTCGAAATACAGTTGGCAATGTTTTCACACTTTCTGGATGGATTATATCAAATATTCGCGTTCTTAGCATCTTCTAGCCATATCGGATCGCTATCGTAAAAGGGAAAATAAGGATGAGTTATCAAGATTTGACAGATAGACATGGGATCGCTATAATAACTCAATATTGCTCAATCCATTTGCGACAAATTTCCTTGAAAAGCAGGGTTATAATTAGAATCAATAGAATATCTTAATGGACCTTTTTAAAACTGAGGAATTCAAATCGGATTAGGGGGAAGAAGGTGAAAAGACAGGTTGTCTTAACACGACGAATTGCTGAGGAATGCATGAAAAAGTTGGCTAATCATTTTCATTTGGAAGTGATTGGGGGAGATAACTCACCGACAAAGGAGGTAATCCAAACCCATTTACAAGGAAAAGAGCTGTTGATCTCAACAGTTACTGAGAAGATTGATGCCAGTTTGATTCACTCTGCTCCTCAGCTGCGGATCATCTGTAATTTTGGGGTCGGCTTTGATAATATCGACCTTCAAGTAGCTACCCAAAAAGGAATTTTGGTAACCAATACACCCGATGTGCTGACGGATGCAACAGCGGATCTGACATGGGCATTGCTTCTAGCCGTTTCAAGACGATTGTGTGAAGGAGATCGTTTTGTACGCGGGAAAAGGTGGCAGAGTTGGACGCCTACCTTTATGTTAGGAGCAGATGTAACAGGCAAAACATTGGGAATTATTGGTATGGGTAGAATTGGGCGAGCAGTCGCAAAACGAGCGGCTGGTTTTTCAATGCGCATATTCTATTTCTCACGCACGCGTCTTCCTCAGGAGCTGGAGAAACGATGGCAAGCTACGTATGTTCCGTTGGAAAAACTGCTGAGAGAAGCAGACTTTATCAGTTTACATATGCCATATTCTGCAAAAACGCATCACTTTATTGGTTATCATGAGCTTCGGCAAATGAAGCCGACCGCTTTTTTAATCAATACTTCGCGAGGAGCGATCGTGGATGAGCAAGCGTTGCTCGCCGCTTTACAGGCGAGGCAAATTGCTGGAGCGGGACTGGATGTGTATGAACAGGAGCCCCATGTACCCGAAGCATTTATGCAGATGGAGAATGTCGTATTAGCCCCCCATTTAGGTAGCGCAACCAAAGAGGTTCGCATCGCGATGGGGAACAAAGTGATCGAAAACTTGTTAGCATATGTGCGTGGAGAGAGACCACCTAACTTGGTAAATCCTGAAGTTTGGAGATGAGATGGAAAAATTTTTAAAAGATCCTTGGAACCGTGAAAGCAATATGTTAATATATGTTGCAGTCATGAAATGGATGAGGAGATCAGCTAAAATATAGTATAAAAGTAGTGCAAAATGGTTTGTTTTTTATGTAAAAAGGGAAAAAAATAGTTGCCAATTCTCGTGTGTCGAAGGCAGCCATTTTTTAAAAAATTTTAGTAATAATATAAGCATATTAAACATATGCATGGGACGGGGAAGTTGTTAGCGGCGGGCGTCCTCTTTATTTTACAGATAAACAGGATTGTTTGTTGAAAATACGGGAGGAGTTTATAATGACACCTAATAAAAAAGAAGTTTTCTTGACCGAAGAGGGGCTTGAAAAATTAAAGCAAGAGTTGGAATTGTTTAAAACGACAAAGAGGCATGAGGTAGCAGAACGTCTCAAAGAAGCAATCGCACAGGGAGACCTGAGTGAAAATTCTGAATATGATGCTGCAAAAGAGGAACAGGCTTTTATTGAATCACGGATTCTAGCTTTAGAGAACATGATTCGTAATGCGAAAATCATCGCTCATGATCCTATGGATAAAGAGACTGTCAATTTAGGGGCGAAGGTAACGATTCAAGAAGTAGATCCCGATGGACATCCTTTTGGTGAGGCAGAAACATATACGATTGTCGGAAGTGCTGAATCGGATCCGATGTCCGGAAAAATCTCCAATGAATCGCCGATTGGAGCAGAATTGATTGGAAAAAAGGTTGGAGAGATCGTTCCTGTACCTACCCCAGAAGGAAATATCCATTTTAAAATTATTAAAATTGACTAGGAAGGGAATCAACCCTTTGATAATGGACACGAACAACTTAATTTTTAGAATTGATCCTTATGGATACTAAATGAAAAAGGAAGCCTCAAGCGATATATTTTTATCCCATTATTTGAAATAAGGACCCGATATTCCCATATCAAAGCGAATAAATTGCTAAACTTTGATCCTATTGTTAAAGAAGTTTTATTTTCTGATGCTCCTCAAATGGATCTACATATGATGTCTGGTTTTATTTCCTTTAGACGGGGAAACCGTTTTTTAGAGTTGGGATGATGTTTCCCAACTCTTTTTTCTAGGATGAATCAAAGGCAGGATTCCCCATCTAACTATGGAAATAATATGACTAATTATGTTGATTGATTGGATCGGTTGGAAGAAATGGGGAGGATATGCAGATGCAGCCAATCACTTGGATTCATACAGCTGACTTACATCTCGATATGCCCGTTCAAGGTTGGAGGGGATCAAAGGAAGTTTTGTGGCAACGTCAAGAGGAGTATCGGGTAACGTTTCAAAAAATCATTTCGTTGGCAAAAGAGAAGGACGTTACTTTTTTGATCATTGCTGGTGACTTTTTAGAACATGGCTTTGTTACGCATTCTACTTTGTCCTTCGTGTCTGAGCAATTTGCCAGAATACCGAATACAAAGGTTTGGATTGCTCCAGGAAATCATGATCCTTATCGAAGTGATTCCTATTACCAAATTTATAAGTGGCCGGATCATGTTTATATTTTTCAAAGTGAGTGGGAACAACATGACTTCTCTGAGCTGGATCTGACGATCTATGGAAAGGGATTCCGTGATTTTGTCGAACCGGAGCCATCTTTGCCCTCCATATCTAACCAAATGTCGAGAAGAATACTGATTGCTCATGGAACGTATTTAACCCATCATGAGAAATCTCCCTATTTTCCCATTTATCGGGATGAGCTAAACCCATTGCAGTTGGATTATGTCGCTTTGGGGCATATCCATAAGGCAGCTACCTATTCCTTGGCCAATTCCAAGAATACAGTGATCCGCTATGCGGGTTCTCCTGAAGCGTTGAATTGGAAAGAACTGGGTGTTCGGACTGTAACTTGGGGATGCATCGACGATGAGGGTGTAAAATGGTCGGAAATTCCGATTCAAACGAGCCGCTATGAACGGATGGAGATCGAGATCACCGGCTGCAAACGGAAGGAAGAAGTCTTGCAAGAGGTAAAAAGCAGTTGCCAATCTTTAGCGAAAGAACGAAGCTATGTAACTTGTCGGTTCACTGGACAAAAACATGAAGAACTCGGATGCGAAGACCATCTTTTTCCATGGTTGAATGAGCAGCTGAAGAAAGAAGGTTTTCGTCATGTTTACTTTGAAGATGAAACGACACCGGAGCTGGATCTTCCCTATTACCGCAGACAGGCAGGACTGGTTGGTACGTTTATTAAACGAATGGAGAAAAAGATTGCTGAAGTAGATGAAGAATCACAACCCTATTTGCGGCGAGCGATGTTTCAAACAGTGGAGCTTCTTCTGAGAAAGAAGGTGACGAAGTGAAAATCGAACAAGTGACGTTTCATGGCTTTGGTAAATGGGTAGATCAATCTTTTTCGTTTACGGAAGGGATCAATCTGATTGTCGCAAACAATGAATGGGGTAAATCGACACTGCTCCAAGGGATGATGGCACTGCTCTATGGAGAAAAAAAAGAAGGCTTACGGACAAAACGAGCAGCTGATTGGTATAGTCAGTATATTCCTTGGGAAGTGAATCGTTATGGAGGAGAGATAACTTACTCTCTACATGGTGAGCGATTTCGCCTGTATCGCAACTTATTTATTGACAAAGATGTGGAGCAACTAATTAATCTTACGCAAAATCAGGATTGGACAGACCGTTTCCCGATGGATAAAAAGAAGGATCGCCTGATCTTAGAAAAGCAGCTGGGGTTATCAGGAGAGCATTTTCGGCAAATAGTCTTTTTTACAACCTATTCGTTGATTCCACAGTCACAAAAAAAGGGAGCAATGGAGCAAAAGCTACTTAGCAAACTTCGCTCCTTGTTACACGAAGGTGAAGAGTTCGATCTAACAGCTGTGAAAAAGCAGCTGGAGTCAGAGATACAACAATTGGGAGTCAAAAAGGAAGCAAAAAATAAACCTTATGGCAAACTGTATCAAGAAATGATCGAACTAGAACAGAAAAGCAACCAACTGGAAAAAACGTATCAAAAGCTCAAAGAAGAAGAAACCCGTTTGCGTAAGTTAAGAGAAGAGTGCCAGTCTTTAAGGAAATTGGAGAAAAAACAATCACAAAAATGTGTCGAGCTTAGGGAACAGATAAAAAAAGCAAAACAAAAATGGGAAATTGAAAAATATATTGTACAAGAACAATCGCTGAAAGAAAAATTGGATCATTTCCGTAAGCTGGTCAATCGTCGGAAGAATCTGCGGAAAAAACGAGCCGAGATGCAACCGCCGCAATGGATCCGTTTGCAAGATATCAATGAAGTCCGTCAAGCGGCCAAAGAGCTAAAAGAGAAGAAATTTTGCTTGGCGGAGCATAAGCAGAAGATGGAGCAGTTAAAAGCAGAACAGGAAGCTTTTACTGAACAATATAAAAATATTATTGAAATGGGTGTATCCGAACCTGAACAGATCTTGGATCAATTGGCTCGTTATCAACGATTGGAAGCATTGCTGACCAAAGGGGTTCAACCGGAGGATGAAAACCAACTGGCCTGCATTGAAAAAGATTTGGAGCAGCTGCAAAAGTTGGATAAAGAAAAATTACGGTTAAAAGCGGAGATCGTGGCCCAACCGTTGGATGCCAGGCGTCTGAATTTGTGGTGGTGGATTCTAGGGGGGCTCGGTTTAACGACAGTTGGATTATATATTTTTGTTCCTTGGTTTTGGATCTTTACCGGTCTGGGAACGATTGCTTGTTTCTACCCGCTGTGGAAGGAAAAGGAGAAACTAAACCGCTTACGTGATGAGCGAGTGAAATATCAGGAACAATTACAGGAAAATCAGTCGAAGCAGGATAGAATACTACATATTTGGAAGGTTAATACGCTGTTTGAGTTAATTCATCGGCGAGATGAGTTGCGAGAGCTGGTTCAAGTACAAAAATCGATTGAACAAAAAGAAGAAGAAATGGAGCAGATTCGGCAAAAAGTGAAGAGTTGGCTGTCACGTTATGTAAAGGAGGTTCCCGCTTTTAGCCTCGATGAATGGGAGTATCTCGTGATCCAGTTAAAACAACAGCGGGAAGAAATTATTGAACGCGTTTATAACTATTCATCCACAGAGGCATTTTTGCAAAAACAATATGAAAAGGATTATCTTGAGTTACAAGAATTATCCCATACATTGAACTATTACTATAGTCAATATCAAGTTATCGATTTAGAGCAAATGGAGGAATGGTTTACAAAGTGCGAAGAAGTTCGTCAATTGGATTTTATATTGGACGAGCTATCCCAACAGATTGACTCGTTTACTCCATCCGGACCCCAATTAGAAAAAGAAATTTTACAAATACAGAGGAAGAGACGTGAGTTAGAGGAAAACGGTGCTACGCTTGACGAGAAAAAGTTGGAGGAGCAGCTTGAAAAAGCGGAGAAAGAAGTAGAACGGTTGGAAGAAATTCGGAGAGAAAAAGAACAGTTAAAGGCCAATATCGAAGGGCAAATTGAGGTATTGCAAGAGCAGACAAGGTTTCTACCGAGAGTAAAAGCGGAGTACGAAAAGAAAAAACGACAAGTGCGCCAATTGGAAAGAGAGAGAGAAGCTTTGGAGATCACTCTTCAGGTGTTAACCGAATCCGCCAAAGAAACAGAAGATCAGATTGCCCCTCATTTATTGCCCTATGCATCGAAATGGATCAGACAAATTACAGCGCAAAAATATGAGCAACTTTTACTGGATCATCAAGAAAAGAAGGACTTAAAAATAGTGGTTCCCGAGTTAAGTGAACATAAACCCATCGAAGAACTTAGTACAGGGACGATCGATCAGATTTATTTTGCTTTAAGATTAGCGATGTTGGAATTTTATTCGGAGCGAACCAAAACTTATCTTCCCTTTATTCTCGATGATTGCTTTGTTCATTTTGATCAAGAGCGGCTCATTGAATCTTTGGAGATTTTAGGGAATATCGCCAAGCGTCATCAAGTGATTCTCTGTACATGTCAATCACAAATCGTTAGCTGGTTGGACCAAAAGCAGATCCCTTACCATCAGCTTGTAGACTAGTTGTTTGATAACCCAGCAGGACTGGGCATGCTGGGTTATCTTTCAATAATATGTGGTTTGAAAAAGCGCATAAGCACGTCCCATTTTGCAATATTCTCAATTGGGACATTGTTATTTCTAAGGGCTCTTCGCATATGCTTCAGCGCGATATTGTATTCTTCTGGGGTAATTTGTAACCCCGTATGAGAACGTCTAAGGTTCGTACCTGAATACTCATCCGATCCGCCCAGAACATAAATAAAATAGTCGACAAATTTGTCTTGTAAGTGCTCCAAACGAGCCCCTACAAAGTGATGACTAAGGGTATCATCAGACAGGATATAGTCATAAAAGTCACGTACAACTTTCTCAACTACTTCTCTTCCTCCGATAATTTCATATAGTGATCGTAGCGCCTGTCGATCCATTTCATGTCTCCCCCCAATATCTGTAAGTGTTGTCTGTTATTATATAAAAACATTTATATTTTATCGTAAATTATATTATAAAATAGCATAGCATTCCATAGAGAATATGATTTTTTTGGTTTTTTTGAAAAAGTATTCAAAAAAATAATTAATTAATGTAACCGCTAACAATGAGAATGGTACAGGGCTTTTGCTTGTTTACTATTGAACAAATGATTTAACAATATAAGGGGATAAAAAGAAAAATATTCATAAAGAAGCCCTGTAACCGATTATCCATTCCCGATGCAAATCAGCTATTTTTTTATTGTTTAGGATCATTTTTTGTGCTAGCTTGCATATAAGCAGCTTGAATCGATCTGTTTACTTGTTGACTGGTTTGTTTCGGTGTACTCGTTTTTTCTCTTTTTGTGGTAGCGCGCTTTTGCTTTTCCGTTTTTTTCATCCGCTTCCCTCCCATCTAGGTTTAATATGGCTTAATTGAAATAATTCATACTAAAAATTTATTGAAAGGAGAGGAGAAGATGGCAGGATTTATCTATGTTCATCCGAATCAGGATTCAACCAGTGAAATCATTCATCAGTCGGTAGATCAAAGAAGACGAAAAACGATTTATCTCGTATCCAATCGTGAGCAAAGTCGTTCTTTGGAAAGACAGATCATGCAGAGCGATGTGGAGTGGATGACAATGGATCAATGGGTTGTTCGGCTGATGGGGGGAAGATCGATCATCACCGCAGTGGAACAATGTGCGATTGTACAGCAAGAGTTGCGGCGGATGGTGGAGAAGGGGCAGATCCGTTATTTTAACCAAGAAAATGGTTTTCGGATTAGCTGGATTCAATTGTTGGTCGATTCGATTGAAGAAATCAAACGTGCGCATGTCCTTCCCCAACGCTTAAAACGGCTCTGGAGAAAAAAAGAAGAGAAAATGAGAGATTTTGCCTTGCTTTATGAGGCGTATCAGGATCGATTGGAAGCGGACAATCTGTTGGATCATCCCGAGATGTATATTCAGCTCATTCAAAAGTTATCGCAGCTTTCCTCGCTATTGCCTGATCGGGTCATTATCGAAGGTTTTCCCCATCTCTATCCCATTCAAGAGCAATTGTTGATCCAGCTGGTCACATTGGGGATCACTGTGGAGTTGCACGTAGTGGCTGACCCGCTGCGTCGCCGTTTGTTTCAAGAGACGTTTGCTATGATCGAAAGATTGGAAAAACGCGGATTTATTCAGCGATTTGACTATTTTTCGAAACCATCCCATCGCTCGGGAAAAGACCCCGCTTTGGGTTATTTATCTAAACATGCTTTTAGTGACGAGGTTTCTTCTACCTCCCTTCAACCGCAAGCGATCCAAGTGATTCGTGCCGAAGGAAAGGAGGCAGAAGTAGAACAACTCGTTATTCATTTAAAGCAATATTTGCTAGAGTCACAGGTTCCATACCGAGATGTCGCGATTATTTCTGCTCATCTCAATGAGTATCGCGAGTTGCTTCATCTTTATTTGGAGCGAGCAGGCATTCCCGTAGCGGAAGATTGGAAGCAAAAATTGACCGATCATCCTTTGTGGCAAACGATTGTCGCTTTGTTTCAAGTGCGACATGGTCACCCTTCTTGGTTTGGTGTATTGACCGAGAGTCCCTTTTTGCCTTTTCGTCATTGGATGAAACAGCTGGATCCGGTACCGGAGAGTGTTGCTGAATGGAAGCAATGGATTGAGTTGGAGTCGGAACTGGAAGGGGCTGAAGCGATTGAGCGATTGGAATGGATGCAACAAATTCCGAAACAGTTAAGTTGGGAGAATTGGCTAACCTGGTTTACAGAATGGATTCAACCACTGCATCCACTCAAGCAGTCCCATCCTCAAGAATTGGATCAACTTGCAGGATCATTACAGGCTTGGCACGGTTTGCAACAATTGTTAACACGCTTGCAAAAAATCGCCCATGGAGCCAAAGGACAATCGGAGTTAACTTGGCGACGATTTATCGATTGGCTGGGTCAGACAGCAGAACAGATTGAGATCAACAGGCGTCCTGCTCAAAAAGGAGGCATCCGTTTTTTACAAGCGGAGCTAACGCACGGATACATCTTTCGAGCGGTCTTCTTATTAGGATGTGTGGACGGAAAATGGCCGCGTGTTTACCATGATCATCTTTTGGTATCCGATCGCGAACGCCGCCAGCTACGTCAGGAAGGTGTCTATCTCCTTTATTCCACCGAGCTTGGAAAAAGGCAGCTTTCCTCCTTTTATCGGAGTTTGCTGACAGCTACGGATCGTATCTATTTTTTCTATCCTTACGCCGATGAAAAAGGAAACCGACAATTACCTTCTCCTTACCTTGTCGAAGTGCTCCAGAACTTTCGCCATTCCCCCATGATCAAAACCTATTCTGCTTATGAGTGGACCGATTGGTCGACCTGTTATTCACCGGCCAAAGGGAGGGAATTTGCTCTTCGTCTGTTGTCACAGAGTGAAACACGGTCCGACGATCAAGAGAGAGCACTTCAAGTGCTTGAGAGTTGGAAGCAGAAGTCGCCGGCGAGATGGCAATCATTGATCGAGCGGATCAAGGTGGAACGTTTGCGTCTAGGTTCACCGGAGCATGCCTTTCAAGGACAGATTAGCGATCCCACCTTGCTGCGACAGTTGAAAGAATGGATGGAACGGAAAGTATGGCATCCTGTGGAATTAAATCATTTGGTGGAATGTCCATTTCGTTTTATGGCACAGTATCTTTGGAAAATCAATCAGGGGAAGCATCCTGTCCCAGGAATCAGCTCTACAAAGCAGGACCATCTATTGCGCAAGGTACTCGTTCGGGTTCTTGAACGCGGTGAGGGAGAACTGCTATGGCAGCAACAAAGTGCTTCACAAATCTTAGAGCAGTATTTAAAAGAAGTTGAAGTCACATCACCATTTCATTTTGAATTGGATCGGCAGAGAATCGAGCAGAGTCTCCATGATTATCTTTCCTATGAAAATCATTTGCGTATGAAACAAGGATACCAACTCAGACCGACCTATTTGCATCTTACATTTGGACAAGAGGGGAAAAGAGGGTGCGATCCTCATTCGATCGAGGAGCCGGTCCTACTTCGTCTATCGGAAGGAATGACCATCCAGCTTCAGGGAAGAATCGATCGGATCGATCAAGATTCAGAAGGAAATACGGTTCTTTATCTTTATCGATCCAACATCTATACCAGTAGTAAAGAGATTATGAAGGGACAGGATCTCGTATTGCCATTATATATAAAAGTGCTCGAACAGCAATTTGAATTGCCAGCGGAGCGATTGATCGGAGCAGCTTATTATACGAAGCGAAAAAAGGGAGCGAAAAATCCGCGAAATACAGGTCTATGGAGAGAAGAAAAGAAGAAGGAAGCCAAATTGCATGTTCGAACGACAGCATTGGACCGAGAGAAATGGCAGGACGCTTTTCAGCAGATTGGTCAGTTGCTGGAAAGCAAATGGAAGCAAGTGCAACAGGGGAATTGTTTGACCAGACCGACATGGGATTGTTCCGAATATTGTCCACAGAAAACGATTTGTCGTGCATATCGACAGGCAAGAGAAGGTGAGTAAGTTGGGTAATTTAACCACGAATCAACAAAAAGCAGCAGTCGATTATTTGCTGAAGAATTGTGTGGTCACTGCCGGCGCGGGTTCAGGAAAAACACGAGTACTTACGCATCGTTATGTCAATTTATTGGCGCACCATCAAAAAGACCCCGCTTTGTTGTCCCAGATCGTGGCGATTACGTTTACAGATAAAGCCGCTGCTGAAATGAAAGAGCGAATTCGCCAAGAGATTGAAAAACGAATGGCGAAGGCTGAAGAACAATGTTTAAGTGAGGAAAAGCTACGTTGGCAAGAGCTATGGACAGAGTTAGGACAAGCGCGCATTTCTACCTTTCACTCTTTTTGTCAACGATTGATTCAGGCAAATCCGCGAGAGGCAGAAGTAGATCCTTATTTTTCGATTTTGAGTGAGCAAGAGGCCTATATCTTATTAAATGAAGCGATTCGCGAAGTCTATATTGCCGCGTGGCCCAAAGAAGTGAACTCGCAGGTTTTAGAGCCATGGTTTGTAGGAAATCGATTGCCAAGTATTGAAAAATCGATTCGCCAAGCGATGGGAAAGATTCGTTCATTAGGATGGGATTTTTCGCAGCTTAAACAGGTTTCAGAGAAAAGTTTTTTTCGCCTATGGGAACAAATCGAGGAACAACGGCGACAGCTACAAGCAGAGAAAGAAATGCAATCGACATTCTCTCTGGAGCAGGAACTGTTTGCAACGGCAGAGCAGATTTTAAAGCTCGATGTAAAAATTGCAAGTATCCTTACTTTTCAAACTTACTGGGAAACATGGTATCCTGAGTGGGAACAACGTCAAGGAACAAAAGAGCGCCAGGAGTTAATAAAAAATCTTAAGAAGCAGATCAAAGGCAGATGGGGAAAGAACAAACCGTGGAAAGACCGATTGATAGAGACCGTTGAGCAGCTCAGACAGCAGCTGATGGAACAGGAAAAAAGGGAGCAACAGTTATTGGATCTCGAAAACGCATGGATCTGGCTCAGTGAAGAAAGAGAGATTACCACGGCAATGATTCAGATGTTGCAACAGATTGATCGACGTTATGCCGCCAAAAAGGAAGAACGGCAGGCGCTCGACTTTGACGATTTACAGGAAAAAGCAGTGCGGTTACTCGAGCGTGATCCCCTCATTCGTAGGCGTTACCAAAAGCAGATCCGTTACTTACTGATTGATGAGTATCAAGATACGAATCATATTCAAAAACGGCTGATCGACCTACTATGTAAGGATGAGCAGGGGCGGATTCCCGCTGGTAAATTATTTGTTGTCGGTGATCCCAAACAGTCGATTTACCGCTTTCGCGGGGCAGATGTTTCACTCTTTACAAAGGTTCAGCAAGAAATTGAAGCGAATCAAGGCGAAGCGGTTGTTCTGGATACCAATTTTCGGTCGGAACCACCTCTCATCGATTTTTACAATTATGTTTTTCCGCAGCTGATGACCGAAGAGCAGCATCATCCCAATTCGTACCAACCTGTCTTATCCCGGGAGCCAGTCGCTCCTTTGCAGTGTGTGATCGATTGGATTTCTGTACCACAAAAAGAAGATTTACCGGAAGGATGGACAAAAGAAAAAGTGGAAGCGCGGATGATCGCTCGTCATATCAAACAGTTGTGCCAGGAAGGTTATTCTCCCAAAGATATAACCATTTTGATGCGAACCATGCCGCAGGTAAAAATCTATGAACAAGCCTTGCTAGAGGAAAAGATTCCCTTTCGCGTCATCGGAGGGAGAGGATTTTATGAACGACAAGAAGTGCTTGATCTCCTCCATTTTTTGCAAATCCTCGTTGCTCCTCGTCATCGATTGGCATGGGCAGGCGTGTTGCGCTCTCCATTTTGTGGGGTTTCCGATGAGACGATTTTGCATATCGCCTTGGGGAATCAGTGGCAGGGAGGAATCGAACAATGGAACCGTTTGTCAAGCCTTCCTGTGCCCGAAAGAGAAAAACTAAAGCAGTTTGCTTCAATATTTCAAGCGGTCCAGCGTTATCTTGGTCAGATGCCGGTTTCTCAGTTGATGGAACAGATTTTGGAGGAAAGCGGTTATTTCGAAGTTTTAGCGACCCTGCCTGATTATCCACAAATGGTAGCAAATGTAAGAAAGCTGATTGACCAGTCGCGAGGACTAAGCGGTCCGGCGCGGTATTCTGTCAAAGCTTATCTGGACTGGATCAAACAAGTTCAAGAGAGCGAGAAAGAAGAGACAGAGGCAGCGATTGAGTTAGAAGATAGCGACAGTGTTCAAATTATGACGATCCATCAGTCGAAAGGACTTGAATTTCCCGTCGTATATCTCCCTAGGCTCGGTAGCCGTTCCCGCTTTTCAGACTCCTTGATCTTGGTGGATGAGGAGGAGGGACTGGTCGTTCAGATGAAAACCAGAGCAGGGGAAGAGGTGGAGACAGCACGCTGGGAAAAAGTAAGTGAAAAAGAGAAAAGATTGGATTGGGAAGAGTCGGTGCGGCTTTTTTATGTTGCAACGACAAGGGCAGAACAACGGTTGGTGCTATGTGGACCAGAGGACAGAATCGAAAAGAATACACCTGTGCATCACATCAAGCATTGGAGCAAATGGTTGGATGTCGTTCTGGGATATGAACGGGTGGATCAAGAGAAACAAATCTGGTCATTTACCGAAGATTGTAAGCCGATTCGTGTTTTTAGTCAGTTTGGTGCTGCCAAGGAGGAAGGTGTTCCTTCCACCACTCAGACGGTGCTGGATCACTATCTCGCTAGTCCATTCGCACCTCGTCAGCCCATTGTGGAGCCGCGATTGCTCCAACCTTGTTCTTTACGCGAGATCGATCTCATAGAATTAAGTGTGACCGATTGGAAGCAATTGGTAAATTGTCCGCGCAAATACTATTATAAGCGAGTGCTTGGAATCCCCGAGCTCAATGAAGCAGAGAAAAGTGAGGAGAGTACTCCTACCTTCAGACTATCACCTACATTAAAAGGACAGATGGTCCATCTTCTCTGTGAATGGTTGATGGAACCGACAACGGAACCCATCGATTTAGAAAAGCTTTGGTCGGATCTCTGGGCGGCATTTCAAGTACTTCCGGAGCGACAGGAAAGAGTGAAAAAGGAGCTTACTCCTTATCTCAACCATTTTATACAGAGCGAACTTTTTCAGCAGAAAGATCGGTGGAAGTCGATCTGGCGAGAATGGAGTTTTACAGAGCCGATCCAAGGGCTACTCATCTCGGGACAAATCGATCTATGGTGTGAGGATCATCAAGGGCAATGGTATTTATATGACTATAAGACGGATTTTATCGGTAAAAACTCTTTACAATCAAAAGCAGAGGAATACAAGCCGCAACTTCAGCTTTATGTGTTAGCGTTGCAACGAAGATTTGGCCGAACACCCAAACAGGCAACCTTATACTTTTTGGAACCCGATCTGTGTTATACTTTTCATATAACTAAGGATTGGTTATTATTAGCAGAAGAAGGTTTGCATAAAACAGGAAAACTTCTCCGTTCAACGGAGATCGAACAATGGTCATGTCATCGGGGAACAAATTGTGATTCCTGTTCCTATCGCATGATCTGCAAAGAAGAAACATAAAATCACATGTTGTTTTTGTGAAGATTTTGCTTTGGCTCTTGTCACAATCTGTTGCTTCATAAGATAATAGGATTGCAAATTTTTAAACAGGGAGAGAAATAAGTGGAATCCATTAAGGAAGGTTTTTCTGCATTATTCCTCGGCTTTATTACCCTATTTCTTATTTCATTAGGGATCTGGATGTTAGGGATCATCGTGATGCTGTTTCGAGAATTGTTTAGCGCACGTGTCTTTGTCATCCAAGACTATTTAAGAAGGCTTTGGAAGCTATTTGTCTTTTCTTTCGAAGGCATCGCTTATCTGAGTATCGTCGTATCCCCCCTTCTTCTTTTTGTCGTCGAAAATCATACATTAAATATTGTAATGACATGGATCGCTGGGATTGTTTTATCGATCCTATATATTTATATACGTAGACAAAGAGGCACCCTTCCCAACTGGAGGGAAGAGATCGATAAATTGGTCAGAAAAGTTGGAGGATCTAGTTCAAAACGGGGGCGCCATCGCAATCATCGTTAATAAGGATTCCGAACCGAGCTGAAGGTTGGGGATCTTTTCATTTGAACCATTGAAAGGATACTTTTGGATTAGCTTAAGTGGAGAACGACAAACAGTAGTCAATTTTACTAAAGGAAAAGAATTTCAACAGAGGATATAAAAAGAAAGAAGTAGTTTCTCAAGAGAATATAAATGTAAAATTTTCTCCCTCTTTACTTTTTCAGCATCATCCCTCATAATGATAGAAAATTTAGCTAAGGTACGGGTGATTGTAAAGATGGAGCAATTGCTTAAACGTGCGGCATCTTACTTAAGTGAAAAAGATTTAGAACAGGTAAAACGAGCCTACTTGATGGCTGAAAAAGCACATGAGGGACAGTTTCGAAAATCGGGTGAGCCTTATATTACTCATCCCGTTGCAGTCGCGACAATTTTGGTTGACCTTCAAATGGATGCAGCTACGTTGGTAGCTGCTCTTTTACATGATGTTGTGGAAGATACCGATGTGACATTGAAAGAGATTGAAGCGGAATTTGGCGAAACCGTGGCAAGCTTGGTAGACGGTGTGACTAAATTACGACAACGTATCAAATTTAAATCGAATGCCGAACATCAGGCGGAAAATTATCGTAAAATGTTTATGGCGATGGCAAAAGATATTCGCGTTATTTTGATTAAACTGGCAGATCGTCTGCATAATATGCGTACCTTGAAGTCGATGCCTGAACATAAACAACTGATCATATCCAAGGAGACGTTGGATATCTTTGCTCCATTGGCTCATCGCTTGGGGATCTCTAAGATTAAGTGGGAACTGGAAGATATCGCTTTACGCTATTTAAACCCACATCAATATTATCGAATTGTTAATTTAATGAAGAAAAAACGGGCAGAACGAGAAGCTTTTCTTCAAGAACTGATCGAACTATTAAAAGAACGTTTTGCTTCAATGGGTGTCAAAGTGATCGATGTTTCAGGTCGTCCGAAGCATATTTACAGTATTTACCGTAAAATGGTAAGTCGGCATAAAGAGTTTAATGAGATTTATGATCTGATCGCTGTCCGAGTGATTGTTGAATCGGTTCGTGATTGTTATGGTGTTTTGGGAATCGTTCATACCATTTGGAAACCGATTCCAGGTCGATTTAAAGATTATATCGCTTCACCCAAACCGAATATGTATCAATCCTTGCATACCACGGTGATCGGTCCGAAAGGAGAACCCGTTGAGGTACAGATTCGCACGTTGGACATGCATCGGACAGCGGAATATGGAATTGCTGCCCATTGGACGTATAAAGAAGCTGTTAACTCCAATCATCCCAATGAATACAAAGAGAAATTAAAATGGTTGCGCGAAATGATGGAGCAACAAAAAGAGGCAAAGGATGCGCAAGAGTTTATCGAAAACTTAAAAATGGATTGGTTTTCTCGGAGTGTCTTTGTTTTTACTCCAAAGGGGGATGTGATTGAGCTTCCGGTTGGCTCTGTCTCTTTAGACTTTGCCTATCGCATTCATACAGAGATTGGTAATAAGTGTGTGGGCGCGAAAGTCAATGGGAAAATCGTTCCACTGGACTATACATTGAATACTGGTGATATCGTTGAAATATTAACTTCCAAGCACAGTTATGGACCTAGTCGTGACTGGCTTAAGATCGTGAAATCTTCCAATGCTAAAAATAAAATTCGCAATTGGTTTAAGAAGCAGCAGAGAGAAGAGACGATTGCCAAAGGAAGAGAGATGATAGAGTCTCTGCTGAAAAAGCAAGAATTTAACGTGGAACAAGTGTTGGTTCCCGAACGAATCAATGCCGCGATTAAAAAATTTAACTTCTCAGATGAAGATGATCTTTATGCTGCTGTTGGATTTGGTGGTATTTCCCCTTCGCAAGTGGTGAGTCGTCTGACGGAAGGCCTGAAGCAAGAGCAACCACAGCCTGTTATTTTACCGAAAGTAAAAACATTACCCCAAAAATATCCTCACTCCGATACGGGGGTTCGGGTAAAAGGGGTAGACAATTTATTGATACGGATTTCGAAATGTTGCAATCCTGTTCCTGGTGAAGATATCTGCGGGTTTGTGACACAAGGTAGAGGGATCTCTGTTCATCGCGCGGATTGTCATAATCTTAAAGAGGTCGATGAAGATCGGCAGATCGCTGTGGAGTGGGTCGGTGAAAACAAGTCAGCCCATCTATATCATGTCGATATTGAAGTAAGCGGGTTTGAACGGGATGGTCTTCTCAACGATGTCCTGCAAGTTTTATCGGATGTCCAAGCTCCTTACACACAGGTCACAGCGAAGGTGCACCGAAAGGAGTTTGCCACGATTGTGATCCGGATCATGATCCGCAATGCCGGTCATTTAAAAAATGTGGTTGAAAAGATCAAAGGAATTCATGATGTATACAATGTAAAACGTATTATCCAATAAAGGTGGATCCAGATGAGAGTACTACTTCAACGGGTAAAAGAGGCGCAGGTCACTGTTGAACAGACGGTCGTTGGCTCCATTCAACATGGCTCTTTGTTGTTGGTCGGTTTTACCAAAGGAGATACGAGCAAAGATGTCGATTATCTCGCAGATAAAGTTGTTCATCTCCGTATATTTGAAGATGAGTCAGGAAAAATGAATCGTTCGTTAATCGATGTGGGGGGAGCGATTTTATCTGTCTCCCAGTTTACTCTTTATGGAGATTGTCGGAAAGGTCGTCGTCCTAATTTTATGGCCGCCATGGAACCCGGGCAAGCGCAGCAGCTGTATGAGCAATTCAATGAGAAACTTCGCTCTTATGGGATCAAAGTGGAGACGGGCATTTTTGGGGCGATGATGGATGTCCATTTGGTGAATGACGGTCCAGTCACCTTGCTGTTAGAAAGTAAATAAGATGTCCAGTTACTTCTGAAATTTTTTTACCCTAATTCACAAAAAAGACTCTCATTTCATCATCATTGTCGAGCGGAAATTTTTCTTTTTCAAACGGCAAAGAGGAATGCGGGCGATCTGATTTTTTCAGATGGTGCTTGCTTGGAACAACCATTTTCTTTCGCCGCTCCTCTTTTTTTTAAAAGAAAACAGAGGTTTGATCTTAAGTAGCGGTTTACCTGCAATAGCGCAGATCGTAAGCGAAGGAAGCCTGTCCCAATCGTTGCATGAAATGAGGGTTTTTCTCAAGGAGGGTCCTAAATTGTTACATTCTTTTGAAGAACGTGTCTGGGAATGGGTTCTTGATCAACTCTCTTCGGAAGTCAGTTTACGGCCGTATGTATTAATCGGAAATGAAACGAACATTGAGCATACCTGGATGTTGCTGGATGAAATCGAGGATTTGCGGGAAGAGAATGGAAGAGAAATCCTATAGGGTTGTGCTATAATGTCCTTGGAAATAATAAGGATATTGGAAATGATAGGGGGAGAAGAGTGATGTCGCAACAGATCGATCAACAATCGGTTCAAACGATTCGGATGCTATCGATCGATATGATTGAACAGGCCAATTCAGGTCATCCAGGCATGCCCATGGGCGCTGCCCCGATGGCTTATACCTTATGGGCCAAAGTGATGAACCATAATCCTAATAATCCTTCATGGTTTAATCGCGATCGTTTTATTTTATCTGCCGGTCATGCTTCTGCTTTATTGTACAGTTTGCTGCATTTATTTCAATATGGTTTATCCCGTGAAGATTTAAAAGAGTTTCGACAATGGAATAGTTTAACCCCCGGACATCCTGAAGTAAAGCACACCCCTGGTGTAGAGGCGACGACAGGACCACTTGGGCAAGGGATTTCGAATGGGGTAGGTTTCGCGATGGCGGAGAGCTTTCTAGCAGCGAGGTATAATCGTGACCAGTTTCCAGTGATCGATCATTATACATATGTGCTATGTAGTGATGGAGATTTGATGGAAGGTGTCTCCGCTGAAGCCTGCTCGTTGGCAGGACATTTGCGTTTAGGAAAGCTGATTTGCTTATATGATTCAAACGATATCTCATTAGACGGTGAGCTATCGAATGCTTTCAGTGAAGATATTCAAAAACGCTTTGAATCCTATGGCTGGCAAGTGCTTCGTGTCGAAGATGGAAATGATCTAAATGCGATCGAGTCCGCCATTTTGGAAGCGCAAAAGGAAACGAATCGTCCTACTCTAATTGAAGTGCGGACGGTGATCGGTTATGGGAGCCCCAACCGGGCGGGCACCTCGGAAGCACATGGTAAACCACTCGGACATGAAGAGCGATTGGAAGTACGGAAAGCGTATGAGTGGAACAATGAGGAAGAATTCTTTGTACCTGAAGAGGTTCGCCAACATTTTGCCAACATAGTCGAAAGTTTGGCTGAAAAAGAAGCGATATGGAGTCAGTTATATTCTCGCTATCAAGATACATATCCCGAGCTAGCAGCAGAGTTACAACAGGCGATCGATGGCAAATTGCCCCAAGGATGGGAAGAGGAACTGCCACGATACCAAGTAGGGGATTCAGCGCGAGCAACACGGGTCGCCTCTGGAGAAACGATTCAGGCTTTAGCCAAACGGATTCCTTACTTTCTCGGTGGCTCTGCTGATCTAGCTTCTTCTAACAATACGATGATCAAGCAGGAAGCTTCTTTCCAAGCAGAAAATTATGCAGGGCGGAATATTTGGTTTGGTGTGCGTGAGCATGGGATGGGAGCAGCGCTAAACGGCATGTTGTTACATGGTGGAGTGCGCGCTTTCGGGGCAACATTTATGGTGTTTTCCGATTACCTTCGTCCCGCGATTCGTGTTGCGGCGTTATCCAAATTACCTGTGATTTATGTGTTTACCCATGATAGCATTGCCGTTGGCGAAGATGGTCCGACTCATCAACCGATCGAGCAAATTCCTTCGTTACGATTGATTCCCAATGTGAAGTTATTCCGTCCAGCAGATGCCAATGAGACGGCGATGGCTTGGGCGTATGCCATTTCGCAAAACGAATCCCCTGTCATTTTATCACTGACTCGTCAGTCTTTGCCAATTTTGCCAGGAACAGTTGGCTTAGCGCTTGAAACCATCGCACGTGGTGCCTATGTGATTTCTCCAGCTGAAGGGGAAGAGGAAGGCGTGATGATTGCGACGGGTTCGGAAGTAAGTCTAGCGATCGCTGCGCAAGCCAAGCTAAAAGAGAAGGGGATCTTTGTCCGTGTCATTAGTATGCCTTGTCGCGAATTGTTTGCTGAACAGGACAAAGCATATCAGGAGTCGGTTTTACCCTCTCATCTCACCGCCCGATTAGCTGTGGAGGCGGCGCATCCGGCAGGCTGGGAACGATATGTGGGAGAGCAAGGAGCGGTGATTGGCATTGATCATTTTGGCGCCTCGGCTCCTGGAGGACTCGTCATGGAGAAGTTTGGATTTACAGTGGAGCATCTAGTTGAGAAAATGACTGCCTTGCTTAAAAAATAATGGAAAGGGATGACCCCGAAGCACTTTATGTGCTTCATAGAGGTCATCCCCTTTTATTTTTTATAGAAAAAATGAGCAAGCTAAGAATAGATAAAAGATGAGATGAAAGGGGGAATCGCTACAAAACATAGAAAAGAACGAACGCCAAATAAAGATCCGGCAGGAAAAGAAGAGAGAATACTGGGTCAAATAAATGATTTTCTATGATTTTGTAGCATCTGACGATGCGCTTACTACCGAAGGAACAAGCTTATCAACATCAAATGGCTTTGCAGGCACAAGCCGATTTTCGTGAGATTCAAGTGAAGTTAGAAAAAAAGCGGTCGGAACGATCGGTCCAAGAAGTCGAACAGGCGCTTTTCAAAAAATATCAGCGTTAATTGTCCATCGCACGGCTATCAAATCCCCGATCGGTGACGTAATGATCCAAGGACCAGATGCGCAATTTATTCTGTTTGGCTTGCTCTTCTAGCTGACGATACTGCGTAAAATATTTTACATTTGGGGGAAATTTGGCGACGCGCGCATAGCCATGGCGAATTAATTCTTCTTGGACCGATTTGCCATCGACATAAACATAAAACAGATAGCGATTGTATCGATCTTTTTCTTCCACATCTCGCTCCAACTCGACCGTTTTTCCTTCAACCAAGTCGGCTAGAAAGTTTTTCGCTTCGAGGGCGTAAGCTTGAGGCTTTCTTTTGGACTGGCTATTGATTTCGGGAGTATCGATCAAGATTAAACGGACTCGTTCGTTTTTTCCATTCAGTTTGACGATGATGGTATCCCCATCAACCACCCGAACCACTTGCGCTTTGCGCAGGTTTTTCGTTTGATAATCGGTACGGTGATCGGCTTGCTGCGTCGTGCTGGATGAGATCTGAACATCGGGTGCTTTCTTTCCGCTACTTGTGGTGTCATCGGGTTGACAGGCAACGAGAAGGATCGTAATAAATAATGATAGCAATAACTGTGCCACTTTTTTATGTAAGTGGTTAAAGAATTTCATTTTTAATTAAAACTCCTTTAGGGTTCATTATTTTGTTTCGTGACTATAAAAAAAAACGATCTCTTTTTTCGTCAAGTTTCCTCAGAGAGGAATTTGACTAAGAAAAGAAATCGTTCTATTTTTATTTGAAAACCTTGCTAATTGGTCTTGTATTTGCCAGCAGCAACCGCAGCAAGAATCCAGCCGACGACAAAAGCGACACCGCCGGTAGGAGTGATAAACCCTAGTTTGGCTTCGGTGAGGGCCATGATGTATAAGCTGCCTGAAAAGAGGATAATGCCAATAAATAATAGCCAGCAGGCTGTTTTCAATAAAGAAGGAATGGTGGTAAATTTACTAGCGAAAAGACCCAAGACGATCAAACCCAGTGCGTGTGCCATGTGATATTCGACAGCCGTTTGCCAATATCCCATTAGCTTTTCTGCGATTTTTCCTTCCAGACCATGGGCGCCGAAGGCTCCTAAAGCGACAACGAGAGCCATGTTGATGCTACCAATGATGACAAATTTTTTCATACGAGGCTACTACAAACAGACGAGCAGTCTGTTTGTAGCGGACTCCCTCCTCTCACAGATCAGTCCCGGTAGTTACAATCTTTTTTCAAATCATGCCATTGCTAGAGATTTCGTGAAGTGATTCACAGAGAAGATAACGCTTTGTAGATGGTTTTGTCAATAGGTACTGTGAAAAAAAGAGAATTATATTTGTCACATTTTGTTCAAAAAAAGTTGAATCTTTTTCTTGACAGAGAGAAGCGACCAACATATAATTTGAAGACAAATGGAGTATTTAGTTGCTCCAAATAATTGATCACCATTGAACAACATTACATGATGTTCATCCACCTGGTCATGACTGAGCGCTACTTCGGTTTAACCTTTGTAACTGCATATGGCTACCACCAATGAAGGGAGAAGTACTCATTTACCGGACAACAAGAGAGGAGACTTCTGGGCTGCGAGAGTCTCTTTGTTACGAAATGAGGAAAGACACCTGGAGGTTCTATGGCGAACACGTAAAGTAAGTAGACATAGACGCGAACTTAGCGATAATAAGTCAAAGTGGAAAAACATGATTGTTTTTCAATCTAGGGTGGTACCGCGGGAAAGCGCTTATTAATCAAAAACGGTAACTAATCTCTCGTCCCTGACAATATGGGTCAGTGGCGGGAGATTTTTATTTTTATACATAACAGTTGCTAGAAAAGGAGGGGATCCCACATGAGTTTTCGAGTGCCGCGTGGAACATATGATATTTTACCCAAAGATGTGAAAGTCTGGCACGTATTGGAGGAGAAAGCGAAAGATTTGTGTCGCCGTTATCGCTATCAAGAAGTTCGTACCCCTCTGTTTGAACAGACGGAACTATTTGTTCGAGGGGTGGGCGATACGACGGATATTGTCGAGAAAGAGATGTATACATTTGTGGATCGCAAAAATCGTTCTTTTACTTTGCGACCAGAAGGAACAGCCGGAGTGGTTCGTTCATTTGTAGAGAATAAGATG
Source organism: Thermoactinomycetaceae bacterium (assembly GCA_025449975.1). Taxonomy (GTDB): domain Bacteria; phylum Bacillota; class Bacilli; order Thermoactinomycetales; family Thermoactinomycetaceae; genus Thermoflavimicrobium. The sequence goes on from JANWIG010000011.1 coordinate 47,283, forward strand.
TATGCCGGTTTACAACCGACCAAACTTTATTATTTTGGTCCGATGTTTCGCTATGAGCGCCCACAGGCGGGTCGCCATCGACAATTCCACCAATTTGGAATCGAAGCCTTTGGAAGCAATGATCCCGCATTGGATGTTGAAGTGATTGCAATGGGAATGGAGTACTTCCGTCTCTTGCAGCTGACTGGGGTCACTGTGGCTGTCAATAGCGTGGCAACACCGGAGATTCGCCGCAAGTATTTTAAGAAGCTCATTGCTTATTTTGAACCGTATCAAGATGAATTGGCGAAGGATGCTCGAAGCCGTCTCTATCGAAATCCGATGCGTATTTTGGATAGTAAAGACCCCCATACGCAAAAGATTGCGGCAGAAGCCCCGTCGATTTTAGATGAATTGGATAAAGAATGTGCAAGTTATTTTGAAAGAGTGAAACATTATCTGGATTTACTGAAGATCCCTTATGTGGTTCAAGATCGTCTGGTTCGAGGGTTGGACTATTATACGCATACCGCTTTTGAGTATATGATCGATCTTCCAGGCGCCCAAGCGAGTACCATTGGCGGAGGAGGGCGTTTTAATGGTTTGGTTAAAGAAATCGGTGGACCAGACCTACCAGGTGTTGGCTTTGGAATTGGTTTGGAACGAGTGATCCTTGCTTTAAAAGAACAACAAGTGGCGATTGCCAAGGAAGATCCACTCGATTGTTACATTGTATCCATCGGTGAGCAGGCGTCCATTTATTCCGTCAAGTTGTTACAAGACCTTCGTCAAGCGGGCTTCACAAGCGAACGAGATTATTTAGGTCGAAAAATGAAAGGTCAAATGAAAGCAGCGGATCGCGAACAAGCGCGATGGGTAGCCATTTTAGGAGAAGATGAGTTAACAGAAGGAAAGATCCGAGTGAAATGTTTGGAAACGGGTGTACAAGAGCTGATTTCGCTTGATCAGCTTGTGGACTATCTCAAACAAAAAGGAACAAATCAGTAAAGGAAGTGAATGAGATGGAGGCGCATTTTCGGACGCATCAAGTAAGGGACTGTAATAAAGAGTTGATTGGCGAGACGGTAACTTTAAATGGCTGGGTTCATAACGTTCGGGATCATGGTGGGCTTTTGTTTATTGATCTGCGTGATCGCTCCGGTCTAGTTCAGATTGTCTTTGATCCCGAAGTGTCCAAAGAAGCATTTCAAAAAGCGACCGAAGTAGGTCGCGAATATGTATTATCGGTGACGGGAAAGATTGTGGCACGTTTGCCGGAAAACATTAACGAAAAAATTGAAACAGGGGAAATTGAGCTGATTGCTGAGCAGATTCATCTCTTTAATTCAGCGAAAACCCCTCTTTTCCCCATCGCCGATGATCGGCAAGAGATTGATGAGTCGGTACGGTTAAAATATCGTTATTTGGACTTGCGTCGTCCTCAGATGAAAGAAGCGATGATCATTCGCCACAAAGCGATGCAGTCGATCCGGCGCTTTCTCGATAACCACCAATTTTTAGAGCTGGAAACGCCGATGCTAACCAAAAGTACGCCGGAAGGGGCGCGCGATTATCTAGTTCCCAGTCGCGTTCATCCTGGTTCCTTTTATGCTTTGCCACAGTCGCCGCAATTATTTAAACAGCTATTTATGGTCGCAGGCATGGAGCGTTATTTTCAGTTTGCGCGATGTTTTCGGGATGAGGATCTTCGCGCAGATCGGCAACCCGAATTTACGCAAGTGGATATCGAGGCTTCTTTCTTGTCACGTGAGCAGTTGCTTTCGATGATGGAAGAAATGATTCAGACCTTATTTAAAGAAGTGATTGGTGTCGAAGTTCCTACTCCTTTCCAGCGCTTGACTTACCAAGAGGCGATGGAACGGTTTGGCTCAGATAAACCCGATCTTCGCTTTGGAATGGAGCTAGTCGATCTTTCCGAAATACTAGCGAACACTTCTTTTAAAGTATTTTCGGGAGCCATCCAGACAGGTGGACAAGTCAAAGCGATCAATGTGAAAGGCTGTGCAGATTGGAGCCGGAAGGAAATTGAGGAATGGGGCAAAGTTGCCCAAATCTATGGAGCAAAAGGATTGGCCTGGTTGGTCTTTAAAGGGGAGAAGGCGAAGGGACCTGTTGCCAAGTTTTTGACTGAAGGTGAGATGGAAGCGATTCGGAAAGCTTTGCAAGTTGAACCAGGGGACTTAGTATTTTTTGTTGCCGACAGCAAAAAAGTGGTTGCTGATGTTTTAGGTGAATTGCGCGTTCGGTTAGGTAAACAACTGGGGCTGATTGATCCAAACGTTTTCCAGTTTGCTTGGGTGACCGAGTTTCCATTGCTGGAATACAGCGAAGAAGATGGACGCTATTATGCGATGCATCATCCGTTTACCGCACCGATGGAGGAAGATCTTCCACTACTCGACACAGACCCAGGAAAAGTACGGGCCCAAGCCTACGACTTGGTACTCAATGGCTTTGAAATTGGGGGAGGTAGTTCGCGGAACTATCGTCGGGACGTGCAAGAGAAGATGTTTCAAGTATTGGGAATCAGCAAGGAAGAGGCTAATCAGAAGTTTGGCTTTTTCTTAGAGGCTTTTGAATATGGGGCGCCTCCGCACGGTGGAATTGCCTTTGGATTTGATCGTTTGGTGATGTTAATGGCACAACGTCAAAATTTACGAGATGTGATTGCATTTCCAAAGACAAATAGTGCGAGCTGTTTGTTGACAGAAGCTCCTGCTCCTGTGGAACCAATACAACTCACAGAACTAGGTCTTTCTTTAAAAATGAATAAAAAACTTTGTTAATTTTAACCGGTTCTTGTCACTGTAAAAAAAATGTGTTATTATAAAAACCAAGAAATGAGTCCTGCGATGTTCGTGTAAGCCTGATGTTTTGAGCCAACACATTTAATATGGGAGCTCGGGTCACGCGTTGGATTGACACCATTCTCTCCGGAATGGGCCATGAATACGAGTGCAGAGCACCCACCTGCGAGAGAGCAGGTTCAAAACTTTGGGGTCACGGCATAATGGGACTCTCTTTTTTTATACTTTAATAACATAATTTTATTATTTAGGGTAATTATATAATATATTCGATTGAGTGGACTGGGAAGGAGTGAAGGGATGAGACTCGGAATCGATATTGATGGAACCATTAAAGATACGCATCGAGCAGCGATTCAGGTATACAATCGGAAATTAAACCGTTCCGTTCGGTTGGAGGATATTACGGATTTCTACTTGGATCGAGCCTATGGGTTGACGCGCAGCGAGGGGGAGCGATTATGGAGACAATCAGAAGAAGAAATCTATACGATTGGTGTTCCTTTGCCTCATGCGGTAGATGTGTTAAATGATCTAGCGCGTACTGGATTTGAAATCTACTATATCACTGCTCGCCCAAAAATAGAGAAGCTAGAAATGATTACGAAAAGATGGTTAGAGAAAATGGGCTTTCCCTTTGCAGAAGAAAAGTTATGGATGGGTTCAGAAAATAAGGCGTTGATCGCCAAACAACTCGGAATCGATCTTTTCTTTGAAGACGCTCCGGTTCATCTTGATCGTTTAGTCGCGCACCGAATTCCCACTGTCATTATGGATGCTGTTTATAATCGTCACTATCCTCACCCCTTGCAACGTATGCGGGATTGGCGAGAAATTTATCAGATTATCGATCGATAAAAAAACCGCAAAGCGTAATCGTTTGCGGTTTTTCCTCATACTCACAAGCGGGAGTCAGCCATTAGGCGCTCCATCTCTTCTTTGTGTTTTGTTTCCTCAGCTAACATGTCCTCTAATCTTAGTTTTAATTCAATTTCATTCGCTTTCTCAGCCATTTCAATTCGCTTTGTATACCGGTGAATGGTATCCACTTCTGCTAGGATGCTTGCCCTTAGCATTCCTTTGACATCTTTGGTTCTTTGAATCGGTTTAGCTGTAGCGGTCGGCTCTTCACCGAGCGAGGCGATTTTCTCTGCTAAATAAATCGCATGTTCCATCTCTTCTTTCGCTTCTTTGATAAAGAAATCTCTTAATGTCAGGCGGGACATACCGGAGATGACCGAAGCGTTATAAATGTATTGATGGATCGCCGCTAACTCATAAGATAAGTCTTCATTTAAACCTGCAATGAGTTCTTTTTTTGTATCCATGGGTATGCTTTCTCCTTATTTTTTTGAGTGGGGTGTGGGTAATAATTGAAGTAGCTCGTTATTTTTTGGATATTAGGGAAATGTTTACTGAAAAAGTCTGTTTCTTGATCTGATTATAGAATGTACGATCTTTGTCAAATCATGTATGATAATTTGACCCAGTTTTGGGGAAATGATATGTTACATTTGTTAGGGAGTTTGAAATAGTGAGGATGGTTGTCACGATGAAATGGGTGAGAAGTGTTTTCGGTTGGTTCCTGTCGATTGCAACAGGAGTGATTGTTGCGCTATTGATCAGTATCTTTATTTTTCAACCCACTGAAGTGATTGGGAGCTCGATGGAACCGACATTAAAATCCAACCATCGGATTTACATTTCGAAATTACCGCACACGTTTCAATATGAGCCGGAATATGAGGATATTGTCATTATTGATAGTAGAGTGAATCGCCCGCGAACATTTAAAGATGATTTAATGGATAACTTTTTTTTTCGGTTATTTACTAAGCAAGAACAGAATGTCATTTGGGTAAAACGGGTGATTGGCAAACCAGGAGATGTCCTAGAATTTAAAAACAACAAGGTATATCGCAATGGAGAAGAACTAGTGGAGCCATACATTAAAGAAGAAATGTATTATCACTCTGACGAAAAAATTGTTGTTCCAGAAGGGCATATTTTTGTCATGGGCGATAACCGCAATAATAGCCGCGATAGCCGAGAAATTGGAGCGATTCCCTTGGATCATGTTTTAGGGGAGATGATTTTTTAAATAAGGTAGGATGAACATGTTAGAAAATTAAGTAAATTTTTGATAGAGGTTTTTTTGGACCGGTTTGGCTCTTTTCCCCTTCCATTCTTTCAACGAAGTAATAAAGCCAAACCGGATTTGTTGACGTTTGTTTATCTTTTTTTTGCAGAGGAGGGTTGTTTTACCCAACGGATAAATTCTTTTAGTTTTTGTTCGTAGCCGATCTCTTTGGGTTGGTAAAATGTTTTTCCAATGTGCTCATCTGGTAAATACTGTTGCTCTACATACCCTCGGGGATAGTCATGCGGGTATAAGTAACCCAGACCGCGTCCTTGTTTTTTGGCTCCCGAATAATGGGTATCATATAAATGAACAGGCACTTCCCCTCGTTTCTCTGTTTTGACTGCTTGTATGGCGTTTTCGATCCCTTGATAAACGCTATTGCTTTTGGGAGCGGTCGCAAGATAGATGGTCGCTTCAGCTAGAGGGATTCGTGTTTCAGGAAGCCCAACCATTTCGACGGCATGTGCAGTAGCAGAAGCGATGAGCAATGCCCGAGGATCCGCCATGCCGATATCTTCGGCTGCATGGATCATGATGCGACGGGCAATGAAGCGAGGATCTTCTCCGGCTAGCAGCATCTTAGCTAAATAGTAGAGCGCTGCGTCCGGATCCGAACCGCGTAAGCTTTTGATATAAGCAGAAATGGTATTATAATGATGGTCCCCCGATTTATCATACCTTACTCGTTTTTTCTGAATCGATTCTTCGGCGATTTCGAGGGTGATATGCCGAATTCCGTTCGCATTGGGTGGGGTAGATCGCACAGCGAGCTCCAGAGCATTTAACGCTTGGCGAATATCTCCACCTGCTACCTGTATCCAATGCGCCAAGGCTTCTTCGTCTACTTCTACGCGGTATTCTCCCAAACCTCGTTCCCGATCATTCAGAGCGCGTTGTAAGATGGTACGCATCTCTTCTTCTTGGAGTGGATGAAGTTCAAACAGAAGGGAACGAGAGAGGAGAGCGGCGTTTACTTCAAAAGAGGGATTTTCGGTAGTGGCACCGATCAGGATCACCGTTCCTTTTTCGACATCAGGTAGCAGAGCGTCTTGCTGAGCGCGGTTAAAGCGATGGATCTCATCAATAAATAGGATCGTCTTGTCTCCGTATAGCTTTCTCCGCTCTTTGGCTTCTTTCACGACTTGTCGTAAATCGGATACACCGGCAGTGACGGCGTTCAGCTGAACGAAATAGGCTTTCGAAAGTTGAGCGATAATTTGAGCAAGTGTTGTTTTTCCAGTTCCAGGTGGACCATGAAAAATAAGGGAGGTAAGTTGGTCCGCTTCAATCGCTCGGCGCAGTAACTTTCCTGGTCCGATAATATGTTGTTGTCCGACCATTTCATCCAACGATCTGGGGCGCATTCGAGCAGCTAAGGGAGCCTGCTTTTGCTGTTCAGCTGCGGATGCATAGGAGAATAAGTCCACTGCATCATACCTCCTTATGGGCTAGAAATCGAAATGTCTATTAACAATCGGGAACGCTCCATTGTTTTTGTTAAAAGATATTAATAATTTAAAAGAGGTTTCGAAGGATCGATGTCAAACCTACAAAACAGATCGATCATGTATTTCTATAAAATAGAAAACCGGATGTGGTGAAGAGGACCGTCAGAGGGAAGCTTAATGGAGTTTAGGCGGAAAGAACCCAAAAGATGGTCACAAAGATTATTATTACTTATTTTGAATATGATTGCTACCTGTCTACCAAAGATCGGGGCATGGGTGTGAACGAAATTCAAAGGACTGGGACAACTTTGTGTCTTTGCTAGTCGAGAGAATCACTTCATAATATAATAATAGCTACTGTTGCCTATAGATGGTATTGGGGAGAGAACTTTGTCTAAAACGGGGTGTTTACTTTGAAAATATCAACAAAGGGGCGGTATGGTCTCACCATCATGATGGATTTGGCTGTCAATTATGGAAAAGGACCCATCCCTTTAAAAAGTGTTGCGGAACGACACGGATTGTCGGAACATTATTTGGAACAGCTGATTGCTCCTCTGCGAAATGCCGGCTTGGTTCGCAGTGTACGGGGAGCCTATGGAGGGTACAAGTTATCGACTTCTCCCGATGAAATTACTGCTGGCGATATCATTCGTGTTTTAGAAGGTCCGATCAGTTTGGTTGAATCAGCAGAAGATGATCACCCGGGACAAAAAGATTTATGGAAACGAATTCGTGATGCGATTGCCAAAGAGCTTGATTCAACTACGCTATCCTCACTGATCCATTTTGATAATGATGGAAAAAGCGAGCATTATATGTTTTATATCTAGTAGGTGTTCTAAATTATTCAAATTTCAACGTTTGAAAGGTGTTGCACACGAGAGCAATCATACTTCATCTTAAGAAGTAGGGGATTCTTACTTAGTAGGTGAATCAGATGTCTATTTATCTTGATCATGCAGCTACAACCCCACTGGACCCACGGGTGAGCGAAGCGATGTACCCGTATTATACTCAGCTATTCGGTAATCCATCCAGTATCCACTCATATGGTAGACAAGCCCGTGATGCCGTTGATCAGGCTCGTTTGCAAGTTGCTGCCACTTTGCGCTCGGATCCAAGTCAAGTGATTTTTACAAGTGGCGGGACAGAGGCAAACAATTTGGCAATAATGGGCGTGGCTGCTTGGTGTAAAAAGAAAGGGAAGAATCATCTGATTACTTCCCAGATTGAACATCAAGCGGTGTTAGAGACATGTAAGCATTTGGAGACAACGGGCTTTCGCGTCACTTATTTACCGGTCGATTCGATGGGAGTTGTTGATCTAGATGCTTTACGTCAAGCAATAACTCCACAAACGGCCTTGGTTTCCATTATGTACGGAAACAATGAAGTGGGTACGATTCAACCGATTCGGCAAATCATAGATATTGCTCATGCTTTTGGAGTACTTGTTCATACGGATGCAGTCCAAGCATTTGGAAGCGAAGATCTAGATCTAACAAAGTTACCAGTTGATTTATTAACGATCTCTGCCCATAAAGTGAATGGTCCCAAAGGGGTAGGTGCTCTCTATCTAGCCAAAGGAGTACCGATCGAGCCACTTCTCTTTGGTGGCTCCCAGGAAAAACGCAGGAGACCCGGTACGGAAAATGTCCCAGGAATTGTCGGCTTTGGGAAAGCAGCGGAAATTATGATGGCAGAGAGAAAGAAGCACCAAACGAAGATGTGGGAATTGCGGCGGGTTTTTTTAGAGGAACTTTCCAAACAAGATGTTGAATTTGTTTTAAATGGACATCCAAAGCAAACCTTACCTCATATCTGTAATATTAGTTTTTTAGGAATGGATACAGAAACATTATTGATTAATCTAGACTTAGAAGGAATTGCTTGTTCGAGCGGCTCAGCCTGTACCTCAGGGTCTTTGACCGTTTCACATGTATTACAAGCCATGCATCTTCCGGAAGAAAGAACCCGTTCAGCGATTCGCTTTAGCTTTGGAAAAGGAACTACCGAAGAAGAGCTAAAGCTAGTAGCAATCAAAGTAGCACAGATCATCCGTAGGCTGACGACTTCCTAACAAGTAAGAAATAAAACGGTTTGTTGCATGGACTCTTCAAAGATGCATAGCCCATCTTTGTGAAGGAATTTATTATCATGCAACAGACACGAATAGAAAGGAAGAGAGACATGGGTGTAAACAATATGGAAGAATGGGAGCAGGAAGTAGATAGTATCAATTGGAAGTCAATGTTAAAAGAGATCGATGAAGCACTTTTGGATAATTTGGCTGTTGAAATCGGCTTTCGCACGTTTGCCCAACTGGAGGAAGTGTCTGAGTTAGTAGTAGATGATTATTATATTTGTCATTTATCCGATGGTCGTTGGGTTTGGTGGAATCCCAAGGAATACACGACCAAAGACCCGAAATTTTTCTCCAATGTGGAAGAAGCAAAACAATTTATCTCGGACTTTTTACAATTAGATCAAGAGAAGTTACGTCAATTGGAAGAGGGTTTGGCACAGGTAAGACAAACCAAAAAGTGTCATTACTGTGAATATGAATTTGATCAAGAGGATCAAAAACAGAAGAATTTTCAGCTGGCTCAGCAGGGCTTCTGTTCGGAAGAATGTGCTGTTGAAATGCAAAAGGCACGTATGAAAGAAGAAGTAAATTGGTAATTTACCGATTCGGGGGATCGATGATAGAAATCGATTTTAAACAAGGATTCTCAAAGATCATCTTGTTTAGGTCACTTTTTTAAGGGGATGTAAGTCGATGATCCAAGGAAGACTACCAATCTCTTCAGAAAACTATATTAAGGGGCAATTTATTCAGGAAATATTTTATAACGAAGAGAATGGCTATGGTGTTTATTTGATCAAAGCGCTTGAAACCTCGGAGTCTTTGGATGAAGATGAAGTTACTGTAGTCGGTCATTTCCTGCGCCCTCATATCGATGATGAGATATATGCTTGTTATGGGGAATGGCGAAAGCATTCGCGATTTGGTCGGCAATTTCATGTGCAATATGTAAAAAGGGAATTGCCACAAACAGAAAAAGCGATCGTTAAATATTTGTCCAGTGATTTATTTCGAGGGATTGGTCGGAAAACAGCTAAGCGGATCGTAGACTATTTGGGAGCAAATGCCCTGGAAAAGATAGCAGCAAATCCGGATGTTTTGTTAGAAGTGAAAGGGATCTCTGCTAGTCGGGCGCAAGAGATCGCTGATCGTCTTCAGGAAAATCAAGCCTTGGAAGAAGCATTGGTCTTTCTTTATCAGCTGGGATTGGGACCAGCGATGGCGATGAAAATCGTTCAATTGTACAAGTACCATACGATTTCGCTGATTAAGAAAAATCCCTACCGATTGGTCAATGAGGTAGAAGGGATTGGCTTTCGTCGCGCAGATGAATTGGCGATGCAACAAGGGATGGCTGCTGATGCTCCCGAGCGTTTTCAAGCGGCGGTGCTACACGTTTTACAAGAGTCTTCTCAAATCGAAGGACATGTTTATCTAACAGAAGAGCAGTTGTTGGAACGTGTTGCGCAGCTTGTAGGCGAGTCTACCTTTTCAGAAGAGATTCGCCGCGCTTGTTTAAACAAGATGATCGAAGAAAAAGAGATCTTTGTCGATCGATGTTGTTATTACTTGCCCACCTTGTTTTATGCTGAGGTCGGTTTAGCCAAGCATGTGAAGCGCTTGTTGTCCCAAGAGCTACAGCAATCTTTTCCCGTTTCCGATTTATACCAGGTAATTGGGGAAATCGAGGAAAAATGGCAGGTAAGCTATGCAGACCAACAAAGAGAAGCCCTGATGCTTGCATCCTCTTCTCCTCTAATGATTTTGACAGGAGGACCTGGCACCGGTAAAACCACTGTCATTAAAGGGATTTGCCAAATGCATGCTGATTTGTATGAGTGCTCGATCGATCCTGCAGATTATGAACATACAGATCAACCCTTTCCAATTCGCTTGGTAGCCCCGACAGGGAGAGCAGCCAAACGGATGTCTGAAGCTACTGGTTTACCAGCGATGACGATTCATCGCTTGCTCGGGTGGAAAGGAGACTTTTTCGAACATGATCAACAAAATCCGATTCAAGGATCTTTGCTGATTGTCGATGAAGCTTCGATGCTCGATATCTGGCTAGCAAATCAGTTGTTTCGGGCGATTCCAAAGGGGATGCAAGTGATCTTGGTCGGAGATCAGGATCAGTTGCCTTCCGTCGGGCCGGGAAAAGTGTTGCACCACCTCTTACAGGTGCCGGAAATTCCACGTGTCGAGCTAACGGAAATCTTTCGCCAAGAAGAAGGTTCATCGATTATTCAATTAGCCCATGCGATCAAAAAGGGCGAGACGCCTGCTGATTTGCTCGATCGATATGCGGATCGTCGTTTTTTTCCTTGCCGTCGTGATCAAGCGTTGCAAATTATCTTGCATACGTATGTCAGTGCGATAAAACGAGGATACACTCTGTTTGACGTACAAGTGTTGGCACCGATTTATAAGGGAGTAGCCGGTGTAGATCGCATCAATCAGGAGATTCAACAAGCGATTAATCCACCTTCCGCCCAAAAAAAAGAGTTAAATTGGGGAGAAGGCGTTTTCCGTCAAGGAGATAAGGTGTTGCAGCTCGTTAATCATCCGGAACATCCTGTCTACAATGGGGATATGGGTGTGATTTCGGCGATCGATGATCAAGCTGCCGCGGATCAACCGGTATTATGGGTATTATATGATCAATTGGAAGTCCCTTATAAACGGAGTCAGTTGAGTCAAATTTCGCTTGCTTATGCTTGTTCTGTACATAAAGCACAAGGTTCAGAGTTTGCGATTGTTATTTTTCCAGTGCTACAAGCTTATCGACGAATGTTGGAGCGAAATTTAATCTATACCGCAGTGACGCGAAGCAAATCTTACCTCATTTTATGTGGGGAAAAAGAAGCGTTTGCTCATGGCGTGCAACATCAGCGTAGTGAAGAGCGCAATAGTCAGCTAAAAGATTTGATCATTGAAGATTGGTAAAAATAAAAGTGAAATTGGAAAACAGTTCCCGGTATGCCTGCAGTTGGCTGGTCCTATACTAAGCATAGCGAAAGGAGGCGATTCCTTTTGCGAAAATCTCAAGAAGTAGTGGGACTGGCCGTCATCCATTCAAAAACAGGTAAAAAGTTGGGAACTGTTTCTGATTTATTATTTGATGAAACACAGAAACTGCGAGGGTTATTAATCGAAAATGGTGGTTGGTTAAGGAAAAGACGCTGGATTCGGATTGAAGAGGTCCAATCCATGGGCAAAGATGCGATCTTGGTGGACAGTGAAGAAACGCTTCTCACCCTAAATGAAGAAACGGAATCTTGGACAGGTATTTTATCTGGAGACAAAAAGCTGAGGGGTCGCCCTGTCTTATTGTCCAATGGCTGTCAGATAGGCATTCTCGAGAATGTCTATTTTCTGGAAGAAGTGGGGACACTGATAGGGTATGAACTTTCCGATGGTTGGATCAATGATCTACAAGATGGGCGCAAAATACTGAAATCGAAAGCTCCCCTTATTTGGGGGGAAGATGTTTTGATTGCTCCATTTGATCAGATTCAGCTGAAGGATCAAAAGTAGGGTGAAAGGTTATGCTTCGCTGTCCAAATTGCCATTCACATGATTTGGGTAAAGTTGGAACCAACCAGCTTTATTGTTGGCATTGTTTTGTTGAGATGACGATAGAAAATGATCAAATTCGTTCGATCTATCAAGTTGAAGAAGACGGTAGTCTCACTTCACTCAATGACCTGTTTTTTGATGAAGATGTTGCTGTGGAAACAATGACCTAAGGGGGTCAACCATGGGTAAACGAATGTCGACGGTTGCGCTCGTTTTGTTAAGTGTCTTTGCTACTTTTTTTCCCTTGATCCGCCGAAGAAGACGAATGAGAAGAACAATGTGGTTCGGTATCAAAGGATGGAGCCAATTTCAGAGATGGGCGAAGCGATTAGATGCGGGGAGAATGTTGCGTCTGATCACCTAGCCCATGCTCCTCTTTTTCTCCCCTTTGCTATGTCGCAAGAGAGAGTCATGCATAAACCTCTGGATGAAAAGGATCCGGAGGTTTTTTTGGTTATAAAAATGCCTATATGTCCGTATCTTAAGAATAAGGTTGTCTAGCTTTTGCTGACGTGGAGGTGAACCTATGAAATGGAATGAATCGCGGATCTTGACGATTGCCTTATTGATTTTAATCGGACTGGCGATTTTATTTATGTTGTCACATATGGGTTCACTTTTCCACAGCATTGCTCTTTTTCTCAAGGCTGTTTTGGGTCCTTTTGTGATTGCAATGATCATTTCCTACCTGTTAAATCCGATCGTCAATTTGCTTAGCCAGCGGATGGTTCCGCGCTCATTGGCTGTGTTAATCATCTATACCATTTTTATCTCCAGCATGGTGATCTTGATCATGAATTTGCTCCCTTTAGTGGAAAAGCAGTTATTGGAGCTAGGAGAGCATCTCCCTGAATGGAATCAACGATTGGAAGAGATGGTCAATCAATATAATCACCACAGTAAAGATTTGTTGCCATTAGGAATCCAAACGGGGATTGAAAAAGCGTTAAAACGTTTGGAACTCGGTATTGGCGAAGGAATTAGTAATTTGATGAGTGGAGTCGGTAACACCCTCAACCAACTTTTTGTCGCAATGATTATTCCCTTTTTAGCTTTTTATATGATGAGAGATGTCCGTAAGTTAGAACGAACGGCGATCTCTGTTTTACCGAGAGAGCGGCGGCGCGGAATGATTCGCTTGTGGCAAGAAATCGATCAAGCGTTAGGGAGCTATGTACGCGGTCAGTTTTTGGTCTGTTTGGTGGTAGGGGTGCTTGCCTATATCGGTTATTTAATCATCGGGCTTCCTTATCCGCTCATTTTAGCGCTGGTCGTCAGCATCTTTAATGTCATCCCTTATTTAGGTCCCTTTATCGGTGCGTTACCAGCGATTTTAGTAGCCATCACCGAATCAAATGAGATGGTTATATGGGTCATTCTGGTCAATCTGATTATTCAAGTGTTAGAGGGGAACGTCCTCTCCCCGCAGATTGTCGGACGAACACTGGACTTGCATCCGTTGTTTATCATTTTTGCCCTACTGGTCGGTGAACATTTGGGCGGAGTGATCGGTCTGATCGTCGCTGTACCGGTTTTTGCCGTTGGCAAGGTGATCGTCAGTCATATGATCAATTACTATATTCAACAGAAAACATGAAAAATTTTTGAGATGTGCTATGGATTTTGTCTATGAATGTGTATAATATTTACTTAAATAGATTGTGAAAACCGTATATGGATAACATGGTGATGGAACCAGAGCATCATTCATCCCTTTCAGAGAGGAAAACCCTAGGGCTGAGAGGTTTTCTAGATAAGATGGTGATGCGGCCAGTTCCGGAGTGCAGCTAATCCCTGCCGGCGCGATCGTCGTTAACTAAATGGAGTGATCATCCAGCAATGAGAAGCTGGTTGATAATAAGGGTGGTACCACGGGAAACCTTTCTCGTCCCTTTTGGTTGGGGATGTAGAAGGTTTTTTTATTTGAGTTAAATTCAAGTAAGGAGGAATGACGAGATGAAAGCTTCTGAAATTCGTCGTAAGTATATTGAATTTTTTAAGGAAAAAGGGCATAAAGTCGAGCCGAGTGCTTCGCTAGTTCCTGTCGATGATCCCAGCTTGTTATGGATCAATAGTGGAGTAGCGACATTGAAAAAATACTTTGATGGGAGAATCACACCCGAAAATCCACGAATTGTCAATGTGCAGAAGTCGATTCGCACCAATGATATTGAAAATGTCGGTTATACGGCACGTCATCATACTTTTTTTGAGATGTTGGGTAACTTTTCGATCGGTGATTATTTTAAAGAGGAAGCGATTCTGTGGGCGTGGGAGTTTCTAACGAGCCCGAAATGGATCGGCTTTGATCCGGATCGTCTTCATGTGACGATTCATCCCGACGATGAAGAGGCTTTTCGCATTTGGCACGAGCAAGTAGGGCTTCCAGAAGAGCGGATTGTCCGCTTAGAAGGAAACTTTTGGGATATTGGCGAAGGACCTAGCGGGCCCAATAGCGAGATTTTCTATGACCGTGGAGAAGCGTTTGGTCGTTTAGATGATCCGGAATGTTATCCAGGTGGAGAAAACGAACGATTTTTAGAGATTTGGAACTTGGTGTTTTCTCAATTTAATCATAATCCAGATGGCTCTTATACGCCTCTTCCCAATAAAAATATTGATACAGGAATGGGATTGGAACGAATGGCATCTGTTTTGCAAAATGTGCCTACAAACTATGATACCGATTTGTTCCATCCGATTATTCAGGCAACTTGTCAGAAACTAAATGTCGACTATGGCAAGGATTTGCAAACCGATATCGCTCTCAAAGTGATTGCCGACCATATTCGCACCCTTGTGTTTGCCATTGGAGATGGAGTGTTACCATCCAATGAAGGAAGGGGTTATGTTCTACGCCGCCTCTTGCGTCGAGCTGTTCGTTATGGACAAAAGTTGGGGATGAACCGTCCTTTCCTGTATGAGTTGACTGGCGTGGTTGCAGAGATCATGGCGGACTATTATCCAGAACCAGCGGATAAAAGAGAATTTATTGAAAAAGTGATTTATGGTGAGGAAGAGCGCTTCTTAGAAACGTTAGCGGATGGGCTGAGGATTTTAGAGGAAATCATCGAAGGAGCGAAAACGGAAGGACGGGAAGAGATTAACGGGGAAGAAGCTTTTAAGTTGTATGATACCTACGGATTCCCGATCGAACTGACCGAAGATATAGCGAAAGAACATGGACTGAAGGTAGATCAAGCAGGCTTTGCGAAAGAAATGGATTTGCAACGGGAGAGAGCGCGGGCTGCCCGCCAAGAAGTGGATAGCATGAAAATTCAAGGTGGAGCTTTGGCGGACTTAACGGTTGAATCGGCGTTTTGTGGGTATCAGCAGCTCCAATTGGAGACCGTGGTCAATGCCTTAATCTTTGAGGATCAGTTGGTCGATCTGTTGACCTCTGGTAGTAAAGGATTGGTTGTTTTACAGGAGACTCCTTTCTATGCGGAAAGTGGTGGTCAAGTAGCGGATCGCGGCTGGATTCAGACGAAAAATGCAAAATTGCGCGTAGAAGATGTGCAGAAGGGCCCGCGCGGCGAACATGTTCATCATGTCGTTGTGGAACAGGGAGTGATCCGTGTCGGTGAGAGAGTAACGGCCAGCATCGATCAAGATTTACGGCGCCAAATCGTTAAAAATCATACCGCTACTCACCTTTTGCATAAAGCGTTAAAAGAAGTGCTCGGACTGCATGTAAATCAAGCCGGGTCTCTGGTTGCTCCTGATCGTTTGCGTTTTGACTTTACCCATATTCATGCGATGAGCAAGGAAGAAATCGCCGAAGTGGAAAGACGAGTCAATGAGCAAGTGTGGAAAAACATACCGGTCGAAATCATGGAAAAATCATTGGAAGAAGCCAAAGCAATGGGAGCGATGGCGCTATTTGGGGAAAAATATGGAGCCATCGTTCGAGTGGTACGTGTCGGAGACTATAGCCTCGAACTCTGTGGAGGAACCCATGTGAACAATACCGGAGAAATTGGCTTATTTAAATTGGTGGCGGAATCAGGAATCGGTTCGGGGATTAGACGGATTGAAGCAGTGACTGGAAAGCAAGCCTTCGAATATCTAGAAAAGCAAGTCCGTATATTAAATCAAACGGCACAATCGCTAAAATCTTCACCGCTCGATGTTTTTGATCGGGTTGTACAACTGCAACAGAAAGTAAAAGAACTGATGAAGGAGAATGAATCTCTCCAATCGAAAGTCAATCAGCACATCTCCTCGAAATTGCAAGATCAAGTGAAAGAGATTGCGGGAATTCCTGTGTTGGTTGCACAGGTAGAGGCAAGTGATATGAATCGTTTGCGGAAAATGATGGATGATTTGCGTACAAAAGTAGATGGAATTATTGTTCTTGGTTCTGCATCACAGGAGAAAGTATTTTTGCTCGCTTCTGTTTCTCCAAAATATGTTGGGGAAGGGTTTCATGCGGGTAAATTAATAAAAGAAGTAGCTGCTCGATGTGGTGGCGGTGGCGGCGGCCGTCCAGATCTAGCCCAAGCGGGTGGAAAAGAGCCAAAGAAATTGCCACAAGCCTTACAAGCAGTCACGGAATGGATACAAAAGATGGTAAAATAAATATGATTGTATTGTCTGCATGGGTCAAGCTTCGCGATCGATCCGCATTCGTTACTGAATGGAACGATTTTAAGTATAGCCGTTTTCGCCGATCTTATTTTAGATTGTCGTCCATGAAGAGAGGAGATGAAAAAGCATGGATGATAAAACGGTAAAGTTTAACTTTCGTGGTGAGACAGCAACAAGTCCTAGAGAAGTACTTTTCCATGTTTATAGTGCTTTAGGGGAAAAGGGATATGATCCCATTAGTCAAATTGTCGGATATTTGATTTCAGGTGATCCTGCGTATATTCCTCGTCATAATAATGCTCGGACATTGATTCGGAAAATCGAACGAGATGAATTAATTGAAGAACTTGTGAAATCCTATTTAGAAAGGGAACAAAAAGAGTGATTTCAAACGTTAAAGGTCAAGGAAAGAGGATCATGGGTCTTGATCTAGGTAGCAAACGAATCGGAGTTGCAGTAAGTGATGAGTTGGGGTGGACTGCGCAAGGAGTTACCGTAATTAAACGTGACCAATCATCTAGCTGGCTAAGCCAGCTAGATGATTTAATGGATCAGTATCAAGTCGCTAAATTGGTTGTCGGTTTGCCGCGGAATATGGATGGAAGCATTGGTGCGCGTGGAATCGATTGTCAAGAAATAGCAGAGGAGTTAAAAAGAAGATATCAATTACCTGTTGAGTTATGGGATGAACGCTTATCGACGACCGCAGTGGAGAGAACGTTAATAGCGGCAGATGTCAGTCGAAAAAAACGGAAGACAGTCATCGATCAAATGGCAGCATCATGGATTCTTCAGGGATACTTGGATGCTCAAGGAGGAAAATAATTTGGTGAAAGGAAATCAGCAAAAGCCAGAGCTTGTCGAGTATATTGAATTGGATACCGCGGACGGCGGCAAAGAGAAATTTCAAGTCGTCGGTTATTTTGACTTAGAAGAAACAGGGAAAAAATATGTTCTTCTCACACATGAAGATGCCATCCATGATGAGGAGGATGAGCAAGATATTTTTGCTTATCGCTATTATGAATCCGGGGATGAAATCACTTTAGAAGAAATTGATAGTGAAAAAGAATGGGATCTAGTTGAAGAGACCTTAGAGACGTTGATTGAAGAAGAGCTTATTTAATCTTGGTGATTCAAATGGAAGAACAGATGAGATTTGATATACGAGAAGTAGATATATTACAGAAGCAAATGGGACAGGCTCCGTTTTTCCTACACGATCAGCAGGCTTATCAGATTTTGCAAGAAATCGAAGTGGATGGGAAACATTATGCGATTATGCAAAAAAAAGATGACCATCCCGATGATGCTTATTTATTCCGCATTGAAGAGGCATCCCCTTTGGAAATAGAGGATGAAAGCGAGTGGGAGCGTGTAGCTGACGCTCTAGATGAAGTATGGTACCAACAAGATTACAAATAAGGAGAAGAATTTGGTCCCGTTCGGGGCTTGCTGCGAACGGATGACATTTTTTGGTAAAGCTTAGCACAATGGGTGTTAAGCTTTTTTTTATCTTTGACACTCCCCACGGCTTCTAGCCGTGGGATTCTTGGGTCATTCGCGTTCGCAATCCGTTTCCGTTTTGAACAATGCCCAAGTTAAGGGTGTGCCATCACCCCGTCCCACATGGTTAGAATGTACCCATATGGGCGAAACGCCTGTTACCAGCGTTCTAGTTCCTTTTACCTTGAAGGGATTACCGAGTAACGCTGTCTTTTCTCCCACGATTCAAACCGTGGGATTTCAAACGGCATGTTTTGTAAGTTGAGGATGTATACAAAATTATCATTTTATGTACAAAAAAAATGTGTGATATGCTATATATATTCGATAAAATTGAAAAAGAATTGCTGAGGGTAAAGAACATTTGAAAGGAGTCGTATGATGAAGTGGCGGGTCCTCCATGCAATTGTCTTGATATTGGCTTGGATCGGAATAACATATCTCTATATAGATTATTCTTTGGAGACACCAAAAAGAGATAAAGAAATATATGTTTCTATTCCTAAAAACACATCGATTCACGAAATCGGGAAAATTTTAAAAGAGAATCGGATTATCAACCAAGAGTGGTTTTTTGCATTATATATGAAATGGAAAGGATATGAAGTAAAAGCGGGGGAATATCAGATCAAGCCGGCGGAAAAACTTCCTGATATTTTAAAAAGATTAGCAGAGGGGAAACAGGGAGGAATTAAAATTATTATTCCGCCAGGAAAAAATGTCAATAATATTATTGAAATATTAGAGAAGAACGGATTGGATGGACAAGGGTTTGCCAAAGCACTGAAAAACCGGCAGCCCAAATATGAATTTGAAAAGCAGATTCCCAATGAGTTTCGCCGTTATTATCGTTATGAAGGCTACCTGTTTCCTGGAACCTATTTCTTTAAACCTGGAGAAAAGCCTGAGAAAATGGTAGATGAGATGCTAAAAGAGTTTGATAAATTTATCAAATTATATCCGACTGAATTCGAAGGTAAGAGTAAGTTTCAAGGATTGCCTTTTAGCATTGATCAGATGGTGATCGTTGCTTCTCTCATTGAAAGAGAAGGACAAAATAAAGAAGAGTTAAAAAAGATTGCCGGCGTCATCTATAACCGACTCAATAAACCAAATGATCCCAACTTTAAACATCTGCGGATTGATGCCACCAATGTTTTTGCCAATGAGATGGAAGGAAATATCTATAAAACTGTATCCGAGATGAATAAAAAACTAGATAGCCCCTATAATACTTACATAATCGAGGGTTTACCTCCTGGAGCCATTGCCAACCCTTCTGCAGAAGCGATGGAAGCGGCGATTTATCCAGAGGAACATGATTATTACTACTATACCGCGAGGTTGGATGGCAGCGGATTGCATTATTTTTCGAAAACATATAAGGAGCATCAAAAGTATATCCAACAAAGTATAAAGAATGCGAATAAGAAGCGAGAAGAAAGTGATTGATGTTTAAAAAGAGACAATAATATAAAATATGAATATTTATTTGAAAGCTTAACAAATATAGGCAAATTCGTTAAGCTTTTTTGTTTAATTTTAGAACTTTTTATTTTTTACTTTTGAAAACGCATACAAGATAATTATTTTATGTCTCTAAATATTGTATGATAATATATAAGGAATTTAATCAGTATCTAAAAGATGTCTAGGATGTAGCAATGTTGGAGGAGAAAGGGAGGCATAAAATGAACTGGCGGGTCCTCTACGGCATAATCTTGTTACTAGCTTGGATTGGAATAGGGTATCTTTATATAGATTATTCTTTGGATTCCCCGAAACGTGATAAGGATATTCTCGTTACAATTCCCGAGAAGAGTTCGGCCAAAAAAGTGGGCGAGATCTTGGTAGAGAATAAAATGATCAATAAAAATTGGTTTTTCACCTATTATCTTCGTTTTAAGGGAATCGATATCAAAGCGGGAGAGTATGGATTTTCTCCTACAGAGACATTGGATGATGTGCTGAAGAAATTATCAGAGGGAAAACAGGAAGGAATCAAAGTGATTATCCCTCCAGGAAAACATGTATTGGGGATTGCACAAATTTTGGAAGAAAAAGGGTTTGATGGACAGGGATTTTTAGAGGCATTGAAAAATCGAGAGCCGAAATATGACTTTGAAAAGCAAATTCCTGACGATGAAGACCGTTATTATAAACTAGAAGGTTATTTGATTCCAGATACCTATTTCTTCCATAAAGATGAAAAGCCAGAAAAGATTGTTGAAGAAATGTTGGCTCCATTTGATGAGTTTATTAAAAAATATGAAGCCCAAATAAAAGAGAAAAGCATGATCCTAGATAAGCCGATTACAATTGATCAAATGGTGACCGTTGCTTCTTTGATCGAAAGAGAAGCAAGACAAAAAGAGGAGTATCGTAAAGTATCTGGAGTTATTTATAACCGCCTTAATAAACCAGACGATCCCAACTTTAAGAGATTGCGGATTGATGCGACCAATGTATTTGCCAATGATATGGAAGGGAAGAAATATAAAAGGGTGGATCAAATGAATAGCCAACTGGATACTCCTTATAATACGTATCTCTATGAGGGCTTGCCGCCTGGTCCGATCGCCAATCCATCTCGTGAAGCAATGGAAGCCGCTATTCAGCCGGAAGAACATGATTATTACTACTACACTGCGAAATATGATGGCTCTGGTTTGCATTACTTTGCGACCACCTATGAAGAGCATTTAAAATATATTCAACGAAGCAGGGAAAATGCCAAAGAAGGCAAAGGGATCTAAAAAAAGAAAACATCCTCGTATAAGAAGCTGACGAGGGTGTTTTCTTTCTTTGCTTTTGACACTCCCCACGGCTTCAGCCGTGGGATTCTTGGGTCATTCGATTACCGAGGCCGCCTTTCCTCCCACGATTCAAACCGTGGGCTTTCAGACGGCAAATTTTTGTAAATGCGGAGCAGAAGGAACTTTGGGAGAGTATTTAATTTCTGTAAGAAAAAACGAATTTTAAGTAGTAATATTAAATAATTCATAAGATTTGTCATTTGAATTTTTAATATATTTATAGTATCCTCTATTAGGGGATTATTTCGATGAAAAGGGATTTATGGTAATTCCATATAGCGTAATTTGTTTCACTTGTAAAGTATATTCTCCTCTTTTCCTGTCTATGCTGACTGGAGGAGAGGTGTTGCAAGTGAGAATACGTGGAAATATGATTTCACTTAGTCTGACCCTTGGACTCGTAGTGATGATTGGACGGTTATTTGTAATTCAAATCTCTTCACCGCATTCATTTTCTTCAATGGAGCAAGACTTGATTAAAAATGCGCAAAAAATACAACAGAGAGAAATGGTTATAGATACGGGGCGAGGTATGATTGTGGATCGGTTCGGTCAACCTTTGGTAGGTGGAGAGAACCTATCCTTACTGGTTTTTCCGCAGTCAGACCAACAAATTTCATTAAGAGAGGAAAGGTTTGCCCAATTAGCTAAATTGATTCAATTTCCTTATCACGAATTTAAACAAAAGCTAACTCAGCTTACAAAACCAACTATCATAACAAATGTAAATGGGAAGAGACCGCTTCTTCAACCGAAAATAAAGGAGAAAATAGAAGCATTGCAGATCCCAGGCATCTTTGTAGTAAAATCGGATTATCGGAATATCGATCATCCACTTGCGATGCAGGTCATTGGTCAGGTTGGAAGAAGTTCGTCTAAGACCCATCAAAAAGATACATATAAAAAAAGCATTGGCTTAACAGGGATTGAAGCCACATTCAACTCTTTTTTGGAAGGAGAAACGAAACGAGTACTCAACTATATCACCGATGGTCGGGGAAAAGCATTGGTTGGGAAAGAGATGCATTTAAAAGAACATTCAGTGCAGCGCACTTCATCTCACGTTGTTGTAACCACCTTGGATCGAAACATTCAAGAAAGAGTTGAACAAATTTTAACTGATTTTAAGGTGGAAGAAGGTGCCATCGTCGTTCAAGAGATCAAGACGGGAAATATCGTGGCCGTTGGCAGTCGCCCGAGTACATTTATCGGAGAATCCAAACAAAATCCTTGGGATAATCGCGCCTTGATGGAAGCGACACCAGGCTCCATATTTAAAACCGTTGTAGCAATGGCTGCTCTAGAAGAAGGACTTGTGAAAGCGGATACAGTCTTTGAATGCGATGGTCATTTAAAGTCCTATAAACTAAAAGACCATGATCCTAAGGGGCATGGAAAAATTACCTTTGCTGAGGCTTATGCAAAATCGTGTAATATTGTATTTGGACAAGTGGCCCAAAGATTAGGTGGGGAGAAATTAGAGAGCTATGCCAAGCGGCTTGGGCTAAATCAAAAGGTAATCTGGACAGGACCATTGGCGGACGGAGAGGAGGATTTTCGACAATTAGCAAATGAACATACCGGAATCATTTTTTCAGCGGATCACCTAAAGAAAGATGATGGGGCGGCAGTACAAACCGGAATCGGTCAAAGAGATGTAAAATTAACCCCTTTACAGGCAGCCAATATGGTGACCTCCCTTTTCCATAAAGGGAAGCCACTTCGTCCAAGAGTTGTAACGGAGGTTCAAACCAAAGATGGCAAAGTGACGCAACGATTTACAAATCAATATTTGCCTGAAGCGAAAGCATTTAAGGCGAGTACCATTACCGAAATGCAAAAAATGATGAGAATGGTCGTGAAGAAAGGAACAGCGGTGCCACTTAAGCAGGCAAAATGGGCCTTGGCTGGAAAAACAGGCACTGCGCAGGTTGGAGAGAATAATCAATTTTATCATAAATGGATGATTGGCTATGGACCGTTTACTCATCCTAGGTATTCTGTCGCTGTGTTAGTCCGCTCGACGGAAAAAGCGGATGACCCCCGAGCGAGAGAGATGTTTCAATCGGTCATGGATCATATTTTTCTTTTAGAAGAAGGAAAGAGTCAGCAATAGGGAAAATTAGTAATTATGTTATGAATTACCACTACTATTCTTGGAGAGATAGGCTTGACTGGAGAGTAAAAGTAAATGTAAGAATGTTGAGTTGTTTTGAGTGAGCGATTATGATAATAATAAGAAAGAAGAGTTAAAGGAGTAAAAGAGATGAAGATTACAGTAAACTTATCCAAGGTTGAATTAGATTTAATTGAAGATGCTTTAGTCCAATATTCAAATCTACTAATGAAATCAGAAACGCGGGATGAAATGGTAGATGTTGAATATGAATTACAATTGTGTAAACGCATCTTTGAAGAGTTCGGAATGGAAGCAGAGTTCGAGTTAGAAAATTTACAACAAGAAATGAAGCAATCACAAATACCACCTTCATCTATACCAGGACAATATCCTTTTTCTCGCTAAAAAGGAGCCAGCAAATAGAGATAAAGAGAACGGGTCGGCTGGTAAAAATATTGGATCGATTACACAATAGGGAGAGAGATCATTGCAAGGCCATTGATAGACTGGGACTATCAATGGCCTTGACTGTTTTTGTTAGAGTTGAATGTTAAAGTACCAAACCACGAAGATAATCACTCCAGCCAAAATAAAGCGATAGATGGCAAAGGGAATTAAGTTGAAGCGATCCAATAGAGATAAGAAAAACTTAATAGAGAGGATTGAAACAATAAAAGCTGTAATAAATCCAACAGCGAAGAAAGGCAAGTCATTTAATGTTAGCATATGCCAGCTTTCGTATAAATCTTTGGTAGAAGCTCCAACCATCATGGGAAGACCAAGGATAAAGGCAAAGTCAGCTGCTATTTTACGATCCATTCCGACCAATAATCCACCTGACATCATCGATCCAGAACGAGAAAAACCAGACCATAAGGCCAAACATTGGAAGAGACCAACCGATAACGCTTGTCCGTAAGTAACCTCATCTAAGCTTTTGGTTCGCGTAGCCGGTTTAAAAATCTCTGCTAAAATCATCAAGACCCCACCGACTACCAGAGCTAAAATCACAAAATGTGTAGATCCCATCACCTCTTTGATGTTATCGTAGAAGAGCGCTCCAACAATCACGGCAGGAGCCATTCCGAGCAAAATATGGATGATCGAGAGATTGTTTTTTTTATGTACTTCTTTCCGACTGAGCGTTATATTTGCAGGTTTAAAAAGCAACTCTTCATCTTGGATCTGTGAAGTTTGTATGGGCTCACGAACTTGTGTTGGTTTCTGAATCATTGATTTTAAGCCAAGGATACTAAGTAACCGTTCCCAGTAGACCACAGTGACAGCTAAGATAGAACCAAGCTGTACGACCACAATAAAAACTTCTCCCTTGGGCTCGTTGTAATCGAGGATTATATTTTTAACCAGAATCATATGCCCTGTGGACGAGACAGGGGCAAATTCGGTTAAACCTTCCACAGTAGCCAAGACAAATGCTACAAAGATTTCCCATAATAACATGAAAAGGCTTCACCTCATTCACTAGTCTATTTCCGTCTTGATATACGTAACTCATTGTAACATTTGATCTATAGGAGAGGTATTGTATTTTTATGAACAATCGTGCTCAAAACTAGGTCATTTCCTATCAATTCGTTGAATGTTGAGTTTTATTATTTAAACACATACAATTAAGGTGGAATGATTGAACGGTATGTATTAAAAAAAGGAGTATTTAAAATATGGCCAAAGAGCAAGATGTGATTCAAAAATTAACAAGTATGCGTGTCGGTCACCTCGTTAGCTTTTCGACGAGTGATCCAGATGAACCAATGGAAGTAGAACGTATTTTAATTGGGAGAAACCCCGGTTGGATCGTTTACTATCAAGGAGATCGAAAAATTCTGCGTGGATTGGAAGAAGCGGTAGAATTTATTATGAAATATTGGAATTTTGATTTGCGTTCTTTTTTAAAAAGGCAATATATGGATTTAGAGGAGATCGAGGATTTAGGAGAGTTTTAACAAAAAAAGGAAAAAAGCACAGAGGAGCTCTGCGCATGGAAGAATAGATCAATCGTCCATCCTAACAGTCTATTATGATCTTTTATATCGGTTTACTTGGAGGAATCAGGAGACTCAGAAAGGGGATTCTTGTGAACTTTTAAATTGGTAGAAATGGCTTCTAGAGCACGAAGCCAATTTTTCTCCATGTTTTTCTTGGCTTTATCGACATCTCGTGTTCGGAACGCCTCGATGATGGCTTGATGTTCCTGAACGGACTCTTGTAACATTTCTTGGGAGTGTTCAAAATATAGGATTTCAAACCGTTTGGCATGAAGGTGCAAGGTATGGGTAAACGAACAGATATAAGGATTGTTGGCGGTATCAATAATGAGTTGATGGAATTCCCTGTCTATTTGAAGTGTTTTTCTTGAATCTTTAGAAAGAATGGCGTCAGCAAATTTCTGATTCAGTTGTTCGAGCGCATGGATTTGTTTGCTCGTAATTAAGTTGGTAGCTAATTGTGTAGCGAGTACTTCTAATGAAGTTAAAGGAAGATAGATATTATATGCATCTGATTGTTTCAGATAGGTAATTCGCGTCTCTTTGCCAGGTTTCATCTCAACGAATCCTTGGGTCTCTAAGATTTGTAAAGCTTCACGAATCGGTGTGCGGCTCACACCGATCATTTTAGCTAGTTCCGTATCAACAATTTTTTCACCAGGCTGTAAAATTCCCTCCGTGATCCAGTCTTGTAACAAGGTCAATACTTGCGACTTAGCGGAGGTCCGATAAATTTTAGGTAAGTCACTTGGAATCGGCATCATGTGTTCCTCCTTCTCTATCGTTATTATAACAAATGCGATATATCGCCTAGTAGTAAATGAATTTATTGTTGGAATAATATTTCGAGTTGAATAAAGATAATATTGCGTTTTATTATTTTCCTATCGTTTGATAATTTCGTTTCCGTCCTAATCGAAGCCCACAAAACAATTTTGTGGGCAAGTTTCATTGTGATGATTCAACTTTGGCTAAAATGGATTCATATACATCTGTGCCAGACCCATGGATCTGAGTGATCTCTTCTTGCATAAGCTGGCGAAGTAATTCTCTTTCTTCCTGAGTCAATGTCGCTTCCAAGTCGCGAAATTTCCGTTGTAATTGGCTGATCAGCTGAAGGCGGCGTTGGTCGTTGGATTGATTTGCTGTAAACCGATGCAACCGCGCCTCTTCTTTTTCTAAGCTCTCAGACAAAATATTCATCTCTTCTAAGGATAGACGCATGCAAATACCTCCAAGACACGATTTTTCTTTAGTCTCGGTTTCTTTCGGCGGAAACATGTATGATAAATGGTGCATCGGCTAAGGGGCATTAAAAAAACAGAGACCAGCGCTCTGTTTGGATCAAGCCAATGGAATCAAAGGATGATCTCTTTTTGATCATCATCATTGTAATTTGACACAAACTATATTAGAATCAAAATAACATAATAGAAACATGAATAAGTACACAAAAAGCCAATTATATAATAACATAAATAATTTTCTTTGTCAATCCAATTGTCAATTCTTTTTTAAAGGAGATGGATGATGACGATAACAAAACAAGAATGGCAAGCCGAAAAGAGTCGCGTTGCTTACGTCACGAAGAAAATCAGAAAAAAAGTGGCTGCTCTTAAGCAACAGACCAGTGGAAAAAAATCGGATCTGATCGAGATTCGCAAAAACTTTTGGGAAGATGTCACTGTCAACTTTGACGATGCCGTTGAGGCGGCTGAAACGGCAGCCAGTCTAAAGCAACAAGCGGAAGTATTGTCAGAAAGAGAGAGAAGTTACCAACACGCTTATCGACAAATGGATACGCTAAAACGTCTGCAAAAATCGCCTTATTTTGGACGAATCGATTTTATCGAAAAGGGAGAAAACGAAGCAGAGCGAATTTATTTGGGGATTTCCTCCTTTTTTGATCAAGAGAAAGAAGAATTTTTAATTTATGATTGGCGTGCCCCGATCTCCAGCTTATATTATGACTATCCTCCAGGTCCGGCCAAATACCAGACACCAAGTGGTTGGATTGAAGGAAAGATCGATTTAAAAAGGCAGTATGTGATTCGCAATGGACAGTTAGAGGGGATGTTTGATACAGGTGTAACGATTGGAGATGAGTTGCTGCAAAGTGTGCTTGGGAAACAAGCCGATGTTCAGATGAAGAATAATGTAGCGACGATCCAAAAAGAACAAAATGGCATCATTCGGAATGAACGGAGCAAATTGTTGATCGTCTGGGGAGCTGCAGGAAGTGGGAAAACATCTGTTGCATTGCAACGAGTAGCCTACTTATTGTATCGTTACCGCGAAAAATTGCGGGCGGAAAACATCCTATTGTTTTCTCCCAATTATCTGTTTAAGCGTTATGTCGCAACCGTTCTCCCTGAGTTGGGAGAAGAAAATATGCAGCAAAAGACGTTCCAAGAATTCTTAGAGCATCAGCTTGGAAACATGTTTGATTTAGAAGATCCATTCACCCAAATGGAGTATGTTTTAGCTTCTGAGGATTCTCCCGCTGATCAGGTGAGAATTGCCGGCATTCGCTATAAAGCGACGATGGAGTTTATGGAGGTCATCGAACGCTATCTCGACTTTCTCTTAGAGAAGGGAATGATTTTTAAAGAGATCCGTTTTCGGGATCGAGTGCTGATCTCCACTGAGCAAATGGAGGAACAATTTTATGCTTTGGATTCCTCATGGTCTCTAGCGAATCGGATCAAATGGATGGTCGCCTGGCTGCATAAGCAATTGGCTGAGCAGATGAAATGGGAACAGGAGCAAGATTGGGTCGAAGAGGAGATCCAATTGTTGGATGAGGAGGTCTATGTGCAGATTGAGCGGAATTTGCGTCGACAAAAGCCAACGAGCAAAAGCTTGTTTAACGATTTTGAACGGCGGCAAAAGATGTTGGCGAAATGGGTGGTAAAGAAGAGATTTAAGTCCTTACGCAAACAAATTAACCAACTCGGTTTTATCGATTTTCCAGCTATTTATCAGCAGTTGTTTGCCGATCCGAACTTTATCTTACAATTTACGTCGGCTGATCGGCTGCCCGATCATTGGGGAAAAATTTGTGAACAGACCGTTGAGAGATGGCAACGCTCTGAAGTGGGAACGGAAGATGCGACTCCCTTTCTCTATTTGAAAGAACGGATCATTGGCTTCCAAACCGATCCCTCGATTCGCCATGTATTTATTGATGAAGCGCAAGATTATTCCCCGTTTCAGTTTGCCTATATTCGCAAAAGATTTCCGCGCAGCAGGATCACGGTGCTTGGCGATTTGAACCAAGCCATCTATGCTCATGCCAACGAAGAAGCCATTGTTACTTTGTTAAAGAGATTGTTCCATCCTGAAGAAATCGAAGAAGTCTTCCTTTACCGCAGTTATCGCTCGACCAAGCAAATCACCGAATTTGCTAAAGGGTTGATTGCTGGTGGCAATAAGATTGAATCCTTTCAGCGTGAAGGCCAAAAGCCACGAGTTACCCCCGTTGCCGACTATGCAGCACTTTCATCAAAAATGATGGCTCGTTTGCAAGCATGGCAAGAAGAAGGATATCAAACCATCGCGATTATCTGTAAAACAGCACAAGAGAGTTTGGATGCATATCAGCTTTTAAAAGAACAGATTCCGCTTACCTTGATTACCAAAGAGACGGCCTCCTATGGAACAGGGATCTTGGTCATTCCCTCGTACCTAGCCAAAGGAGTCGAATTTGATGCGGTCATTATTTTTAACGCCTCCCAAGCGCAGTACGGTCGTGAAAGCGAGCGAAAACTGTTTTATACAGCTTGTACGCGAGCGATGCACCAGCTGGAGATCTTTTATATGGGAGAGCGAAGTCGATTTCTGGATGATGCGGATCCGGATAGCTACATCCTGGAAAAGAAAGACTGATCATCGCTTAAAAGGGGGGCTTCTAAGATAAAAAGCCTCTCTTTTGGCGTTTGTTATAAGACAGGGGACGGTTCTGTGTCTTACGCTGTTCACTAACGTTTTTTTTGAACATAGCAAAAATAAAGCCGACGTCATCCGATCACCGGCTTTATTTTTACTTGGATCAAGCGTTTTTCAATTCTCTTTAGAGGTGTTTGTCCCTCGTTGTTTTTTCTCCCGATAATATTCGTGAAACAGTTTAATCAACGCTCTTTTTTCAATGCGGGAGACATAGGAGCGGGAAATCCCAAGATCTTTGGCGATTTCCCGTTGGGTTCGTTCCTCTTCGTTGTTAAGACCAAAGCGACTGCGGATCACTTCGCGTTCACGCTCATCGAGGATGTGGATATATTGGTAAATCTTCTGTTGCTCGATTTTCATTTGAACAAAGTCAACGACTTCATCTCGTTCGGTACCGAGAATCTCCTGAAGAGTAATTTCATTCCCTTCTTTGTCTGTTCCGATCGGTTCATGGATGGAAACATCTTTACGAGCTTTTTTTAATGACCTTAAGTGCATCAAGATTTCATTTTCAATACATCTTGCCGCATAGGTAGCGAGCTTCGTTCCTTTATTGGGCTGATAGGACTCAATCGCTTTGATCAGACCGATCGTGCCGATCGAGATTAAGTCTTCTGTATCTTCACCGGTATTTTCAAACTTTTTTACAATGTGGGCGACCAAGCGTAAGTTGTGTTCGATTAGGCGGTTTCGGGCAGAAAAATCTCCCTCTGCCATTTGTTTTAAGCTTTTTTCTTCTTCTGCCTCAGACAAGGGTTGCGGAAAAGCATTGTTTTTTATGTATGAAACAAATAGGAACATCTCTTTTACAAATAAAGCGACGGTTGTAAATAAACCAGGCATCGACATCCCACCTCCAAACCCATTCCCAACCATGGTATGCGAGGAAAGAATGAATCGTGCATCGATCCGTTGCGTTTTGTTCCTTTTTCCATTTCAATGATTAAGAAAAGAACATCTGATAGCGAATAGGTTTGCGTTACTTTTCTTAGAATAACTGTATATTTCATCGTTCATTATTATTGATCTGCTATAATTGATTAAGAAAAGAAAGGTAGGGGGCGTGCGCGAGATGAATCAAGGGGATTTTTTAGATGTAGCCAAACCGTTATCGAAACGGTTTGCGGAGCGAGCAGCAGAAGTCGATCGGACAGCAAGATTTCCTGAGGAAAATTTTGCCGAATTAAAAAAGGCAGGCTTCTTAGGTTTTACGCTGGCAAAGGAATTTGGTGGTCAAGCGCGTTCTCTGCCTGAGCTCATTGAATTATTGGAATGCATTGGGGAAGGAGATGCCTCAACAGCTTTATCTTTGGGCTGGCATTTGGGGATTTCGATGGAACTGAGGATCACGCGTCCATGGCCAGATCAAATTTTAGCCGAAGTTTGCCAAGAGATTGTTCGTGAACATAAGTTGATTAATCGGTTGGGAACGGAACCTTCTACCGGAAGTCCGACACGAGGTGGAAAGCCAAAAACGATCGCCCAAAAGTCGGGGGATTACTGGCTGATCACTGGTCATAAATCCTATTGCAGCATGAGTTATGCTTTGGATTTGATGTTAGTTACAGCCGTTATGGAAGAGACAGGGGAAGTGGGCGAGTTTTTGGTACGAAAAGAAAGTCCAGGAATCCGTGTAAAAGAGACGTGGGATGTGCTAGGGATGCGAGGAACTGTGAGCCATGACCTCTTGTTTGAAAAGACTCCTGCCATTTTTTTACGCAAGATGGATTATAAAAAACGGCAGGCAGCTAGTAGAGGCTGGTTATTACATATTCCTGCTACTTACTTGGGAGTAGCCAAAGCAGCTCGTCATTATGCTGTAAAGTTTGCTGCTAGTTATACGCCCAGTAGCTTGAGAGAACCGATAAAAAATCTCCCCCATATTGAGCGGATGATCGGCGAGATGGAGTTAAAGTATTTTACAGCCCGCAGGGTTCTCTTTTCTGTAGCGGAGCAATGGGAGCAAGGCTCTGAAGAAGAAAGGATTCAGTTGGCACCCGAACTAGCTGCTGCCAAATCGCTTGTGACCAATACGGCTTCTCAGATTGTCGATTTAGCCATGCGAATCGTTGGTGGACATAGTTTGTACCGAAATACTCCCTTGGAACGGTATTACCGAGATGTTCGCGGTGGATTACATAATCCTCCAATGGATGATATGGCGATTCGGATGATGGCCAATCGGGCTTTTTCGACGATTCAGTAGAAAAAGATGGTATCTTAAGAAGAATTATTTGGCTCGGTCTGAGATTTTGAGCCCAGTATAATCGCAGCACCGATAATGGCAAAACTACCGATCCACTCAAAAAGACCAAATGGAATGTGAAGCCAGATGACGGAGATGACTGTAGCCGTGAGTGGTTCAGAACTCGTTAGAATACTCGTTTCATTTGGCTTGATAAAGAGAACGCTTTTGGTATAAAGAGAAAAGGGGATCGCTGTTCCAAATATTATTGTAAACAGCAAAAGAGAGAGCGACTCCAAGGTAAAGTTTCCTTGTAGATGCCAAGGTGGATTTATGAAGCTAAGCGTAAGTCCACCCAATAGCATCGCCCATCCGTTGATCAGAATGGTTCCCCATCGTTTCGCCAATTTGGTTGGATAGAGCGTATAAAAAGCCAGAAGTACGGCCGATGTAAGTGCCCAAACGACTGCTTCAGTCGAAATCTGAATGGTGTCTAGTTTCCCGCCGGTTATCAGGAAAAAGGTCCCCAGCACAGCCAAGATGAGAGCGATACTCTCTGTGATATTGGGAAGTTGACGGGCTCGTACGGCAATGTATACGGTGATAAAAACGGGACCGAGATATTGAAGTAAAGTAGCGGTCGCAGTGTTACTTTCTTGAATCGCCATAATAAATGTATATTGTACTCCTAACATTCCAATTATAGAGAAAATAATCATGGGAAGGCGTGAGGACGGGTCCCTCCAAACAGCCCAAATCGACTCGTTTTTTGCTTTTCGGGTGAGAAGCGCATGGACGGTAAGTAAAATAAACCCCGATGAGATGAGACGAGTCGTAACTAACCAACCGGGGTGAAAACCATTATGTTGTAGTAAGTATTGCATCGCTACACCAGATAGCGCCCAAAGAGCTCCGCAGAGCAGAACCATTGTCATTCCGAGTAGACGCTTTGAGGGATGAAAACGAGCTATTTTCACATGTATCGTTCCTCCATATTGCATTTTAATATATGCAATATATCGCATTCTATTTAATTAAGCAATAAAAACCTCTAAGAAAATATATTTTCTTAGAGGTTAGATGAATAACTATTGATTTAATTGACCAGCTACGTTAAAGAACTCAAAGTGAATCCGCTCGTTTGGAATGCCCATGGCTTCCAGAGCGTTTTTGATCGTGCTCATAAAGGGAACCGGACCACAGAAATAAAAATCGGCTTCGGTTGTTGGAATCACGGTTTTTAGCCAGTCTGAATCGATGAAACCTTCTTTAGCAAAATGGGGATGTTGGCGGTCCTTCTCTGTAGGTTGTTCGTAAACGACATAGTATTTCATATCAGGAAGCTTCTCTGTCAATTGTTGGAGATGGTTGTCCATCGCATGAACATCCCCGTGGAGGGCGGCGTGAATATAAGTCACTTGGCGATGAGGTTGTTTGGCGGCAATCGTGTTTACCATGCTGATCAAAGGGGTTAATCCCACACCGCCACTGATGAAAACCACAGGTGTCTCTTTGCTTTGTTCCAGATAAAAATCACCTGCTGGTGCGCTTAATAAGAGCGTATCCCCTTCTTGGATGTTTTGGTGCAAGTAGGTGGAGACAATGCCCGCTACTTGTTGATCGTTGCCATCTTCTCGTTTGACAGAGATGCGATAATAGTCCTGTCCAGGCGCATCAGAGAGGCTATATTGACGAATCAATGTATATTCCTGACCAGGTATTTCCATTTTCACACTGACGTACTGCCCAGGCTGATAGCTGGCAACTCCTTTGCCATCCGTCGGTTTTAGATAAAATGAAGTAATTACATTGCTTTCTTTTACTTTTTGGACTACGGTAAAAGGACGGAACCCTTCCCATCCGCCAGGTTGTTGAGCAGCTTTCTGATAGAGTGCCTCTTCCGCTTGGATAAAGATATCAGCGATCACACCGTATGCTTCTGCCCATGCGTTTATGATTTCATCGGTTGCCGCATCGCCGAGAACATCTTTGATCGCCAGAAGTAAATGTTGACCGACGATCGGATATTGCTCGCGAGTGACACCAACGCTACGATGCTTATGGAAAATGCGTTCGACCGCTGGGAGGATGGTTTCCAGTCGATCAATATATTTAGCAGCAGCATAAACGGCATTGGCTAATGCGCGGGGTTGATCTTTCATTTTTTGGTGGGTTTGATTAAAAATATTTTTTAATTCGGGGTGGTTGGTAAACATCAATTGGTAGAAACGACTTGTGATTTGCTCTCCATGCTTTTCTAAGACGGGAACAGTTGATTTAATGATATCGATGGTTTGTTGACTGAGCATCGAACCAAACCTTTCTTTTTTTATAGTTATTTAAATGTTTTATATAGAAAATATGATAACTTCATATAAAAAGAGAATACTGTGATGCAAATCACAAAGATTGTGACAGAGAGGTGAATTTGTTTGCGGTTACATCGCGGAGAAGTCTTATTTATTCAAGGAGAAAAGGGAGATCTCTACCGACTCAGAAAAGGATTATTAAAAGTGACCCGTTTACAAGAAGATGGGAGTTGTATTTTGCTCAACTTGTTGGTTCCTGGTGAGATTTTTCCACATCATTCGTTGTTTAGCCAAAAACCGTATTTTGCTACGGTCTCTTCAGTTACATTTAGTGATGTTGAAGTGATTCCTTCGGAAACTTGGTATCGAGAATTGAGAGAAAATCCTGAAAAGCAAATGGAGTTAGCGAGATTGCTCGAGTGGAATTTAGTGAAGATGCATGAGCGAGTCACTTTAACCACCGTGCCGGCAAGCAAACGCATCCCGTTGTTTCGCGAGTGGTTGCAAAAGTATTGTCCGGATCACCCGATTGAAAGCATTTTAACACAGGAAGAGATCGGTCAATTTTTGGGGCTGACGCGGGAAACCGTGAATCGATATCTCCGAAGACAAAAATAAAAGTCTGACTCGTACAGATTGAGTCAGACTTTTTCCACGGTTAAATTAAGCTATCACTGGAATGCGAATGGTTGAAGTAATTATCACTTCCTTTAGGCTGGGGCGAAAACTCGGCTTCTGTGAGACAATCGGCACAAAGAAGTAAACTTTTTCCCTCAAATGAGGTGCGAGCTTCATATTTGGCTGTCAACTTGCCACAACATTCACACAAATATCCTTTGTGCTTCATTCCGTTCGCCTCTTTTCTGTTCTTTTTTCACACGTTGCTAATCGTCGACGTAGTAAGGTATTAATAGACTAATTTCCTCTTTCGAACAACTTTTAAACTTCAATTTGACCTTTTTTTCTTTCCTCGTTATGCTAAAGATAGAAATTCAATTTTATTTGGCTGTTATTATCCAAAAATAGGGAAAATTATACAGAAGGAATAACAATTCATGGAAATAGAAGCAGTTATGATAAAAAGAATGGGGGAAGAAGGATGGACAGGCGCATCGAAAAGTTGATGACATGGTTGAAAAGGGAAGAAATCGATGCTGCTTTTTTGTCTTCACCAACCAATGTATATTATTTTACTGGTTTTCAATGTGATCCTCATGAACGAATATTAGGGCTCTTTCTTTTTGCCGATGGAAGCCCTTTGTTGATTTGTCCGCAGTTGGAGCTTTCTTCTGTCCGTCAAGCGGGTTGGAATCATTCCATCATCAGCTATCATGATGCGGAAAATCCTTGGGAGTTACTAAGGGAGCGAATCGATCAAGGCTGCAAACGGCCTAAGCGGATCATCGCGATTGAAAAAGATCATCTTACCTATGCGCGTGCGGAACAGTTGGAATCGATTGCTTCGCCAGTTGAGTTTGTTGCGGTAGACGAACAGGTAAACGGGTTGAGGATGATCAAAGATGAACAGGAATTGGCGATCATGACGGAAGCAGCA
Source organism: Thermoactinomycetaceae bacterium (assembly GCA_025449975.1). Taxonomy (GTDB): domain Bacteria; phylum Bacillota; class Bacilli; order Thermoactinomycetales; family Thermoactinomycetaceae; genus Thermoflavimicrobium. The sequence goes on from JANWIG010000011.1 coordinate 82,383, forward strand.
GAGTTGGCAGATACCGGAGTTGAAATAGCTCTCTCCCATCTAAAGGAAGGAATAACGGAGCTGGAAGTAGTGTCACAGATCGAATGGGGGCTCAAACAAAAAGGGGTGCAGGAATTTCCTTTTCCGACGACGGTGCTATTTGGTGAGAGGTCTGCCCTTCCACATGGTACCCCAGGATTGCGTAGGTTGCAGAAAGGCGATCTGGTTTTAATCGATTTAGGGGTGAAATGGAGAGGTTATTGTTCCGATCTGACCCGTACCTTTGCCTTTGGTCGTCTATCTGAACCGTTTGAAGAGATCTACCAAATCGTTTTAAAAGCACAGGAAGCAGCGATTTCCGCGGTAAAGCCAGGAGTTCAGGTAGGAAGTTTGGACCGGATCGCTCGCGATATCATCGAAAAAGCGGGTTATGGTGATTATTTTATTCATCGGTTAGGGCATGGATTGGGAATCGATGTTCATGAAAGTCCTTCTCTTCATGCAGCTAACGATTTGACCATCCGTTCAGGGATGATATTTACGATTGAACCAGGAATCTATCTTCCCGGGCGAGGAGGAGTTCGGATTGAAGATGACATTTTTGTGACGGCGGATGGATTTCGGCTTCTGACAAGGCATCCCAAAGAGTTGCAAATTGTTTGAACAGAAGGCAGATCCTTTTTCTAATGAATTTTTTTATTATAATAAAATAGAGATATTTTGTGAAGGGAGAATATAAATGATCTATTTTTACTATGTAAAAGACAAGTATGGTTGTTTTTCAAATTTTTCTCCCCACCCGATCGATTTAGATGGGAAATTATGGCCGACAAGTGAACATTATTTTCAAGCACAAAAGTTTGTGACAACGATGCCAGAATATAGCGAAAAAATCCGGCAAGCCTCTTCCCCCATGGTCGCAGCAAGATTGGGACGCTCACGAAAAGTTCCACTTCGTCCGGATTGGGAACAGATCAAAGATGATGTGATGCGCAAAGCGGTTCGCAGCAAGGTGTTGCAACACGATGATGTTCGAGAAGCATTGCTTTCTACTGGGAATAAAATGATTATCGAGAAGACAACAAAAGATTACTATTGGGGTTGTGGTGAGAAGGGCACGGGGAAAAATATGCTGGGAAAAATTTTACAAGAGATTCGTGAAGAGATAAAACCGAAATTTTCCTGAAAATAGAAAATAAAGCGTTATCATTTTTTATGATATGATTAGGTTTAAAGATAGATTAGAATGAGAGGATAATTTTTCTATTTTTTAGGATTTAGGTTGCGATTTGATGTATGTTGGGAGTTGGAGGAATGCTTGATTATATTCAGCAACTAATTAATGAATATGGTTTGATTGCTTTGTTTGTAGGGACAGCAATTGAATCGAGTGCTTTGCCTTTTCCAGGGGCGTGGTTAGTTTTGCTCTTTGGGTTAACTTATCCGGCCACTCCTTGGCAACTCGTTTTATTTGCTGCGATCAATGGGGTGATTTTTTCTATTTTTAGCTTGATTCCTTATCTGATCGGCAGAAAAATCGAACATTTTTCTCGAAGGAGATTTGATCCAGAAAAGCTTGAAAAAACGCAACGGTGGTTTCAAAAGTATGGGGAATGGAGTATTATTTTGGCGCGACCGCTTAGCATTGGAAACTATATCTCCTTTATATCAGGGATCTGTAAAGTCAAGCCCTGGCGTTATCTCTTGTTTACGTTTCTTGGCGTCTTCCCGTGGAATGTTGTCCTTCTATTTGTAGGTTATAATGGAAGCATTGAAAAAATTACTTCTTTTTTGCAATCGCTCCAGCATATCGGTTTATGGGTAGTTGTTTTAATCGTGGTCTCTGTCTTAGGTTGGTTTCTGGTCTTGCGATATCGAAAGAGACAACAAGAATCCAGTCAGCGTCAAAATGAGTTTTGAGACACTTTAGCAGCAAATGCCGTCTGAAAGCCTAAGTTATTTATTTTGCATCGATCCCTTTTTTTATGATATAGTTAGTCCCAAAAAGAAGCCAAACAGTGGGGTGGATTCCTTGTTGCATAAATTTATACCTGATTTGTATGCAAAATCAATCTATGCCATTGATTTAGATGAATTACAATATCGGGGAATTAAAGGGATTATTGTTGATTTGGATAATACGTTGGTGGAGTCTAAATGCTGTGAAGCTACCCCGCTATTGATCGATTGGTTGAACAAGGTGAAGCAGAAAAACTTTCGGGTGATGATTGTTTCCAATAATAGCAAAGCAAGGGTTTCTAAATTTGCGATGCCGCTCAATATCCCTTTCATTTATGGCGCGAAAAAACCCTTGCCTTTTTCATTTCATAAAGCGTTAAAATTATTAGGAACGCATCGATATGAAACAGCGATGGTAGGAGACCAATTATTAACCGATGTATTTGGCGGGAATCGAGTTGGTCTATTTACTATTTTGGTTTTACCTGTCTCCGATACGGAAGGACTGCTTACCCGTTTTAACCGACAACTCGAGCGGCTCGTTTTTCATTGTCTGAAAAAGCGTGGTTTATTTGGTTGGGAGGAAGGGAATTGACCGAGCAGGAATATCGCTGTGGTGGATGTGGTGTTGTCATTCAGACGAAAGATCCATCGCAGCTAGGCTATGTGCCACCACAAGCACTCCAAAAGGATCCAGAAGAATTGTATTGTCGTCGCTGCTTTCGGATTCGGCACTACAATGAAATTGCTCCTGTCGAGCAGGACCCCGATGTTTACTTGCAAAAGTTATCCGTGATCGCGGAGACGGATAGCTTAGTAGTGAAGATCATCGATCTCTTTGATTTTTCAGGTAGTTGGATTCCGGGGATTCAAAGGCATGTCGGCAAAAATCCCATTCTATTGGTGGCAAATAAAATCGATTTATTCCCGAGATCAACAAAATGGGGTAGATTAAAAAAATGGTTGCATCACTATACGAAAGAGCTTGGGATAGATCCGGTCGATATTCTTTTATGTAGTGCGATCAAAGGAATACATATGGATTTAGTTGTGGAAGCGATTGAAAGATATCGCCAAGGACGCGATGTTTATGTGGTAGGAACAACCAATACGGGAAAGTCTACATTTATCAATCGGATTTTACAAGATGTAGCGCAAATCGATTCAGCGATTACCACCTCGCCTTATCCGGGGACGACATTGGATACGATCCGAATTGAGTTGGATGACGGCAAAGCGATCATCGATACACCTGGGATCGTTTGGAAAGGACGGTTAAGTGAGTGGATCAGTCCAAACGATCTTCAAAGGGTGATTCCGAAACAGGTTTTACATCCCAAAGGATATCAATTGCAAGATGGGCAAACCTTATTTTTTGGTGGTTTGGTTCGGATGGATTATGTCAAAGGAGCCAAGCAACCATTTGTTTGTTATGTTTCCAATCGTCTCTACATCCATCGTACCAAGCTGAATAAAGCAGATGAATTTTTTCAAAAACATCGTGGTAAATTGTTGTCTCCACCCAAAGATCCCTCACAGCTCTCTTCGTGGACCAGACATCGTTTTACCTTGTCGGGAAAAGAAAAAGTGGACCTCGTTGTTTCGGGATTGGGCTGGATTGCCTGTGGCAAAGAAAAAGGACAAGTGGATGTGTGGGCACCTAAAGGCGTACAGGTCGTGATGAGACCGGCGATTATTTAGGACGAGCGATGGTTGTTTGGAAATCCCTCTTGTGGGGATTGCTTCGAACAACACGCTTTGATAGAATCTGAACATAAAGTGTGCAAATATGCGTAAAACGAATACGATAAAATGACCAAAACTTATAAAAAAATAGCTATCGAAATATGCGTAGATCAGCAGGAGGAAATCCGTTTATAAAGGGGATCTCCTCATCGAGTAGAATCGCAGGGGTTCTAGCAAGCGGATTTTCACTTAAGATCAGTCAAGAAATGGACAAGAGGCATATGGACTGTGAGTTATACGGATACCTATAAGGTGTTTAGCGAGTAACTGGTGAGGCAGACCATGACGAAGCAGGAAGAAAGCAGAAACTTTTATGGCTCGAGATCTTTTTCATAACGGATCGCTATTTTAGTGGCGCTCTCGTTCACTCTGGTAAGTGTCAGTGGACCAAATCGGTATTCATATTTTAAAGACGCCTCTCACAGGCGTTTCTTTTTTTAGGAAAGGAGAAAGTTGATTTGCAGATCACCAGTCAAACAGGTATGCTCGGCTTGATTGGGCATCCCGTTGCTCATTCTAAATCGCCAGATATGATGAATTGTGCCTGCCGAGAATTGGGTTTGCCCTTTGTTTATCTCGCTTTCGACATCGATCCTCAGGAACTCGGACAGGCTGTTGAGGGGATGAAAGCGCTTAAGTTTCGCGGTTTTAACGTAACCATTCCCCACAAAGTGGCTGTCATGGATTACCTGGATGAGCTAGATGAAAGTGCGAAAGAGATCGGTGCAGTAAATACAGTGGTTGAAAATAGTGGAAAATGGGTAGGACATAATACAGATGGGATCGGATATCTTCGTTCTCTGACAGAAGAGATTGCTGTACAGTTAGATCAACAAAGAGTAGTGATGTTAGGAGCTGGTGGGGCAGCTCGGGCAGTAGGGTTTGCATTGGCGACGGCAGGTGTGGAAAGGATTACGGTTGCCAATCGCACGTTAGCCAAAGCGGAGCAACTGGCTAACCATTTGGCCAAGTGGGTGAAAACAGAAGCAATTAAGTTAGATGAAGCACAATCTCACATTGCCAAAGCTACTTTATTGATCAATACAACGTCTGTGGGAATGCATCCCAATACGGATCAGCTGCCGATTCCAGCGGATTGGCTTCATGCAAAATTGATTGTGAGTGATCTCATTTACCATCCCCGTGAGACGGATTTGCTTGCTGCTGCAAAAGCTCTTGGCGCCAAAACACATAATGGGATGGGAATGCTGGTTCATCAAGCGGCGGAGGCATTTACGCTTTGGATGGGTCAAAGACCACCTGTTCAACAGATGAAAAAGGTTCTGGAGGCGGCATTGACCGCTTCGGATTAGAAAGAGTGAAGAAGCGATGAAGATAGGGATTATTGGTGGCACATTTGATCCCATTCATATGGGGCATTTATTGATTGCAGAACAGGCACGTGAGGTTGGAAAGCTCGATCAAGTATGGTTTATTCCGTCTTCTTCTCCTCCTCATAAACAGCATAAGCAGATCACCCCATTTCAGCATCGTCTACAGATGGTATCATTAGCCATTGCCGACCATCCTGCTTTCCAGTTGTCCGATATTGAAATGCATTTATCCAGTCCATCTTATACGGTTCAAACGTTGACTGCACTCAAAGAGGCGTATCCAAATCACCAATTTTATATCATTGTTGGGACAGACATGGTGAAGGATTTGCCAAGCTGGTATAAAATAGAAGAAATCCTTCAACTTTCTCAGGTGATCGGAGTAAGCCGCCCCGATGTGACTTTGACTCATTTACCGGAATGGATTCAAAAAAGGCTCATCTATATAGCAGATGGCATCGAGATTCGCCTCTCTTCTTCCGTTATTCGCGAGCGGGTTGCCAAACGTATGTCGATTCGCTATCTTGTCCCACCGGGTGTAGATCAGTATATAAAGGAGAACCGTTTGTATGAATCTTGACGAGATCATCCAAGCTACCAAAGAGCAGATGCCCCACTCCAGATGGGAGCATACCCTTCGTGTACGTGATACCGCTCTCCAATTAGCAGAAAAACACAAGCTTTCGCTACCCAAAGTTGAGATCGCAGCGATTTTACATGATTATGCTAAATTTTGGTCTGATGAACAGCTGATTTCTTGGATTAAGAAGTATAAGTTGCCAAGTGACTTATTGCAATATAACAAAGAGCTATGGCATGGACCTGTCGGGGCAGAAGTAGCGAGACAAAAATGGAAAATTTTAGATGAAGAGATATGCAATGCGATTTGTTATCATACGACTGGGAGACCCGCTATGTCACTAATAGAAAAAGTGATTTTCTTAGCGGATTATATCGAGCCCGCACGCAATTTTCCTGGATTAGATGAAGTACGGCATTTGGCTGAAAAAAACCTAGATCAAGCGATCCTTCAGTCTTTGGACAATACACTCACTTTTTTAATCAGTCGAGGGCAAAAGGTGTATCCTTTGACTCTGTTAACACGAAATTATTATCTTGAGCTAGTAACGAATAAAGCTGAGTAGGTAAATGATTCGCGAAAAGTCAACTTAAACTTAAAGATGAACATCATCTTGGAAAATGATGGTTCCAGAGGAGGAATCTATTTGAATCTAGTGGAAATCGCGCAGTTAGTAGCCACCGCTGCCGAAGAAAAGAAAGCGCAAGGCGTGACGATTTTGGATATCCGTGGATTAGCGGCATTTGCTGATTACTTTGTGATTTGCCATGGAAATTCACAAATACAAGTACAAGCGATCGTCAAAGAGATCAAAGATCAAGCCTTAAAAAAAGGAATTGACATCAAAGGGATTGAAGGATTACGTGATGCGCGCTGGGTACTGATCGATCTCGGTGATGTGGTTGTTCATGTTTTCCACAAAGATGAACGTGACTTTTATGATTTGGAACGCCTATGGGGAGATGCCAGACAGGTTCTTGTCCAATAAGGAGAGAAGAGCGACGCCTGTAGGTGATATAGATCAAATAAGTCTAGCTAACTGCATTAACCATTGACACAGTATCATTTACTCCCTATAATTCATATTATATATTGATAGGTTATGATAAAGAGTAGTAGTTTGTCTGTTTTCAGCCCAGAGAGTTGGCGGTCGGTGTAAGCCAATCTGAAAACCCAAATGAACTCGCTTTATCGCTCTAAAAGGGAACAAGGATCTCCAGTACCTTTTGGCGGGTAATCCTCGTTATCGGATTTTTGAGTGAGTGTCTTTCTTTAAGAAGACACTAATTAGGGTGGTACCGCGGGATTGTTTATTAACCTCTCGTCCCTAGCTAATCAGCTGAGGGCGAGAGGTTTTTATAAATAGAAAAAATGGGTTATTTTGGTAAGATAAAGGAGGCATTGCGTATGAGAGAATATAAAGCGGACGTAATCGAAAAAAAGTGGCAAGCCGTTTGGGAAGAAACAGGCATCCATCGGACGGATGAGGACGAATCAAAACCGAAATTTTACGCATTGGAACAATTTCCATACCCTTCAGGTGAAGGACTACATATGGGACATACACGTGTCTATTCCATCGGTGATGTTGTCGCGCGTTTTCGCAAAATGAACGGATATCGTGTACTTCATGTGATGGGAGCAGATGCTTTTGGATTACCGGCAGAAAATGCGGCGATTCAGCGTGGAGTGAACCCAAGAGACTGGACCTTGCAAAATATGGAACGGATCAAACGAGAACAAACCTTGATCGGTGCTTCTTACGATTGGGATCGGTATATTAGTACTTGTTTACCTGAATACTATAAATTTAACCAGTGGCTATTTTTGCTCTTTTATGAGCGCGGCTTGGCCTATCGGAAAAAAGCGCAAGTCAACTGGTGTCCGCAATGTAGTACCGTTTTAGCCAATGAACAAGTGGAAAATGGGAAATGCTGGCGCTGCGATTCGGAAGTGATGAGAAAGAATTTGGAACAATGGTTTTTGCGGATCACGGATTATGCGGAGCGTTTATTGGAAGGCTTGGATCGACTGCCCAAGTGGCCGGATAAAGTGAAAGCGATGCAGCGTAACTGGATTGGAAAAAGCAAAGGGGCTCATATTACCTTCCCCATTCCAGAAATCGATGAAAAAGTGACCGTCTTTACCACAAGACCAGATACGTTATTTGGTGTCAGCTATATGGTTTTGGCTCCGGAACATCCCCTGGTTCCCAAGTTGATTGAAGGAAAAGAGACCAAGGATACGATACTATCCTTTATCGAGCAAATGAAAAAACAATCGGAGATCGAACGCACCGCGAATGATACCGAAAAGATCGGTCGGTTTACGGGAGCTTACGCCGAGCATCCTTTAACAGGGAAGCAGGTCCCGATCTGGGTCGCTAACTATGTGTTGATGGACTATGGTACAGGAGCCGTGATGGGAGTACCGGCACATGATGAACGTGATTTTGAGTTTGCTAAGAAATATGACTTACCGATTCATGTAGTGATTCAACCGTCGGAAGAAAAGGGAAAAGTGGACTCTTTGGAAGAAGCCTATATCGAAGATGGAGTGTTGGTCAACTCAGGTCCTTTTGATGGCATGCCGAATCGGGAAGCGATCGGAGTGATTGCCGATCATTTGGCAGAACACGGTTTGGGAGGACCAACGGTCAACTATCGTTTGCGTGACTGGCTCATTTCCCGGCAACGTTATTGGGGCACGCCGATTCCGATGGTTTATTGCGATGATTGTGGGACGGTACCTGTTCCCAAAGAAGAACTTCCTGTTCTGCTGCCTGACGATATCGTGTTTGATGGCAAACGGAATCCATTGACTACTTCGGAAACATTTGTTCAAACCTCTTGTCCAAAATGCGGAAAACCAGCCAAGCGTGAAACGGATACGATGGATACATTTGTTGATTCATCATGGTATTTCCTCCGCTATACCGACGCAAAAAATGATGAGTTGCCTTTTGCCAAAGAAAAAGCAGATCAATGGATGGCGGTGGATGAATATATCGGCGGGATCGAGCATGCTGTCTTGCATTTGCTGTATTCGCGTTTCTTTACCAAAGTATTGTATGATGCAGGACTGGTCTCGGTAGATGAGCCATTTACCAGCTTATTAACCCAAGGAATGGTCTTAAAAGACGGCGCTAAAATGTCCAAATCAAAAGGAAATGTGGTCAGTCCACTCGAAATCATTCAACGTTATGGAGCCGATACGGCACGCCTCTTTATTTTGTTTGCTGCTCCACCGGATCGGGATCTGGACTGGAGCGATACAGGTGTTGAGGGAAGTTATCGCTTTTTAAATCGGGTATGGCGGTTGATCGTCCAAAATGAAGCTCTCTTTAAACAAGAGATAAAGGACGAAAAAATTCAAAGCAGTGAAGCCAAGGAATTGCGTCGCCAATTGCACCAGGCCATTCAGAAAGTGACGCATGAGATTGGCGAGCGCAACCACTTTAATACAGCGATCAGTGCGATTATGAAGTTGGTGAATGAACTTTATAGTTATCCGGAAGACCGTGAACGGGGAATCTTCAAAGAAGCGTTGCTCAGATTGGTTCAACTTTTAGCTCCGATGGTTCCGCATATTACGGAAGAATTATGGAACATCATGGGGCAACAGGGCAGTGTCCATCTCTCTGCGTGGCCAACCTATGATCCGGAGGCACTGGTTCAAGATGAAATTGAAATCGTTGTCCAAATCAATGGCAAGATAAAAGAAAAGCTTGTCGTTTCTGCTCAAGCTGATAAATCAGAAATAGAAAAACAAGCTTTTTCTCAAGAAAAAATCCAATCTTTGATCGCCGGCAAAACCGTGCGAAAAGTGATTGTTGTGCCCGGGCGGTTAATCAATATTGTTGTTTGATAAAAAATAGCCTTGTTCTCTCTCATGAGTACAAGGCTATTTTTTGTTTATACCCTAAAAGTGAAGAGAAACCATATGGAAAAGTCGAAAAGGATATGTCATTTTTTTTGCAAATTTTCTACTATGCTATTGAAAGTCTGTGACATATCCATGGAAAGGAAAATAGAAATAGTATAATAAAAAAGAAATTAGCGATATAAAAAGAGGTGGGGCGATTGCAAACGCCGTTTCGGGCTCAAAAAGAGATTTTCCAAGAATGCTTTCACAGTTATTTTAGTCAATGTTTGTCATATCAAGAATTCTATAATCAATTGGATGAAATTTTGTTATTGGGTGATCGCTTAATTGAAGCGAGCAAAGGTGAAAGTGAATTTAGTGAGATCGAATATTTTGCTGATTTCATCCTTACATATAGATTTGATCGCGGACCTTCGTCTGAAGAGATTCGCACCTGGTTATTCGCGATCGATGATTGGCTAAATGCGATTGCTTATTTTCTTAACCCTCTTTATGCTGCCCAGCAGGAGGGATGGTCGGAAGCGCTTGAAGCACTTCAGCTGATCACAGAGCAATCCGATGATCCGTTTACGCAAATGATTCAAAAGGCTTATACCGCAAGGCAACAAATCGACGAGGAACAAGAGAGAAGCGATGAAGAGTCTCAGCAATTGATCGAAGCGATCCTCGTGACCATCATTGCTCCTCTATATAAACATGCCACCGAGTTACACCAGGCGTTGAGAGATTTGATTACATCTGAGATCGAAAATGAAGAGACTTTAGCCCAGTTAAGCCTGATCGAAGATATTCGGCAGCAAAAGGTCGAGGAAAGCAAAGTTCGACGGGAACTGGCTAAGAAAATAACCAATCGGTTACTAACTTCTTCAGGAGAACAAGGGAATTATTTCTTGGTTACTGGTTTTGAAGGGACAGGCAAAACCACATTGGTTAGCAATATTGTCGAAAACCTGATTATGGAGACGAATGGAGTCGGCTTCTCGGCTGGTCATATCCGTGCTGTCGCTCCGTGGTTACCAAGTACATTGCTCTATTTTGGGCGTTGCTCGGATCGGATTGAGCAGGTTGTTCGTTCGCTGGTCGATCAGGCCAATGCCTGTTTGATCAACAAAGTAGAAGAAGAATTGTTGGACTTTCAAAAATATGAACAACTCGAAAGGGTCGATGACTCATTCCAACTTTTGGAAGTGATGATGGAAGATTATCGGAAGGTGATCTATCGTATTTTAGAACGGTTGGTAAAAGAACGGGGTCAAGCGCTACTCATAATCGATTCCTTGGACAATATCGTCCAGAATCACGAGGAAAAGCTAGGCTTTTTACCAGAGAAGTTGCCAGCCGGTGCCCAAGTGTTGATCACTGCTAGGACCAATTCCGTTGCTGAAAAATGGTTGAAAAGACGAATGAGACCGCATCTCTGGCGGCTAAGCAATTTCTCCTATTCCGAAGTGTTGGGAATGTTGGAAACCGAGAACCAAGAAGAGAAAAACTATTTATTAAATCATTTGGTAAAGAAAAGTGCTACATGGCCAGCCTATATCGCTTTTGTCGCTACGGAGTTAGAGCAAGGGAAGAAGCTGAAAGAAGTTCAGTCTTTCCATAAGAATCGCTGGTTGGCGAGGTTAGCTGATCGCTGGGAATCGGATCAACTCACTGCGGAACAAAATCGGATGTTAAAAGAGGTACAAAAATTATTAGCCATTTTTGAACCGGTTGCTCCCCTGCATTTGGACTTTATTCATCTCTTTTTAAATCTGCAAGGGTTTCAGCTTGAGAAGCCGGAGTTGAGAAGATGTTTAAGTTTGGTTCAAGATCAGTTGGAAGGGCTTGAAGAGCAAAAAGTAAAGCTAAAATTGAGCGCATTGGCCCAGTATATTCGCGAAGATTACTATGATCAATTTGATCTACTCCCATTTTTTGAGCGGACGACTGCGTGGTTGCTGAAGTTAAAAGAATACTTTGCTCATCCTCTGGTTACGGAAACGATGGCTCGCTTCGTCTGGCATTGGACGGATGAAAGTAAGATCTGGCAAATGAAATTGCGTGAGTCTGTCAAACAACTTTTGGCTCAGCTGTATGAGCAGAAGAATGCCCAACTGCTTTTTGAAATGTATAGCTTTATGCGAAAAGAGATTCATCGTTCACAAGCAACGAGTCAAATGGTTTTACAATATGCCGCCATGCTCGGACATACGAAGGCGATGGTCGCGTTAGGGGTTCATGCACTCAATGGGATCAGCGGAAAAAGAAATAGCGAGGAAGGAAAAAAATGGTTGGAACAAGCTGCCGACTTAGGTGATCTGGATGCCATGTATGTGCTTGGCAACCGTCTGTTGGATGGAAACGGACTGGTGCGCGATGAACAAACAGGGAAAGCATGGCTAGAAAAAGCCACAAAAGCTGGTCATGTAGATGCCACTTTTTCACTTAGTCAGCGTTTATTGGATCGCCAAGGAGTAGAGCGCGATGAAGAAGCAGGGAAAAAATGGTTGGAACAATTGGCGCGCTCTGGTCATTTGGGAGCCATGATCCAGTTAGGGAAACGCTTGTTGGATCGTAAAGGAGTCGAACGGGATGAGTTGGCTGGTCGTCGTTGGTTAGAGGAAGCGGCCAGACAAGACCATGTCGGCGCGATGATTGAGCTAGGTCGTCGCCTACTCGACGGTCGTGGGATGGAAAGAGATGAATCAAGAGGCAAAGCTTGGTTAGAGGAAGCGGCCAAACGAGGCAATGTCGGAGCGATGTTTGCCTTAGGCAGTTGTCTACTCGATCAAAAGACAACCGAACAGGAAAAGATGAAAGGAAGACTTTGGTTGGAAGAAGCCGCTCGTTGTGGCAATGTGGGCGCCATGATCGAACTAGGTCGTCGCCTGCTCGATGGCCGTGGAATGGAACAAGATGAAGTGCAAGGCAAAGCATGGTTGAAAGAAGCAGCGCAAACCGGCAATGTGGGCGCCATGATCGAACTGGGTCGCCGCTTGCTCGACGGTCGTGGAGTCGCTGTCGATGAACAAGCTGGAAAGCGGTGGCTAGAAAATGTCGCAAAAGCGGGGAACGTTGGGGGAATCTTTGAATTAGGTCGTCGTCTGCTCGATGGCAAAGGAGTCGCGAGAGATGAAGTAGAAGGCCGCCGTTGGCTCGAAAAGCTGGCTGAACAAGGAAATGAAGGCGCCATGATCGAACTGGGCCGTCGTTTGTTGGATGGGAAAGGTTTGACCAAGGACGAAGCTGCTGGTTGTCGCTGGATTGAAGCGGCTGCTCGTATGGGGAATGTCGAAGCGATGGTTATTTTAGGAAACCGTTTGTTGGATGGGCGAGGAACAGAACTCAATGAACAAGAAGGAAGAAGATGGCTTGAAGAAGCCGCCCGAACAGGTAATGTAAAAGCGATGATCGCTTTGGGAAATCGTCTGTTAGAAGGCAGAGGATTAAAACAGGACGAAGCAGAAGGAAAGAAATGGATGGAAGAAGCAGCCAAGTCAGGCAATGTGGGCGCCATGCTTGAGCTGGGAAAACGTCTGCGCGAAGGACGTGGCTTGACAAAGAATTTAGAAGAAGGGGAAAAATGGCTGAAAGAAGCCCAAGCTTAAAGGAAGAGAAAGAAGTCAAACCAGTATAAATACTCGGTTTGACTTCTTTTTTATTGAATAAAAGGAAAAAGTAGAAAAAAAGAGAAGTTAGTAAAAAATGGGAATGGAGGTGCAGAAAGGGGCGAATGTTGTCTTTTGATTGGACACCACGAGAAAAGAAACTATTTATCGCATGTATCGTGATCAGTCTGCTTGCCTTGGGAGTTGTGTTTTTACCGAATCATGCAGCCAAAGAACAAATAATGGAATCATCCGATCCACTCCCACCCATGGCGGAGGAAAAAACACCTGCACCTCAGCAAGAAAAATCTGCTCAACTGGTGGTTGATCTCAAAGGAGCAGTGAAAAAGCCAGGGATTTATCAGATGGATTCGGCAGCACGGGTGTTTGATGTATTGGAATCAGCTGGTGGTGCTTTACAAGAAGCAGATCTCAATCAAGTGAATTTAGCACAGACGCTTTCCGATGGGATGGTTATTTATGTGCCGAGAAAAGGGGAAACTGTACCAGTCATCAGCCCGATGGCTGGCTCAACAACGATGAAGAAAATCAATGTGAATCTGGCGACGGCAGAAGAGCTCTTGCAGCTGGAAGGAATCGGACCCTCCAAAGCCAAAGCGATCATTGAGTATCGAGAAAAGAATGGCCCTTATCGTAGCGTCGATGAGTTAGCCAATGTATCGGGAATAGGCGAAAAAATGTTAGCAAAGTTTCGTGATCAGATCACCATTTAACGGGTTCATGGGTGGGGATGGTCTGCGTTGCACATTTGGCTCAATTGGTCGAGCCATTGTTCCAATGCTTGGCGACATAATGTTTTTCCTAATTCGATCCCACCTCCGATTCTCTTGGTCATCGTCAGTGAGATGAGTCCATGTAAGGTGGCCCAGAGCAGCACAACTTGACGATCGGCACTCTCTAACGGTAGATGGTAGTGCTGGAGGAACTCTTCCATCGCTTTTTTGAGAAGGGAATCGATGTCTTTCGCTTCATTCGGAAGCGTTTCTATTCCAAAACGAACGCCATTGAGACCGTTCATCACTTGGTATAGTTCCTTGTATTCCCAAGCGAAATTCCAGTAAGCCGTTCCCAAACGAAACAAACGTTCTTTGGGATCGGGTATGGTTTGGTATGTTTCAACAAATAAATAATATAATTTTTGATAGCCCATTCGCAGCAAAGTATAAAAGATATCGTCCTTATTGCGGAAATATTCGTAAATAGTTGGTGGAGTGTATTCAATCTTTTTTGCAATCTTGCGAATTGTTACAGCGTGCCACCCTTCTTCTAGAGAGATCGTTCGCGCAGCGCTTAATATTTGCTGCCTTAGTCTCTTTTTCTCTCGCTCACGGCGTTTTTTTGAATCCATCTACACCATCCTTATCAGTGAAATCTGATTATTTCACTATAAACATAGTAACATAATATTCTAGTTTGAACAGTATGATTATTTATTTTTCAAGCTGAGATGAACTTAGGAAGTTTAAGATGGTGTCGAAACGGAAAAAGGGACTTTTTCACTTGCGATCTAAGCCGCCTAAAAAGTCCCTGATTGGATTTTGGGAAGGAGAGTCTCCGTCTAGAGTAAATAGATCCTTCAGCTTGCTTTTAATACCTCTTTTATTTTTTCCAAAGCCCACTCCAATTCGGAGGAAGTAATAATCAATGGGGGAGCGAGCCGAATGGTATTGACATGGGTTTCTTTGCAAAGTAGCCCTTTTTCCATTAACTCTTCACAATAAGGGCGCGCCTCCGTATTCAACTCAATGCCAACGAATAGCCCTTTTCCACGTACTTCTTTAATCAAAGGAGAATTCCATTGGCGCAATTGCTTCATCAGGATCTCTCCCAGCTCCCGTGAACGCTTGGGCAAATCAGCTTCCACCAAAACATCTAAGGCTGCGATCGCTACGGCACAAGCGAGTGGATTTCCGCCAAAGGTGGACCCATGGGAACCAGGATCAAAAACGCCTAATACCTCTTGGTTCGCAGCGACGGCCGAAATTGGAATGACACCGCCACCCAAGGCTTTTCCCATGATATAAACATCAGGAACGACTTGTTCCCAGTCGCAAGCAAACATTTGTCCGGTTCTTCCAAAACCGGTCTGAACCTCATCGGCGATCAGAAGGACTTGATTCTCTTTACAGATCGCGGCTACTTCTTTTAGATATCCGGCGGGTGGTACAATCACCCCTGCTTCACCCTGAATCGGTTCGACTAAAAAAGCGGCTGTTTGAGGTGTAATCGCTTGACGAAGTGCATCCGCATCCCCGTAAGGGATGAGACGAAAACCGGGAGTCAGCGGACCAAAACCTCTTTTATATTCATCATTGGAAGAGAGAGAAATCGCACCAATGGTTCGACCATGGAAATTGTTCTCGCAGACGATGATTTCTGCTTTGTCTTCAGGGATCTTTTTCACCTCATAACCCCACCGCCGAGCTGCTTTAATCGCGGTTTCCACTGCTTCGGCACCGGTGTTCATCGGCAAAATCATCTCTTTTCCCGTGATCTGTGCCAACTTTTGATAGAAAACGCCCAGTTTGTCGTTATGAAAGGCACGGGATGTCAAGGTGATTTTTTGTGCCTGTTGAAGGAGTGCTTCGATCAAACGAGGATGGCGGTGACCGTGGTTAAGAGCAGAATAAGCGCTAAGAAAATCCATATAGCGTTTGCCATTGGCATCTTTGACCCATACTCCCTCGCCATAGGAAATTACTAGCGGAAGGGGATGATAATTCCGAGCCCCATATTGATCTGTTAACTCAATAATCGCTTTATTTTTTGGCATCGATGTTGTCCCCTTTGTTTTATTATCATTTTCTTCCATATTGTAAATTGTAAAATTATAGAAATCAAGATGCCATCTTTTAAATCAAAAAATGGCATCTTGTATCACTCTCATTGTCATGTAAAATGAAAGGGACATATTTAGTAGAAGGAGTTACTTATACATGGCAATCAAATCAGATCGATGGATTCGTATGATGGCGCAAAAACATAAAATGATCGAACCATTTATTGATCGGAATGTTGGCAAGGGAGAAGCTGTTAGCTATGGCTTAAGTAGCTATGGATATGACTTACGAGTAGCCAATGAGTTTAAAATTTTTCATAATGCTTTAAATTCAGTGATCGATCCCAAAAAAATCAGTACTGATTCGTTTATCGATTTTAAAGGGGACGTATGTATTATTCCGCCTAATTCCTTTGCTCTAGCGCGTTCAGTAGAGTATTTTCGGATTCCGGAGAATGTACTAGCGATTTGTGTCGGAAAATCGACTTATGCGCGATGTGGAATCATTACCAACGTCACTCCGTTTGAACCAGGATGGGAAGGATATGTGACCTTGGAAATTTCAAATACAACCCCATTGCCAGCAAAGATCTATGCGAATGAAGGATTATGTCAAGTTTTATTTTTAGAAAGTGATGAAGTCTGTGAAGTCTCTTATAAGGATAAGCAAGGAAAATATCAGCAACAAGTGGGTATTACTTTACCCAAAGTATAGTGAAGATGGGCCCTTGATTTTGTAATTAGCCAAAATCAAGGGACTTCATTCGTTTTAAAAAACAGATAAAAGTAAGTGATCGAGGATAAAGGTGGCTTGGTCATGCACCGTCCATTTGTATTATTGGGGCTTGGCGCGATCATAGGCATTTTGATCGCTGCAAAGTGGCAATCCTCTCTTTGGATTGGGGTCATCGGCTTGTTGTTACTCTGGTCCGGGGGATCTTATCTTTATCAAAAGTCTTATGGGCGACTGTTTCTTTTTTTATTGGGGGTGCTGCTTGCTTTTCTGCGGTTTGATCATGCGGAGCAAGAAAATCGGTCTCATTTGTCTCCGATTCTACTCAAAATGGAGAGAGATGCCTTTCTAAACGTGCGAGGAGTCGTGGATAGTTCTCCCTTGATTGATGGAGATCGCCTGACTTTTGATCTAAAGGTGCAGCAAATCATGGAAGAACGTCGGGGAAAAATCCATCCGATCCCAGAAGAAACCATTCGGGTAAGCATTTATTTGAATAGTGGGACAGAATGGCACGAAGCAAGTCGATTGTTACGTGGATCGTCGATCCAGGGACCATTCCAGTTTGAGCGACCTCCTGCTCTACGCAATCCAGGAGGATTTGATTATGCTCGCTTTCTCTATCACCATTCGATTCATTGGATTGGCTTTACGGATCGATGGCAGGAGATGAAAATCGTTCCGCCAACCGGCTTCCCATGGCGTACTTGGCTGGATCAAGGGCGGTTTGAGTTGGCAAAGCGGATTGAACGAAGTTATGAGGAACCCTATGCTGGTTTCTTGCGGGGAATGTTGCTGGGGGAACGCTTTGCAGTTGATCCGGAGTTGGAGTCGCAATTTGCTGTGTTGGGACTCAGTCACCTTTTATCCATTTCCGGTTTGCATGTAGGGGTGCTTGTCGCCGGAATCTATTTCTTTTTGACGACGCTGGGACTCACTCGCGAAAAAACAGCGGGAATCATCTTATGTTTCTTGCCCATCTATGTTTGTTTAACCGGAGCGGGTGCGCCTGTGATTCGGGCCGCGCTGATGACAGCTCTTGTGTTGATGACATGGATCTTTCGGTTAAGCAAAGATCTCTTCTCTTTTTTGGCAGTGGCCTTGTTGATCCAATTGGCATTTGATCCTTATCAACTTTTTTTAGTGGGATTTCAGCTCTCTTATCTGATTACAGCCGCTTTAGTGGTCGGCGTCGCTCCATTGGTGGAACGGTTGCCGTTTGCTAGCGAATGGTTATCGCAAAGCATCGCCGTCGCTCTGATTGCTCAACTCGTTTCTTTTCCCCTCTTGCTTTATCATTTTTCTGAGTTTTCAATCTTGTCTTTTGTTGCCAATTTGTTTCTTGTTCCACTTACCAGTATGTCGATTCCATTGGCGATGGGTGGAATCTGGATCGGTTTTGTATCAGAATCATGGGAATGGCTGATTGGGAAGTTCGTTGCTTTTTTGTTGGGTTTTACTCTGCAAGTGAGCCAATGGCTTTTTTCTCTGTCGTGGGCACATTTTACTTGGGCAAAACCCTCTATATGGTGGTTTCTCTTTTTTGTCGCGAGTCTATTTTACGTTTGGGTGGCTTGGATCGGCGATCTGTTTTACCGCTCGTTTCATCGGCTTATCGCCAGTAGTTGTCTGTTTCTCTTGATCGGTTATGCTTTTGTCGCCCCCATCTGGGACAAAGGGACGCAGATTACTTTTTTGGATGTGGGTCAAGGGGATGCAGTGGTGCTCGAAACGAAGAGAGGACACGTGATTGTGATCGATGGAGGTAATAAAGCGTCGCCCCGTGAGGAAAAATGGCGGTGGAAGAGAAAACCGATCGATATGGGGGAAAGAGTGGTACTCCCTTTTTTAAAGAGTCGTGGCATTCGGCAGATCGATTTCTGGATTTTAACACATGGCGATCGGGATCATATTGGAGGCGTGATGGCAGTTAGCAAACGGATTCCGGTAAAACAGGTGATTCGGAGTATTCATCCCCCGAGAGAAGGGTTAGAAGAGGAGTTGGTTCGGTTTTTTCAGCAGACGGGGACAAAAGTGAGTTCGGTGCAATATGGGCTAACGAATCGGATTGAAGAAAGGATTTATTGGCAATTTTTACATCCCGATCATCAGCGAAAGTTGGGTACGAAGGAGAAAGGGAATGAGGATTCGATTGTTTGTTTGTTGTCGATCGAGGGACGGAAAGTGTTATTGACTGGGGATATTGGGCAAAAAGCGGAGGAGCGAATTTTGGCGGATTGGCAACTTCCGACGATCGATATTTTAAAGGTGGCTCATCATGGGAGTGGCTCAGCAACAACAAAAAGGTGGTTGGAGAAGCTCAGTCCTCGGGAAGCGGTGATTTCAGTGGGAGAGAAAAATCGTTATGGGCATCCACACGAGGAGGTATTGGAGCGGCTTAGGGCATATCGGGTGAGGGTTTGGCGTACGGATTGGCATGGAGCGGTTACGGTTCGATTTGAAGATGGTCAGTATGAGATCGAGAGCATGGTTGGGTTAGGGGACAGGTGATTAAGAAACTTATCACAAAAAAGGTGCTTTTTGTAGAAGAATTTTCATAGAACAGGTAAACTAGAGGCTGAGGTGAAAGGGAATGGATCGGCAATTGCTTCGAGAAATTAAGCAAAAACAGTTATCGGCTGTTTATTTGTTTTATGGAGAAGAGACTTTTTCGATGGAAGAAACTTGTGAATGGATGACCAAGCAGCTGCTTGGTGAGCAGGTAGATCCTTGGAACAAAGTGGTGCTCGATTTGGAAGAGGTACCGATTCAACAGCTGGTTCAAGAAGCGGAGACGGCCTCTTTCTTTGGGGATTTACGGTTGATTATCGGGAAGAATGCTTCTTTCTTAACACCTCAAACGAAACGTCAAGAGCTGGAGCATCGACCGGAGGCATTGATCACCTATCTGCAAGATCCGGTGCCGGGGAATATCATTCTTTTGCTCTGTCCGTCAGCAAAATTGGATAAACGAAGAAAAGTTGTGAAAGAGATCGAAAAGAATGCGAGGGTGGTTGCTTTTCCTCGTTTATCGGAAAAGGAGCTGGTCAAATGGATTCCTGGGCGGTGTAAACAGTTGAATGTATCGATTACCGAGCCAGCTGTGATGCATCTGATTCGGCTCGTCGGCAATGATTTGCGCCAGATCTATCAAGAATGTGTAAAGCTGGCGACTTATGTAGGAAAAAGTGGGAAGATTACTCCTGAGATTGTCGAGGCTTTGGTGCCGCGTACATTGGAACAAGATGTGTTTAAGTTGACCGAATATGTGAGTAAACAGAAAATCGATGAAGCATTCAATATATGGTATGATTTATTGTATCAAAAAGAAGAGCCGATCCGCATTCTTGCCTTATTGATTCGGCAGTTTCGTCTGATGCTGCAAACCAAAGTATTGGGGGCACAGGGGAAAAGTGAGAAGGAAATAGCTGCTTTTTTAGGTGTACATCCCTATCCCGTCAAGTTGGCAGCTCGCCAGGGAAAAGCATTTACTGAGTCGAAATTGCGCTCGTTGTTGGCGGAAGCGATTCGCGCGGATCAAGAGATTAAAGCAGGAAAATTGGAAAAGCATTTGGCCGTTGAACGCTTGCTTTTATGTGTCCAACCATCATAAAAATTATAGATAGACCATAGAAGGAAAGGTGAGGATGGATGGAGATGGAGGCTACTCATTTAAAAGAACTGCGTAAGAAGCAACAGATTTACCAAAATATCCTATTTGTGATTTATTTTCTTTTGTTCTTGGGATTTTTATTTTTTGAAGTGAGTAGTTTGGTCGTTTTCATCACTTTAGGAACGATTCTAATTCTTGCTGGAATCGTGATTTTGATAACCAATCGTACAAACTTCGTATTGCGATTTTTTCCTGATATGAAGGAATTGCATGAGTATGAGTTAAAAAAGTTAGGGAAAGCTCGGAAAAAATATTATGCGACCAATGTGATTTTGTCGCTTGTCGCCGCTATTATTTTATTTTTGCAGGCGATCTTTCGGGCAAGTGACAAGCCGCTCATCGATCAAGTGCCGATTTGGTACTTTTTGATCATTTTTGTGGTGATTGTCTATACAGCCAATATGAACATGCGTATTCATATCCGCAGAGTCGATACGCAGTCAGAAGAGAAATTGGTGGAATATGCTAGGGAAAAACTGATTTTTACCATCATTTTATCGGTCATTGTCTTGCTATTTGTGGGATTGGCTGGATTTTTTATGTCGTTTTTCACATAAAAGAGCGGATCAACCAAGGGTTCGTTAATGGAAGGAGAACAAGTTGATCTACTATGAATCCAATCATTGTCAGTGCTTGCCTGACTGGGGTGCATTGCCGCTATGATCAGAGGCATTGTTTGGACAAGGAAATCGAAAAGATGATGAAAAATGGGGAGGTTATTCCCGTTTGTCCAGAGCAGCTAGGAGGACTCCCCACTCCCCGTCATCCTGCTGAGATCGTAGGAGGAAGCGGAGAAGATGTTCTTGATGGAAAAGCCCGTGTAGTTGACAGCAATGGAAAAGATGTGACCAAGGCATTTTTGCAAGGAGCTTATGAAACCCTAAAAATTGCGCAGTTAACAGGTGCAAAGCGGGCGATTCTAAAAGAAGCGAGTCCTTCCTGTGGGAGCTGCCAGATTTATGACGGCACATTTCAGGGGAAGAAAAAGCCAGGTAGGGGAGTTACCGTCGCATTATTGCGCAGACATGGAATCGAAGTGACCTCGGAAAAGAAACATGGCTGATGATTGTCGATCATCAGCCATTTGGTCGTTGATTTGCTGGAAGGGCAGTGGTACATAACTGTTTCGTTAGTTTCTTAAATCGATAGTACATTGCCAAACGCCATGGTAAAAGCATACCAAATGCCAAGTTAAAGAAAATACCTGCGGTTTGAAAGATACTAATGTATTGTTCGATATATCCATGAAGAGCGAGACGAATACAAAGAAGAATGATTAATACAAAAGCAAAGGCGCGGGAATTTTTTAAATATATCTGATTATCTTTGATTTCAAAATGGGATGTCTTAATTAAAGGTAAAGATAAGAAAATCACTCCGGTAATAAAGGCGACGATTGCCCACCACACGGGAATCTGTGTTGGTGGATAGAGAAACATGAGAAAGCCCGTACTCATCCCTAATGGTGGAATCAATATTTTCTTTGCATTTGTAGGTTTCTTTACCGCACGCAAACGAATAAATAAGACAGCGATCGCCATAATGATAAAACCAATCGGAAGCCAGATCTGTAGATTGATTGGGAATGCATAGTTCATTTCATTTTCGGACCTCCCGTAAATAACAATCGACTTGACAAACAAAAATGATTCATTGAAAATATCTTTAACATCTATTCTTGGATTTGATTGGACAACCTATGCTTCGTTACAGATGACCTATCGAGCGAAAACTCGGGAAAACGAACGCTGTCAAAGTTGGAAACAGCTCACATGGGCGAAGGCGACATAGGTTGGCTCAATAAAACGAGAAGCTCACCATGTCGGTGGTATGGTGTTCACTACCAAACATAAGTATACTCCTTTCAGTGATGAAAAAGAAGAGTAGCATAAGTGAACCGCTCAGAGAATTGGCGGGTGGTGCGAGCCAATCGGTTGCTTATGTGAATGGACTTTGGAGCTACCATCCGAACGGTAATCACTTAGTAGGCATGGTCGGTAATGGCCGTTATCCATAGGAGTGCATCCAAATAAAGTCTCTTTTTGGATGAATAAGGGTGGTATCACGGGCATCAACTCGTCCCTTTTTGGGAGGAGTTTTTTTATTTTGTATGGGAGGAATCGAAATGAAACGTATCTTTTCAGGAACACAACCCACTGGAGAAATTCATTTGGGAAATTATCTTGGCGCTTTAAAGCAATATGTCGAACTGCAGAATGGGGCAGAATGTTATTTTTGCGTCGTGAATCTTCATGCATTGACGATCCCGCGGGATCCTGCGGATCTACGGGAGAAAACATTGGATTTGGCAGCGATCTATTTGGCAATTGGACTAGATCCCAAGAAGGCGACCTTATTCGTGCAATCGCATGTACCTGCCCATACGGAAGCCGCATGGTTGTTACAATGTATTTCGCGGATCGGTGAATTGAGTCGGATGGTCCAGTTTAAAGAAAAAAGCAAAGGCTCTGCGGAATCGGCTGGAGTGGGGTTATTCACTTATCCGGTCTTACAAGCCGCTGATATCTTGCTCTATCAAGCGGATCAGGTTCCCGTAGGGGAAGATCAAAAGCAACATCTGGAGTTGACCCGTGATTTGGCAGAACGATTCAATCGTGATTACGGTGAAGTGTTTGTCATTCCAGAAGTGTTGATTCCAAAAGTGGGGGCACGGGTGATGGCGCTGGATGACCCTACGAAAAAGATGAGTAAAAGCAGCGATAGCAAATGGAACAATATCGGTCTGTTAGATGAGCCGAAACAGATTGAGAAAAAATTGAAACGAGCTGTTACCGATTCCGAAAACGAAGTTCGTTTTGATCGTGAGCAAAAGCCAGGGATCAGCAATCTCATGACGATCTACAGCGCGCTAGGTGGATTATCCCTTGCAGAGATCGAGAAAAAGTATGAAGGAGTCGGTTATGGACAATTTAAAAGAGATCTGATCGAAGTGACACTCGAAAGCCTCAGACCGATTCAAGAACGATATGCCGAAATCCGTCACTCCGGTTATGTCGAAGAGGTTCTGCGGGATGGCGCAGAGCGAGCCAACAAAATGGCGAATGAAACACTTTACAAAATGCGTGAAGCGATGGGATTGCTTCAATTTTGATCCCTCTTACGCATGTTCGATCCCGTTGCCCCCTCTTTAAACGCTGAGGGGGCAACGCATCGAATGGTAAGTGAAAACCGGTGGTTGAAGTTGTACGTGCTAGAAGGAGGGAGAAGTGTGAATATTTATTGTGTTGGCAGAAACTACCGTTTGCATGCAGAGGAGCTAGGCAATGAAGTTCCTACCGAACCGATGCTCTTTTCGAAGCCGACTCACGCATTGATCGAGATGAAGGGGCAGGAGATTGTTCTACCAGGAGACCGAGGAGAAGTACATTATGAAGCCGAGCTAGTGATTCAAATCGCACAGCCTTACAAAAAGGGAATGAAAGTGGATGAATTGGTGGAGCGATTTGCTCTAGGAATCGACTTTACTTTGCGGGATGTCCAAAGCAAATTAAAGAAAAAGGGGCACCCATGGTTATTGGCGAAAGGATTTCCACGTTCGGCAGCGATTACGTCATTTCAACCCTTTCAAGGTGTAGAAGCGAGTAAGCAAGTGGAATTTAGTCTGGACATCAATGGCAAAGAGGTACAACGAGGGAAGATCAGTGAAATGTTGTTTGACTTAGAGACGATCATCCAATTCTGTGCCAAACACTTTGGACTAGGAACAGGTGATTTAATTTATACGGGGACACCTGCTGGAGTTGGCGCTGTCAATGATGGCGATGCTTTTTGTTTACGATGGGATGGAAAGCCGATGGGGGATTGTGTAATTCGTTTGGCTTAGACAAAAAGTGAATTCTTTCACCATGTGTTTTTGACACATGGTTTTTTATTTCTCATTAATGGGGAAAGAGATGATAACACAAAAAATTTTGTTTAAAAATAGATTGAATTTATCTACTGTTCAAGTTGCTATGATATAGTTAACAAGAAAGTTTAAAAAGGAAAAATGAAGGAGGTATGACCAACTGATGCCTCAACAAAAACGGTCCATGAAAGGGATTTGGACACTCCTTTTTTTATTATTTCTCTGTGCGATTGTCTATGGAACCATGCGGCTTCGAGGAGAGATTTTATTTCAACCGCCGTTTTTGCAGATTTTGGTAGATATCATCGCGGTGATCTATCCGATCATTTATATAATGGTTTATCGAAAAGCGCTAAAAGAAGAAGATACGATCGTTCGCTCCCATCCGGAAAAGCCGATCATAAAGAAAACGGTTGCCTATCCACGAAAAAGAAAAAAGGAAAAAAAAGAAACGTGGATCACGGTAGAAGAACGCGATGCAGATTACAATGTTCCCAGTCATTTTTTGGCTTTTTATGCCTGGACAGGAGTAGGGATTTGGTTTTATATTTGGCTTACGCGGCTAGGGAAAGTTTCAGAGCCAGCGAATATCCCTTTTCAATACGTCTTTGATGCAACGATGTTTATTTTATGTGTTTTCTCCATCACTTTAATTATCTTAAGCTTCATACAAGGAAAACGGTAACGAATAGTTCAAGTTCATTGTTATTACTTGGTAAATATAAGAAATATTTCTAAGTAATTTCTTACAAAATAAGATAGCGATCCATTCCATTATGCTATCCTATCAGCGCTTAAATAAATGTTTGTTTAAGAAGGAAAGAAAGTCCATCTGTTTGGGGTGGAGTTGAGAGCATCAGCCCGTTCTTGATACAATAACCTCACCACTTTGGATAAAAAGGGGGATTCTGTGGCTAATCACGATCAAGGAATGAGAGAAAATATTATTCAAGTTGCCAAAAGATTGTTTGCCAAACAGGGATACGATGGGACAAGTGTGAGGCAAATTTGTGAGGAAGCAGACGCCAATGTGGCGTTGGTTTCTTATTATTTTGGTGGAAAAGAAAAGTTGTTTTATCAGATTATTCAAGAACATCTCCATGAGATTCAAGTTGACTATGATCACCCACTAGAAGGTTTAGAAAAATTTCTGGAAATATTTCTAGAACGGCGAGCATCTATGCCGGAAGTGGTGCAAATATTTGGAAATGAATTTTTAATGAACACCGAACGGAGCAAGAAGTTATGGGAGTATACTGTTCCGGTTTGGGATCCGTTGAAGAAAATTTTAAAGGAGGGTAAGGAAGCAGGTTGTTTTCAATTTCACTCTCTGGAATATACATTGCATATGATTATCGCTGTCCTTACTTTTCCCCAATTCGCCATCGAATTGGGAGTCTACTCCCTCAAATACCCATTGACAACGGAGGAAATAAAGCAAGAGACCCTTCGATTTATCTTAAAGGCGATTCGTACAGAAAAATAAAAGCGACCCGCTGGAAGGGTCGTTTTTTGTTAAGTAGGATTATGCATTGAGTGCTTGAAGCTTTTTACTTAAGCGGGATTTTTTCCGAGCAGCTGCGTTTTTATGGATCAGCCCTTTGGTGACGGCTTTATCCAAGGTGCGGGAAGCGACTTTATATAGTTCAGCGGCTTGTGCTTGATCTTGTGCCTCCACAGCTAATAAGAATTTTTTTACAGCTGTACGCATAGCAGATTTTTGGGAAGCGCGATGAATCCGACGCTTTTCGTTCGTTTTTGCGCGCTTAATTGCCGATTTAATGTTCGCCATTTCTGTTGTTCACCTCCTAGGTTGTTGTTACGGATCCCAGTGTGTGCAACATCCACCATTCTAACACGCAGTGGGAGAAAATGCAATAAAATCGCTTGAGAATAATGGAAAGGGTTTTTAGTCAAAATATGATCAATCGATTAAAAAAGGGGTGGGGATCGTGGATGTGAGTCGAAAAACAGATGAACTTGATTTAAGTAGAGAAACGATTCGCACGGACTTAGCCCGTGAAGCTCACCAGTTAGCCCGTGAAAGGCAAGGAGAACCCAGTTCAATCCCGGGTGTACGTATAGAAGAGGAAGAAGAGGATGGGATTACGACCAGTTGGATTTGGATTGATGATCAAGAAGGAGCAGATGAAATTGGAAAAGTCCCGGGAACCTATCTCACGTTGGAAGCGCCAAAGTTACGAACAAAGGATTCGATGCTTCAGCATCGAGTGGCACAGCATCTGGCTGACCAGTTTGCTCGGTTTCTGCAAGAGTTGGACATCGGTCCCGATGCTTCTTGTCTCTTAGTTGGACTAGGCAATCGCCATGTTACGGCGGACGCCCTCGGACCACTCGTGATCCAACATTCGCTGGTTACCAGGCACTTGTTTCAGCTTGCACCGGATGATGTCTCTGAGGGATATCGTCCAGTTAGTGCCCTTTCTCCTGGAGTCTTAGGGATCACCGGAATCGAAACGAGCGAAATCGTGCGCGGGGTAGTGGAAAGGACCCAACCCGATTTTATTATCGCCTTTGATTCATTGGCATCGAGAGCTTTATCGCGTGTCAATTCCACGATTCAAATCGCAGATACGGGTATTTCGCCAGGATCGGGCGTTGGCAATAAACGGAAAGCACTGACCGAAGAGACACTCGGCGTTCCGGTGATCGCCGTCGGTGTACCTACAGTGGTGGATGCTGCGACGATTGCTCATGATACGATTAACTTTGTTCTTTCTCATCTGAGTCGGGAAATGCATGGAATTCGCTCCAATCCGCTCGATCCCTTTAATCGGGCGACAGTGAAAGAGTTAACAGAGCATCAAGTTCCCGCTGAAACATCTAACAAAATGCTGGGAATGATCGGGGGATTAAGCGAAGAGGAAAAAGGGCAGTTGATCCGTGAAGTGCTTCAACCCTTGGGACAAAATCTAATCGTTACACCCAAAGAAGTGGATTCGTTTATTGGCGATATGGCCAAGCTGATTGCCAATGCGATCAATTGTGCCCTCCATGAAGCAGTCACACTGGAAAACGCGACAACACATTTACATTAGCGGACAGACCTCGTATGCACAATACGAGGTCTGTTTGGTTTATCCATCGTATGAAAGCTTTGTAGAAGATATACGGCAGAGCGATCCTCCCAAGAAGAAAAGATAAAATCCGTTCCGTCTTCTCTTTTGTGCGCAAATCAGCAGAAGGGGAGACGGTTTTTTGTTGGTATAACTCTCTCAATCTCCTCATAAAGTAGAATAGCAGATTGCTAGAGGAGGTAAAAAATGCAGCGTTTTCGAGACTGGCTAGCTCTACTAATAAAACCGAATTCTCGCAAGATATTTGTTGTTCTTCTTCTGAGTACAGCTCTTACCTTTTCGCTAGCGGGTGCGCTTGCGATGTCACAAGCGAAAACGAGTATGCGCTCATCAAGTTTAGGAAAGGTGACCTCCCATCTTCATGAACGAACCTTGCTCCTAATCATGAGTCGCGTTATTCCATATTTACAAGAAGAGTCGAAAGTGGTCGACTCCGACAGCCTCTTTTCCCGTCTCTTCTTTGAGACCGTCGCCAGTATGAATCCACAGGATCCGAGAACTTTTTTGGGAAGAGAGCTACCGTTATTTACTCTTTTTGATGCGGAAATTGATCTAGCTAGTACAGGAACCGATTTGACCTCGATTCCGATTGAATCGCCGCCTCCTCCTGAATTGGAACAGGAAATCATTCGTGGACTCAATCAAATCGATCGCGAACGGCAGCAAGAAAAGTTGGTAGATGGTCCGGAGATGAAAAAAGTGTTGATCTATCATACCCATTTTTGGGAATCTTATTTGCCGGAACTGAAAGAAAAAAATCCAAACAAAGCGAGCAGTCTTCATACGAACATTATGAAAGTGGGCTGGCATATGGCAAACACTTTAAATAAGATGGGCGTAGGAGCGGTTACGATCGATCAAACGCCCAAAACAGGTTGGCATGGTGCTTATAAGCATTCTCGAGATTTGGCGGTTAGTATGATGAAACAGCACAAAGAGATTACCTATCTCATTGATCTCCATCGTGACTCGAGACGTCGCTTACAAACAACGAAAGAGATCAATGGAACCATTTATGCCCAACTCGCGTTTGTGGTGGGCGAGGCGAGTCAGAATTTTGAAAAAAACCTTCAATTGGCACGAGAAGTTCATCATAGAATAAATCAGCTTTATCCCGGGCTTTCGAGGGGGGTAATTATTAAAAAAAGAGCGAATGGAAACAATGGGGAGTATAACCAATCCTTGTCACCTAATAGTATGTTAGTAGAAGTAGGAGGCGTAGATAATACCTTTGAGGAAGCATTTCGTTCCGTTGAAGCCTTAGCTGAAGTTTTGACCGAGAGAATCAATCAGGCGACTCCGGTGACAAAGTAGGTGGATGGGCGTGGGATCAGATGAATTGGTCATTTAAGTTAATCACAGGCTTATTACTGGTCATTTTTGTGTTTGGCGTCGTTTTTGGGATGAATGTGGCCGAGCAAAATTTGCATAAGATGCAAGGAATTGAAGGAGCACCAAAGGCGATTCAAGTCACTCCCGTCAATGGAAAAGTAGAAATCGCCGTCTTGGGAGAGACGATTCAAACTGAAAATCCGATCAAAAAGGTTGAGCAAACGGATTCAGAAGATAAGGTGCCGAGCCAAGTGGATTCGCGAAGTTGGCTTACGGAAGCAGCCAGCATCTTAGGAGGCAGTCTACGAATGCTCACACGAACGATTCTTGATTTGATTTTTGCAAACTAAAAGACTACCGGGTGGTCTATTTAGTATCCATGCTTTTGCTGGATGCTAAATAGATTTTTTATTTAGTTGGCTTGGTGAATTTTATAAAGATTAAGCAATATTCTTTTAATCATAGAAGGAGTTACGATTGTTTTGAGCGAATACTTCATCGTTCTTCATGTTCCGATTCGTATGAATTCATCCAGCTAAGTCAAATGATTGAAGAGACGTTTTTTGTAAGGATCAGATGAATAAGGAGGGAATCCGTTATCGAAAAAGATGCAACGAAGCGTAGATAGCGGAAATGTCGGATGAAAAAGCAGGTTATTTTGTTCATTCTCCCCTTGACGATAGTCATGTTGTTGTTCGCATGTTCCACTAAGGAGAAAGTGGAAATCCCAAAAGAAGAACAAGGCATAGCCATTAACATCGATGCGATGTTAGCGGAAAATGTAGATCAAATGGTTAAAGAAACCCCACTGATTGTCGTCGGTTCGTTTGAGAGATTGATTAAACACTATAATGCAGCCTATGATCCGAAAGATCCTACGAAAGAAGCGAAGAATAGCGTCGGTGAAAGAAAATTGTTTGATTTTAGAGTGGATAAGGTGTTGAAAGGTTCGATCTCCTCCAAAGTGATTCAGGTTTCTCAGCCGTATCGTTTTTCGGTGACGGATTTAACGGAAGAGCAAGTTAAAGCGCGTGTAGGACTCGTGAAAGATCCATATTATTTTGAACCTGAACAAGGAAAACGATATGTTCTTTTTTTGAGAAAAGCTGAGAATCCACCTCCGTCCTCTCAAGATTATTATGGTTCCTTTGTCATCCATGTTTTCTCCGTTTCGGATGATCAGAAATTATCTGTTGTTAAACCGGATCCTCGCTTAAGCAAACAAAAGGTAAGCATCGATGGAAAGACGTATGAAGTAGAAATTCATACTTCACTGGATCCTCCAGAAGGAGTAGATGGGCTTACTTTGGAGCAGTTAGAAACGAAAATCAAACAACGATCATCATGAAACAGGAAGATGGTTCTCTGTTGTACAGCTGTTACAGGAGAGAGCCATTTTTGTTTGGGGAGCATCTTTTTTCGATCGTGGGAGATTGAAGGGAAGCATAGGGACTGCTATAATTAAGCAATGCAATCTTGGCTATCGTTCGGGAGGAATTTTGGATGGATAAACGAGAGAGACAAAAAATGATCCGTAACTTTTCGATTATTGCCCATATTGATCATGGGAAATCGACCTTGGCTGATCGGATCTTGGAATATACTGGAGCATTAACAGAACGGGAAATGACCGAACAATTCTTAGATAAAATGGATTTGGAAAAAGAGCGGGGAATTACGATTAAACTGCAATCGGTTCGGCTAAAGTATCAAGCCAAAGATGGAAAAGAGTATCTTTTGAATCTGATTGACACCCCCGGTCATGTTGACTTTGCTTATGAAGTTTCGCGCAGCTTACAAGCTTGTGAAGGAGCTCTTTTGGTGGTTGACGCGGCACAAGGCGTTGAAGCGCAAACCCTTGCCAATGTCTACCTGGCGTTGGAAAGTGATTTGGAGATCATCCCTGTGATCAATAAGATCGACTTACCAAGTGCTGAGCCAGAGCGGGTAAAACAGGAAATTGAAGAGATTATTGGTTTAGATGCCAGTGAAGCGGTACTCGCTTCGGCGAAAGCAGGAATCGGAATTGAAGAGATTCTCGAGCAAGTAGTAGAAAAAGTTCCTGCTCCAGAAGGGGATCCCGATGCTCCGTTGCAAGCGTTAATCTTTGACTCATATTATGACGCATATAAAGGAGTCATTGTCTTTATGCGGGTTGTTCAAGGAACGATTCGCAAGGGGATGAAAATAAAAATGATGGCAACAGGAAAAGAATTTGATGTTACAGAAGTTGGGGTCTATGCGCCACATCCGGTTCCGATGGAGGAGCTGTCCGTCGGGGAGGTCGGATTTGTCGCTGCGAGTATTAAAAATGTGAAAGATACACGGGTGGGAGATACCATCACCGATGCAGCCAATCCTGCTCCTAGTCCTCTACCTGGATATCGGAAAACGAATCCGATGGTCTTCTGTGGACTCTATCCTGTCGATTCGTCTGATTATAATGACCTACGTGAAGCGCTTGAAAAATTAGAGTTAAATGATGCATCGCTTAGCTACGAGCCAGAAACCTCCTCTGCTCTTGGATTTGGTTTCCGTGTCGGCTTTTTGGGTTTGCTGCATATGGAAATCATTCAAGAGCGGATCGAACGCGAATTTGATATCCCGCTGATTACCACTGCCCCCAGTGTGATCTATCGGATTCATCAAACGGATGGAACCGTTTTGGAGATTGAAAATCCGACACTGATGCCTGAGCCACAAAAGATTGAGCGAATCGAAGAACCTTATATCGAAGCCAATATTATGGTTCCGAACGACTTTGTCGGAACAGTAATGGAATTATGTCAGCGCAAGCGGGGACAATATGTCGATATGAAATACATCGATACCAACCGAGTCAACTTAATCTATGAACTGCCTCTCGCCGAAGTGGTCTATGACTTTTTTGATCAACTCAAATCGAGTACAAAAGGATATGCTTCGTTGGACTATCAGCTAGCAGGCTATAAACCATCCAATCTGGTTAAGATGGATATTCTGTTAAATGGTGAAGTAGTCGACGCTTTATCGTTTATCGTCCACCGTGAGCAGGCCTACTATCGCGGGAGAGCCTTAGTAGAAAAGTTGCGCAAACTCATCCCGAGACAAATGTTTGAAGTCCCTGTCCAAGCTGCTGTTGGTAACAAAATCGTCGCCCGAGAAACGATCAAAGCCATCCGTAAAAATGTTCTCGCTAAATGTTATGGAGGGGACGTCAGCCGTAAACGCAAACTATTAGAGAAACAAAAAGAAGGGAAA
This sequence comes from Thermoactinomycetaceae bacterium, assembly GCA_025449975.1. Classification (GTDB taxonomy): domain Bacteria; phylum Bacillota; class Bacilli; order Thermoactinomycetales; family Thermoactinomycetaceae; genus Thermoflavimicrobium. Next base: position 114,200 of record JANWIG010000011.1, read on the forward strand.
AAGCGGATGAAAAGCGTTGGTAGTGTTGAAATTCCACAAGAAGCCTTTATGGCCGTCTTGCAAGTAGACGATGAGAAGTAAAATCCATCATAGAAGTGGTTTTCACTGTAAGCTAGAAATGATCCGCAAGGGTTACAGGACATTTGAGGCATAACGCTTTGAACGCGTAGCCGAGCAGAGGGGAAAGCGAAGGCGAGTGCTTTCCCTGCCAAAGCTGCTCCCGTAGCGGACCTCTCAGCATCTAGGTAAGCATCCACTCGTAGCGTCTCAGACGTTCCTCATTCCTATTTGATCATAAAAGGCACAGACTCTGGTCATACTTGATGCTTGTCTTTTATATGTATTTTGAATAGATGGGAGGCATCCATTTGTCAGCCAAGGCTGTCTATATTCATATTCCATTTTGTACCAATAAATGCCATTATTGTGATTTTACTGCATATACAGTCAAAGGTCAGCCCGTAGACGATTACCTTACAGCACTGGATCGAGAGATGAGACTGGTTACAACCGAAGTTCCCCCGCACACCATTGAAACCATTTTTATCGGCGGTGGTACACCAACCGTACTCACACCCGAGCAAATGGAACGCTTACTTGAAATGATCCAAGCCCATTTTCCAAATCGGTCTCCACAACTTGAATTTACGATTGAAGCTAACCCAGGAACGACCACGGATGAACTGCTAAAGATCATGATCGCTGGGGGAGTGAATCGCATCAGTTTCGGGGCGCAAACATTTCGCCCAGACCTCTTAAAACGCCTCGGTCGAATCCATGGAGTCGCTGAAATCGAGCAAAGTGTGATCGCCGCTAGAGAAGCTGGCTTTCAAAATATCTCACTCGATCTGATGTTTGGCTTGCCAGATCAAAGTCTGGAAGATCTGCATCATACCCTACAATCTGCCCTGTCTCTCCACCCAGACCACTTTTCCTGCTATAGCTTAAAAGTAGAGGAAGGAACTCTTTTTTATCATTTAGCGCAAAAAGATGAACTGCCCCTACCGAGTGAAGATGAAGAGCTGAATATGTACCAATCGCTTCGAACCATCTTAGCAGAAAAGGGATACCATCAATATGAAATAAGCAACTTTGCTAAGCCAGGAAAAGAAAGCCGACATAACTCAATTTATTGGCTAAATGAAGAATATTACGGATTCGGAACAGGATCTCACGGATATTTGCAGAAGATAAGATATGCAAATGTAAAAAGTGTTGCTGAATATATTCGGATCATTGACCAAGCTCGACGTCCTGTTAGCGAAAGCGATATTGTAACGGAACAGGAAGATATGGAAAATTTTATGATTTTAGGGTTGCGCATGATGAAAGGGGTCAGTCGTTCACGCTTTCAATCCCGTTATCATAAAGATATGATGGATGTATATGGTTCAGTCATCCAAAAGTTAGTCGATCAAGGACTCTTAAAAGTGGAACCTGAGCGAGTTGTTCTCACGGAGAAAGGATTAATTTTCGGAAACGAAGCATTTGCTGCTTTTCTAATATGAGTAATTGACATCAATTCCATCGTTTGATAATTTAAATATAGTATTTTAGCACTCGTTTAATTTGAGTGCTAACAAGGGGGGAGGCAGGTGTTAACCCAGCGGCAAATGCGTATTCTCTGGGCTGTAATTGATGATTACATTGCGTCTGCGGAACCCGTAGGTTCCCGTACTGTCTCAAAAAAAGAAGGTGTGGGATTTAGCGCGGCTACTGTGCGCAATGAGATGGCTGATTTAGAAGGAATGGGTTATTTAGAGCAGCCGCATACATCTGCCGGGAGAATTCCTTCGCATAAAGGGTATCGCTTTTATGTTGATCACTTACTCAAACCGCAAAAATGGTCGCCTGAAGATACTAAGCTTTTTCAAGATATGATCGCTCAAAAAATAGATCGAGTTGAACAAGCGATTCAACACACATCCAATATCTTGTCACAACTTACAAATTATTTAACGATTTGCTTGGGACCTCGTATTTTTATAGATAAATTAAAACATCTACAAGTAGTGCCTATATCGGACCGGATCGCCATTTCGATAGCTGTAACCGATCGGGGACATGTTCAACAACAACGGATCATACTCCCAGAAGATGTTTCGCTTTCTTCCATTGAGCAGCTGGTTAACCTGTTAAACTTTCGTCTTCAAGGAGTTCCTTTATCGGATCTCCGCCAGGTAGTAGATAAGGAATTACAACTAGAGCTTCAGCGTCATGTAGATCATTATGAGAATACAATGGTTCTATTGGACCAAATTTTACAAATTAGGCAAAAGGATCATGTTTTTACTTGTGGAACCACTCGGATGCTCGAACAGCCAGAGTTTCGTGATGTAAACAAGTTAAAAACGTTGCTAGATTTCTTAGAAGAAGAAGAGCATCTGATTCAATTGTTAGGTCCCATCTCTGTGGGCGTAAAGGTACGAATTGGTGACGAAATTCATATAGAAGCGGTCAATGATTGCAGTATTATTACTGCTTCATATATGATAAATGGTGAACCTGTTGGTTCAATTGGTGTATTGGGTCCAACGCGGATGAACTATCGAAAAGTAATCAGCCTCATCGATATCCTAACAAAGATTTTCTCCGAGCAACTGAATGCTATGTATAATGAATAAGAAAAATGGTAGTATATTTTAGATGGACTTTTGCTAGATAGGATGATATCCTCTATATCTATGGTTTCTCCCTAAGAAAAAGCAAAAAGTAGTACTTTTGAAGGATACTTTTTCCTTTTCTTGGGGGTGTACATAAGATCAGAGATCATTGGCGAAAAGATTGACTGTTTCTCATTTTCAAAGATCATTAACGTTTCTTGTATTCGCTAGTAGCTCCAAAGCGTAGTGAGCGATGCGAGAGCCGTTTTTTTCGTGTGTGTAGGAGATTTGACATTGATTCTATAGTGAAGGAGGGAATGGGACGTGGTTGCAAAAAAACGTAAAAGAAAGAGAATCAAGCTGGACACCGAAACATTACAAGTAAAGGTGGTAGAGCAGGAAGAGACGGTTCAGGAAGAATCAGTGAAAGATTTGAAAGATCCAGTTCATTTTGAAGAAGTAAATGATGACTCTGTCTTCCTGGATCCCATGTTTTCTAACCAACCGATTGATCGAATGGAACAAGAAGCAGCAAGGGATTCGGCAATAAATGAAGAAAAGCAGGAAGTAGACAATGTCTCATTCAATCGAGAAGAAGTGACAGAGCCCCCTCAGGCTGAAGAAAAAGAAGTGGTTCAGGAAGAATCTGCCCAGCAAGAATCTGCCTATTTGATGGAAATAGAGGGATTGAAGCAAAAAGTGGCAGAGTACGAAGCATTAACTTATGATTTACAACAAAAGCTTGCAATGGCACATGCGGATTATGAGAATTTCCGACGGAGAGCGAGAAAAGAGCAGCAAGAAGCACTCAAATATGCATCTGCTCCACTCATTGAAATGTTATTACCGGTGTTGGATAACTTTGAACGTGCCTTGGAAGCTGCAGATGTATCAGAGGATGCTCAAGGAATAAAACAGGGAATCGAAATGGTTTATCGTCAATTTTTGCAAGTTTTGTCTCAGTCAGGGCTTACACTGATTGAAGCAGAGGGTAAACCATTTAACCCGCATGAACACAATGCGGTGATGCAAGTGGACAGTGATCAATATGAATCTGGGATTGTAGTGGAAGAGTTACAATCCGGTTATCGATATAAGGATCGTGTGATCCGCCCGAGTATGGTTAAAGTAAGCTCTTAAGCTATACCAATCGTTGGACAGTATGTAGGAGGGACTTTTTATGGGTAAAATTATTGGAATTGATCTAGGAACAACAAACTCTTGTGTTGCATTTATGGAAGGAACGGAAGCTGTTGTCATCCCAAATGCAGAAGGTGGACGTACTACCCCATCAGTGGTTGGCTTTTCTAAATCAGGAGAACGTTTAGTTGGTGAAGCGGCAAAAAGACAGGCAATTACCAATCCAGATAAAACCATCGGTTCGATTAAACGTTTTATGGGTGAAAGGAAAACTGTTAAGATTGATGGAAAAGAGTATACACCACAAGAAATTTCTGCTATGGTTTTACAAAAGTTAAAATCTGATGCAGAAGAATATCTAGGCGAAAAAGTGACCCAAGCTGTAATTACAGTTCCTGCATACTTTAATGACAGTCAGCGGCAAGCGACGAAAGATGCGGGAAGAATCGCTGGTCTAGAGGTACTGCGGATTATCAACGAGCCGACTGCTGCCGCACTCGCCTATGGTCTAGGTAAAGAAGAAGCACAGACGATTCTTGTCTTTGACCTAGGTGGAGGTACCTTTGACGTATCGATTTTGGAGATGGAAGATGGATTTTTCCAAGTGCAAGCTACCAGTGGTGATAATAATCTTGGTGGAGACGATTTCGACCAAGTGATTATTGACTACTTAGTGAGAGAATTTAGACGGGAAAATGGAGTCGATTTAAGCCGTGACAGCATGGCGATCCAACGTCTAAAAGATGCCGCTGAAAAAGCGAAAAAAGACTTATCTGGTGTACTTACGACAACGATTTCTCTTCCTTTCTTAACCCAAGTAGATGGTGTTCCTAAGCATCTCGAGATGAACCTCACACGAGCAAAATTCGAAGAGTTGAGCGCTCATTTAATTGAACGTACCATGGGTCCCACTCGACAAGCACTTCGCGATGCTGGATTAAATCCTCATGAAATTGATAAAGTCATTCTGGTAGGGGGTTCTACCCGAATTCCGGCTGTGCAAAAAGCCATTCGAAATTTAATTGGAAAAGATCCATCGAAAGGCGTAAACCCTGATGAAGTTGTAGCGATGGGGGCAGCAATTCAAGGTGGAATTATTTCAAATGATGTGAAAGGTGTTGTCTTAGTAGACGTAACTCCGTTATCATTAGGTATTGAGACACTCGGTGGTGTGTTTACCAAGTTAATCGAGAGAAATACAGCGATTCCTGTTGAGAAATCACAAGTATTTTCAACAGCGACCGATAATCAGACTGTGGTGGATATTCATGTGCTACAGGGTGAACGTCCAATGGCCAAAGATAATAAAACATTGGGTCGTTTTCAATTAAGCGATATCCCACCAGCTCCACGTGGTATTCCACAAATCGAGGTAACTTTTAAAATCGATACCAACGGAATTGTGAATGTCACTGCGAAAGACAAAGCGACCAATAAGGCTCAAAACATTACAATTCAATCTTCAAGCGGTCTGACCGAAGAAGAAATTAAACGGATGGTTAGAGAAGCTGAGCTAAATGCCGAACAAGATAAAAAGAAAAAAGAACAAGTAGAGCTTCGTAACAAAGCAGACCAACTCATCTTTACGGCTGAAAAGACCATTAAAGAGTTGGGAGACAAAGTGGGTTCGAATGAAGTAAACCAAGTAGAAAGCTCGATCGAGAGAGTGAAAAAAGCTCTGGAAACAGATGATTTTGATTCCATCAAGAGTGCAACGGATGAATTGGAAAAAGCAGTACAACAACTCTCTATTAAACTTTATGAGCAAGCACAACAAGCATCGCAAGCACAAAATCAAGCACAAGGTGAACGTGTAGTAGACGCAGAGTACGAAGAAGTGAAAGAGGATAGAAGATAAAGAGGGGAACGAACGAGGTCTCCTCGACCGGAAAGGTCAAGTCAACGACGAGGTTCGCCTTGACTTGACTTTCTTTTTTCTTGATTGCAAGCGATAGAGGAGGTGATCTGGTGGGAAAGCGCGATTATTATGAAGTATTGGGGATCGACCGAAGCGCTTCGGCAAATGATATTCGAAAAGCTTATCGCAAATTGACGCGGAAGTATCATCCAGATGTGAATAAGGAGCCAGATGCAGAAGAGAAATTTAAAGAGATTAAAGAAGCGTATGAAGTCTTAAGTGATGAACAAAAGCGAGCTCACTATGATCGATTTGGCCATTCAGATCCTTCGGACAAGGGTTTTGGTAGTGGAACTGGATTTAATAGCAACTTTAATAACTTAGAAGATATTTTTGATATGTTTTTTGGCGGCGGGCGTCGCAATCCATTTGCTGCTCGTCAAGGGGCAGACTTAGAGTACCGAATTCAAATTAGTTTCGAAGATTCTATTTTTGGTACTACTGTTGAATTGCAAATTCCCAAAACAGAAACCTGTCCAACTTGTAGTGGAAGTGGCGCGAAACCTGGAAGCCGTCCTGAAAAGTGTAATGTTTGTCATGGTAGAGGACAAGTAGAGGAAGTCAAAAATACACCTTGGGGTAAAATTCAACATTCACGCACATGTCCAGTATGTAAAGGGGAAGGCAAAGTCATTCGTGAAAAATGCCCAACTTGTACTGGCGGAGGAAAAGTAAAGAAAAAGCGGAAGTTGAGTGTTAAAATTCCTGCTGGAATTTACGATGGCGATCGTTTGCGGGTGAGAAATGAAGGAGAACCTGGTATTAATGGAGGTCCTCCCGGAGATCTCATCATCACTGTTTATGTAAAACCACATGAAGTCTTTACTCGAGATGGATATGATTTAGTTTGTGAACTACCGATCACCTTTGGTGTAGCTGCCTTGGGTGGGGAAGTTCTTGTACCTACCCTGGATGGAAAAGCGAAGTTGAAAATTCCTTCAGCGACGCAGACGGGTACAGAATTTCGCTTGCGCAATAAAGGAGTTCCTAAGAATCGAAACCTCCAAGGAGATTTGCGTGTTAGAGTACGTGTCATCACACCTACCAGTCTAAATGAGGAACAAAAAGAAGCTTTAAAACATTTCTCTCGACTGTGTGGAGAATATGTACAAGAACAAAATCATGGCTTTTTCGACCGATTTAAGCGTGCATTTAAAGTTGACTAGATGAGAAAACGGGCCAATTTGCCCGTTTTTCTTTATCGGATTGCTGCAAAAAAATGGTTTGAATCGAGGGTAAGCAGCGAGCGGTGGACAAAAGATGATTTGATCCCTCACGTAAGTCAAGAAGATGGTTAAGGAAAGAAGGGAGCCAATATATAATGAACTGGCTTGAAGTAAGTGTCCATACAAGTCAAGAAGCAGTAGAGGCAGTCAGTTATTTATTGCAAGAGATCGGTGCGGAGGGGGTCTCCATTGAAGACCCTGAAGTGCTTACACGACAATTTGAGCAGCGCTATGGAGAACTGATTGCCTTGAAGAAAGAGGATTATCCAAGCAATGGGGTGATTATCAAGGCTTATTTTCCTGAACGGATCAATCTTAATGAGACAGTCAGCGAGGTTAAGCAGAGAGTACAGCGATTGGCGGAGTATGGGCTCAATCCTTCTCCAGGAACCGTCCAAGTAGAAAAAGTGGCTGAAGAATCATGGGCAAATCAATGGAAAAAGTATTATAAACCGATTCGTGTAACCGACAAATTAACGATCAAGCCTGTTTGGGAAGATTATTCTCCTGTTTCTCCTACTGAGCAGATTATCGAGCTGGATCCAGGCATGGCGTTTGGGACGGGGACCCATCCGACGACCAGCCTTTGCCTCGTCATGTTGGAGAAGTATCTTCAACCGGATCAACGCGTGATCGATGTCGGTTGTGGGAGCGGTATTTTGAGTATCGCTGCGGTGAAACTAGGAGCGAAGCGGGCGTTGGCACTCGATTTGGATCCATTGGCGGTGGAAAAAGCCCAAGAAAATGCCAAGATGAATGATGTCTTGGAAAAGATGGTGGTCAAACAAGGCGATTTGTTAAAAGGCGTTAGTGAGACAGCGGAATGCATCGTTGCCAATATTTTAGCGGAAATCATCTTGGACTTTGTCCATGATCTACCACGCGTTCTTGTCCCAGGAGGGATTTTTATCGGTTCAGGGATTATTAAGGAAAAGGCTGAATCGGTCAAGCAAGCACTGGAACAAGTCGGATTACAGGTCATCGAAACCGCTTCGCAAGAAGATTGGGTGGCGATTGTCGCAAGAAAATGGTAAGCTAAGTAATGCAGTATCTATGTCAAGGCGAAGAAATCATTCTGAAACGGATTGTCATCAAGAGGAGCCGTTTGTATGCAAAGATATTTTGTTTCCACACAACAGATTGCAGCGGAAAGCATCCAGATCACCGGAGGGGATGTGCATCACTTAAAAAATGTGATGAGGGCACGAGTGGGTGATCAGATTATTTGTTGTGATGGAAAAGGTACCGACTATTTCGTGGAGATTGAGCAAATCCATTCACAATATATTTTATGCCGGATCCTTAAGCAACTACCTTCTCAAGGAGAACCCCAAACAGAAATCATCGTCGCACAATCCTTACCAAAAGGTGATAAATTTGAGATGATTTTGCAAAAAGGAACAGAGGTCGGAGCCGTCTCCTTTTTGCCGTTTGTCTCTAGACGAACAGTGGTCAAGTTGGATCCAAAGAAGGCGACCAAAAAGGTAGAGCGTTGGCAACGGATCGCCAAAGAAGCGGCTGAACAAGCTCATCGTGGTCGGATTCCGGATCTCGTCGCGCCTTTATCTTGGCAGGAACTACTGGCAGAGGTAAAAAAAGTAGATCTCGCGTTGATCGCTTATGAAAAAGGGGGTCAACCCCTCGAGCGGTTGCTCTTCCCTTCGGCTGCGCGGATTTTGCTGATCATTGGTCCTGAAGGAGGATTTACCGAACAGGAAATCGCCGAAGCGACAGCGGCAGGTGCGCACGTTCTTACCCTTGGTCCACGCATTTTACGAACAGAGACCGCTTCCTTGGTTGCCTTGAGTTGTATTTTATTTGCTAAAGGGGAATTAGGAGGTGAATGATCATGAATCGAGTCGCATTTTATACGTTGGGTTGTAAAGTAAATTCTTATGAAACGGAAGCGATGTGGCAGCTTTTTCAACAAGCAGGTTATCGACGGGTCGATTTTGAAGAAGAAGCCGATGTGTATCTAATCAATACGTGTACCGTGACCAATACCGGAGATAAAAAGAGTCGCCAAGTGATCCGGCGAGCGATTCGCAAAAATCCGGATGCAGTGATTGCTGTTACGGGCTGTTATGCACAAACATCGCCGGCAGAAGTAGCCGCGATCCCCGGGGTCGACATCGTGATCGGAACCTCTGGACGTGATCGATTGATCGAGTATGTGGAACAGTTTCGAAAAGAGCGTCAACCGATCCATGCAGTTGCAAATATTATGAAACAGCGGGATTTTGAGGAACTAAATGTATCTGCCTTTTCCGATCGTACCCGTGCATTCTTAAAAATTCAAGAAGGATGCAACAACTTCTGTACGTTTTGCATTATCCCATGGGCGAAAGGATTATCCCGAAGCCGTAAACCAGAAAATGTAATTGCTCAAGTAAAACAATTGGTTAAAGCGGGATATAAAGAGATTGTGCTGACAGGGATTCATACAGGTGGATATGGAGAAGATTTGGAGAACTATCGGTTAGCTGATCTATTATGGGATTTGGATCAAGTAGAGGGATTAAAACGGATTCGCATTAGCTCGATTGAAGCCAGCCAAATTGATGAGCGGGTGATCGATGTCTTAAATCGCTCAGAAAAAATGTGCCGTCACTTGCACATTCCGCTTCAAGCAGGGGATGACGCTGTCTTAAAACGGATGCGCCGGAGATATACTGTAGCGGAATTCCGCGATAAGATTTTGCGGCTTCATCAAGCGATCCCCAATGTGGCGATCACCTCCGATGTCATTGTCGGCTTTCCAGGTGAGACCGATGAACAGTTTATGAATGGCTATCGTTTTATTGAAGAGTTAGGAATGTATCAACTTCATGTTTTCCCCTACTCCAAACGAACAGGAACTCCCGCCGCTCGCATGCCAGATCAAGTACCGGATGAAGTAAAACAAGCCCGCGTTCAAAAAATGATCGAGCTCTCCAGACGCCTCTCGCTCGCTTATGCTCAAAAATTTGTCGGTGATGTTTTGGAAGTGATCCCCGAGCGTCCGTATAAAGAAGATCCAACTAGCGGATTGTATATGGGTTATTCTGATAACTACCTGCAAGTGGTCTTCCCAGCTACGGAAGAGATGGTAGGGAAGGTTTGCCGTGTGCGTATCGATCGGGCTGAACCGGATTACTGCTTCGGTACATTTGTCCGGATTGTCGATGAAGTTCCTCGTCCAGTCAAAGCCGTTTAACCGTTTTTAAGCTGTTCACCTCACGGTGTTAACAGCTTTTTTCCTTTTTCCTTCATGGACCACTGACAGAAAATGAAAAAGAAAAGAGGGATCCAATGAAAGAAATCTCCGCTGGCGGTGTCGTCTACCGCAAACATCAAGGAAAGATTCAACTTTTGCTGATTTCCGACCGTTTTGGCTACGAAACGTTGCCCAAAGGGAAACAAGAGCCTGGTGAAACCATCGAAGAAACAGCCCTACGAGAAATCGAAGAAGAGACAGGGATCATTGGGAAAATCATCGCTCCCTTACATATCGCTACCTATCAATATCAACATGAAAAGCGGGGACGGATCGATAAAGAAGTAACCTATTTTCTCGTTGAAGCGATCAAAGGGGAAGAAACCCCTCAGCTTTCGGAAATTGACGGTGTTCGTTGGCTTGATCCACAAACGGCTTGGCAGCTCCAATGGGAACGAGGCTATGAAAACAACCGCATCGTTTTTGCCAAAGCGTTTCAAGCCCTCGGATTGAAAAACAAAGAAGGTGATCTCCGTGTCGACCATTGCGAACCTCATTGACCATACGTTGCTAAAACCTGATGCGACGAAAGAGCAGATTCGCGCTTTGTGTCATGAAGCCCAAACGTATTCATTTGCCGCTGTTTGTGTCAATCCTTACTGGGTGAAGTTAGCTGCTGAGGAGTTAGCGGGAACAGACATCGGTGTATGTACGGTCATTGGTTTTCCCCTTGGTGCGGACACCCCTGCCAGCAAAGCATTTGCCGCAAAGCAGGCTGTTTTAGATGGAGCAACTGAGTTAGATATGGTTCTGAATCTAGGCGCATTTAAATCGCATGAGTTCGATCGTGTCAAAGAAGATATACAGGCTGTTCGCTCTGCCGCTCCGGATTCTCTCGTCAAAGTGATTTTGGAGATCGGACTGCTTTCGGATGATGAAATTTCCCTCGCCTGTCAGTTAGCGAAAGAAGCAGGGGCTCACTTTGTAAAAACATCGACTGGCTTTTTAGCCGGTGGAGCAAAGCCTTCAGCTGTCCAGCTGATGAGGAAAGCGGTTGGTCAAGATCTAGGAGTCAAAGCTTCCGGTGGAATCCGCAGCTATCAGACAGCCTTGGAAATGATTGAAGCGGGAGCGAACCGTTTGGGAACGAGTTCAGGTGTAGCGATTATTCAAGAAGAAAGAAGAAATTAACTTTTCTTGTGATGCTGAATTTGTAAATATTCTTCCCATTTCCAGACCTTGTTTCTTTCGGGAACGAGCCAAGTGATTAGCTTTGCAAAAGCATTCGTAAATGGGAGAACAGCTAATGAACAGAGAATATTAAAGATCGTTTGAACATGAGCCAGTTGGACGGCAGGCTGATCCGCTAAATAAGGAATCCAATCGATATAGAGAGGGATCAGCGGTGTGAAAATCATTGCCCCTAAAACATTTAAGATCAGATGAGCAATGGCTACGCGTTTGGCATGAATATTTGTCCGAAAGGCGGCCATCAATCCGGTGACACAGGTACCGATATTGCTACCATAAACGACGGCTAGCGCAAATGGCAGCGACACCAATCCAGAGGCATAAAATCCCATGGTAATCGCGATGGTAGCGCTACTGCTATGGATGAGAGCAGTGATCAAGATACTGATCAAAAGACCGAGCAAAATGGGGTTTCCGCTGCTTTGCATCAGAGCATCGATCCAGCCTTTCTCCTTTAGCGGCTGAATGAGCGATTGAATGAGGTTGATTCCCAAAAACAGACAGCCAAAGCCGCTAAGGATGGGTCCAACCTTTTTTACATTTGACCAAGGAAGCCAGCGAAGCGATAAACCGATCAAGAGCAAAGGAAGGGCGAGATCTTCGATATGTAAGGCTAGGATTTGCGTGGTAATCGTCGTACCGATATTGGTTCCCAAAATAATACCGATCGATTGCGAAAAGCTAAGGATCCCGACATGAACAAAACCGATCGTCAATACGGTGACGGCGGTGCTGCTCTGCAACAAGGCAGTAGTGATCGTTCCAGTGAGAAAGCCACGAAAAGGAGTTTTCGTAAAGCGAAGTAGTACTTCCTGTAAATGATCACCAGCTAATCTTTCAAAACCTTCTCGCATCGTATGTAAACCATATAGAAAGATCATGAGTCCAAAGAGAAAAACCGATATGATTTCAAACACTGTCTAAATCCCCCTTATCGTGTCAGCCAGCTTAACTACTGCTTTTCTCCTATAGATATGGTGGAAAGGAGACAGGCATGACAAACAGGGGATGCGATCGATTCCAATGCCGATTACCCCTGCCGGAAGGGCAGAGGGAGAATCAGCGGTTGAGCTAGAAATCGAAGTCTGGATCAAATCCTTGGGGCCATTGGGATGGAGCTTTGGGCGCTCGTGGCTGGGAAGGAGGGTTTGGTTCAAACATTTCCCACGGATTATTTTTGTTTATTTCTTCTTGTTGTTTTCGCAAAAATTCTTGATGTGCTTGGAATTCCTGCTCGAATTCAGGTGGATACGCAAAAGGAGATTGGTTTTGGTTGGCTTTCTTTATTTCTTCCTTCACCATTTGACGTATCAGATTTCGCAATTTTGCCTCATTCATGTAGCTTTTTGCTTTGCGCAAGGATTTTCACTCCCTTATGTTTCGTGTTACATTATATGTTACAAAAGAGTTGTTGGGTTTGTTCTATGATTGCAGCCTAAATTTGATATAATTAGGCAAGAAGATAGGAGGGAAAAAGTTGTCGGACTGTATTTTTTGTCAAATCGCATCAGGGAAGATTCCTTCAAAAAAGGTATATGAAGATGAATATCTTTTTGCCTTTCGCGATATTAATCCAGTAGCTCCTGAGCATGTGTTGGTGATCCCGAAACGGCATATCGCTTCTTTGGATCATTTGGAGGAGGCAGATGAGGCGCTGGCTGGAAAAATTCTTCTAGGGATCAAAAAAGTTGCTAATCAGTTGGGATTAGAAGAGTCGGGCTACCGTGTGGTGAATAATATCGGGGAAAATGCTGGACAGGCTGTATTTCATATCCATTTTCACCTCTTGGGAGGTCGTCCATTTGGTTGGCCGCCAGGCTGATTTTTGACAGAGATAAATTCCTTTTTGTATAATATAAAATGAGGGCTTATGACCAAGATGAGCGATGGTTAAGAGTCATATGGTCTGTCCTAGGAAAAGTGGGAATGTAAGGTGCTTCAGAGAGAATATGACGTATGCGTGAGCAATGCCTACTACTCTCTGGGGAATCAAGCCACTGTTTGCTTCAATGTGGGGTTGTTGCGCCGCTTTTGTGGCTCGTTGCCCTTTGAGGGGAGGGATAAGCATGGTCGAAACACGCGTACGCAAAAATGAATCTTTGGATAGTGCTTTGAGACGATTCAAACGTTCATGCGCTAAGCATGGTATTTTGTCAGAAGTACGTAAACGCGAGCGTTACGAAAAACCAAGTATTCGTCGGAAGAAGAAGGCAGAAGCTGCTCGTAAAAAGCGTCGTTAGAGAGGTGTCCTTGCCGGTGAGTCTGGTCCAACAGATTGAGCAAGATATGAAGACTGCGATGAAGCAGAAAGATAAGCAGGTCTTATCGACGTTGCGTTTGTTGCGCGCGACAATTAAGAAAGAGGAAATCGATAAGCGGACTACGTTTAGCGATGACCAGGTTTTGGATGTGATTGTTCGGGCGATTAAGCAACGGAGAGATTCGGTTGCTGAATATACAAGGGCTGGTCGAGAGGACTTGGCAGAGAAAGAACAAAGTGAGATTGATATTTTGACGCGCTATTTGCCTAAACAGTTGTCTGAGTCGGAGCTGCGCGCTTTGATTCAAGAGACGATCGAGGCGGTCGGGGCGAAGACGAAGAAGGATTTAGGGAAAGTGATGGGTGCTGTTTTGCCTAAAGTGAAGGGGAAGGCGGATGGCAAGACAGTGAATCAGTTGGTGCGTGAATATTTGGAGTAGGGCGTGGATGATCCACGCTCTTTTTTGTTTTGGGGCAAAAGTCTGTCTTCTGATTGGAGGGGAATGAGATCGGTTTGTGGTGGGAAGTCGGGTCGGTGCTTTTTGATTCTTCAGGGTGTTGATGCTAGCGAGGAAGTAGGGACTGTTCGCTTTGGGGAACGGCTGCGGGGGCGGAAAAAACTCGCTGACGCTCAGACACGTTTTCCGCTTGCTCCCCTTCGCCGTTCCTCTCCGCTAGGTAGCCCCAAGCCTTTCGCCTTCAAAAGTCCCTCCCCCCTAAGTTTATGGTTTTAGATCAATAGAGTGACGATCTGATTTCGGATGGTGGTCGGAGGCGGGCAGGGACTATTGAGTCTCCAGTCACTTGATGCTTGCACGGATGTTTTATGTGTCCGCTGCGGGGAACGGCTGCGGGGGCGGAAAAGGCTCTGAGGGTGGGTGACTCAGAGACGTTTTCCGCTTTTGGCGCAGTAGGGGGGGACGACGATGGGTTCGGGTTCGACATGGATTTGGATGTGGGTGATTTTGTATTGATCGAGAAGTTTTTTCTCGATTCGTTCTGTGATTTTGTGACTTTCGATGACGTTTAGGTGGGGGTCGACGGTTATGTCGATGTCCAGTAGTAGTTCGTTGCCGTGGAAGCGTCCTTTGATTCCACGGATTTGTCTGACGCCTTTGGTTTGGCTGATGGATGTGTGCAGTTTGGCGAGTAAGTCGACGTCGATGCCATCGGTGAGCAGGTGGGTGGCTTCGGAGAAGATTCCCCATGCGGTTTTGCAGATAATCAATCCGACGATGACGGCGGCGACGGGGTCTAGCCAAGGGAGTTGAAATTGTGAACCAATGATGCCGATAGCTGCGCCGATGCTGACGAGGGAGTCGGATAAGTTGTCTTTGGCGGCGGCTTTGACGGCTAGGTTGGAGGTTCGTTTGGCAATATAAAGGTTATAACGATAAACAATGAACATGATCAGTGCAGAGAAGAGGGCAAACCAAGCGGCTTCTAGTTTTGGCGTAGTGGTTTGCTGAAAGATGATCGATTTACTGGCATTGATCAATACTTCGATTCCTACCACCATCATGATAAAGGAAGCGATTAGGGAGGCGATGGTTTCTGCTCGCCGATGGCCGTATGGATGGTTGAGGTCGGGGGGTTTTTTAGAGACCTTCAATCCGATTAGGATCGCCAAGGAGGCGATGATATCTGTGCTGTTGTTAAGACCATCAGCTAGGAGAGCTTGTGAATCGGTTAGATATCCTACGGTTAGTTTGCTGATCGTTAATAGGACGTAAGCTCCGATGCTGATCCATGCTGCGCGTTCGTTTAGTTTTTCCAATTCCATACACCCCGTTGGATATTGATGATGCTGGGTTTAGCTTACCAAGCGAGAAGCGAGTGGGTCTAGAGAAACGATTTTTACTGCAGACTACAAAGCAGAGCAGATGAAAGAAAGTGTTCAGATGTCAAGTTTGTTGGATAAGAGCAAATTTTTGCTGGGAAGTATACGGAATGGAGTAAGATCGATAAAATAAGGCGATCTATTTGGAAACAATTGATAACCATAGTTTGTTATTTATTCCTCATACTATTCATTAAAAGGGGGGAATAAAGAATGCCGCGTTCGCGAAATACCAATCGTTTATTGGTTCCGGGAGCGAGAGAGGTATTGGATCAATTTAAAGAAGAGATTGCGATGGAGTTTGGCGTAAAGTTGGGTGCGGATACCACGGCACGTGGGAATGGGTCGGTTGGTGGTGAGATTACCAAAAGGCTGGTAGCCCAAGCGGAAAAAGATTCGTTTCTTAATCGATCCTAGACGTAAAAATGGACGGTATAGATGGGTTCTATACCGTCCATTTCATAAGTAGGTGTGAATGAGTAAGCCCGCCACCAAAGCCAGAGAGAAGGATTAAATCGCCTTTTTGAAGTTTCCCTTCTTTAAGAGCGATTTGAAGGGCCAATGGAATGGTAGCAGACGATGTATTACCATAATATGTTCCACTAAATAAGGTTTTTTCAATTGGAAAGTTGATTCGTTTACAAACGGATTCGAGAATACGCAGATTCGCACTATGGGGAACGAACCAATCTAAATCGTCGATGGAGTATCCAGCGTTCTCTAAAAGGTGAGGAACCTCTTTACTGAGTGTATCTACGGCAAACTTATAAACTTCTCGTCCATTTTGAACCATATTTCCCTTGCCAACCAATGGCTTTCCTTGCATGTGCTGGGAGAGACCACTTCGATATAGATAAATTCCACCTTTTCCGTCTGTTCCGTTGGTGGAATAAAGGAAGCTGGTTTCCTCTCCTTCTTTCTGCTCGACCAGAACCGCTCCAGCGGCATCCCCGAATAGAACACAGGTGGTTCGGTCAGTAAAGTCGGTTACTTTAGACAATACTTCTCCTCCGACTACCAGTACCTTGCGGTTCATCCCAGAGCTGATCAAGGCATTTGCCAACTGAAGACCGTAGACAAAGCCGGCACAAGCGGCGGAGAGATCCAATACGCCTGTTCTTTCGATTTGAAAAGCGGCTTGGATTTGACTGGCAACGCTGGGGAAGGGAAAGTCCGGTGTACTTGTCGCTACTAGAATCATATCCACATCATGAATTGTAACTGGATAACGATCAAGTAAATCATGCACGGCAGCAATACATAGATCACTAGTAAATTGCTCCTTCGACGCAATTCTTCGCTCATGGATTCCAGTACGTTGAACGATCCAATCGTGAGAGGTATTCACCATTTTCTCTAAGTCGTGATTGGTCAGGCGTTTTTCTGGTGCGTAAGTCCCGATTGCTGTGATATGAGCGACTGCAGTTGACATGGATATGCTCTCCTATTTTTTATTTTTAGTATCTGATATTATTACCTGATTGTAATTTGCGGCAAATATTTTGTCAAGTGAGGGAAGACTGATTCTAAATAACTGTCCTTTTGCATATTTCTTAGAGAGAGATGGAGGGCAGAGAATGAAAGGTGTAGGTAATCACAGGGTGCGGAAATGGTTTTCCGATTTGTTTGATTTGCCACCGGAAGTAGTGGAAGAGGTGCCGCGGATTGAGCTGATTGGGGAAGACCATTTATATATAGAAAATCATAAAGGTGTGCTGTTTTTTAGTCAGGATCGATTGCAGCTTCAACTGATCAAAGGCTCCTTATTGGTATTGGGTGATCATCTTAAGCTTAAATTGATTAATCAGAATATGATCTCAGTGACCGGAAAGATTACGGAGTTAAAATATATCGATTAGGGGGAGAGGATCATCGATAAACCAAGTTTCGTCAAGGGAAAGGTTACCTTTACCTGTCGGGGAGAGAGGCTGATCGAATGGTTGAATGAAGTGATTGATCAGGGGATAGAGATGGAAAATGTTTTTTGGGTGGACAAGAGTCAATTGGAAGTCACCCTAAGTCTTCCCGACTTTTTTCGGCTGATTCCGTATTTACGTCGCTATCAGATTCGAATTCGTTTAAAACGAAAGCAAGGCATGCCCTTTTGGATTCGGAAAATAAAGAAGAGAGTCTATTTTTATATTGGGTTTTTGTTGTTTATTGTCTTATTATTCGTTCTCTCTAGTTTTATTTGGCAGATAGAAATCGTTGGGGCAGAAACCATTCCACATGAGCAGGTTTATGGTGTATTACAGAAAGAGGGAATTTTTAAAGGACAATTGAAATTCCGTCTACCTAAGGAAAAGGAGATTCAAGAGCGTTTGCTTAAGTCTTTTTCTCAAGCCTCTTGGATTGGTTTTCAATTGGAAGGGACAAGGGCGATTGTAACGATCGTGATGAAGAAGCAAATTGAGGAGCAGTCCGAAGATCAGAAAGATGAAGGACCGGTCGATCTGATTGCTGGTAAAGATGCGCTCGTAGTGGACATGCAGATTCAGCGTGGACGAGCGGTTGTTGGTTTAAATGAAGTGGTTCAAAAAGGCGATCTGTTGGTTTCGGGGAAATATGGTGATCCATTGCAAGAAACCGATGATCAAATTGTCGGAGCAAAGGGAAAAGTCCTTGGAGAGGTATGGTATGAAGCAGAAGTGGCGGTGCCTTTTTTGGTCCATCGAAAGGAATATACGGGTAGGCGTGATAGGAAGACCCATTTTTTTGTTGGTACAAAAGTTTTGCATAATCCATTTAAAAAGAGCTTGGATCTGAAGCAGTATGAGACGACTCAGACGATGCGGTCTTTCTATTTGGGAAATTGGAAGATGCCTTTTGGTTTGGTAGATGAGGAACGATTAGAAATGAATTTATTAAAGTATCGTAGAACTTTTTCTGAGGCTGTGCAATTGGCAAAGCAGAGTGCAAAAGATGAAATGATATCTTATTTGGACGCAGATGGAAAGATTATTAATGAAAAAGTTTTGCACCAACGTGTCGACAATGGTAAAGTTTATTTGAAGATACATTTTGATGTAGTTGAAAATATTGCTGTTTCACAACCTATTTTGCAAGGAGAATGAACATTGCCTGAACAGGGGAAAAATGTGAAAATTCGTTTGAATAGTGCCCAAGAAGCGCTAAGCTTATTTGGACCCCATGATACCTTTTTAAAACTAATCGAATCACAAACTTCTGCTAAAATTTTCACTCGTGGAGAAGAATTAACAATTATTGGTTCTCCGCAAGAATGTGAAACACTTGAAAATTTGTTTCGCGTCCTGCTATTGCTGATCCGTAAGGGAATCGTCTTAACTGAACGTGATGTGATCTATGCTCAGCGCCTTGCAGCACAAGGATTAGAAGATGAACTATTGGAACTGTTTCATGAAGAAGTGGGTGTAAGTTATAAAGGAAATAGGGTTCGTGTCAAAACGTTGGGGCAACGCCATTATGTATCCGCTATTCAAAAGTCAGATATTGTGTTTGGAATTGGACCAGCTGGAACGGGTAAAACCTTTTTAGCTGTTGTCTTGGCGGTAATGGCTTTAAAATCTCATCGAGTCAAGAAAATCGTATTGACACGTCCAGCAGTTGAAGCTGGGGAAAACCTTGGCTTTTTACCTGGTGATCTACAGGAAAAAGTGGATCCTTATCTCCGTCCACTTTATGATGGATTGTATTTTATGCTGGGTGTGGAGCAGGTCAATAAGATGATGGAACGAGGATTGATTGAAGTAGCTCCGCTTGCGTATATGAGAGGGCGTACGTTGGAAGATGCCTTTGTCATATTGGATGAAGCGCAGAACACAACGAGTGAACAGATGAAGATGTTTTTAACTCGACTCGGCTTTGGAGCCAAAATGGTAGTAACTGGTGATGTGACACAAGTGGATCTACCGCGAGGAAAACAATCTGGCTTGCGGGAAGCAGAGCGTATTTTAAAAAGTGTTCCAGAAATTCGCTTTGTCTATCTGGGTCAGGAAGATGTCGTACGCCATACGCTGGTGCAGAAAATCATTGAAGCCTATGAGCGAGATGAAAATCAATCATAGCAGGAGGTGTAAAATGGTTACGCATGAACAGAGACAAATGCCCGGCTTTTCACCTTGGGCATTTGTCTCTGTTTGAGTAACATTTGATCATGAAAGAGATGAGCGAACCAATACCAAAAAGGTTCGGTTTTATATATGAAAAATATAAACAGCAGATGCCGTTTATCATTTACGCGATCTTTGGGGTCGCGTTCTATTTATTGCTTATTCATCAAATCTTGCCACAACAGTATGAGGTAAAGATTGGAACGGTGAGTAAGGAAACGATCATCTCTCCAATTACCAAAGTGGACGAAGTAGCAACGGAGAGTGCTAGAAAACGTGCAGCCTCTGCAGTCGAACCTCAATATAGTAAAGATGAAAAGATAACAGAGAACCAGATAGAATTAATTGATAATATCTTTATGGATGCTCGTAGAAATATATTAGATACCTCGTTAAGTGAGAAGGAGAAGATCGATAATCTTCGCGATCTGATAGCGAAAGATTTATCGTCGGAGTTTTATTTAAAACTAGTACGGTTTCCCGCTGATGAGTTAAATACATTGCGTTTAGAAACCAGAAATATTGTTAGTGAGATATTGTTTGATGGTGTAAAAAAGGAAGAGTTAGCAGAAAAGAAAAATTTGGTTGATCAAAAGTTAAGCTTATCTGATCTGGATAGCAATGCGCGTTTTATCGTTAGAGAATTAGCGCGTGAGTGTATCATTGTAAATGAAATATATGATGAAAAAAAGACAGCGAAGATCCGGGAAGTGGCTCGTGATGAAGTGGAAGCGATTCAGATCCGAAAAGGGCAGATCATCGTTTCTGCTGGAGAGGAAATTACCGCTGACCAATATCGGAAGTTGGCCGTTCTCGGTCTTCTGAAAGAAAAAAGCAATCCCGGTTCGTATGTAGGTTTAACCATTCTCGTGGGATTGATCGCTGTGCTGCTTTATTTTTATATTCGGCGTTTTCATCCAAAAATACATGAAGATCATTCCAAATTACTGATGTTTGCTTGTATTTTATTACTGAATTTACTAAGCATGAAATTGATTGCAATTGGTCAAGATTTGAATTGGAGTACGCTTGGCTATCTTGCTCCGGTGGCTTTTGGCGGAATGTTAATCACTTTGCTCCTCAATGTCGAACTCGCCTTTGGCGGTGTTCTCGTATTGGGTGTAGCCGCTTCGATTTTATTTAACAATGAGAGCCATGTTTTGTTTGATTTTCGCTTTGGTTTGGTTGCTTTTATCAGTGGAGCAGCCAGTTCGTTTGCATTAGCAGGAATTAAAAAGCGGAGCGCTATTTTGCAGGCAGGTATGATCGCTTCACTTACCAGTGTCGTGCCGATCATTGCTATTTCGTTGATGGACCCGTCGGAAACCGATGTGAATACACTTGGACTCTCCGTCGTTTTTGGGATCGCCAATGGGCTTTTCTCTGCCGTGTTAACGATCGGCTTTTTACCGATTTTTGAATCAATGTTTGGTATTTTATCTCCTTTACGCTTATTGGAGCTAAGTAATCCCAATCATCCGTTGCTGCGAAGATTGTTGATTGAAACACCTGGAACCTATCATCACTCTGTGATCGTGGGTAATTTATCAGAGGCCGCTGCAGAGGCGATCGGAGCCGATGGCTTATTGGCTCGTGTGGGTGCGTACTACCATGATGTGGGTAAGATCAAACGACCGCAATTTTTCATTGAAAATCAGATCAATCGGGAAAATCCACATGATAAGATTTCCCCTCATTTAAGTAAAACCATCATTGTTTCTCATGCGCGAGATGGAGTAGAGTTATTAAAAGAACATAAAATTCCCAAGCCGATTCAAGACATTGCCGCTCAGCATCATGGAACCACGTTAATAAAATATTTTTATTTTAAAGCCAAACAAGATAACGACAAAGTATTATCGGATGATTTTCGCTATCCTGGTCCCAAGGCACAATTCAAAGAAGCAGCGATTGTTGGGATTTGTGATTGTGTAGAAGCTGCTGTTCGTTCGATTTCTCGCCCTACCCCTGCACGGATTGAAAACCTTGTACGCAAAATTATTCGTGATCGATTGGAAGATGGACAGTTTGACGAATGCCACCTTACGTTAAAAGAACTTGACATTATTGCCAAATCTGTGGTAGAGACATTGCAAGGTATTTTTCACTCTCGGATTGAGTATCCCGAGGAAGTTACCACCGTTAAAGGAGTCAAATATGGATGAGGGTTGATCTCGATTTACAAATTAAGACGGCGCTGACAGCGGATGAAGAAAAAGCACTTAGCTGGATTTACCGTGCGCTAAATAAAGCGGCAGAGATGGAAGAGTTGCCAGCGGTAGATTTATCTCTAACGATTGTCGATGATCTTGAGATCCAGCGGTTGAATCGTGAGTATCGGGGGGTTGATTCTCCGACGGATGTTCTATCTTTTCCCTTGTGGGAACCCGATGAAGATTGGGTGATCTCGGAAGAGGAAGAAACAGTGCCACTTGGCGATTTGGTGATTTCCTTGCCCCGTGTGAAAGAGCAGGCGAAAGAGTATAATCATTCTTTTGAGCGAGAACTTGGTTTTTTAGCCGTTCACGGTTTTCTCCATTTATTGGGTTATGATCATGAAACAGAGGAAGAAGAGAAAGAGATGTTTCAACAACAAGAAGCGATTTTACAGGCAATCGGTCTGACAAGAGGGGATCTATAGAGAAAGGGGGAAACCTGCTACTTGAAAGTTTTCTACAACTAGTTGTCACGGTTTCTCTAACAATCATTCATCACAATTCGTTCGGGTAGCAGCCTAGATATGTGGGTGAAAAAAGTATTAAAAAGTTTCCGTTATGCGTTAGAAGGTTTAAAATATACAGTAGTAACACAACGTAATATGCGAATCCATTTGGTTGTCGCGTTAGCTGTTTTGTTGGTAAGTTTATACTTACCTCTCCAAAAAATGGAGGTATTGATCCTCTTTGTCGCCATTACATTGGTTTTGTTTGCCGAATTGATTAATACTGCCATTGAAGCAGTTGTGGATATGGTAACGAGTGAATATCATCCATTAGCCAAAATAGCGAAAGATGTTTCGGCTGGAGCGACCCTTCTCACAGCAGGATTGGCAGTAATCGTAGGGATTAGTGTATTTTATCCTTATTTGGATCAATTTATGCAGGGGTTATTGGTTGCAGCGCCGACGAAGCCCCGAATTGTGTTAGCTGCTGTGATCGCGTTTGATTTCTTTTTCACTCTAATGATCAAGGCTATTTTTCACCGTGTTGGCAAGAATCACTGGGAACCAAGTATGATTACTTCACTCTCTTTTTGTATTGCTACGTTAATTGTCGCGATTACTTGGAATTTGCTTATTACCTTATTGGTCTATACCTTAACCACCTTTGTTTTAGGAATGCGTTTTCGAGTCGATGGAAACAGGCAGTCGATATTGTTTGGTAGCTTGATTGGAATCGTTGTGGCGATTGTCGGATTTCAATTTTTATAAATTTGCTCGGGAGGGTTGTATGAAAGAGCTGATTCAACAAGCCTTGAAAGCAAGAGAACAAGCTTATACGCCCTATTCTCGTTTTCCAGTTGGAGCGGCGGTTTTGACAGAAGATGGTCATTACTTTTTAGGATGCAATATCGAAAATGCTTCTTATGGATTAACTAATTGTGCAGAAAGAACAGCTATTTTTAAAGCAGTTTCGGAAGGATTTCGCAATTTTCAAGGGCTTGCAGTAGTTGCAGATACGAAATCTCCGATCTCCCCATGTGGAGCATGTCGACAAGTGTTAGCAGAATTTTGTGCTCCCAATATGAAAGTCTGGTTAGCCAATCTAAACGGTGAGATCATCCAGACATCAGTATCTCAATTATTGCCGAATGCCTTTCTTAAGGAGGCTCTCCATGACTGAGAAAAAATTTCGTTCTGGTTTTGTCTCGCTGATTGGACGACCCAATGTAGGAAAGTCCACTTTAATGAACTATATGGTCGGACAAAAAATTGCCATCATGTCAGATAAACCGCAAACCACCCGAAATCAAATTCGGGGCGTACTCACCAGTGAACAAGGACAGATTATCTTCCTAGATACTCCAGGTATTCATAAGCCGCATTCCAAACTGGGAGAGATCCTAGTAGAAACAGCAATAAACACTTTGGATGAAGTGGATCTGGTTTTGTTTCTGATCGATGCCAGTGAAGGGATAGGACCTGGTGATCAGTATATTATGGCCAACTTACAAAAGGTGGACACACCTGTTTTTCTTGTGGTGAATAAAATAGATTTAGTACATCCAGATCAGTTGTTGCCATTGATCGATCAATATCGCAAACGATTTGCATTTAAAGAAGTCGTTCCGATCTCTGCTTTACAAGGAAATAACACATCGACGTTGCTTCAATTGATTTTTCAAGAACTGCCGTTTGGTCCGCAATATTATCCAGCGGATCAGATCACCGATTATCCCGAACGATTTGTAGTGGCAGAGCTTATTCGCGAAAAGGTTTTACAGCTTACGCGTGAAGAGATTCCTCATTCGGTTGCGGTTGTAGTGGAGGAAATGTCAAAGCGGAATGGTAAGGACCTGATTGATGTTCGGGCAACGATTATCACCGAACGTTCTTCGCAAAAAGGAATTTTGATCGGTAAAAAAGGCTCTTTGTTGAAAGAAGTGGGGAAACGCGCTCGCCAAGAAATCGAACGCTTGTTAGGAAGCCGGATCTTCCTTGATTTGTGGGTTAAAGTGAAAAAAGATTGGCGTAATGAAGAGTTGTTTTTACGTGAGTTTGGTTATCGAGAAGATAGATAACAAGTTAATTTATCAAGTGGATAGTATAATTTTTTATTGACAATTTTTCCATCTAATACTCTTATGTGTATCCGTCCATCCTAATTCTTAAACCAGTAAAGTTAGGGGAAAGGATGAGGCTAGTTGCGCAGTTTCCTGTGGAGTTGCTTTGAAGCAACTGGCAGTATTGAAGCCTATTTGCTATATAAAGATATCGGGATGATCGAAAATAATAAAAATCAGATTGATGATTTTGAAGAAGAGGAAGAAGAGAAAAAGATCTAGAGAGGACTTCTTCTGATATGCTGAGCAAATTTGAGGGGATTGTATTTCGGGCAAAAGATTATGGTGAGAGTAACCAAATTGTTCTTGTCTTTACGGAACAATTTGGTAAAATCTCTCTCATGGCACGAGGATCCAAAAAGCCAAAAAGTCGGTTTCGAGCCGTTACGGAACCGTTTACTTTGGCTCAATTTATTTGCTTTACAGGGAGTGGGATGCCGACACTTTCTCAAGCCGATCTCATCAAACCGCGTCATTTGCTCCGTTCCGATTTATTGTTAACTGCTTACGGAGCCTATTGGTTTGAGCTCATTGATAAATTGTTATCAGAAAAAGAGCCTCATTCACTGGTATATCGTTTATTGGATCATGGATTGGATCATCTAGAAAAAGGAACGGATCCAGATGTTCTTACGCGCATTATCGAGTTGAACATGCTGGGAGTTGCTGGATATCAGCCTGTTTTGGATCGATGTGTCCAGTGCAGTGCCACGACCGATTTGACTCACTTTAGTATTCGGCAAGGCGGATTTTTGTGTAAAAAATGTAGATCCGTTGATGGTCATGCTTTTTCTCTTCAACCTGCTGTCGTCCGCATTTTGCCGTTATTGCAGCGAATCGAGCTGCGGCGTTTAGGAGAAGTATCGGTCAAACCAGAGACAAATCAGCAGCTTGAGTCGGTGTTATCGGCATTTATCGATGAGTATCTATCTGGACCATGGAAGTCGCGGCAGATCCTCCAGCAGTTTAAACAAACATGGAGATAGCTTGTAAGGAATCATTGACAAGGAAATGTTTTTTTGCTATACCATTACTATAAAAAAGAGAGTGTGACGTGTTGAAGGAAAGGAGTAGCTAGATCACTGAGCAAAGCGAGTCAGGGAGAGTGAAAGCCTGATCTTAAGTGTCTAGTGAAGGGCATTCTGGAGCGTCTATGATAAATCAAGAGGGTTAACAGTGGGTTAACCAAGTAGGGTGGAACCGCGGGAAATAGCTTCTCGTCCCTATAACGTGTTGGATCGTTATGTTTTTTGATCCAATGGATTGGGGATGGGAGGCTGTTTCCCGTTTCTACTTCACTGCAAAAATTGGGGGTGTTTTTGTGGAGTTACAACAAATGATTATTCAGTTGCAAAACTATTGGTCTAAACATGGCTGTGTTTTGGCTCAGCCCTATGATGTGGAGACAGGAGCCGGCACATTAAATCCGATGACCTTTTTGCGCTCGCTAGGGCCAGAACCTTGGAAAGTGGCTTATGTGGAGCCCTCACGGCGTCCGGCAGATGGTCGATATGGCGACAATCCCAATCGCCTGTACCAACATCATCAGTTTCAAGTGATTTTAAAGCCGGCGCCAGCTGACATTCAGGAGATCTATTTAGGTAGCTTAGCAGCTTTGGGAATTGACTCGCGGCAGCATGATATTCGCTTTGTCGAGGACAACTGGGAGAACCCTACATTTGGAGCAGCCGGTCTCGGTTGGGAAGTCTGGGTCGATGGCATGGAGATTACCCAGTTTACGTATTTTCAACAAGTTGGTGGTCTGGAAACCAATCCGGTATCGGTTGAGCTGACATATGGATTGGAACGATTAGCTCTTTATATTCAGGATAAAGAGAATGTCTATGATTTAACGTGGATCGATCAAGTAAAATATGGGGATATTTTTTATCAGCCGGAGTATGAACATTCAAAGTATACCTTTGAGATTTCAGATGTCCATTTACTTTTCCAACTCTTTGAGTCGTATGAAAAAGAGGCCGTACGTGCTTTGGAAGAAGAGCTTGTCTTTCCAGCGTATGATTATATTTTAAAATGCTCGCATACCTTTAATCTGCTTGACGCTCGGGGAGCAGTCAGTGTGACAGAGCGAACGGGGTATATCGGAAGAGTACGCCATTTAGCGAGAAGATGTGCGAAAGCCTATGTGAAACAAAGGGAGAAATTAGGCTTCCCTCTATTAAAACAAGGAGAGGAGCGGAGCAATGGATAAACAAACATTTTTGTTGGAAATCGGTTGTGAAGAAATACCCGCGCGTTTTGTTCGCGATGCCTTGTCGCAATTAGCGGATCGTCTGACCAGTTGGTTTCAAGAACACCGGATTGCTTTTGGTGAACTAAAAACCTATGCGACTGCTCGTCGCTTGGCTGTACTGGTCGAAGAGGTAGCTACCCAACAGACCGATCTAACGGAGGAAGTTCGCGGACCAGCGGCGCGAATCGCCAAGACCCCGACGGGCGAATGGAGCAAAGCAGCGGCAGGTTTTGCCCGCAAACAAGGGGTTAGTGTGGAAGAACTCCAGCTAAAAGAGTGGAAAGGCGAGACATATGTATTTGCGAAGAAACATCTACAAGGACAGAAAACGGCTGAAGTATTAGCTCAGAGCGTAGGCGAAGTGATCACGCAGGTTCATTTTCCGCAAACGATGCGTTGGGGAAGTGACAAAGCGCGTTTTATCCGTCCGGTTCGTTGGTTGGTCTGCATGTTAGGGGAAAAAGTGATTCCCATCCAATTTGCCCAAGTGACAGCTGGTAATGTGACAAATGGACATCGCTTTTTAGGGAAGAAGCGAATGATTCCTGCAGCGGAACTATACGTTGACACCTTGCGTGAAGAATATGTGATTGTCGAGATCGAAGAGCGAAAGAGCATGATCATCCGCCAATTGCAACAGCTTGAAGTGGAACAAGGTTGGCTGATTCCAGTCGATGCGGATTTGTTGGAAGAGGTATTGTTCTTGGTAGAATATCCAACAGCCCTTTTTGGTTCCTTTGAAAAAGAATTTCTCTCACTACCGAAAGAAGTGCTCATCACCACCATGCGTGAACATCAGCGTTATTTTCCTGTCGAAAACGCTCAGGGAGAACTGTATCCTCACTTTGTTACCGTTCGCAATGGAGATACATATGGGCTAGAGAATGTTGCCAAAGGAAATGAAAAGGTGCTAAGAGCTCGTCTCTCCGATGCGCGCTTTTTCTTTGAAGAAGATCTCAAACTGCCGATCGCGAACGCTTTGGAAACGCTAGAGAAGATTGTCTTTCTAGAAGAATTGGGGACGATGGGTGCGCGAGTCCGTCGGATCAAAGATATTGCTTTACGTCTCGGTCAATTGCTTGCGTGGCAGTCGGATTCATTGCAAAAGTTGGAACGAGCAGCTGAAATTTGTAAATTTGACCTAGCTACACAAATGGTCGGAGAGTTTTCGGAGCTAGAAGGATATATGGGGCAGATCTATGCGGAGCATCATCAGGAAGATCCGCAAGTAGCGGCAGCTGTCTATGAACATCATTTTCCAAGATCCGCAGGCGATCGTCTGCCACAAGGAGATATCGGGACGCTTCTTGCCCTTGCAGATAAAATCGATACGATTGCGGGAAGTTTCGCTGTTGGCATTCAGCCAACCGGCTCGCAAGATCCGTATGGATTGCGACGAAGAGCAGCGGGGATTGTTCAGATTTTACTACAGAAAGCTTGGTCAAAGATTCGATTGATCGATCTGATTACCTTTGCCTTGGATCGTTTGGAACAAGACGATTTGCTTCAGGTAGATCGGACGCTAGTAGAAAAAGATCTCAAGCAGTTCTTTATTCGTCGAATGAAAGCAGTGCTACAGGAGAAAGGAACGCGTTATGATGTGATTGAGGCTGTACTGGGAGCAGTGGAACCGGAACCACTTCTCACTGTCAAAAAAGCGGAAGTATTGATGAAGCGCACATCGCTTGAAGCTTTTAAATCGGAAGTAGAAGGATTTACCCGTGCAGCCAACTTAGCGAAGAAAGCTAGAGAGCAGTCATTCGACCGATCGTTGCTTGTCGAGGAAGCGGAGCAGGAGCTCTCGCAAGCCTTGGATGAAGCAGCGGAAAGGTTCCAAGAAGCAAAAAGCGAGCAGGATCCGGAGCAAATGTACCAAGCTCTTGCCTTAATGGCTCCACATATTCACTTTTTCTTTGATCACGTGATGGTGATGGTTGAAGATCCCCAGATTCGGCAAAATCGCTTGTCTTTGCTAAAAGAGATAAACCAGTTGGTTGAACAATTTGCAGCCTTTGAGTATCTTGTCTTTGCTTCCTAAGATTTCCACCAAGAAATCATAAAACCCTAGGATATCCCTAGGGTTTTTATCATTTGGATTAATAGACTTCTGCTGGCAAGATGATTTCTTTTACTTCCCCTTTAAATTGAATCGTTTGCTCTTGATTGATGGTGGAGTCATATTGTCCTTTGAGAGGAATATCCAGCTCTAATTTTTGCGTCAGTTTATTGATGATAAAGTCTGTTTTATTGATGTAGATGGATAAGTCCAATGACTTATAATTGAGTTGCGAATCGGTAATGTTGTTATCCCGAGTTAGATTGGTGGTTGCTGCTTTGGTAAATGGTCGAATTTTTTGATCATCTTTTAGCGAAATCGTAAGGACGTAATCTTCACCTTCTGTCGATACCTGCAGAGAATTGGCTTCATGACGGAAAGTATCTAAAATATAGTTTGGATTGACATAATCTCTCTCTAAATTGTCGAGAATAGGCCTAATTCTAGAGTCAGTGAAGTCCCATTTTGCCCATGAGTTGCTGTTGCTGTTTTTGATATAAACTCTGTCATTTTTTGAATAGAGTTCCGTAAAGGTGCTTTGGGTTCGTCCACCGGATTCTGTCGTGATCTCTACCGTGTTGTGTAGTTCTTTGGTACTGATGAATTCGGTTTCTGTTCTAACCGTATTTTTAGCGCGCGATAAATCGGTTCTAACCAAAATGTCTTGTACTGCATTGACTTGCCATTTGTAACCTTCCATCCGTTCCATTGCGTCTGAAGATTTTGATAAAATTTCGCTAGCTGTAAGGGAAGGGGTGGTCCGCGTTTCTACATTTTTGGTTTGGTTGTCGGGAGGTGGGGGAGTGTCTGATGAGAGATTGGTAAAAATTCCACATCCTGAGAAGAATGTGATCATAAGAGCGCTCGAGAGTATCGCTACCCATTTTTTTCGCATGTTGTCAGCACC
The DNA here is from genome assembly GCA_025449975.1 of Thermoactinomycetaceae bacterium. Classification (GTDB taxonomy): domain Bacteria; phylum Bacillota; class Bacilli; order Thermoactinomycetales; family Thermoactinomycetaceae; genus Thermoflavimicrobium. The sequence goes on from JANWIG010000011.1 coordinate 143,724, forward strand.
TCATTAAATTGGATTATTAACTATAAACATATATTACTATGAAAAGTGAATGAATGTTTCCTTTGTTCATTGGATCTTATGTCTAAAAAAGTACGATTACCTTAATTCTAGCTTAATAAATCAATATACTTATGAAAATTTACAACGAAAAGTTTTTTTCGATCGGAATTAGGGAAAGTTTTATTACTTAGAGAGAAAGACCATACAAAGTAATAATAATATAAGATAAAAAAGATGCAAACGGATTTTTCTAAATAGATAGTCTTTTCGGAAATGATATAAGGGGATCGAATGAGACTAGTGAAGATGCTTAATATTCGATCATTTTTATGTCTAGGAGGAGTGAAAATCGGGTATTTAAAGGATTGGATTTATATTCGAGGAAACGACTTACAAGTATTCTCTTGTAGTCGAATGCGATGAGATCGGTTATATTTTAAAGGGGAAAATTGATGGGAACACTTGATGTCCAAGTTTGAAATCATTAGTATATACTATATATGATTAAAGTATGACATAATAAAGCAGGATTTAATTAGAATTTGGGAGGTGGACCGGCATCGAGCTGACGAAACGGCAAGAAAAGATACTGGAAATCGTCAAAGCTTCAGGTCCGATCACTGGTGAACAAATTGCTGAGAAGTTAAGTTTGACCAGAGCGACCTTGCGGCCAGATCTGGCTATTTTGACTATGTCCGGCCTGCTAGACGCACGCCCGCGTGTTGGTTATTTCTTTTCAGGCAAATCGGCCAATCAGTTGTTAGGTGAGCAAATACGTAAATTGCGTGTAAAAGATTATCAATCGCGTCCAGTCGTTGTGCACGAAGAAACATCTGTTTATGATGCGATCTGTACGATTTTTTTGGAGGACGTGGGTAGTCTATTTATTATTAAAAAAGCTGGTTATTTAAGTGGAGTGGTTTCTCGCAAAGATTTATTGAAAGCATCGATGGGCAATCAAGATCTTAATTCCATTCCAGTGGGCATTGTGATGTCGCGGATGCCCAACCTGATCACTTGTACATCCGAGGATTCCCTATACCATGCAGCCCAGCTAATGATCCGGTCACAGGTCGATTCTTTACCAGTCGTACGCCCCTTTCATCATGACTCTAACTCAGAGCATTTGGAAGTAGTTGGACGAATAACCAAAACGACGATTACCAAAGCTTTTGTGGAATTAGGAGAGAATATCATTCTATAAAGGGGGAGAAGGATATTACCATGAACATTGATCACCCAATAGTGTATGTTGTTTCAGACTCGGTTGGAGAAACAGCAGAACTTGTTGTAAAAGCAGCATGCAGTCAATTTAATGGTGGAACGGTAAATATCCGTCGTATTCCGTATGTGGTAGATCGAGAAACGATACTGGAAGCATTACAGGCTGCGAAGGAAGAAAATGCCCTTGTCGCTTTTACGCTTGTCGTGCCAGAATTAAGAAAAGCATTGTTAGAAGAAGCCACGAGGTTGGGAGTTCCTCATGTCGACATCATGGGTCCAATGTTGGATGGCTTGACAAAGCTGTATAATAAGAGTCCAAAGGGTCAACCTGGGTTAATCCATCGTTTAGATGATGAATATTTCCGCAAAGTGGAAGCGATTGAATTTGCTGTAAAGTATGATGATGGGAGAGATCCACGCGGATTATTACGTGCAGATGTCATACTTCTAGGTGTATCCAGAACTTCAAAAACACCTCTTTCCATGTTCTTGGCACATAAACGTTTGAAGGTGGCCAATGTTCCCCTTGTTCCGGAAGTGGAGCCGCCAGAAGAATTGTATATGGTTCCATCCCAACGCTGTGTCGGATTGATTATTGATCCTACTCAATTAAATCATATTCGACGCGAACGTCTACGTGCATTGGGATTGACATCTAGTGCCAACTATGCAAGTATGTCTCGGATCATACAGGAGTTAGAGTATGCAGAAAAGATAATTAAAAAAGTCGGCTGTCCGCGGATTGATGTTTCCAATAAAGCGGTAGAAGAAACGGCGAATATCATCCTTGAGTTGTTGAAAATGAAAAAAGAATAATGAAGTCTGTGGCTTCGTCGTCTCACTGACCAATAAGAGACGGCGGAGCAAATGGCTATCGCTAATCAGCAGATGGTTCATAGCCCATGGAATCATTCATAGACCCGTTGTCTACGAAAAATCACCTAGCTCTCCAGAAAGGGATTAGGCTTTTTTCCAATGCCCTGAGATTGCCTTTTTATGTTTTTCTTTTTACAAGGTTTCGCTTGTCGGGGAAGAAAAGGAAGAGATAAGAAGAGGGATCTTTTATCAAGGATTAAAAAATATTTCTTTTTTTGTTGGTGTAATGGAGGGTATTTTTTATTTAAAATGATTCTAAAATAGTAGTAAGGAACATAAATAATTCGACAGGCTTTTCCAAAATTTTCTTTATCTCTTCATTTGCTGGTAGGAGGAGGAGAACAAGCATATTTGTAGAATAGGAAGAAAAGAGATGTATTAAAACAATGCTCTACATATTTATATGAAATGATTACCATGAAAAAATGTATAGGATAATAAAGGACTTTGACGAATCATGGCGAATAGTTACTAGTTGTCTGGAGAAATTCATATTTTTTGGTAGTAGTATTTAGGGTAATAGAATAGAAAGCAGTGATTTTTATGAGGGGACGGATTCCTGATGAAGTGATCGACCAAATCAAATCCCAGGTGGATCTTGTCGATGTGGTCTCAGCCTATGTGCAGCTGAAGAAAAGTGGCAAAAACTTCTTTGGACTATGTCCTTTTCATTCGGAAAAAACGCCTTCTTTTTCGGTCTCTCCAGACAAACAAATTTATTATTGTTTTGGCTGTGGAGCGGGCGGAGATGTCATACGTTTTCTCATGGATGTGGATCATCTTACTTTTTTGGAAGCTGTAAAGTATCTTGCAGATCAAACGGGTGTTTTACTTCCGGAGACGATCTCAGCCGAAGAGAATGAAAATGAAGAATTAGCCAGTATGCGTCGCGCTCTGGAGTTGACTGCTCAGCTATACCATCACTTGTTGCTGCATGAACAGTACGGATCTAAAGCCAGAGAATATTTGATGGAGCGACAAGTTCATATAGAAACGATAAAAGAATTTCAGTTGGGTTATGCACCACCTTATGATGCACAAATCCTGTTTCGCTTTCTAACTCGTCGTGGCTTTCATCCAGATGTATTAATAAAAGCAGGTCTGATTCAATCAGGAAACAATGTGAATTCCAAGATGTTTGACCGTTTTCGCGGAAGACTCATCTTTCCAATTCATGACTCCCAAGGTCGAGTGATCGGTTTTGGGGGGCGAAGTTTAGAAGAGAGGGGTCCTAAATACGTAAATACACCGGAGACACCTTTATTTCATAAAAGCAATCATTTATTTAATTTACATCGCGCAAGGACTTATATACGTAAGAAACAACAGGCGATTCTTTTTGAGGGATTCATGGATGTGATTATGGCCTGGCAAGAGGGAATTCAGACGGGCATTGCGACATTAGGAACTTCTCTGACCGAAGAGCAAGCGAAAATCATTAAAAGAAATGCACAAACAGTCTTTCTATGTTTTGATGGAGATCAGGCAGGGCAATCAGCTGCTGAGCGAGGGGCAGATCAACTAAAAAAGTACGACTGTACCGTTAAAATCACAAAATTACCTGATAAGATGGATCCGGATGATTATATACGTCGTTATGGTGCTGCTGCTTTTGAGCAAGATGTGCTAGCTGAGTCCATGTCATTAACAGCTTTTAAACTGGAAAAGCTAAAAGGGAATTTTAATCTACATGATGAAGATGATCGTATAAAATATTTAACTCAAGCGATAGATGTCATTAGTGAACTGCCTTTAGCGATCGAACAAGATCATTATTTGCGTCGTTTGGCTGATGAGTTTCATCTCTCTCTGGATGCGCTCAAAGAAGAGCAAAGACGCGCGAGATTGCGCAAAAAGAAGCAAAAAGAGGGGGATATTCCACAAAATAAGTGGAATAATGGAAATCAGGAAGTAAGCAAGCGTTTGGTCATGGAACGACGTCCTGCTTCATTAGCTGAGACATCAGAAAAGCATTTATTGTCTTTTATGTTAAAAGATCCACTGATTTGCAAATGGGTAGAGCAAGAATTGGGAGCAGATTTTCAGACAGATCAATTTGCTGCATTGGCTGCTCACCTTTATCGATATTACCAAGCAGGCGCTCCTGCTGATGTTGGAAAATTTATTCGTTATTTAGAAAAGACAGACTCGACACTGATTACGACGGTGAGTGAGCTGGCCATGTTGAACTTACCAGATCAAACGTCGGAATCGGCCTTAAAAGACTATGTATATCATATAAAAAATGCCAAGATATTGGCTGATATAGAGCGGAAAGAAAGAGAACAGCAAAGACTAATTCGGGCTGGTGAGTCGATCCAAGCGGCGCATCTGGGCATTGAAATTATGCGTCTTAAGCAAAAGGTAAAGAGATTAAATGGATCGATAAACTAGTAAGGAGGAAATGAACATTGGCTAACGAACAAAATGTGGACACAGAGTTGGATCTGGACCAAGTGAAGGTTCAGTTGATCGAGGCGGGTAAAAAGACGGGTGCTTTGACATATAAAACGATTATGGAGAAATTGGCTCCATTTGAGCAAGACTCTCAACAAATTGATGATTTCTTCGAGTTACTAAATGAGCTGGGTGTAGAAGTAGAAAATGAAACAGATGATGATTTTGAGCCTGAAACGGAAGAAGAAGAGTTTGACTATGCCAGCGAAGATCTCAGTGTCCCTCCGGGAATAAAAATAAATGATCCTGTACGGATGTATTTAAAGGAAATCGGTCGTGTTCCTCTTTTGACAGCGGAAGAGGAAGTGGAATTGGCTAAACGAATCGAAGAAAAAGACGAGCTTGCCAAAAGACGCTTAGCAGAAGCAAACCTTCGTTTAGTCGTGAGCATCGCCAAAAGATATGTGGGGCGCGGCATGCTGTTTTTGGACCTTATTCAAGAAGGAAATATGGGACTTCTTAAAGCGGTCGAAAAGTTCGATTACCGTAAGGGTTATAAATTTAGCACATACGCAACATGGTGGATTCGCCAAGCGATCACACGTGCCATCGCCGATCAAGCACGCACCATCCGGATTCCTGTCCATATGGTGGAAACCATCAACAAGCTGATCCGAGTTTCCAGGCATTTATTGCAAGAGCTAGGGCGCGAGCCGATGCCGGAAGAGATCGCTGAAGAGATGGGACTTAGCCCAGAAAAAGTGCGTGAAATTATGAAGATTGCCCAAGAACCCGTTTCATTAGAAACACCCATTGGTGAAGAAGATGATTCCCATCTCGGAGACTTTATCCCAGATGATGAAGCACAGGCGCCAGCTGATGCTGCTGCATACGAATTGTTAAAAGAGCAATTAAAGGAAGTCCTGGATACTTTATCCGATCGAGAAGAGAATGTTCTTCGGTTGCGTTTTGGTTTAGATGATGGACGGACTCGTACACTTGAAGAAGTAGGAAAAGTCTTTGGTGTTACTCGTGAACGGATTCGACAAATCGAAGCAAAGGCACTGCGCAAATTGCGTCATCCGAGCCGGAGCAAGCGGCTCAAAGATTTCCTAGAATAACGTGTTTTTCAGACGAAAGAGATGATTGAATACCTTCATGAATGAACCGATACAACGTGATATTTGTAACTCCAAGCACTCGTTTTGAGTGCTTTTTGTTTTATTGATACAATTTTATCCCTTTTCCAAACTTAATGCAAACACAAATGTATACGCTTACAATTATTAATCAGCAATAAATATAAAATTATTGAGTATTAGCTGCAAATACATCTTTAATAGTAATGAAAGCGTTATCATACTACTTGGATTAAGGGATAGAGGACATGAACTTCGGCTTCGTTTCCGTGCAAGAGATGACTCATAAATAGATGCGAGATTTTGTTAATCGTAGCAAATATTTTATGGTCAATGCAAGTTATGGCGACTATCCAATTGAAAATATAATATACTACTCGCAACAATCAATAAATACTTTAAAGAATCGTATACAAATGGTATGATAATATAAAACAATTATTATATAAGCAGTTTTATGAATATATGAAATCATTACGATTGTGATCTGCCTTCTTTGTGACTTCTCAAGGTGGGACATTTGCTGAAAAACTGGATAAGGTGGAGAGAAGATCCTCATGATGGACTATCAACTGACTGTACAGTCAATGTTGGAACGTGCAGAAAAGTATTTTCCTAAGAAAATGGTTGTTTCGCGAACTTTGTCTAATGTGGAACGGATCTCGTATCGGCAAATTGCTCAACGTGTTCGTCGTCTAGCCAGTGTGTTGGAGAAGCTTGGTGTACAAGCAGGGGATCGTGTGGGAACGTTGGCGTGGAATCACCATCGCCATTTGGAAGCGTATTTTGCAATTCCATCGATGGGAGCGGTTTTGCATACGATTAATATTCGTTTGTCAGCAGAGCATCTGATCTATATTATCAATCATGCTGAAGACCGAGTTCTCTTGATCGATGAAGATCTTTTGCCCATGATAGAGAAAATCCATGATCAGCTTCCAACGGTTAAGGCCTATATTGTGATGGGAGATCGAGAGGAGGCACCCGCTTCTGTACTTTCTCCCTTGTACTCCTATGAAGGATTGTTAAAAGAAGGAGATCCAGCTTATTCCTTTACACAAAAGCTAGATGAAAAGGATCCGGCTGGTTTGTGTTATACTTCTGCAACCACAGGGAAACCCAAAGGAGTCGTCTATACCCATCGCAGTATATTTCTTCATAGTATGGTGCTCGGTTTAAAGGATAGTATGGCGATCTCGGAAGAGGATACGGTGATGTATGTCGTTCCAATGTTTCATGTCAACGCATGGGGAATGCCGTTTGCTTCAACTTGGTTGGGTTCCTCGCAAGTATTGCCAGGACCTAAGTTTACCCCGAAAATATTGGCTGAGTTGATTCAAAATGAACAGGTGACGATCACAGCTGGTGTACCGACGATTTGGCTGGGTCTGTTACAAGAGTTAGAGAAAGAAAGTTATGACTTATCCAGCTTGCGTTCGATTGTCTGCGGTGGTTCAGCTGCCCCTCCTGAAATGATTCGTACATTTGAACAGAAATATAAGGTTCCATTCTGCCACGCTTATGGCATGACCGAAACCTCTCCACTGGTGACGATCTCGCGGTTAAAAAGCGATCAACAGAACTTGTCCGATGAAGAGAAACTGGCTATTCGCGCAAAGCAAGGGATGGTTGTCCCAGGATTGGAAATCAGAGTGGTGGGAGAAAAAGGAGACGTCAAATGGGATGGTCAGGAGATGGGTGAATTGCTAGTTAGAGGACCATGGATTGCTGATCAATATGATCGTGACGAGCGAAGCAAACAGAGTTTTAAAGACGGTTGGCTCTATACGGGCGATATCGTTACGATTGATCAAGAAGGTTTTATCAAAATTGTCGATCGCACCAAAGATTTAATTAAAAGCGGTGGAGAATGGATTTCTTCCGTTGATTTAGAAAACGCTTTCATGGCGCATCCAGAAGTGTTGGAAGCAGCTGTAGTCGCTGTTCCTCATCCGAAATGGCAGGAACGTCCGTTGGCATTTGTCGTGTCGAAGAAACAGACCAGTGACCTAAAAGAAGAATTGCGTCGTTTTATAAGCCAACAGTTTCCCAAATGGTGGATTCCTGATGAAATTATTTTTCTTAAGGAGATCCCCAAAACATCTGTTGGTAAGTTTTTAAAGCGGGCTCTTCGTGAAAAGTACAGCGATTATTATGGGCAAGCGAAAGGAAATCGGGTTGATGCTAGTTAGAGGATCTCTAATCTCTTAATCAGTTGGATCAGTATATAAGGTAGAGATGAGCTATTTTCAGCGTTCCAAAGGGCTGGTCGGGAAAGGATCGTTTCCACTGTGGTGGGCGATTTGTTCCCGTTAGCCCTTTTTTGTTTGCGATCGTTGAGGGGATAGGTTGGGAGGCGGGAGGGGGATGGAATACTATTTTGGTAGAAACATCATTTTCTATTTTACAATACTTTTGTACAATCTATATAAAAGTGACTTGACCTTCCACACGGTTTTCGCCGTGGGATGCTTGGGTTATTAAGGTCTACAGTCCAGATCCGTTTTGGCGGGTGCCCAAGTGCAGGGCTGTATCGTCAGCCCATCCCTTGTCGTTCTACAACAATGGTTGTATGTACCCACATAGGCGGGACGCCTGTTATCAGCGTTCTGGTTCCTTTTACCTGTTCTCATGGTTTTACCTAGTGGGAGAGATCGGTTCGCTATGCGAACTTGGTCCCTTGACGTACCGAAGAACGACCTGCTACAAGCAGGTTGAGCATTGCTCCAACGTTCGAATTTGCAGAAAAGGTTGTTCGAAGTCATCCCACAAAGGGATTACCGAGCAACGCTGTCTTTGGTCCCACTACGCAAAACCGTGGGCTTTCATCCAGCAAAGTTTGTAAAATAAGAAATGGAGACCTCATCTATGGATTATTCTCCCCCGATTTTAAAGGATTTTCCACATAAGTTTGAGACGGAACGTCTGTTTATCCGCTTGCCTCTACCAGGAGATGGAAAGTATGTAAATGAGGCTATTGTTGAATCGATGGATCATTTACGACCGTGGATGAATTGGGCTCAGTACCCTCCTACTTTGGAAGAGACAGAAATCAAAGTGAGACAAGCCTATTGTCGCTTTTTAGAAAGGTTGGATTTGCGCTTTCATCTCTTTGAGAAAGAGACGATGGAGTTTATCGGAAGTAGTGGCTTGCATCGCATTGATTGGAGTATACCGCGGTTTGAAATTGGCTATTGGTGTCGAGTCAACAAAGTAGGGAAAGGTTATATTACTGAGGCCGTTCGCGGCTTAACGGTGTTCGCCTTTGAAATTTTGGGTGCCAAGCGAGTTGAAATCCGCTGTGATGAGAGAAATGTGCGGAGTCGCAAGGTGGCGGAGCGATTGGGGTATCGTTTGGAAGGAGTTTTGCGCAATCATCGTTTAGCAGTAGATAACCGCTTAGAAAATACTTGTGTTTATGCGATGATCCCGGAAGACTTTCGGTTACAATCCATTCGTCAACTAGCTGCTGACGCATCACAATAATGTGGAGCGTCTTTTTTTATGGGCATATTTGGATAATCTACAAATAAAGTAAATATTTTCCGGATGATTGGCTTATCCTAACCCTAAAGATGGAAAAACCAATACTATGTAGGGGGAAAATATTTATGTTACAGCGGATCATTTCAACCATGGTTGTTGTATTTTTATTTTTGTTTCCATTTTCGAATATAAGTGGAGCTGAAGAAAACAACCAGCGTCCGTTTTATCAAATGGAGATAACTTATCACCCACAAAAAGATCAAGTGCAGGGGAAAATGAATGTTACGATTCCAGTCACTTCTGCTGATGGTTTGAAAGAACTATATTTTCACCTGTATCCCAATGTATTTCAAGAGTGGAAGTATGGAGAAGAGGCAAAACCGAGTAAGCCAGGGAAAATTGAAGTCTCTCAAGTGAAAGTAGATGGTAAGTCGGTTCAAAAGTCAGTAAAAGATACGATTATGAAAGTGCCGCTTCCCTCTGCAAAGTCCAAAGGAGAACTGGTTCGGGCGGAGATGGATTTTACCCTTGATCTTCCCCGAGGAGGCACTCGTTTAAATACGTTCCAAAAAACGGCCTTTTTGGCTCAATGGTATCCGATGTTGGCGGTAAAAGATAAAGAGGGTTGGCATATCGACCCGTATACCACGACGGGAGACCCTTTTTATACCCAGATGTCAGATTTTGAAGTCGTTTTCCATGTTCCAAAGGGTTACCAAGTGATTACGACTGCCAAAGATGAGCCATCTGCATCGGATCAACCGATTCGTTTAAAACAGACGAAAGTACGGGATTTTGCCGCGGTGATTACGCAGGATTATCAGGTAAAAAGAGGAGAGGCGGATCACGTTCGTGTCAACTTATGGTATGTCAAGGGGATGGAGCCAGTTGTCGATGAGTTACATCAAGCGGCTAAATCGGGGATGACGTTTTTTAATGAAAAATTTGGTCGCTATCCATATGAAGAAATTGATATTGTTTTGGGCGAAACAGGATATGGCATCGCTGGGATGGAGTACCCAGGGTTGATCACTTCGATTCCAATGATCCAGACGGATCAAGGGGAGCGTGCAGCCGTCAATGTAGTTGTTCATGAGTTGGCTCATCAATGGTGGTATGGTGTCGTAGGAAATAATCAAGTGAAAGAACCGTGGTTGGATGAAGGGCTGACTACTTTCTCTGAGTTTTACTATATGCATAAGCAAATGAATGAAGATGAACGCGATCTTCTGAAAAAGGCAGCCAAGCGAACCGACGAAATTTACCAAGAAGTTGGTGTCACTTCTGCTGAACCGCTATACAAATATCCAGATTCGGTTTATGGTCTGATGGTCTATATTCGACCAGCGGCGATGATGTATGATTTAATTGAGAAAATCGGGGAAGAAAAGGTGGTAGAGATTTTACGATCCTACTACGATACTTACAAATTTAAAATAGCGACTACACAAGACTTTATTGAAATTGCCAACAAAGTCGCTGATCAAGATCTCAGCTCATTCTTTGCCAAATGGTTGCATTTTAAATGATAACTGGAACAGCGGCAACCCCCTTGCCTACAGCAGGCAGGGGGTTTGTCAGCGAGTCAAAAGTTTTTTGGCTTTTGACAAGGGGAGACAATGAGATTTAGAGATATTTTTTAAGATAGTAACGCTGATGGCCTTTGGGACAATCATCCAATACCCCGAATATTTCATATCCGTTTTTAATATAAAAGCGCTTGGATTGAAAGCTATAAGTGGTTAGATGAGATAAATGTACGCCGCATTTTTTTGCTTCTCGTTCGATATGTAGTAATAGTTTTGTTCCCAATCCTCTATTTTGAACGCGCTGGTCAACCCAAAGGTGATTGATTTGTAAGCAAGATTGTCCCCAATATAATAACCCATTGACCCCAGCAATCACATTGCCATCCGAGTCCTTAATATGAAAGCCGATTTCCGTTGGTCGTTTTTCTTTATCAATCGAAACGTGACGTAAATTATATTTAATTAATTGTTGGATGATAAACTGATCATCTTGTTTGCTACTGGTACGAATCGGATATGTTTCTGTCATGCGAATAGCCTCTCTTTTTTTCGATCTTCGGAAGAATGCCCACATTACAGGAGGAAGTGGGATCCGTTCATTGCCTTTGGCTGAGTTGTTAAGAAGTTATGCAGTTAATCGAAAAAATTTTTTGAATGGATCGGTTAGTCCAATGGATTGAAAGTAATTGTCAAGAAAAGATGATGTGTTGGAATTCTGACTATATTTAATCCTTTTTTATCCACCAATGGTAATCACCTAGATGCCGTTTAAAAATTAGGAATAAATAACTGAATCTCAAATAAACCAACTGGAAGACACAGTGGTGTGACGGATTTACACTATTTAATATATCTATGGGTATGTTTTGGCCAGAGAATCGGCAAGCCTATCTTTAAACGATGTTCAAAGGAAAACGGGTTGCTCTAGTCAAAGATTCTTGATCGGGATGAATAACCTTGGGAAGACCATATTCCAGATCAGAAACAACATCAGTTGATCGTGATACATTCGAATGTGGTTATGTTGGAGAAAGGATAAATCCATTTTTAGTCAGTTAGACAAACCGGGACCCATTGGTTATAAATGGAGAATTAAAAGAAACAAAAGGATTAAATATGTCCTGAATTTAACTAGATTTATTTTATCATAACATTGTGCCATTTTCAGCAAAATTTATTTCCTGAAAGTGAATACGATTCAGGAAAAGGATGCCAATTGGCTGAAGGAGGGTTGTCCGCGAAGGAGGGGAGAGTTCTTTTGCTCTCCCTGTTCCCTATGCTTTTCGGCGGAAGAACCAAACAATCAAGGAGATAATAAGTGAGAAAAAGGTATAGATTAGGACCCAACGAGAAAAGGATGGGTTATCGATAATAATGGTAATGACGCTAAAGATAAATATGGTAAATAAAGGCATAATATAAAATTTTTTCGATTGCCATGTTCCAACAATCGAGTAAATCAAAATCAAAATGGGAAAAACAACGAGTAACAATGTAGAACCATCCACAATCATCCCTCCTTATCATTATTTTAGCAAAATAATCTGTTATATTTTAATGATTTTATCCTATTGAATCATATGGCTTCTTAATCGAAAGAACATATTGAACAATGTTGTTAAACAGGAAATAATGAGAGAGATAAAAGTGAACTTGGTAAGGTGGCGAGTAGAGGTGAAAATAGAATTATCCAAACGGTTGCAACTCGTCCGTTCATATATTGCTGATCAGTCGAACGTAGCGGATATTGGTGCGGATCATGCGTACCTTTTGCTCTCGTTGGCTGAGCAAGGAAAGTTGAAGAAAGGGGTGGTTGGTGAATTAAATGACGGACCCTTGGAAAACGCTCGACGGCAAATTGAACGAAGCGGGTTTACTTCACGGATTGATGTACGAAAAGGAGATGGCTTGGCTGTTCTAGAGCCGCAGGAAGTAGATACGATTGTCTTAGCAGGAATGGGTGGGACCCTGATCGCTCGCATTCTCGAAAGAGGACGAGAAAAACTAGCCGGTGTCAAGCGGCTGGTTTTACAGCCCAATGTGGGGGGGAACCAGGTACGTGTCTGGGCCAATCAGAATCAGTGGCATCTGGTAGCAGAGTCTTTGGTTGAAGATGCGGATATTTTATATGAAGTGATCGTCCTCGAGCCTGGAGAAAAGCCTGCACAGTACATAGATGAGCAGTTTACCAAAGAGGAGCTGTTGGCGATTGGACCGCTATTGTGGCGGCAGAAACATCCCCTACTGGTCAAAAAATGTAGGATCGAGTGGGAGAGTTGTCAGCGGATTATCGAGCAGTTGGCAAAGGGGAAATCTGCTCAAGCTCTTCAAAAGAAAGAAGAAATAAGAAGACAAATGACTACTTGGGAAAGGGTGATTCAATGTCTATCAGCGGACAAGATGTGATGAGGGTGATGGAGAGCTATGCTCCAAAGAGATTTGCTTGGGCGAAAGATCGAATCGGTTTGCAAGTCGGTCGTCCCGATGCGGAGGTCAAAGGGATTCTGGTTTCGCTTGATGTGACAGAAGAGGTGGTCGATGAGGCTATCGCGAAAGGAGCGAATTGGATCATTGCCCATCATGCGGTGATATTCCATCCTTTGGCGCAACTACGAACGGATCAGCCAGCTGGAAGATTGATGGCGAAGCTGTTAAAGCATGATCTACAAGTCTTTATTGCCCATACCAATCTGGATGCAGCTGAGGGAGGCGTCAATGATGTTTTAGCGGAAAAAATCGGCTTAACCCAAACCAAAGTGTTGATCAAAGAAGGGGCCGAAAAGCTGAAGAAGCTGGTTGTCTTTGTCCCTGTTGACCATCATGAGCGAGTCTTGCAAGCGATGGGGAAAGCTGGAGCGGGATGGATTGGCAATTATAGTCACTGTACGTTTAATCTAACTGGAACGGGTACTTTTTTACCACAGGAAGGGAGCAATCCATTTATTGGACAACAAGGAAAGCTAGAGAGAGTGGAGGAGATTCGTTTGGAGACGCTGGTGACGGAGAGCAATCAACAGCAGGTCATCCAAGCGATGTTGTCGGCGCATCCTTATGAGGAAGTTGCTTATGATCTTTATCCCTTGGAAATCAGGGGGGAAGAATGGGGATATGGTAAGATCGGCTCTTTGCCAGCGCCGCTTTCTCTCGGGGAATTTGCAAAAAAAGTGAAGGAAGCTTATCAACTTTCGGGATTGCGGATAGTTGGTGACCCAGCAACCTTGGTTCGCCGTGTAGCATTATTGGGTGGTTCGGGCGCTCGTTATTATCTGGATGCGAAGCGTCAAGGAGCAGATGTGTATATCACAGGGGATATCGACTTCCATACTGCTCAGGATGCGTTGGCAGCCGGAATTTGTTTGATTGATCCCGGACATCATGTGGAGCATCTCGTGGTGGAACGGGTATGTGAAGTGCTTCGCCAAAACTTAGGGCAGGCGATTCCAATTTTTCCATCCGAAACGGATACCAATCCCTTCCAATTCATTTAACGCGATGAGATTTCCTTGACTGATAATACAGTTTCGTGTATAATCAGGATTCGCTAATGAGAAAGTAAACAAAGCAATCGCCGGTGGATACCGCAAGGTACCACGGGAGGAAAGTCCGAGCTCCATAGGGCAGGATGCCGGTTAACGACCGGTGGGGGCGACCCTAAGGCTAGTGCCACAGAAATGTAGACCGCCGATGGAGGTAATCACCTCACAGGCAAGGATGCAACGGTGCGGTAAGAGCGCACCAGCAACATGGAGACATGTTGGCTAGGTAAACCCCATCTGGAGCAAGACCTAATAGGAGATCTGCTTGAAAAAGCAGCTGTGGCCCGCAGTGATCTCGGGTAGGTCGCTTGAGCCATATAGCAATATATGGCCTAGATAGATGATTGCTACTCCGTATCGTGGGAGACGTGCAAGCTGTCGTTTAACCACTTGGAGAACAGAACTCGGCTTATTGTTTGCTTTCTTAACTTGCTTGCTAAAAATAGCGACAACTAGCATCTGCTGGAGATGCTAGTTTTTTTTATAAGCAATGATCGCCATATTTGTGACTATCATCACAATTTTTTTTGCCTCCATATAGTATGGTGGTAGATAAAAAGATCTATTCACGAAAGGTTGCAGATAGGATGAAATGGGTAGTCCCTCATGAGCATGGTGCTTGGGCGATGTTGATCGTTCCATTTGTATTGGGAATGTGGGCCGCTGGTCCCGAGCTTGGTCATCTCTTTCTATTTTTGGCGTGGCTTTTTTTTTATTGTGGTACTTATTCCTTGATCCAATCGTACAAACGGAAAAGAGATCGAGCAAGATGGGTTCGTTGGGGAGTTGCTTATGGTCTGATTGGGCTCATCTTCTTGGTTTACCCCTTGATCGTAGAGCCAAAACTATGGATCTTAGCCCCTATGATTTGTGGGTTGTTTAGCATTAACTTTTGGTATGTTACCAAAGGCGATGAGCGGGCGATCATGAACGATTTGGTAGCGATTTTAGTCTTTTCATTGGGTGGGGTCGCTGCTTACTTATTGGGAACAGGCGAATGGAGTTTTTTGATGTTTTCCATTTACCTTTTTTCAGTCGTTTATTTTATGGGAAGTGTCTTTTTTGTAAAATCGGTGATTCGTGAGCGAAAAAATCCTCGTTGGTTGACTTATGCTATCATTTACCATGTTTTTTTACTATTGATACCTGTTTTTTGGGGAACACCTTGGCTTTTCTTGGCTTTTATCGCCTCGTTGATCCGCCTATTGATTTGGGGTGGAAAGGAGATAAAACCGGTTCAAGCTGGAATAATTGAAATGGTCAATTCGCTGCAATTTGTTTTGATCGTCGGTTTGTTGCTTTTTTAAGAGGATCATCGCTTGGTGTATAGTTTGGGCTGGTTATTGACAAGATAGGAGTAAAAAGAAGGTTGACAAAAGATGATCCAAGACTTTTCTTCCTATGAAGCGTACATGGAAAGATATAAAATGTTTTACAATGAGGAAGGGGATGGACGCCCTCCCATTTTATCAGAAGCGCAATTTGCTGAGTACTTTCAACTATTAAAAGAGAGTTATGAGGCTTACGAGCAATTGGTGCAAATGGGGCAGAGCGAAGAAGCGAGGAATTATTATCAGCAAGTCATCAACGGGCTAGAAGATCTGTTAGCGATTGCAGATGCATCCGATAATTTTTCCAGAAAAATCACATAACCATTCCCTTCCCTCCTTTATGTTAGAATAGGGATATATTGCAATGCGATGCTGCGAAAAATCACCTGCTTACTCGATGGTAAAGCATAAGTTTGGGTAAATGAATGATTTTGTAACGAATAGACCAAAGTGAAAACATAAAGGAGGCGAAGGGAAAATGAATAAATCTGCTGCTTTTTTTACATATACTGAAAAGCTGGTAGAGAAGCTCTCTCCTATTTCAGTTAAGGAGCTAGCGGAGCGAGTCAATGGAATCGACCGAGTCTACCTTGTTTTTGTAGATATCCTTAAAGGATTTTGTGAAACAGGTGCTTTATCTAGTGAGAGAGTGAATGAGCTGGTGGCGCCTGTCGCTCAGTTAACCCAACGTCTGCTTGATGCAGGGATGCCAAAGGGAAATCTTATTTTTTTAAATGATGCGCATCCTGCTGATGCCGTTGAGTTTCAATCATTTGCTCCTCATTGTATTCGACAGACTGCAGAAGCCGAAGTGGTGGATGCTTTAAAACCGTTTTATGCGTTTCCGGAGACACAACGTTACCTCAAAAATGCGACAAATGGATTATTTGCCAAAAATGAAAAAGGTCAGCCATTTCATGCATGGTTGGAGAGAACGTTTGATGAGGGGAAATCGTTATTTATTGTAGTGGGCGATTGTACCGATCTGTGTATCTATCAGAATGCCATGGGAATTCGCTTATTGGCTAATGAAAAGAATGCGGATGTTCATGTCATTGTTTCCAAAGAGCATGTCAGAACCTACGATCTCAGCATAGAGCAGGCAGAAAAGTTACAGGTTCTCGCCCATGATGCAGATGTTTTGGATCAGATCTTTTTATATCATATGAAGTTAAATGGAATCGAATTGGTTTCATCCATTACGTAGCGTTAAGTTCTACGTAGTTTTATATTGTCATTCGATTCTTATCGTTGAAACATAATATGTTGATGAAATGATCCAGTTGAAAACGAGGGTAGACCATGGGTGAATTGGAAATCTTGTTACAACAGTATGGATATATTGGGATTTTTCTGTTTTTGGTGTTGGGGATTGTAGGGCTTCCTTTGCCAGATGAGATTATGATGGCTTTTTTGGGGTATCTGACCTCCATTGGTAAGCTTGATTTACTGCTAACCTATTTCAGCGCTCTAAGTGGTTCCATGGTGGGAATTACGCTGAGCTTTGTGTTGGGAATCCGACTCGGATACCCCTTTCTACGAAAATATGGCGAAAAGGTATTTATTACCAGACAGCGTTTACGGATGACACAACGTCTCTTTCGGAAACATGGCAGTTGGATTTTAATGATCGGTTATTTTATTCCAGGAGTAAGGCATGTGACTGCTTATATCGCAGGGATTTCACGAACCCCTTTTTATCGTTTTGCATTATTTGCTTATGTGGGTGCGGCGATCTGGTGTGCCACATTTATTGGACTGGGCAACTTATTGGGCGAAAGCTGGAAATACGCAATGGATTTGTTTCACCATTATGGTGTCATTGCATTGTTCATTCTCCTCCCATTGGTCCTTCTTGTGGTAGGCTTAGTTGTGTGGAGACGGAAGAAAAGCAATAGTGAAAATATAAACTAATCAGGAGAAAATAAAAAAAGGATATGACAAGACCAAAGTTGGGATGGATTCGCTGAGGCGATGAATTTGTGTGCATAATCAGCTGGCAAAGGAATATCGACTGACGAAGTACAAACTTTGCTGGATGGTCATGATTTTGGGGATGGATTGGGCTGATGACATAGCCCTGAACGTGGGCGCCCACCAAAACGGTAGTAGGGAGTAAGTGGCGAGGCGAAAAAACGCGTTGTATGTGTTTTTCACAGCGGTGGAATCAGGTCGAGCGAATCATTGCCCTCATCATGGTTGCCCTCGAAAAAGGAGTAGGATCTAGCCTACTCCATTTTATTATGTACTTATATATGACTAATGGATTGGTTAGAGGTCACTTTCAGCGGGCGCTTTTGTTTTTTTACTTGGCGATAACGAGAAATATTTAACAGAATGCCCATCGCCATCATTTTAAAAACCAAAGAAGTACCGCCATAGCTGATCAATGGAAGTGAAACTCCTGTTACAGGTAATAGAGCGGTTACAACTCCTAGATTAAAAATCGTTTCAACCCCAATCAAGGTAATGATCCCGATCCCCAGTAATGTTCCAAACTGATCCGGAGATTGCATCGCGATCCGAATACCGCGAACAATTAAAACAATAAATAGGAAAATGACAAATGCGCCGCCAAAAAAACCTAATTCTTCAGCGATGATGGAAAAAATAAAATCATTATGCGCTTCTGGTAGATAAGCCATTTTTTGAATACTATTTCCAAGTCCTAGACCAGTTAGTCCGCCAGGACCGATTGCATAAAGAGAGAAGATTGTCTGATAGCCACTTCCTGTCGGGTCATTAAAGGGATTTAACATCGTGGTGATCCGTTCCATCCGATAATCACTTGTATATAAGATGATGAGTAGAACCGGTGTACTCGCTACAAATAAGAATAACAAGTGTCTGATTTGGGCGCCGGCACAAAAGATGATCACGAGTGTCGTGCATAAGATGATGACAATTGCACTAAAATGCGGTTGAAAATAAAGAAGTGAGCAAATGATCCCAATCACGGTGAGAGGAGGAATCAGCGCGCGTTTAAAGTTGTGAATCACAGATTGTTTTTTTATCATGATCGAGGCCGTATAGAAGATCATGGCTAGCTTGACAAATTCGGATGGTTGGAAGGGAATGGAACCGATTTGAATCCATCGTTTAGCCCCATTCGCTGTCGTTCCAACGATTAAAACAGCGATCAATAATAAGATCGAAAGAATAGTGAAAGGAATCACTAGCTTTTGGTAAATCGTATAACGTATATTGGAGACGATGAAAAAGATGACCAATCCGATCCCAGCAGCGATCAGCTGCTTTTTGATGAAATAGTATGAGTCATTATAATTGAGTAAACCTTTATAATAACTTGCACTGAAGACCATCACTAAGCCAAAGCCTAGCAGTAAAAAGGTGATCATCACCAACCAGTAGTCTGGTTTTTCTAGTTTCTTCTGCTTCATAAAAAATCTCCAATCTACAGAAATCGATGTTTCAGCTATCATAAATATACTTTAATAGGATTGCCCTTTGGCTGTTTTGTACACATATGGAGATTCTCTTTTTCTTGCTCTTTTCCTGTTTTGTACGGTATTGATTAGAAGTATAACACAAAATATTCCGTTTTCCCTTAAAGTTTGACGAAGCTCAAATGATATTTAAAGGTTGGTTCAACTTGCTACCAAACGTTATAAATTATAAGATAGCTATAATATTAGTCTTGTTTTTTTATTATATCGAAGGAAGTGGCGCGAAGTGAAAATCATTTCGATTACATTGCAATTAAAGGAATATGATTATGATTTATATGAAGAGCAATTGGAAAAAAGCGGTTGGGTCAAACTGCCTGACCAGCGAGTCTATCGAAAAATGTTTGGGGAAATGGAGACAGAAGTCAGAGAGCATTTGCCCACCTTTAGCCGCGAGGTTACGTTGCGTGTATCGGCTAAAAATCCCAAGGGAATTAGCTTAGACCAGATCAATCAGATCATTGAGGAACTGCATCGCGCTGATCTGACCGAGGATGTGGAGGAAGACGAAGAAGTTTAATAAAATAAAAGTAGCTGACCCTCCGTGGAGAAGATCAGCTACTTTTGTAAATCATTCTTGGTTGATCGCTTGTTTTTCGTCGGATTGAGGAGGCTGTTTCTCCCCTGAAAAGAATATTTTTAACAGAGGTGGTGTAACCAAGGTCGTAGCGAGGACGATCACTACGGTCGCCGTAAATATTTCACTCGAGATTAATCCTTTCGTAAGTCCGATCGTTCCCACGATCAGCCCTACTTCTCCCCGAGCAATTATTCCGGCACCAATTCCCAAGGAGCTGCGATTGTTAAAGCGGGCGATTTTTGCTCCAATCGCTCCTCCAATGATCTTGGTAAGAATCGCGACAATGGTAAGAACGATAATCATCGTTAGGAACGTTGCATCGATGCCGCTGATATCGGCGACCAGTCCAATGCTAACGAAGAAAATCGGAACGAAGAAAGAGAAAGAGACGGTTTCCACTTTTTCAAACAATTCATCTTTAACAGCAGACATGCTCAGCATGAGTCCGGCAAAGTACGAACCAACGATATTGGCCATCCCCATCATTTCCGCAGAGAAGGCAAATAAAAGAGCGCAGATAATTCCAAAGGCGAGAATCACTTCCGTTGTCATCAGGTTGGATACCTTTTTGAAGATCCAAGGTAGGATTTTCTTTCCAATGAAATAAACCAAGATGAAGAAAATGATAATTTTAGCAAGTAAAATAAGTATTCCTGATAGATCACCGCCGCCGGAACCGGCTGTGAATCCAATAACCAACGAAAGAACAATAATCCCCAAAATGTCATCTAAAACAGCAGCACCGAGGATCGTTACCCCTTCTTTGGATTGGAGCTTGCCAAGCTCACGCAAGGTCTGAACAGAGATACTTACACTGGTTGCCACCAAGAGGGTTCCAATAAACAGGGCAGTCGACATCTCAAATCCATAATACAAAGCGACAGCCATACCGCCGACAAAAGGCAGGACCACACCGCAGATTGCGACAGAGGTAGAGGCAAAAGCCGATTTCATAAACTCTTTGATATCGGTTTCAAGTCCGGCTAAGAACATCAGTAATATGACTCCAATTTCCGCCAATTCAGTAATCAATGGCGTGGGATGCAGCCAACCGAGAACGACGGGACCTAAAATCACTCCAGCTAAAAGTTCACCCATAACAGACGGTTGACCGAGTTTCCTACTTAAGTGACCAGCAAACTTGACGGCAATCAGAATCAAAGCGAGTTCGTATAAAAAAGACACATTCTTCAAAGTTTCCATGTCAAAAATAGAATTAATAAAGTCCATAAATATCAATATGCCAACTAAAGGAATATTAATTGGCAAGTTTCACCACCTTTTAAGATTTATTGTTACAGGCTATTATAACAGATTCATGCATAGTTTGGTTAGATTCAACGATAATATAATGTGTTCCTTTTTTAAGATAAAATAAGTTGAGAAGGAATGATTTTTTATGTTCTGGCTTTTTATGATTTTATCTCTTGCAGGATTAGGATTGGCGATTTGGGCGCAGATGCGAGTAAAAAGCAATTATCGGCGCTGGTCGAAAGTAAGGGCCTTTTCAGGTATGACAGGAGCTGAGGTAGCTAGAGAAATTTTGGATTCCCATCAGCTGACGCATGTGGCAGTGGAGAGGGTTCCTGGAACATTGACTGATCATTATGATCCCACTGTTCGAACGGTTCGGTTGTCCGAAGGGATTTATGACTCGAATTCAATTGCTGCCGTCTCTGTAGCGGCCCATGAATGTGGACACGCATTGCAACATCATGAGGCTTATGGCGCACTCGTTTTCCGGCATCGCATGGTTCCGCTGCTCAACCTGACTTCCGGACTTGCCCCATGGCTATTGATCGCAGGGGTTTTGATGAATGCCTTTAATCTCCTATTGTTGGGCGTTATTTTATTTGCGACCGTTGTTCTTTTTCATTTGGTTACCTTGCCGGTGGAGTTTAATGCCAGTTCCCGCGCAAAGGAGATTTTGCTTCGTCAAAACTTCATTTCCGAAGGAGAAAAGAAAGGCGTCGGGCAAGTATTAAATGCAGCAGCTTTAACCTATGTCGGTAGTGCTGTTGTCGCTTTGGGACAGCTTTTATATTATCTATTTATTTTGTTTGGACAGGGAGACGATTGAGAATCGATCAAACGATTCTTTTTTTTTGTTTTCCGTTGGCAAATACATAATTTAGCAGTCGATCCTCCAGTATAGTTTGTTATCTGGGCAACATACTATCGGTAAATAGTTCGCTCAGTACGAGAGTATAAGGAGGATTCTGGGGAATGGTAAAAATTTTTCGGGGAATGGTCGTTCTTTTACTCACTTTTGTTTTTGTTGGATGTGCGATGGACCGGAATCAACAAGGAGCGGAGTCGAGGCCGACACCAGCCAATATAAGAAATCCGGTCACTGAAGTACCGTCCAAGTATGTCGAACGGGAGCGGATCCACCGTGTAGGGACGCCGATTTCACCAACACCTCCTGGTCCAACCAATCCGACTCCCAATATTCCTAAACGAAGCGAATCAAACAACAATCGTTTCGACTATAACGTTCGAGCCGCTGATCTCATCGTGCAGGATATCACCAAGATGCCAGAAGTGGAAAGAGCTACAGCAATTCAAATGGGACAATCTGTCTATGTAGGCGTTGTTCTGCGAGAGAAGGAACAGCTGACCGATTCGTTAAAGCAAAAAATTGCCAATCGTGCTCGTCGAGCCGATTCCGGTTTGAGAAAAGTATATGTTTCTGCCAATCCGGACTTTAATAAACAATTGGGTCAATATGCCGACCAAGTACGAGCTGGAAGACCGGTACAAGGAATGATAAACCAATTGCAGGATTTGTTTAAGCGGACGTTTCCAGAAGCAAAATAATCAGTAAATGGCAGGAGAAATCCTGCTTTCTTTTGCATTTTCGGATGATACAATGAATCGGTGAAAACACCTCAACAGACATGAAAGTTTAAAGTAATTTTTTATTCTATTTTGAGGTAAGTAAAATTAAATTCGTATATAATGGTTTCTTAGATATAGAAGTATATTAGGGGAGTGACATCATGAGACGTTTGACCCCGATGGACATATATAATAAAGAGTTCAAACAAACCATTCGTGGTTATGATGTAAATGAAGTGAATGAGTTTTTGGATCTGATTATTAGCAATTATGAAGATGTCTTGGATGAAAATAAGATACTAAAAGAAAAGCTTAAAAGGCTGGAAGCGGCTGGAGCCGTTGACCGGATCCAAGACAAAAATGATTCATCCGTCGTGGATGCCATTCCCGAAAGGGATCTAAGTCAGTATGATCAAATCATACGAGATATTTTGCTTAGAATTGAACAAATTGAAAGAAGAATTGGATTGTACGCACGATAATGCGGCTGCTGGTGATCTCTGGTTGAATGATTTTCCCTCCACTTTGTAAATACTAATCTTAGATTTGGACAAATGGAGGGAAGAAGATGGAACGAGAAGCCGAACACCAGAATCATGCTACCAACATGGAATCAGAAAAGACAGAACCACCGCGCCTTGAGTTGAACCAGGATGATGTAGAGTTTGCCGCAGCATATGGAGCTGCAATACCTGAGAAGAAGGAAAGACCCAAAGAAAATCAGCAAGAATTTGAAGGTGATGTTCAAGATCGGGGAAAAGGCTTGGGAGTTACAGCGCTAGTCATTGCAATTATTTCTTTGTTCCTATGGCCACTTGTCTTAGCCCCTGTAGCCATTATTCTCGGGGGAATCTCTATCCGTCGGGGAAGTACTCTAGGTTGGTGGGCTGTAGGAATTGGCTTGCTCTCATTCATTATTATGATAGTAGCCCTTCCATTTCGTCTTTTCTACTAACAGTGTCAAAACAAGAAACTCCCTGATAAAGGGAGTTTTTTTATCTACCTAGAAAGAAAAGTTCTTGTTTAAACTAAATTAATTATTCCACATGAGGACTGTATCGTTTATGATGGAAGTAGGGGTTTTTGTTTGCCAAATGGTTGATTCAGTTACCTCGTTCCATTCGTAATAACCGTTCCAATCTAAGTAATGATCTTAAATTTGAAGGTGAAGGGGACAACCAGATGCAAAAGGTCGAATATATCCGTAAGCTTTTTGTAAAAGAAAATGACGTACTACGTTCCATTGAGGATGGATTGGCTCAGCGTGGTTTTCCACAGATCTCTGTTCCATCTGAAGTGGGGAAAACCTTATCTTTACTCGTAAAAATCACAGGTGCCAAGCACATCTTGGAGATTGGAGCTTTGGGCGGATATAGCACGATTTGGCTAGCAGAAGCACTTCCAGAAGATGGAACGCTGACTTCCTTGGAGCTGAAACAAGAACATGCTGATTTTGCGATGGAAAATGTTCGAAAAGCAGGCTTAGCGGAGAAAGTTACTTTTTTGGTAGGCGATGCAAGCAAGACCCTTACCACTCTAAAGGATACAGGTCGAAAGTTTGATTTCTTTTTCATTGATGCAGATAAGCCGAACTACGTTCATTATTTGGAGAAATCGATTCAATTGGCTCATTCTGGCTCTGTGATTACTTTGGATAACTTGTTTCATGGGGGAAGGGTACTTGATGAGTCGGATCAAAATCCTGCCCCAAATGCCTTGCGACAAGTCAACCAGATGTTAGCCAGTGATCCACGTTTGGAATCCATGATCTTACCGATCGGTGATGGGGTTGGCTTAGCAAGAGTGAAGTAGCTTTTCTGATCGCATAAGAATCAGTTGTTTTCAAGTGGAAGCGCAGAAAAAAGGTCCATCCGTGTACAATGCACCATTTCATCTTTCTCCTCAGCGAAGTAACAACTTGCCATCAACTCTCCTTTGGAATCCTTCATCTAACTGCCGAACTAGCCGATATGGTTTGAATCATCCCCCTTTATCCTATTGAAAGAAAAGAGGGATTCAACGATGACAGTACAGCCTAGGATGCTTAGCGAAGGCTGGAATCAAGAAGAGATCACTTTACCACCATACTTTATCGAAAAGGGATGGAATCTTTTTTTGCCGAAAGGTACCGTTTCCTTATTATTAAGTGTCATCACCTATATTTTGCAAGGTTACAATAAGCATGAAATCTACGAGCTGATGGAATTAGAAGAAAAGGAGCTTTCCCTAACTCCCTTTGATTTTACAGCACCTTTTGCGCATAAATCAGAGGAAGCGAGGCAAGTGTATCTAAATATTGCGAAGCAAGAAAGTAAAATCCAGAGTATGTTGGCGCGTTCTGGCTTATCTTACCCTCAGTCGGTAATTGATTGGATTCAGCTGCTGATTCATTTAAAAATTATTCATGAAGTAAGACAAGAAGATCAAGTTTTTTTAGACGTAGTGATCGATCCATTTCCAGCTCCGGAAGAGATGTTGACACTTACCGTGGATGAACGGAAAAAGCTTGAAAAATATCGATTAACTCAGCGTATGCAAAAACTATCAGAATGATGGTGGAATGTGGTTATAAAAGTTAAGACCCACTTTTCTTTAAAGCGACGATGGAGGGATTTGGTATGAATAGGCTGGCAGAGATAATGGCACAAAATAAAGATTTTGTTGAAAATAAACAATACGAATCGATGCTCACATCGAAATATCCAGACAAAAAATTGGTCATCGTTACGTGTATGGATACCAGACTGGTTGAATTATTGCCCAAAGCATTACGCATTCGAAATGGCGATGTAAAAATGATCAAAACAGCTGGTGCCTTGATCCATCATCCTTATGATAGTGTGATGCGGAGTGTGATCGTTGCCGTAACGATGTTAAAAGCAGAAGAAGTACTGGTGATCGGGCACTTGGACTGCGGCATGGCTGGATTAAAAGGTGAGCAAGTAGTCGATCGTTTAAAAGATAGAGGAGTTGCGTTAGAAGAATTAAATGGTCAAGATGTGAATAACTGGTTAAGTGGATGCGAAGTGATTGAACAAGGCGTTTTAAATACGGTCAAACTGATCAAAGAACATCCGCTGTTACCCAAAGATGTCAAAGTACATGGATTAACGATCGATCCAACGACGGGACAGCTCGCATTATTATATGAAGACCAATAGTATTGGCTGAGAAATGTAAGCCTTTTCACTGGTTAAGGAAGAGACTACATAAAAAGCGGAAGACTTTTCAAACTTTTTTATCTTGGATCTAGGAAATATCGTTGACCGATGAAAAAGGCAAGACAAAACCCCTATTTTTGTTTTATAAAGATAGGGGTTTTATTTCATCTTGATGGAAGGAGAAGAGAGTTGTAAAATAGTGAGTGAGTACTTACTATAAAAAGGAGGTTTGTTTATGTGGAGAAAGATTTATGCATTGATGAGCAAAGAATTTATTCAGTTAAAGCATGATCGCCGCACCCTTGCCTTGATGATTCTTCTCCCTGTGATCTGGCTCGTCGCTTTTGGTTATGCTGTCAACTTTGATGTTCAAAAAGTGGATCTCTTTGTCGTCGACCAAGCGCAAAATGAAGATAGTAAAAAGGTGAAAGATCATCTGAACAAAGATGAAGAAATCGTCATCAAACAGCAGGGGCAAACGGTGGCAGAGGCAGAAAGGGCTTTGCGTCAAGGAGAAGTGACGCTCTTGATTCATTTCCCGCCGGAATATCAAATCATGGCGAAAGAAGAACAACAGAAATTAAATATTTCTGTCGATGGCAGTCATTTGTTTTCAGCTAGTTCAGCGATTAAAAAGATGCAACAAATCCTGTTAGATGTTCAAAAAGAATCACTTGAGGATCTAAAGAAGCAAGTTCAACAGGAAATGTCCCAAATCGCTCTGACAGAGCCAGATCCGAGCTCTCCGCCCATTCAACAAAATCAGCAGCTGCAAATGAGAATAAAAGAGCAATTGGAAGAAAAGATGAAAGAACAGCAAGAAAAGCTGGAGAATCTTTTTCCCGATTCCGAGCAGTTTACGCCAGACATAGATGTCCTTTATAATCCCGACTTAAAAAGTGCCTATGTGATGATTCCTGGGTTAATCGGTCTCGTTTTACTCTTTATTACTACTTTAATGACTGCACTGGGGTTGGTTCGCGAGAAGGAACAAGGAACGCTCGAACAATTGCTTGTTTCCCCGCTTCGTCCCTTTGAGTTATTGATGGGTAAAATTTTGCCGTATCTGTTGATTGCCACCATCGATTTTCTGATCGTTTGGGTTGTTGGTGTCACACTCTTCGACATCCCTTTCCTCGGTGATTTTGTCAGTTTCTTTGCCGTTGCTCTGCTCTTCTTGTTTGTCTCGTTAGGGATCGGTTTATTTATTTCAACCGTTGCCCAAAATCAACAGCAGGCGATGCAGATGACGATCTTGGTGTTGGTTCCGCAATTTATCCTATCTGGATTTGTTTTTCCATTGGAGTCGATTCCTTGGGGAGTGCGGTGGATATCCTATTTACTTCCATTGACTTATTTTTTACCGGTTTGTCGTGATCTCTTTCTAAAAGGAAGCAGTATCACTGAATTTGGCTTCGAACTTTCGATTTTAGTTGTGTTTGCCGTGGTTATTCTTCTTTTTGCGATGTTACGATACCGGAAGAGTTTGGGGTGAACGTAGATGATCCAATTAAAAAATGTCTCTTTTTCATTTGATAAACCGCTCTTTCAACAGTTAAATCTAACCTTTTCGGCGAAACGAATCTATGGAATCGTCGGAGCAGATGGATCCGGTAAATCGACATTTCTCCGCCTGCTCATAGGGATTTATCGGCCGACGGAAGGCAAGATTGAAAGATCCGATCAGCTTTTGTATGGGTTTGTTTCCGAAAACATGGGTTTGTATGAAGAAATGAATGTAATGGAGAATTTGCTGTTCTTTGGGCAGCTCTATGGACTATCCAAAGAAGAGAGTCGGAAGCGATCGGAGGAATTGTTGGCGTGGGTAAAGCTCGAACCTTTTGCAACCCGTCCGGCAGGAAAGCTATCGGGTGGGATGAAACGAAAATTGGCCGTGATCCGTGCGATTGTACATCAGCCCCATTGTTTGATTTTAGATGAGCCGACTTATGGGGTTGATCCGGTAGCCCGACAAGAAATTTGGGCTTTGATCAAGAAAATCCACCAACAAGGAACGACGATTTTGGTTTCAACACAATATTTAAATGAAATTGCTTACTGCGATGAAGTGCTCTTTTTTCATCAGGGGAAGCTGTTAACGAAGGCTCCTCCTGCGGAGCTAATGGAACAATTTCCTTACCGTGTCCTCTCCCTCAGCGAAGAAAAGAGACTTCAGCTGAAGGATCTTAAGCAATTGCGGCAAATGGAAGGTGTGTTGGATGCCTATTTTCGTGGTACAGAGCTTATTCTGCTCTGTGAAGATCCTCAGGCGGTGAAGCGAGCATATGAAAAGGAACGGACGGATCTCCAAGCAAGCGATTGGATAGAGATCGAGCCTTCTTATGAAGAGATTTTTGTTTCCTTAATGAAACGAGGAGGGGGGAATCTTGGTGATTGAGCTAGATTCGTTAGCCAAACGTTTTGGTTCATTTTGGGCAGTCGATCATGTATCATTATCGGTAGGCAAAGGGGAGATATATGGATTGCTCGGTGCAAACGGTGCAGGAAAGACCACGTTAATCCGCATGATTTGTGGGGTTTTAACACCGACGGCCGGAAAGGGACAAGTACTTGGCTTGGATTTGCGCCGAGAACAATTAAAAATTAGACAACAAATTGGCTATATGTCACAAAAGTTCTCGCTCTATCGCGATTTAACAGTAGAAGAAAATCTTTTATTTTATGCGAGGATTTATGGGGTGGATCGCCCTAAGGAACGGATTGCTTCTTTGATCGATCAATTTTCTTTACATCAGGTAAAAAAGCAGCTCGTCTCTGCGCTTGGTACAGGGGTTCGCCAACGCGTTGCCTTTGGATGTGCGTTGGTTCATCAACCTGCACTGCTTATTTTGGATGAGGCGACCAGTGGAGCAGATCTGTTTACTCGGCGCCTTTTTTGGGAACATCTATACCAGCTTGCGGAGAAAGGGACGACGATCTTGGTGACGACGCATTATATGGATGAAGCGGAACGCTGTCACCGGATCGCCTTGTTAAACCGCGGAAAGCTGATTGCCGAAGGAAAAGTTTCAGAGTTGAAAAAAGGTGTCCAAAAGGAAAATCGGGAAAAGTCTTCATTGGAAGATGTTTTTTTCTACTATATGAATAAAAAAAGGGAAGCCTAATGAAAAGTGTCCCCGATGGAGAGTGAACGATCATACCGCCGCTCAATGATAGGGGGGATCCGTACCGATGACAAAAAACGACTGGGAACAATGGGTGCAATATATTGCGGAACAGTATGATCTTGATTTAAATAAAAAACAGACAGCCAAGCAAAAGCAGATTCTAGAAGCAGCGATTCATATCTTCTCCGAAAAAGGATATAGTGGTGCGACAACAAGTGAAATAGCAAAAAAGGCCCAAGTTGCCGAAGCGACGATCTTTAAACATTATCATAGCAAAAAGGGTTTATTGCTACGTCTGGTTCTTCCTGCGATTTCCAAAGTGGTTGCTCCATTTGTCCTAAAACCACTTTTCGCTATTTTGGAAGAGGAGAAGCCCGCAGAGAAGATTGTCGAAGATTTAATCAAAGATCGTGTCGAACTAATTGAAAAAAATCAAAAGTTGATTCGCGTGATCTTGGTGGAAAGTTTATATCATCCCGAATTAAAGGAAGCCTTGGTGAATCACGTTTTGAAGGCGAATGCTCCCGAAGTGGCGAAAAGGGTACAACGGCTCAAAGAACAAGGAATCATTCGGGCTGATTTACCGGACTACGTGGTGATCAGTGGATTGATCTCCACTGTTCTGGCTTATTTGATAAGTACCAACTTATTTGCTTTTATGGGGACGGAATCAGATGAACAAAAGATCAAATACTTTGCCGATCTTTTTATCAATGGGATTGTTCCCCGTTCAACTGATTTGCGCCCTGCTGAAAGAGAAGAAAGACGGGAAAGCTAAGTGATGATGTTGACAATTCAATGAAGAAAAGTAGGTTTTCCTTTGCCTACTTTTTTTGTCGTTATGGTATGATGATTCAGTGTAAGATTCAAAGGAAAGGAGTCAAAACCGATTGATTTATTTAGACCATAGTGCAACCACGCCCGTTCATCCCGAAGTAGTGGGAGTAGTAACGGATGTGATGCAAAATATATATGGTAATCCGTCCTCATTGCATGGATTGGGAGTGAAAGCAGAGCGATTGGTTGAAGAAGCTCGCCGTGTGATCGCTCGCAAGCTAAATTGTTCGCCAACGGAGATCTATTTTACGTCGGGGGGAACAGAAGCAAATAACTTAGCGATTCGTGGAGTAGCTGAGAAGCTGCAAAGCCGAGGACGCCACCTGATTACGACCCAAGTAGAGCACCCATCGGTCTATGATGTAATGAAACAACTTGAGCAAAAAGGCTGGCGGGTTACTTATCTGCCTGTGGATCGGGATGGGCGGGTCTCGTTGGCAGACTTAGAAAAGGCGATTACCAAAGAAAGCGTTCTCGTTTCGATTATGCATGTCAATAATGAGGTCGGCACGATTCAACCAATTGAGCAAATTGGACGGATGCTAGCTAATTATCCGAAAATTTTGTTTCATGTGGATGCCGTGCAATCTTTTGGGAAGCTTCCCATTGATCTTCAAAAAACTCCGATTGATTTGTTATCGATTTCTGCGCATAAATTTCAAGGTCCAAAAGGAATTGGCGCCTTATATATTCGAAAAAATATTCAATTGATGCCGCAATTGGTCGGCGGAGGGCAAGAGCAAGGCATACGCTCTGGGACGCTAAATGTACCGGGGATTGCCGGAATGGCTAAAGCGGTACTTCTAACTGAGAAGCAGCCCCATTTCTTGCGCGATTGCCAAAAATGGAAAAAGGCATTGATTGAGAAAGTAACCGAGCGCGTAAAACCCGTTGTCATCAATGGTGACCTTAGCTTGGAAGGCGGAGCGCCCTACGTTATCAACCTATCTTTTCCGGGTGTGAAGTCGGAAGTACTGGTACATGCTTTAGAGGAAAAAGGGATTATCGTCTCCAGCAAGTCGGCTTGTTCTTCAAAGACAGAGAAGCCTAGCCGCGTTCTAAAAGAAATGGGTAGAAATGATCAAGAAGCCCTTTCTTCGATTCGGATTAGTTTAGGATACCAAACAACGGCTGCAGAAATGGAGCAATGTGCGGATAAACTAATTGAAGTGGTCACAAAACTACAACAAGTGATGAAGGTGCGATCAAGATGAGTTTTGATGTCATTTTATTGCGATTTGGGGAATGGACATTAAAAGGGAAGAATAAATCGGTTTTTGCTAAAAAGCTGCTTGAAAATGTAAAGGAAAAATGCAAAGAGTTTTCTTCCGTACGCATTACCCAAGAACATGGGCGGATGTTTGTCGAGTTAAATGGTCAACCCTATGAGCCTGTGATTGAAAAGTTACAAGAAGTGTTTGGGTTGGTTGGCTTTAGTCCAGCGATCCGTGTGAAAAATGATCTGGAAGCGATCAAAAAAGCTGCCTTATCGATCGTTCGCGGAGAAAAAAATGTCCAGACATTTAAAGTCGTTAGCAAGCGTTCCAATAAAAAATTTCCGATCCGTTCATTGGCCTTAAACCAGCAGATCGGTGGGCATATTCTTGCCAATGCACAGCCGATTCGGGTCGATGTGCATCAGCCGGATCTCAGCGTTTATGTCGAAGTTCGCTCAACAGGCACGTATGTTTATGGCAAAGATGTTCCCGGGCTCGGTGGTCTACCTGTTGGAACGAGCGGGAAGGTATTGCTTCTATTATCAGGAGGAATCGATAGCCCTGTAGCGGGATATTTGTCCCTAAAACGTGGGGTGGAATTAGAAGCGATCCATTTTCATAGTTATCCATATACAAGTGAGCGAGCAAAGCAAAAGGTGATTGACCTAGCGCAGATTTTAACGCGTTTTGGCGGAAAGATTCGTCTACATGTGGTGCCTTTTACCGAAATTCAAACAGAGATCAATAAACATTGTTACGAATCGTACTCGATTACGATTATGAGACGGATGATGTTACGAATTGCTGAAGCCATCGCTCAGCGTCGGAAAGCATTGGCGCTGGTAACGGGGGAAAGCTTAGGACAAGTGGCTAGTCAGACATTGGAAAGCATGAATACGATCAA
This sequence comes from Thermoactinomycetaceae bacterium, assembly GCA_025449975.1. Classification (GTDB taxonomy): domain Bacteria; phylum Bacillota; class Bacilli; order Thermoactinomycetales; family Thermoactinomycetaceae; genus Thermoflavimicrobium. The sequence goes on from JANWIG010000011.1 coordinate 175,377, forward strand.
TGCGGTCACCCATCTTCCGATTTTACGTCCCTTGATTGGCTTGGATAAACAGGAGATTATCACGATTTCCAAAAAAATTGGCACCTATGAAACCTCGATTTTGCCTTATGAAGATTGTTGTACCGTCTTTTTACCGAAAGCACCAAAAACAAAACCGGAGAAAGAAGTGGCTAGCCGACTGGAAAGCAGACTTGACATGGATCGCTTGATTAAAGAAGCGGTGGAGCAAACGGAGATGATTGAAGTCAAACCAGAATCACCAGAAACGTTTTCCTATTTCTCGTAACGATGCCATCTGTTAGACAGATGAAGGATCGATGATAAAAGAGGAAAATACTTCCGCCTGTCAAAAGAATTTAACAAACTTGGATCGGAAAAGCGAAGTTGTAAGGGATCAACTTAACTGATCGAGTGTTCGCCATCCGATGGGTTAAGCGATCGGATCGAAACGGTAGAGAGAAAATAGCAGTCGAAGCAATAGCGGATGGTTGTTCTGGAGATCCGTACCAATCCATCCAAATAAAACCACGTGTATATACTTGCGAATAGTTTTATAATATATGTAGGAAAAAATATCCTGATTTCGAAAAGGAGATTCTTCAGTTTGCACGAACATTGCCAACCAATTCGTTGTTAGATATGCTGAAAGATTCAAAGTGCGTGGTTGGGGGACGATGGAAAAGGGGTGGAATCCAGAAGGACATATTCTTCTATTTTTCATCTAGATGCCACGTGTTGGGTTTTGAAACAAGAGGGGCCGTGAATAGCGTTGATTGAGAATGATAATAAGTTTGGTAAGGGAGATGAAAATCAGCTTTTATCATGTTGTAATAGCTTAAATTTTAATATTGAGTGAAAATAACTTCGTTTAGCTCGGTATAAATTTGTTTGAGGAGCGTTTTGCGAGGAAAAGGATTGGTTGGATAGATAGATTTTATGGAATCGACTTGGGAAGATCGGAGAAGATGGACGTTAGATTTTAAGCAGATGGTCTCGAATCGAATGGGTAAAGTGATGCGAAACTTATTTTAATCATAGTCTTTACATAGTAAGAATCGATCGAGAGCGGATAGAAAAGAAGATTCGAGGATCCATGTGTTGGTTCATTTTAGGTCGAATAAAAGGGGGGAGTGACTGCTACATTTAGTAATCATAGGCAAAGGAGGGTGGCGGACGGGTTTTTTATATTGTCTATGGATGTAGCAGGAGAATATGGAAACTAGTTTTTGGATTGGGTTCGTCAATATTATTATCCTAGACCTTGTGTTAAGTGGAGATAACGCAGTTGTAATTGGAATGGCTGCTCGTAACCTGCCAGCTGAACAACGGAAAAAGGCGATTCTCTTAGGAACTGCTGTCGCTATTGTTCTACGTGCCGCACTCACCATGATAGCAACCTACCTGCTCAAAGTCCCCTTGTTGATGACGGTAGGAGGTTTGCTTTTATTATGGATTGCCGTGAAACTCTTAATTGAAAAAGATGATAAACATGCCGATGTTTCCCCCGTCAATAGCTTGCGCAGTGCGATCAAAACGATTATTATTGCCGATGTTGTAATGAGTCTAGATAATGTGTTGGCTGTGGCTGGGGCGGCTCATGGAAACGTCTTTTTGGTAATATTTGGACTAGCTCTTAGTATCCCGATTATTATGTGGGGTAGTAAATTAATCGCTACGATTATGAATAAATTTCCTTGGATTGTCTATATTGGAGCGGCGATCTTAGGTTATACGGCCGGAGATTTGATTGTCGGTGACAAATATGTCAAAGACTGGATCACCATTGATATGATAGAAAAAGTGATCCCGATTGTTTTAGCGGTAGCTGTATTGGTAGTTGGAATGATTGTTCGTAAACGGATGGAAACGAGCCAGAAAACAATATAAAAAACTTTGATCCGTATTCCTTTGACCAACCACTTCTGAATCTTTGCTTTCAGAAGTGGTTTCTTTAATGAAGGAAAACGTGTTTCAAAATAATGTTTGTCGACAAACGACAAATACTTTAGTAAATTTAAATTAAACAGTGTTTAAAACATTGTTCAATCTATTCTTTTAAATAGGGATCAATTATGAATCATGGTGAAGAACGGGAGTGTTCAAAGAAAGAACTGATTTTGGAAGCCACATTGAACTTGATAGAAAGAGAGGGATTTGAAGGGATCACGCTGCGAAAGATCGCTTCTGAAGCAGATGTGAATGTAAGCCTTATCAACTATCATTTCGGTTCGAAAGATAAGTTGATGAATAAAATCATTCAGATGATAGCTAATTCTTTTAAGGAATCATTTGCTATATTGGATGATGATTCAATCGAGCCGAGAGAACGCTTAAAACGCTTCTTGATCCAATACATTCATGTCTATCATCAATATCCATTTATTTTACGGAAAATTATGGATAAAGAAGCGGGGCTATTTGATAGCCATCATGAGTGTATCCGTTTTATTAAAGCCATTGGATTAAAAAAGATGCAACGTACCATTGAACAATTAACGGGCGAGACAGATCCAGAAACGCTTATGATCATGACTTCACATTTAATCGGTGCTGCTTTTTTACCTGTATTGATCGAACCATTGTATGAAAAAGTGATGGGTTTTCCGTTAACCGACAAGGATAGTAGAATTGAACTTTTATTGGAGCGCTATTTTCAAGAGACAAAAACAAAATAATAAAGGGATTCGATACCTTGTCATTAAAAGCGAGGGAGAAATATGGAACTTCAAGTGGGACTTGATGTTGGTTCAACTACCGCAAAACTCGTTGTATTAAACAGTCGGAATGAAATTGTCTTTAAATCATACCAGAGACATTTTTCAGAGATAAAAAATACAACTTTAGAGCTATTAAATCTGGTGGCAGAACAATTTCCCCATGCACAATTAAAGATGAATGCAAGCGGTTCTTCAGGTCTTGGCTTGTGTGAACCGATGGGAATTCCTTTTATTCAGGAAGTTGTCGCTTGTACGGAGGCCGTAAAAAAAACGGAGAAGGATATTGATGTGATTATCGAGCTTGGCGGTGAAGATGCGAAGATCATTTATTTAACAAATGGCATTGAGCAAAGAATGAATGCCGCCTGCGCTGGAGGAACAGGGGCTTTTATTGATCAAATCGCTTCTTTGCTTCATACCGATGCCGCCGGACTGAATGAACTAGCCAAAGGAGCGAAGAAAATTTATCCGATCGCTTCCAGATGTGGTGTATTCGCCAAAACGGATATACAAGCCCTGATGAATGAGGGCGTGCGAAAAGAGGATCTCGCTGCATCGGTATTTCAGGCTGTTGTCAATCAAACCATTGCGGGTCTAGCAAATGGAAGACCGATTCGCGGGAATGTCGCTTTCTTAGGTGGACCGCTGACCTTTTTATCTGAATTGAGAAAACGATTTGTCGAGACATTGAATTTGCGAGCGGAACATGTTTTGCATAACCAAGACGGTCATTATTATGTAGCGATTGGAGCTGCGCTGGAAAGCAAAGAAAATGAATCGATCGCGATCGAAAGACTGATTCAACTCCTTGAAAATCGCAGTCAAGCGCCTCAACTGAAAGATCCGAAGCGGCTGCCTCCTCTTTTTCGTTCGCCAGAGGAATATGAGGAATTCAAAAAACGACATGATCGCGCAAAAGTAAAGCAAAAACCGCTAGAAACCTACTCGGGAAATGCTTTTTTAGGAATTGATGCCGGTTCGACAACGACCAAAATGGTGTTGATCGGAGAAGAGGATGAGGTTCTATATCGCTTTTATGAGAAGAATAAAGGGAATCCGCTGGAAACCGTTCGTACAGGACTTATCTCTCTTTATCAAATCCTTCCAGAAGATGTGAAAATTGTTCGCTCAACCGTAACAGGCTATGGAGAAAAATTGATACAGGCTGCTTTTGAAATCGATGAAGGTGAAATTGAAACCGTTGCCCACTATACAGCGGCGAAAAAATTCCAGCCGGATGTCGATTTTATTATCGATATCGGCGGTCAAGATATGAAGTGTATCAAGATAAAAAACGGGGTCATCGATCAGATTTTACTTAATGAAGCTTGTTCATCCGGTTGTGGCTCGTTTTTAGAGAGTTTTGCCGAAACGTTAGGAAAAGATGTGCGGGAATTTTCCCAGATGGCTTTAATGGCACAGGCGCCAGCAGACCTTGGCTCCCGATGCACCGTCTTTATGAACTCAAAAGTAAAGCAATTACAAAAAGAAGGGGCAACCATCCCTGATATTTCAGCGGGTTTGGCTCATTCCATTATCTCAAATGCGATTTATAAAGTGATTAAGTTAAAAACAGTGGAACAACTGGGGCAACATGTCGTGGTGCAAGGAGGAACCTTCCTCAATGACGCCATCTTACGATCGTTTGAAAAAATCACAGGCAAAGAAGTGGTTCGTCCCGATTTGGCAGGATTGATGGGGGCTTATGGTTGTGCCTTGATCGCCAAAGAAAGATGGGATGGACAAGCAAAATCGACGCTTCTGCCGGCAGATAAATTGACGGACTTTAAAGTTCGGATTTTTCATCGACACTGCGGGATCTGTGAAAATAATTGTCCCATTACGATCAATAAATTTCCTGGCAAACGCTCCTTCATTATGGGAAACCGTTGTGAACGAGGGGCAGGGAAACAAAAGACAAAGAGTCGCTGTCCCAATTTGGTAGAAGAAAAATTAGATAAATTATTTCATCGTGTCTGCTTAGAAGGAAAAGAAGCAGAGCGAGGAAAAATCGGTATCCCACGTGTGCTAAATATGTATGAAAATTATCCGTTTTGGCATCGTTTCTTTACTGAGTTAAGTTTTGAGGTGGTCTTATCGGATCCTTCGAGCAAAGAGATTTATGAGAAAGGCTTCGAAACGATCCCTTCGGAGTCCGTGTGTTATCCGGCGAAATTGACACATGGTCATATCCTAAACTTAATCGAAAAAGGTGTCAAAACGATCTTTTATCCTTCGGTTGTGTTTGAAAAACATGAAAGCCCTACGCAGCAAAACCATTACAATTGTCCGGTTGTTGCTTCCTATCCAGAAGTGATTCGGGTCAATTTGGAGCAAGTTTTCACGGAGCATCAAGTGACTTATTTAAATCCATTCGTCACCTTGGATAACCTTTCCGCTCTCGTAAAGAGTTTAAGTGAATGCTTTAAAGAGATTCCGAAGTCAGAGATCAAAAGAGCGATTAAAAAAGCAAAAGAGGAGAAAGATGCTTATAAAGAGAGGCTACATAACCGCGGTGAGGAAGTCATTACTAAGCTGAGAGAGGAAAAGAAGAAAGGCATCGTTTTTTCGGGACATCCTTACCATATGGATCCGGCTATTCACCATGGGATTCCAGATGAAATCAATAAGTTGGGGATGGCAGTCCTGACTGAAGATGCGATTGCCCATCTGGCAGATCCGAATTTAAAAGTAGATGTGGTCAATCAGTGGACTTATCATTCTCGTTTATATCAAGCCGCGGATGTTGTGAAGAAAGAGCCTAGTCTTGAACTTTTGCAAGTTACCTCTTTTGGTTGTGGACTGGATGCCATTACGACGGACGCTGTACAAGAAATCTTGGAACAAGACAATCAGCTCTACACCTGGATCAAAATGGATGAGATCGGCAATTTAGGAGCAGCCCGTATTCGCCTTCGTTCCTTAGCTGCGGCGATTAAGGAGAGGGAAAAACACCCCGAACTGAAACATAAAACGAAAGTAGCGAAAAGAAAAACCCCGCGATTTGAAAAAAGGGATAAAGAAAGATATACCATTCTTTTCCCGCAAATGCTGCCTACGCATTTTGAGTTGCTAGAAAAGGCTTTTAATCTTAATGGTTATGATTTCAGATTGCTAAAAGAAGTCCAAGATGTCGATGTGACAGAAGGTTTGCGCTATGTGAACAATGATGCTTGTTATCCAGCGGTGGTTGCGATCGGTCAATTGGTTCGTGCGCTAAAGAATGGAGAGTTTGATTTGGAACGGACAGCGGTGATTATGTCGCAGACAGGCGGAGGATGTCGGGCGACCAACTATTTTGCCCTGCTTAAGAAAGCCTTACGAGATGCTGGAATGTCACAAGTTCCTGTCATCTCTTTAAATGGGAGTGGACTGGAGAAAGAGAACCAGCCCGGTTTTAAGCTCTCCCTATCGCTGGTAAAAGACATGGTGATCGGAGTCTGTTTGGGTGACTTATTGATGCGTCTGAAACTCGCCGTCCGTCCCTATGAACGGAGAAAAGGAAGTACGGAGCAAGTTTATAAGAAGTGGCTGGAACGTAGCAAGAAGCTTTTAGAAGATTTCTCAATGCGCAAATATAAGAAAGTGATTCGAGAGATCATTGCCGATTTCAGCCAAATCGAAGTAGACTGGAAAAGAAAGCCGCGCATCGGGATCGTGGGTGAGATTTTTGTTAAATTCCATCCTTATGCCAATAATCAATTGATTGAAATCATCGAGTCAGAGGGCGGAGAAGCGGTTCTTCCAGACTTTATTGACTTTTTCCTCTATGATCTGTATAGTCGAAAATTCATGGTCACGCATTTGGGAAAATCAAAGTGGCAAGAAGTGATTGGGAAAATAGCGATTCAGGTTATCGAATATTACCGTCGTCCGGTACGGGAGGCACTCTTGGCAAGCAAGCGCTTTAAAGCTCCTTTAGAGATTTCAGAGATCGCCAAAAAAGCATCACGCTTTTTGAGCATCGGAAATCAGATGGGGGAAGGCTGGTTGTTGACAGGGGAGATTGCGGAGCTGATGGAATCTGGAGTCAAAAATGTTGTTTGCGTGCAGCCATTTGGATGTTTACCCAATCATATCATCGGGAGAGGCATGTTCAACGGAATCAAAAAGGAATATCCGACAGCAAACCTCATTTCGATTGACTACGATGCCAATATCAGCAAGGTGAACCAGGTAAACCGCCTCAAGCTATTGATCAATATCGCCAAAGATGAAATCAAAGAGAAGGCAAGCCCATCTTAACGCAGATCGGTAAAATAGATCAGGCGCCAGCTCTGTATGAAAGACAGGGCAGGCGCCAGCTCTTGTTTTATTACCAAAATAAGTGAGAAGTGGTCAACTTTATTGACCTGCATAGAAAACAGCCAAATCGTAAACAAGAATGCTGAAGCCTCCCTGTTGTTAATCCCAAAGAAGGAAAAAAGCAAATCATATGGAAGATCTAAAAACGATGGGTTATTTTAAAAAATTCTTTTGATTCCATATTAATCAAATTTTGGAATATTCTATAAAAATATATTAAAATGTAGGAAAGGGAATCATCGATCATTCGTGGGGAGGATTTGCATGGATGACTTGAAAAGGATACTGCAATCGATACAAAACGATATCGCTTATATGAAAGAAAATACAGTGACCAAACAGATGTTAATCGATTCCGAGAAAAGGACGAGGGAAGCGATCCATTCTGTCTATGAAGTTGCTGTGACAGTAGAAGATAAGGCAGAAGTGGGAGATGTTTTGATAAAATCGTTTGTGGATGCATTGGAAGAGAGGACAAACATTCGCTTGGATCAGATCGACAACAAGCTAAACGTGATTGTTTCCTCTCTTGAGGATATTCGAAAAGTGCTTCAGTTATCCCTTCAGCAAGATGACCGCTTTGAGCGTAGGCTCAATCTACACGAAGCGGACATTGCCAAATTAAAAAGGAAGTTAGGCTAGAGGACATATACCTTGGATGTATCATTAAAATAAAATGGTCGCCTGCTCTATCGGCAATCCAGAGTAGGCGACCATTTTTTCAGGGACTTTATTCATGTATGGATTGGCTGGGAAGGCAGGATTCGAACCTACGCATCACGGAGTCAAAGTCCGTTGCCTTACCGCTTGGCTACTTCCCATTACGTTAGTTATCCTGCCAATTTTGTCGAAAAAATATACCTAAAGAACGACATATTTAGTGAGATAAAACGTGAAAAAGAGAAGGTTTTTTAAAAATAAAATCGAAATTTTCAATAAAATGGGAAAGGAGAGCGCTTGGCTTGAATGTGGTTGCTTATATTTCCAAATTGATTGAAGCAGCGATTGCTCACCGAGCTAGCGATATCCATCTCGAGCCAATGTTGGAAGGATTGCGTGTCCGACAGCGGATCGATGGGTTACTGATACAGACAGATCTGATCCCATCCAAGGACAGTGCGGCGATCGTCTCACGGCTAAAGATTATGGGACAGCTAGATATTGGGGAGCGCAGATTGCCACAAGATGGCTCATTTGTTTTTCAGAAAGCCCAAAAAAGATATGATCTGCGAATCTCTACCTTGCCAACGCGTTTTGGTGAAAAAATTGTGTTGCGCTTATTTCCAGACCAGTCAGAGCAATTTTCATTGCCGATGTTGGGGATGGAAAAAACAGATCAGCTAAAATTGATCCGTTGGCTAAAAGGGCACAGTGGCTTATTGATCGTGACTGGTCCGACAGGGTCGGGAAAAACAACGACCCTCTATGCGATCCTGCAGCTGTTAAACAAAGAAAATGTCAATATCGTCACCCTGGAAGATCCGATCGAGCTGCGATTGAACGGCATCAATCAAGTGCAGATCCACCCCAAGGTTGGTTTTACTTTTGCGGAAGGATTGCGGGCGATCTTAAGGCAAGATCCCAACGTGATTATGATTGGGGAGATTCGTGACTTGGAAACGGCGGAAGTCGCTTTGGGAGCCGCCTTAACGGGACATTTGGTTTTAACTACGATGCATACGAGTGATGCCGCTCAAGCGGTGATGCGACTGCTGCAGATGCACTTGGATCCGCATCGCCTTGCTGCGGCTCTCACCGGATTGATTGCCCAGCGTCTGATCCGTTTAAAATGTCCCAACTGCTTTGGACAGCGCTGTTTGGAATGTCAACAGACCGGATTTTTGGGGCGAACAGGTGTATTTGAGGTGGTTGAGGTGACCGAAACGTTTCGCCAGCTGATTAGCGAGAAAGCAGCGGTGACGACTTTTCGCCAATATCTTCGAAGAGAAGGTGTCATTCCGTTGGCAGAGGCGATCCACCGAAAAATTCGGCAGGGATTGACGAGCAGAGCGGAGGGAGAGAGGGTGATGGGGATTGTCTAGACGAAAGAAAAAATGGTCTGCGGAGCAACTCGCCTTCTTTAGTGGACAAATGGTTCATCTCCTGCAAAGTGGGATCCCGCTCCTAAACTGTTTGCACTTGCTGGCAGAACAGAAGATCTTGCCCGTTCCCTTGCTGACGAGACTGATCAGACATCTTGAACATGGGAGACGGCTATCGGATGCATTGCTCGAAGAAGAATTTCCAGACTTGTTTGTCTCTTTTATTCGCGCGGCAGAGGAGCATGGAGATTATATGTGGGGGTTTCGCCAGTGCCAGTCCTTTTATCAGGCGAGAGAGCAATTTGTGCGCGAAATAAAAAAAGCCTATACATATCCTTTGTTTGTTTTTCTTCTCGCCATGGCTTCTTTTCTCTTTTTTACTCTGTTTGTGTTACCGCGTTTTAGGCAGCTCTATCAATCGATGGGAATCGAACTGCCGGTCTTCACACGTTGGCTGCTAGATTCCGTGGCTTTTCTTCCTACTCTTCTTCTCATCGGGATCAGTCTGCTGCTCCTTGGCATTTTGGGCTTAAAATACGCCAAGGCGAAAGGATATGATTGGCATCAGCCGCTGTTGTATTGTCCGGTACTCAGGCATATTGGACGATTTCGCTTTACCCACTATGTAGCCATCCAGCTGGGTTCGTTGCTGCGAGCAGGTGTCCCACTGCTGACTGCCTTGGAGTTGGTCGCTTGCATCTCCCCGTGGGGATATTTAAGCAGACAACTGCGCTGGCTAAAAGGGCAAATTGCGCAAGGTCTACCGATGAACCAATCGATTAAACGGCTTCATCCGCAGCTCTTTGTTCCTTCCTTTGCTAGGTTGATCGCAATAGGGGAAACCTCTGGACGCTTGGATGAGTCGCTACTAGCCATTGCGAAGGGGACGGAAATGTTGATCAAAGAAAAGACCGAACGTTGGCTCAGCCGACTGGAACCGGCGCTCATTTGTCTGATTGGCTTTTTTATTGCTTTTGCTGTCCTGATCTTATTTTTACCATTGTTGCAGCTGGTTCAGTCGATCTGACGGATCTTCAAACGAAAGGAGTCAAGTAGGTGATAAAGAAAAGTAATCATGAACAAGGCTTTACCTTGATTGAAATGGTGATTGTTTTATTTATTATCGGCATCATCATTGCGATTGCGCTTCCTAACTTCAAATCAGTCGGGGAAACTGCCATCGCTCGAGCGGATCAAGTGAATCGCCAATTGATCAGTAGTCAAGCAGACCAATACTATTTGGAATACGGCGAATATCCGAAAACAGTCGACGAGCTTGTGAAACAGAAATTCTTGCATTCGGTTCCTAAATGCCCGGGTGGAAAAGGAGTCTATGTCCTCTCTTCAGATCCCAATGTCCCAAGTGAACAGAGAGTCAAATGTCAAAAATGACAAGGCAACCGCTTGAGGGAGGGTGGAGCCTGATCGAGCTGGTTTTTCTTTTGTTTATCATCAGCACTTTTCTGCTAATCGCTATCCCCAACATGCTTGCCTTCGGGGAAAGAGGAGAACGAAATCTGTTGCTTCATATGCTATCGAGCGAATTGCAGCTGGCACAAATGGAGGCGATCAGTCAGGAGAGAGCGATTTTGGTTCGCTTTAGAAAAAACAAACTTCAAGTCGAAGCGGATCAGCTAAGGAGAGAAACGGTGTTGCCGGATCGTTACCAGTTGAAAACCAACTATCCGCAATCGACGGTCGTTTTTCACCAGACAGGGCAAGTGCGAGGCGGAACAGTCCAGCTATATCGACACGACCGCTTGATGGGAGAGATTCGCATTCAGGTGGCTTCAGGACGTCCCAAAGTGGAGCTGGTCAAATCATGGTAACCGAACGGGGGTTTACATTGATAGAAAGTATCGTCACCGTGTTTGTTGTCGGTGTCTTTCTCGCCTGTCTCTTTCCCCTCGTCCAAGAGCTTCGTCTGCAAGCGATCGAACGGGCGATCCAAACCGAGGCCAAGCACTATTTACAACAACAGATGGAGAAAACGCTCGCTTCATTTGCAGCAAAAGAGATGGAAAAAGAAGAGAAAAAACGAAGCCGATCTGTTCCGCAGCAATTTTTTTATCTCAAATCAGTCATCCATTTGCGAGGAGAGAACCTATGGGAAATCGTGGTCCAAATCCAATGGGAAAGATCTTCAAAAACCGAACAGAAAAAGCTGGTCACCCATCGCTTCGTTCAGAACGAGGAGCGATCTATCTTGAAGCGATTCTCTCGCTAATGATGATCTCCATGGTCATACCGGTCTTTTTTTTTGCCGCCCAACTATTGAGGCAAGAAGTAGACAAGCAAATTGAAGAGCAACGATTGCGAGGGGAATACCTCACTTTTCTCAGCTTTGCCCAAAGAGAATTGAAAACAGCCAATCAGTTTCGTGTACAGCAAGGGGCGCTGTTGTTTGAATTGCCTACAGGGGAAACGGTTCGCTATGAGCAGAAGAAAGGTCAAATCGTCCGGCAACGAAAGCAAGTGGATTCCCCTCATTTCCAAGGTCATACCGTTCTTTTGCAATATGTCGATCAAGTCTTTTTCACTCCTGATCAGCAGGGCGTCGCCATGACCATTTATCTAAAGAAAAAGAAGGTAGTGGCAATCATGGAAACCTATATTACTGCGAGGAAAAACGATGAAAGCTGAACGAGGAGCGTTGCTTCCCATTGTTTTGGTTGGATCGTTGTTTTTGAGTTTCTTTGTTACCATGAATATCGCCGAACTGAAGCGGACCGATCGCTTGGAACAACTCTATTTTGAAATGATTGAAGCCCAATATGCAGCAGAAAGCGGGATCGCTTATACCAAACAAGCTCTTTCTCAACAAAACAACCCCAATCTTACGCTGCAAAAACAGTTTGGCTCTATCAGAGTGGTCACACAAGCCAAAGAAATCGATGCCGAAAAGATCGCGGTCACAGCAACTGCCTACGCTCGTCAAAACGTCAAACAGACCATCACTGTCCAAGTAAAAAAGAAACCATTCTTAGTAAATGAAGAAAAATAGCGGAAAAAGATGTTACTATAAAAGCGTTCTGATCGAAGAGATGAGTAATATACCATTACCCTCGATGAATGGAAGCAAGAAGAGAAGATCATTTCAAACAGACCAATCTTTTAGCAACAATACTACAGAAGATAGGAGTATATAAAACAGATGAACAAGCGACATATTCTTTTGATCGGACTGATGGGAACAGGAAAGACAACCGTAGGAAAACGATTGGCTCGCGTCTTAGAGCGACCTTGGATCGATACGGACCAATTTCTCGAAGGAAAGTGGGGGTATTCGATTGCGGACTACTTTGCCAAATATGGTGAAGAAGCGTTTCGCGATGAAGAGACCGCTGTACTCCAAACTCTTCTAACCGATTCTCCGCCCTCTGTCATCACTACGGGAGGCGGGATCGTTCTTAGAGAAGTCAACCGAGAGAGGATGAAAAAGCACGGTTTTGTGATCCATCTCGATGCCGATCCTCAAACGATCGCCAAACGGCTAAAAAATGATCAAACAAGACCTCTCCTTCAAGGGGACCTACATAACCGAATTAAGCAAATATATCGAGAACGGCAAGGGAAATATGATTTTGCCGATCTACGGATCGACACGAGCCGACTGACCGTCGATGAGGTTTTAAAAGAAATTCTTGCGAACGTTTAAAATCACGGAAAAAAGGTCACCCTACCATTGAGGTGGAATCGGTATGTCCTTTCGAGAATGGATCAGTTATTTGCTGGAGAGAATGCTTTGGTATCTTGAAACGCCTCGCCAAGACCGAAAAGAGCTAAAAAAAGCCAAAAAAGAACCGTGGTCCAGTCGCTGGTTTGGTTTGCTTCCGGTCGTCATCAAACTATTTTTAGCAAAGCAACGTTCACAAATACGAGGTGGTTCGAAAAATGAATCGACAACATCCAGAAGATCAATTTGAGCTACTAGAGGCGAAGCAATACCCACAAGTTCTAGAGAAAATTACCAAGCTCGAGCAAGAGCTGAATGAGATCCTCCCAGGGAAAACAGCCTTAGTTGCATATATAAATAAAAAATAAAAATGTAACTTTCTTTGATTTGGAGCATTTCGCTCCTTTTTTGTTTTCGGAGATGGTGATATACTGATTGGCATAAGATTTTTATCAACCATCCACTTTAATGAAGTTTACCCTACAATGAAAAGGGGAAAAATGGTTGATTTCTTTGAAGTTAGATTTTAAAGGGGCGAACGCTTCATGTATCATCGTACCGAAACAAGACCAGTTATGGTTGGAGATATCCAAATTGGTGGAAATGATCAAGTCGTTATTCAAAGTATGACCATGACAAAAACCCATGATGTAAAAGCAACAGTCGCTCAAATCCATCGTTTGACTGAAGCGGGTTGCCAAATTGTACGGGTAGCTTGCCCAGATCTGCGTGCGGCTGAAGCCATTGCTGAAATCAAAAAGGAAATATCGATTCCGTTAGTGGCTGATATCCACTTCGATTATCGCTTGGCGCTAAAAGCGATCGAAGGCGGTATAGATAAAATTCGCATTAATCCAGGGAATATTGGAAAAAAAGAAAAAGTAGAAGCTGTGGTCAAAGCCGCCAGAGAGCGAAGGATTCCGATCCGCATTGGAGTAAATGCGGGATCACTTGAAAAAAGAATATTAGAAAAATATGGATATCCTACCGCTGATGGGATGGTTGAAAGTGCCTTGTACCACATTTCGATTTTAGAGGAACTCGACTTTCACGATATTATCGTTTCCCTAAAGGCTTCTGACGTCCGGCTAGCGATTGAAGCTTATCGCAAAGCAGCGGAAGCTTTTCCTTACCCATTGCATCTAGGAATTACAGAATCAGGTACCCTCTTTTCGGGAACGATCAAAAGTGCAGCTGGTTTGGGAGCCCTCTTATCACTCGGGATCGGATCGACGATTCGCATCTCATTAAGCGCTGATCCGGTTGAAGAAATAAAAGTAGCTCGTGAATTGTTGAAATCGTTTGGATTGGCTGCCAATGCTGCCACTTTGATCTCTTGTCCGACTTGTGGACGGATCGAGATTGATCTGATCCAGATTGCCAATGAAGTAGAAGACTATATTTCCAATATTGCGGCCCCGATCAAAGTATCGGTCTTAGGCTGTGCTGTCAATGGACCAGGAGAAGCCAAGGAAGCAGATATTGGCATTGCTGGAGCGCGTGGGGAGGGGCTTTTATTCCGGCATGGAAAAATTGTCCGTAAAATTCCTGAAGCAGAGATGGTAAGTGAGCTAAAAAAAGAGATTGATCTTCTTGCAGAAGAGTATAAACGATTTGGCACAATCGCAGGGAAAAAAAGGTAGCAAACGGACGTATAACTTAATGAGCGCTCAAACATACTAAGATTGACTCTTCAGGAAGGAGGAGCAATCATGGAGCGCTTAGCACTTTCGTTGGTAATTATTGGGGCAATTAACTGGTTGTTAATCGGATTGTTCCAATGGGATTTGGTTGCCGCGATTTTTGGTGGAGATGTAGTGCGCTCATCATCCGCATTCTCTCGTTTGATTTATTCATTAGTGGGAATAGCCGGCTTGTATGCTATTAAGTTCCTATTTAACGAACGAGTTCCTGCCCGAAATAGGCAGGAGGCAGAATGAATAATACCAAGCGGTACACGCTCAGGTGGGCAGGTATCGCTTTTTTTTTCCTTTTGCATATATTGAAAATTACATAAGTTTAATATAGAGGTGAACTAGATGCGACCACTGATCGGGATTACCATGTCGCTCGAAGAAGAAAAACGATTTACACTTACAAAATATTATACGGAAGCGATTACTCAAGCGGGGGGCGTTCCGCTGTTGATTCCACATTTATCGGATGAGCGTTTATTGCAACAGATTTCCGAACAATTGGATGGGCTTTTACTCTCAGGCGGTGGGGATATGGATCCAAATTTTTTCCATGAAGAACCACACATGGGGCTGGGACCTGTGGACCCTCTTCGAGATCGCACGGAAGTACAGCTGGTTCAGCTATTTATTCAACAGAAAAAACCGATTTTTGCTATTTGTCGCGGTTGTCAAGTTTTAAATGTCGCCCTCGGCGGTGATCTCTATCAAGACCTGTATTCACAAAAAGAAAATATTATTCAACATCAGCAAAAAGCCCCTCAAAGTTATGCTACCCACTTTATTGAAATTAAACAGCCCTCTTTGTTGGCAGAAATTTTAGGGGATCAAATGATCCGTGTGAACAGTTTTCATCATCAAGCGGTTCGCAAGTTAGGTAAAGATCTGATCATATCAGCTTATTCGCACGACGGTGTAATCGAAGCGATTGAAAGTACTGTAGCTCCCTTTATTTTAGGCGTTCAATGGCATCCCGAATGCATGACATCGACTGATTTTTATGCGAAGAAACTGTTTTCAGCCTTTATTGAAGCATGTCAAAATTTAGCTGTTTTTAAAACCACAGAATAATATTTCGTTTAAGCCCTTCAGCTGTGATCAGTTGGAGGGGCTTTTTTTTTTTCAATTCGCAAAAAGTGAATATAAGCAAACTGCCTTTGTACAAAATAGAAAGGAAGGAAGTGATCAAGATGTTATTGAAGTTACTCATCACCTTGTTTTTATTCGCACCACCGATCATGGAACCAGAAGAAACAGCAGTAGCTCCTTATATTACTTTTTCCTTTCAAGATAAGGAATGGACATTGACCTTAAGCGATGTCGGTTTTGATGGCATCGATCCGACTACGTTGGATCGGCAAGCTTTTCGTAGTTGGCTTTCACTGGTTGTCGAAAAAGAGGTGAATAAGGCTCCACGATCAGCTACCTTTCAAGAGCGAAAATTAATTCCCCATCAGTTGGGGAGAAAGGTTGATCGGCAAAAGATCGAAAATTTATTGGATCATATTCATCAATATATGAATAAACGATTGGAATTACCCATAATTTATACCGAGCCAATTCTCTCAACGGAAAAAGCGATGCGTTTGAAAGAGAAGCGGCTTGGTTTCTACCAAACTTTTTTCAATCCGAAAAAAATAAGCAGAGCTCAGAATATTTATTTATCGTCGAAAGCGATCGATCACTATATCCTGATGCCCAACGAAACATTTTCTTTTAACCAAGTGGTAGGAATCCGGACGATCCAACGAGGCTATCGGATCGCCACCATTATTGTCAAAGGAAAATATAGCGAAGGGATTGGAGGGGGGATTTGCCAAACTTCATCGACGTTGTTTAACAGCGTAGATCGAGCTGGCTTAAAGATTGTTGAGCGGGTAAGTCATAGCAAAGAAGTAGGTTATGTTCCAAAAAACCGAGATGCTACGGTTTCTTGGGGCGGACCGGATTTTCGTTTTACCAACCAGCTATCTGAACCGATTTTGATCGTTTCCACAGTCAAAGGCGGAGTATTAACCGTTAGTATTTATGGACCTAGTACAATCACTGACCCATCCCGAACCCGTTTTTAACCCTACTGGGCGGAGAATAGGGAATATTTAGCAAAATCAGTGTCAATTTACATTTATTTGACATAGTAAGTACATATAAAGTTTGCTATAATGTTCCCATATTTCCCCTAGTAGGTGAAACAACCGGAGGTGAAGTCGGATTTCTAAGAGGAAGTGGTTTGTTATTGGGTTTCTAGCTATGATTGTGATGATCACGGGTACAGCTACAGCGTGGGCTTTGGAAAAAAACGTATATGTCTCCTTTAGCGACCAACAAGGTGAGTGGAAGCTAAGCGGATATTATCAGACTGTTGCCGATGCTCTCGAAAGCAATGGATATAATCTTGCTCACCTGAAGAAAAAATATGAGCCTAGTATCCCTTGGGAGCAAAAGATCAAAGATGGTAGCAAACTAACCCTTACCTGCAAGTGTCAAGTGAAGATCATCGAAAATGGTAAACATATAAAAACACTTCATACTACCAAATTAACAGTAGGCGAGATGTTAAAAGAGCAAAACATCGAATTGACTCAGTATGATGAAGTTGCTCCCAAATTGGAACAGAAAATCACAGATGAAATGACCGTTCAAATCTATAAAGTCGAAAGAATCATCCAAAAAGAAGTTGAAACAATTGACTATCAAGTGAAAAAAGAAAAAGATGATACCCTATACGAAGGCGAAGATAAAGTTGTTCAAGAAGGAAAACCAGGAAAGAAAATCTATCAGATTACAACGCTCGCGAAAAATGGGGTTCCAATTGTCGAAAATGGAAAGCCCGTTACTGAGAGAAAATTAGTACAAACGATCAAAGCAAAGGATAAGATTATAAAGATCGGAACAAAAGAAAAGAAAAAAGAAGAGAAAAAAGAGGAAAAATCGGATTCAGAGTCCGACACCAAAGGGTGTCGCACGATGGCAGCCGAAGTGACAGCTTATACTTATTATCCTGGTGAGAATATCACCGCATCAGGAGAACCGGTCCGCCGTGGAGCGATTGCCGTTGATCCGGATGTAATCCCGATGCATTCGCGGATTTATGTCCCAGGCTATGGCTGGGGTGAAGCGCTCGATACAGGTGGAAAGGTCAAAGGGAATATTATCGATGTGTTTATGGAAACCAGAAGAGAAGCCTATGATTGGGGAAGAGTAAAAAAAGAGATTAAAGTTTGTCCACCAGCCAATAACTAAGGGACCAATCCCTGACAAATTGATAGAAATTTCCAATTTAAACCTGTAATATAATGATTACAGGTTTTTACTTTTTTATTGTTTGTCAAAATAGGTAACGATTCATTGCAATTTTGTATCACTCCACTTTAGTAGCTTGTTCGAAGATTATTCATGGTTTAAACTACAAAATAGTTATATATAGATTACGCTGATGTTTTTAAAGTAAATACATCGGTTGTTGTTTTGTTTGGAAGCAAGTTGTATTTAAGCACTGACCCTGCTTAGGATTTGCTTATGCATCAGGGGGAATGACATGAAAAAAAGTTTTATTATTGGAATCGCTATCGTTATCGCCATTCTGATTTCAGGAACTGCTGCCGCTGCTTATGCCCTCGAAAAAAGTGTACAGATCTCATTTAGTGATCGGGATGGCACGCTACAGATTACCGGATACTTTGATACCCTAGCGGAAGCACTGGAAGAAGACGGACAAGATGTCAACAAGATAAAGCATGAGTATGTCTCTGATATTCCTTGGGATCAGCCGTTATCGAAACGGACAACTGCAACGTTCACTTGTAAATGTGATGTAAAGTTGTTGATCAATGGGAAGGAACAAGGCCAATACCAAACGACAGAATTGACCGTCGGTGCGTTTCTGCAAAAAGAGAACGTGTCTGTCAACAAGTGGGATCAAGTAAATCCAGGATTAAATACCCCCATTCGTCGCGGAATGACGATCACCTTGGACAAAGCAGAGACCAAAGTGAGCAAAGAAATCAAAAAGATCGATTACAAAGTAAAAGAAGTGAAAGATCCTTCCCTGCCGAAAGGAAAAAAAGTGACCAAAACCAAAGGGAAAAAGGGAGTCGAAGTTTATCAAGTCACCGCTCTTTTGAAAAATGGTACACCCGTGATTATCGATGGTGAACCAGCGGTGGAAAGAGAGCTGGTCTCCAAAGTGGACCCTGTCGATAAAGTAGTCCGCGTCGGAACCAAAGAAGAGGAAAAAGTAGAGAAGAAGGAAGAAGAGAAGAAGAAAGAGGAAAACAAAAAAGAACAGAAGTCAGAGGAACCCAAACGAAAAGGTTGTAAGAAAATGGATGTAGTAGCGACCGCTTATGATGCCTCCGAAGAAGGTGGGCAGATCACAGCGACCGAAGATACACCCGTCCCTGCACCGACCCCAGGTTATACCATTGC
>JANWIG010000012.1 GCA_025449975.1 Thermoactinomycetaceae bacterium
ACCCGTAGGGGATTCGAACCCCTGCATGCCAGCGTGAAAGGCTGGTGTGTTAACCGCTTCACCAACGGGCCATCGTATGGCGGAGAGAGAGGGATTCGAACCCTCGCGGGGCATAAACCCCCTAACGGTTTAGCAAACCGTCCTCTTCGGCCTCTTGAGTATCTCTCCGCATGGCTCCCCAGGCAGGACTCGAACCTGCAACCTACCGGTTAACAGCCGGGCGCTCTACCATTGAGCTACTGAGGAACAATCCTAATTTGTTAACGGCGAGACTTATTATATCTCATTTTAAATCACTTTGCAAGTCTTTTTTCAATAGCTTTTTTTGCTTTTTTTCTTGCGAAGCGACTCTTACAATTTAGCACGGTTTTTTATTGTCGTCAAGTGTTTTTTTAAAGTTTTTTTCAAGCGTTATATTCCTGTCAAAAATATATCCACAAACAAGAAAGGATGATCTTCAAGGCGTAACGAAGCACCTTGGCGATCATCCTTATTGCTCTATCGTCAACACTTCATGAACCCTTTTTAATCATCACTACCTAAGATGTAAATGAGGTTTTGGAAGATGGCAATAAAGTCAATATAAAGCATCAAAGCTCCAAAAACGGCTAGTTTCGTCGCTGTATTCTCATCCATGGCTTGTGCGCTCAGATTTTTTAACATCTGAACATCATAAGCCGTAACGACACAGAAGAGAACAACGATCACATAAGAGATAATCAGGGAAATCAAGCCACTTTTCAGAAAAAAGAAATTGATAAGGGTCGCCAGTAAAATACCAATAATCGCCATCAGAGCAATCGAGCCGATCTTGGTGAGGTCTCTTTTCGTTACATAACCTAGTAAAGCAGAAACTCCAAACATACCAGCAGCGATAAAGAAGGCAGCGCCAACTGTCCCAAGGTCAAAAAACGCTAAAATTAAGGTGAACGTCACACCGGTCAGTGCGGCATAAAAGAAGAAGGCAAACGTGGCGACAAATGCTGATATGCGTCTGAGCGCAAAAGAAAGACCAAATACAGTTATCAATTGAAGAATGATGATTCCCCAAAAAACAGCTCGATTTTCGACAAGCATCTTAGGTACTTCTGGATTCATCGATAAAACAATCGCCACTAAAGCAGTTAGTGTCAAACCCACGAACATCCATGAGAAGGAACGTTGTACTAACCGTTGAGTGACTTGTGGAGATGCTACAGAGTGTGATCCAAAATGGGGTTTCACAAATGATTCCTCCTATTTATTTAGCTTTTTTATAAGTAAAGTATAATTCTAAACATAAAGAAGATCAAGTATAGGGACGACTAAGCGTTTTCATATACTTGATCTCTGTTTACTTCATTGTATGATCATACCCGACTCTTTCATTCTTCTTTTTGTCTCCGGTGTCCCCAGTTCATAAATATAATGGTAGACCTCAGCCAATGCTTCATCATAACTATTCTTTTCCATCTTCTCTTTATCCAGATAAGGGATATGCGCTTGAAAGAAGATGGTTGTATCCTTTTCCGCTATATATGAAAACAGTTGTTCCAATCTTTTAATCTCTTCCTCTGTGGCTTGAATTTCAAAGTCAAATACCGGATCGGTATCGTCAGGTTGATCATGAATCATTCCTGTTTGAGGTCCCATGTCGAGCGAAACATAATAAGTCTTCTTTTCCAAAGTGCATCCTCCTTTACTCTCTTCCCTTATCTTGTCGATTTAACACCTTGGACATTCACTTTAGCAGAAATAAAAAAGGACCCCGCATGGTCCTTTTTATGGCTAGGGTCCGATCTTCCCCAGTTGACTATTTTTTCGGAGAAATTTCTACTTGTCCGAGTTGTTCCATGATACGGATCAACGCATGCGTTCCATCTTCATTGCCACCATGGGCTTGTACAGCACGAAGCAATTGCTGTACCAGAGCAGTTCCCATTAAAGGGAGCTCCATTTGCTCTGCTTCTTGAAGAACAATGCGCAAATCCTTTTGCTGAAAGCGTACAGAAAAGCCTGGTTTTAAGTCCCCTTGGATAATTCGCGGACCATAGTTGGCTAATGCCCAAGAACTAGCTGCTCCTTGTGTTGTCACTTCCAGCATCTTTTCTAGCTCCACTCCCGCCTTTTTCGCAAAGGCGAAAGCTTCCACTACCCCTAGCAGGGTCAATCCTGCCAAAATTTGATTGCACGCTTTAACGGTTTGTCCTGCCCCAATCGGTCCACAATGTACGATGGATTTGGCCATCGGTTCTAAAACCGGACGGGCTTTTTCCAAAACTTCCGCTTCTCCTCCAACCATGATCGATAGCGTTCCTTGCTGCGCGCCGATATCTCCGCCGCTCACTGGAGCATCTAGCATGGCTACTCCTTTTTTAGCCGCTGCTGCCGCCAACTGCCGAGTTGCTTCAGGAGCGATCGTACTCATATCGATCAAAATCGATCCTGGACGAGCCCCTGCCAATGCGCCTTCTTCCCCTTCTACAACCTGTTGCACATCGGGAGTATCTCCCACCATGGTGATAATCAGATCGGAACGCTCAGCAACTTCTTTGGGAGAATCCGCCATCTCGGCTCCCAACTTTACCGCTTCTTCTGCTTTGCTTCTCGTCCGATTCCAAACAGTGACTGGAAAGCCAGCTCGATAAATATGTTGCCACATCGATCTCCCCATAATTCCCAAACCGATAAAACCAACACGCATCTTAAATCCCCCAATCATTTTAAAATCGTCTCCAGTTTTTCCTGAACACTTCTCTTCACCGACTCCCAAATTTTCTCGTCTGTAGAAACACGAAGGCAGAATTCACGTATCATCTCTTTTTGCTTTTTCGCAAAATCGGGCGCATCGGAGCTAGGTAAATCAGCCATCATCTGACTAACCATTTCCTGTACTTCGGGTGCACGTGGTCCCCACACCGCCCGCTCTTTTCCCTCTTCATCGATCCAGATAAAAATAGGAATCGAGCGCGAGGTTCCATTGGTCAAATATTGATCCATCAACTCCAAATTTTCATCGCGGATCAAAAAGCGCATATCAAAAGAGGCCACTTCAGCGATCTTCTTTATAATCGGAATACATAACATGGCATCCCCGCACCAGTCTGCAGTCAGCACCAATATACGCAAGTTTTTTTCTTTTCCTTTGGCAAAAAAGGCTTGCTCTTCACTAGATAGCTTCACTCGCTCATAGATGGACAACATCCGTTCACGATTGTATTTCATTCCATCCACATATTGTTGAAAGGTCATTCCTCGTTGAAACCAATTTTCCAAATGCATCGAATACCTCCAATAAGCAATAGATCCTGTTTTGTTTGATTACTCTCATAAAAACATTTTATATTGAATTCCTATCAGATAAATAGTAACACAAACAACTCTTAACCCTCATAAATTATTTCTAAGAGCGCGCAAAGGAGGGGATTACCTTGCCTAGATGGCTAATGAAACAATTGAGGCACGCTTTTCTGATTAAGGATCAAAAACAAATTCGCTTTTTAAATGAATGCTGGTTTTCATATCAGGAGAAAAATGATCCAAAGAGAGGAAATCCCACATACAAAACCGAGGATGCCTAGACGACAATCAGCTCCGAAAAAAAGAAATTCCATATCACATGAATAAAGAAGAGAAACCGTTATCGAAAAATGGGATCATAATAAAACCAAAAGCAGAAAGAAATAATCAGAAAATACGATAAATAAATATTCAATCATCATGTCACATATGAGATAAGATGAAAAAAGGATAGGCTAACAGGAGTGATCCCTGCTTGGATCTATCCTTTTTGTACAGATTTCCAATAAGTCTTTGGTCCATTGCTGATCAATGTTGCATTTTTGGGCACTTGTGAAATGACAAGGAAAAAAGTGAGTAGATCGACTGAAGATGCCATTGCATTTAGTATTATTAAGAACTTCATTGTTGTCGTTAATAATCCGAATATTCCCAATAAAATTGGTAATATGATCGAAATCACTACAAAAGGAGCAACGGTAATGAGGATAAATCGTGTTCTTGCAATTTCTTCTTCAGTTACCACGAATCCTCCAAATAGGGTAATCCCCGCAAATGTTTTTTCTGATTTGGCAAAGTTTGGAATCAAAATCAAATGAAAGAATTCGTGCATCACTAACAATAAAAACAACCAAAAAATAATACTTAAATCGATTGTAACGGATATACCATTCGATTGTATTCCAAATTCACTCAAAGAAACGCTGGAGAAAATATTTATGATCCCAAGCGAAATCAGCGCATTGATAATGATAAACGGAATAGACAATAAAATGGCACTACCTACACTCTTGGGTTCTCTCAACGGATTCCATTTATTTTTAATTAATTCGGCATCGCGATCGGCATTTATGTTTGGTATTTTCTTCAGTATTTTCATTAACAATCACCTAATCCTAAACAAGGATATTTGGATCCCTATACTTTGTTGTGTAAATACGGTCATTTAAGGTTCAATACCCAAAAAAATACACCACTAAGTAATAGTGATGTACATTCAAAAGATATCCTATGTGACAAATAAATTTTTTGTTATTCGATTGGAATCTTAAAAAAGAACTTCCTGGAATGGATCGCCCCGACATGAAACCAGCGATGTCCACAACGTTTGCAATCAGTGCTTGTGTTCCTTCACAACGCTCATTTGATCTTCTTGCACTGGAATCATGCTTAATCCCACCCGTTCTCTCTCTTCATCAACGGACAGAACCCATACATCGACAATATCGCCAACACTGACAACATCCATGGGATTCCGCACAAATCGTTTGCTGAGCTTTGAAATATGTACCAATCCATCATTTTTAAGTCCGATATCGACAAATGCCCCAAAGTCCACCACATTTCGAACGGTCCCTTTGAGCTGCATCCCCACTTTTAAATCTTTTAACTCCAATACATCCGAACGAAGGAGAGGAGGCGGCAGTTCTTCCCGTGGATCGCGCCCTGGTCGAAGTAGTGCTTCGATAATATCGCGCAGCGTCGGCAGACCACAATCCAGCTCCTGCGCTGTTTTCTCTACATCCAATTCTTGAAGCAATCGATTGCACTTTTCACTACCGATCTGATCGATCTCCACTCCGATCAGTTGAAATAGCTTTTCGACAATAGGGTAGGATTCTGGATGGATCGGTGTCTTGTCCAAGGGGTTTTCTCCTTCGATCACTCGCAAAAAACCAATACATTGAACATATGTCTTTTCCCCTAGCCGCGGTACTTTTTTAAGCTGCGAGCGATTGGTAAAACGACCGATCTCCTCTTTTTTCTTGACGATGTTTTTGGCTACGGTCGAGTTAATCCCCGATACGTATTGCAACAAAGATGGGGAAGCGGTATTCACATCAACCCCAACATAGTTGACCACCGACTCGACGACAGAAGTCAGACTATTGCTTAGTCGCTTTTGGGAAACATCATGTTGATACTGACCTACTCCAATCGATTTGGGATCGATTTTAACCAGCTCAGCCAACGGGTCCTGTAGGCGGCGAGCAATGGACACAGCACTTCGCTCCGCCACATCCAGATCAGGAAACTCTTCTTTAGCTAGTTTGGATGCCGAGTAGACACTGGCTCCCGCTTCATTGACAATGATATAATGAATTTTTTTCTTTGCCTCTTCGATTACTTTGACAACAAAGCTCTCCGTTTCTCTCGACGCAGTCCCATTTCCGATCGCAATAATTTCAATAGGATAAGTATGGAGCAAGTTGAGAACAGTCTGTTTGGCTTCGGCGACTTGATTGTGCGGCGGAGTTGGATAGATCACTCCTACCTTTAACAACTTTCCAGTATCATCCACCACTGCCCATTTACAACCTGTCCGATAAGCAGGGTCAATGCCGAGCACATATTTTCCACGGATCGGGGGTTGCAATAACAGTTGACGTAAATTCGTGGAGAAAATATGGATCGCCTGTTCCTCGGCTTTTTCTCTCATCATCGTATGTACTTCTCGCTCGATCGAGGGAGCGATTAACCGTTTATAGCTATCCTGAATGATTTGTTGAAAGTATTCATGAGGAGGAAACGGAAACCACGTCGCCAACTTTTGATAAATGGCTTCTTCGTCAACGATGATTTTGACCTTGAGAAACTCTTCGCGTTCACCACGGTGAATGGCCAATACCCGATGGGAAGGAATGGTGTGGACAGGCTCATGATAGTCATAATACATTTCATAGACAGAACGCTGCTTAGGATCTTTTGCTTTCGACTGGATCTGTCCAGTCCGCCAAGTAAACTCCCGAACCCATTTGCGAATCTCAGCGTCTTCAGCTAGCTCTTCAGCTAAAATATCCATCGCACCTTGTAAGGCGGCCTCTGGACCATCCACCCCTAATTCTTCATTCACGTATTCTAGCGCCTGCTCCCGTATTTCGTGGGGATCTTGGCTCACCAACATTTCCCTCGCCAGCGGCTCTAAGCCCCTTTCTTTTGCCTGGAGCGCACGGGTTCTTCTCTTTGGGCGAAAAGGGAGATACAAATCTTCAATCTCCTGTAATTTGTTGGCTCGTTCTATTTTGGTTCTGAGTTCATCCGTTAATTTCCCTTGCTCATCAATCAGCCGGATCACTTCTTGCTTTCGTTGATTCAGCTGAGTCAAGTATCGATAACGTTCTTCAACTTGTCGCAACTGTTCTTCATCCAGTTCGCCCGTGATCTCTTTACGGTATCGGGCGATAAAAGGGATGGTATTTCCTTCATTCATCAACTCTACACTTCGTTTTACTTGTGTCGGATGAATTTGCAATTCATTCGCAATGATTTGCCACATTCGTTCTTGATCCATGGTGAGACCACCTACTTCCTTTCAACAACCAATGAAAAATAAAATTTCTGATCTAGTTTCGCATCCATTCCATTTTTCCTATATTTTAATGATATATTCATAATGTTTACACAAGGTCCATATTTAACACGTCTATTCTATCATGTTCCATCCCTGCTACATATACCCAAGAGTAAAATTTGATAACCCGATTATTGAACGATTGTTCATCTAAATGATAAATCTGAGACGTCATTTTTAACAAAATTTAAATACAATACAGATACCCTCCTATTTTGTGATCCACCGCAAGAAAGGAACATGATCGATGAGCGAACCCGTCCTTACACGAAGACAATTCTTAAAAAGATCCTTCTCCAAGTGGCTAGGACTAGGTCTCATTAGTATAACCGGATTCTACTCCTACGCCATTGAAACCAAGTGGATTGAAATTGAGAAGTTATCGCTAACAATCCCTCATCTGCCTGATGCTTTTCAAAACCTGCGAATTGTTCATTTCAGTGATCTACATATCGGTCTCTCTTATGATCCTGAAGATCTCCCTACTGTGCTCGATCAAATCCAAGCCTTAAACCCTGACCTCCTTTGTTTCACAGGGGATTTAGTCACTGATGATACGAGTATGTTACCTGCCACTGTCCCCTTTTTCAAAAAGCTACAAGCCCCATTCGGCAAGTTTGCTGTTCTTGGGAACCACGATTACCGCCATAGTGCCGAAAATGTGAAGAAATGCCTTCAGCAAAGTGGCTTTCACGTGCTACTCAATTCACATCAAATGATCGAAAAAGATGGCAGTCGTCTAGCGATCGTCGGCGTAGATGATCAAGTGGAGGGTGTTCCCGATCTGGAGAAGGCTTGGCATCAACAGCAGAACGTCGCGACGATCTTGCTATCTCATTGCCCAGATTTTGCTGATATCGCTGCTAAGTATCCCATCGCTTTGCAATTATCCGGACATAGCCATGGCGGACAAGTTCGCCTCCCTTTGATCGGTCATATTGTCACGCCACCTTTTGCTAAAAAATATGTCCAAGGTCTGTATTCAGTTCCACAGAGCTCTTTACAGGTATACGTCAATCGCGGTCTTGGTACAACATTGCTCCCGATTCGCTTTCATTGTCGACCACAAATCAGTGTAATCGAGCTCACAGTAGATAAACATTTCGCCAACCAATAAATAGAAAAAGCGTATCTACAAACCACCACGGTTTGCAAGATACACTTTTTGATCAGCCAATAATTTCTGCCAATTCCATCCGAATCGCTTGACGAAGCTTTTTTAAAGCTCGACGTTGCAATCGGGAAACATGCATTTGTGAAATGCCTAATTGTTCTCCTACTTGCTTCTGACTCAAATGGTCGAAAAAAGTCATCTGTAGAATTTCACGCTCCCGATCAGTGAGGACATGAAACACTTTTTCCAGCAGAAGCTTTCGGTCAATATGATCAAAGCCACGATCTTCGGTCCCAACCAAATCGAGTAACGTGACCTGACTTCCATCACTATTGGCTTCAATGGGACTATCGACAGAAACAGCTTGGTAACTTCTCCCCATTTCCATCGTTTCCAAGACTTCTTCTTGTGACACATCGAGATATTCGGCAATCTCTTTAATTTGTGGGGAGCGCTGCAGTTTGGTTGTTAGCTCCTCTACTGCACTTTTGATACGTGGACCAAGTTCTTTAATCCGACGTGGAACATGAACACTCCATGTTTTATCTCGGATATGACGCTTAATTTCACCCACGATCGTCGGAACAGCAAAACCTTCAAAGTTTCTACCGTAAGTCGGGTCATAACGACGGATTGAGGCAAGAAGCCCAATCATACCTACTTGAATCAAATCCTCGTAAGGCTCTGAGCCACGAGCAAATTTATACGCTAGTGTTTCTACAAGGTCTCGATAATAGGATACAAGCCATTCTTGGGCTTGTACATCGCCATCTTTTTGATACCGCCCAATCATCACTAAGACCTGTTCGTCATCTGTAGGGGTAGGATGCGGGCGACTGGACATGAAGCTCCACCTCATTTTTTCGAAGATACTTCGTCATGGTTACTATGACACCATTATCCCCTTTTATATCAACTTCGTCCATAAGTGTTTTCATTAAATAAATGCCCAAACCTCTTTCACGCAACGAATTCATCGACGGTTCAAAACGAATCGGACCCGTCCGCTCTTCAATATCATCGACATTAAAACTGTTTCCGCGGTCCACTACTTCAACCTCAATTCGGTCCTCAAGAATCCGAACACAGATATCGATTTCACCGTCTCCACCTGTATAAGCATGATCCACAGCATTGGTACAAGCCTCGGAAACAGCCAATTTTAAATCCTCAATATCATCGTAGTTAAAGCCCATCCGATTCGCAATTCCTGAAAGAGTCAAACGCACAATTCCAACATACTCTGGTTTAGCAGGAATGGTTAGACTGATTGAGTCAACAGGCTGTTCCTTCATTATTCCCATCCCCCTGTGTCTGGTCTTCAATCTCAATGATTTCGTGCAAACCAGTAATCCGTAAAATTCTATTTAAACGCGCATTCATTCCTGTTAGGATGAGTCTACCGGCTGTTGCACGTTGAGCTTTATATGCACCAATGAGGACACCCAAACCAGTACTGTCGATATATTCCACTTTGGATAGATCCACATAGATGGTTGTCCCATTTTGGCATAGCGGAAGCAACTTTCCCCGTAATTGCGGAGCAGTTAACACATCCACCTCACCCTCGACAAAAATGGTTACCACATTTTTTGCGTCTGCTTTTTCCTTGATCAAAACATTCACCGTCATTATCCCTCCAAACTGAACTCCTAAAGGAACTATTCCACTCTTTTTATGATCATGATGGTTTGGTCATCTTTTAAATTATATTTCGTCATTTCAAACAATTTCTGGTAAATCGCTTCGACGGCCTGTTGCGCGGGCAATTCTATATTATCATGAATAATCTGTTTTAGTTGTTCTCTCCGTAAAAATTTACCATCCACTTTACATTCCGTTACCCCATCTGAAAACAAAATAATCGCATCTCCTAGCGAAAGCGTTACCTGTTTTTCGGGGTAATCAACATCTTTTGCAACTCCCAAGACTAAACCTTCCGTCTCTAGATCCTGAAAATCGTCTTCTTCTGCTCGATACACCAATCCTGGTTCATGCCCTGCTGTTGCATAACAAAAACGATGATTCAACGAATCATATACCCCATATACCATTGTAATAAACATACTGGAATCTACATTCTTTTCCACCACTGTATTTAATCCCCTTAAAACTTCGGGAGGTGAAAGTGGTTGTTTATCCAGTCGATCCATTGAATACTTGATCATCGACATACATAAAGCAGCAGGAATCCCTTTTCCAATAATATCCGAAATAGCAATTCCCAAAGAGCCTTGACCATGATCTACAAAGTTATAATAATCCCCACTCATACGATTGGCAGCAACACTTAATACACCAATTTCGACTCCTGGAAGCGGAGGAGGACAATCTGGCAAGAGCGTTTGTTGCATGCGAACGGCAACATCAATCTCACCTTCTAACTCCTGTTGCCGACTGACTAAGTTATCTCGATCTTGATAAGCCAGACCATAACCAATCATCACTTCGATTAAAAAATCGAATGATACCTTCACTTCACGTGGGAGATCCGGTAGCACTTTTCGTAAAGTGCTGATATGAAAATTTATCACTTCTTCAGGTAATACCCGTTGTTGTATAATCCATTTACTCAACTGCTGAGCCCCATACAAGTGGTCTTCTCTTGTATCATGAATATAAGAAGCTAATAATCTCTCATATTGTTTTTGCAAATCAATGTTCATGTAAAAATCCCCTTGGATCCGATGTCTTCGGTAACACTCTAATATGAAAGCAAATCGTTGTCTAAGATGGTATTGCTATCTTATATTCTGTCGATTGTCCGCTTTTTTCATCGCTTGACTATCTTTCTATCCGCAATATTTAATGATAGCAAATAACCACTTTGTTACTCAAACAAAGAAACGCTTTAAAACCAACATCTTAAATATTTTAACACCAAACCCTACATCTTGGTACAGATGTATGATTAGAGTTACAAGCGATCATGATTTCAAATTTCTTCGTCTTTCGTAACTAAAATAACATAGAAAGAGCAACGATGAAATATAAGCAGGCTAGATTTATAGAAAAAAAGAGCACGGGAAACCCCGCACTCTTCCAAATCATTTTAAGCTAAAAATCAATAAGACCTAAACTGATTTGCAGTGCTTCATTCACTCTGTACATCATCTCGTCATCCAAGTGGGTAATCTTATCCGTCAATCGTTGTTTATCGATGGTACGGATCTGTTCCAGTAAAATAACTGAATCGCGGTCAAATCCATAGTTTTTGGCATCTATCTCAACATGCGTGGGCAACTTCGCCTTTTGAATTTGAGCTGTAATCGCGGCGACGATTACAGTGGGGCTGAATCGATTACCAATATCGTTTTGAATGATCAAGACTGGACGCACCCCACCTTGTTCGGATCCGACCACTGGGGAGAGATCTGCAAAGTACACATCGCCACGTTTAACAATCAAATTCATTACACCCCACTAACTAAACGCTCGAGAGTATGATCTGCTTCTTCTTCTGCCTCAAATGCTTCGGAAGCGATATTCAGATTGATTTTCGCCATCTCCATATAACCTCGTTGCATCGCCTCACGAATACGCCGTTTTTTCCGCTCTTGTAAATATAGTTTCATCGCTTGGCGAATAAATTCACTGCGATTGGAATTATCTTTTTGTACCATACCATCCACTTCTTGTAATAAATTCGTTGGCAAACTAATCATAATTCTCTTGGTACCTGACAAGTTCTTGCACCCCCAACCAATCATCACCGTTAGCGATTCCCTTATCAATACTACCATTATGATAAATTAAATGCAAAAATATACTTAATATAAATGTTTACATCCTAAAGCACGCACATTAAATTCTATTCGTGCAGATCAGGAAAATTCCTTCTAAAAGTAATAACAAATTATTTCTTTTATCTATTAGCAGGGCGACTTACTCGATTTTCTTGTTCTCTTAGGCGATTGACAATCTGGATAATTTGACCATTGCGTACATAAATTCGTGGAATGCGATAAGCCAGAGAGGTTAACACTTCATAGTTGATCGTCTGAAGTTGTTCAGCTACTTCATCCACTGAGATCTCTTGATCACCTTGTCTTCCATATAAGACCACTTCATCCCCTATTCGAACAGGCATCGCCTCAGTCACATCCAGCATGAGTTGATCCATGCAGATCCGTCCAACGATGGGAACTTTCACCCCGTTTATTAAGGCGTGACCTTGATTGGATAAAGCTCTACTAAACCCATCTGCATAGCCAACAGGAACCGTCGCAATCCACTCGTTTCCACTAACAACAAATGTCCGACCGTAGCTAATTCCCATTTTAGCGGGTGGTCTCTTTAAGTGAACCACCTTCGATTTCAACGAGAGAACTGGCTTTAATCGGACTGCTTGATGGTTCACTTCGCGCGATGGGTAACATCCATACAAACTAATTCCGATTCTCACCATTTGATACGAAGAAGAAGGATTCTCAATCACGCCTGCACTATTGTTACAGTGAACAATAGGGATCAGGATTCCCCTCGCCTTCACCTCTGCCAAAACTTTTTCCCAACGAGCCAATTGTTCATTCATATATATTTTATCTCTTTCATCCGCAGTTGCAAGATGAGTAAACATCCCTTGAAGCTCAACATATTCCATCTTCATGACATTTTGGAGAAAGTTTGGAACCGCCTCAGGTAACAAACCGATTCTCCCCATCCCAGTGTCAACCTTCACGTGAATTTTCGCCGGAATGCCTCTCTCCTTGGCTACCTGATTGATCATTTTCAGACTCTCTAGGTCATAGACAGTCAATGATAAATTAGCCTCTAGGGCGTCAGGAATGGCATCCGCTGGTGTGTAACCTAGGACAAGGATCGGGGCTGTTAATCCAGCTGTACGCAATTCAATCCCTTCATCGATAAAAGCGACAGCTAAGGCATCCGCTCCTGCTTCCAAAGCTGCTTTGGCTACTGGTACGGCTCCATGACCATAGGCATTCGCCTTCACAGCCACCATAATCATTGTATGATTCGGAAGATACTTTTTAAACTGTTGTATATTGTGATGAATGGCATCTAAATCGACTTCAATGACTGTCTCCCTACCATATTTACTGAAATCTTTATGATTCCCACCCACGACTTATCACTTCCAGCATAAGATTTAAAATCAACCCCATCTGTTCAAGGTTTACACCTATGGAATAGATGATCATTCCATTTGGCATGAAGAAGCTTGCCAAAAAAGAAAGGATGTTTGACTAGCTAGTCACCCAGCTTCAAATCGTTTGGGAACGGCTCCATGATAATGAGACAATCTTGATCACAAAGAATTTTCACTGAAACCATTGGCATTATCTACTTTAATTAAGAATTACCATAATCGCTATTATACCAATAAGAAAACGAAATGGACAGATAAACTCTTTCTGTCCATTTGTAAATAATACCCTTTATTTTTCAATCTGATCGACAAAAGAGTTAGCGATTTGAATCATTTCTTCTTCTGATAACTCTCCGGTTAACTCCAATTCCTTCTTCCCATCAATCCAATGCAATTGCTTTTGATCTCCTTTGGACATCATCACTCCAAAACCGTGATACAACATCACTGGTTTCGCAGGGTCTGGCACATACGTATCGGTTTCATACGGGGTACGCTGGACAATGGTAAACGGCTTCTCCCCGGAATATCGAGTGATCACAGTCGGTCCATAAA
This sequence comes from Thermoactinomycetaceae bacterium, assembly GCA_025449975.1. Lineage (GTDB taxonomy): Bacteria > Bacillota > Bacilli > Thermoactinomycetales > Thermoactinomycetaceae > Thermoflavimicrobium. Next base: position 13,630 of record JANWIG010000012.1, read on the forward strand.
CCGTTTGAATGGTTCTCTCCCCATCCAATTTGCTTCCCATCGGCACATAAGCGGGAATCGATACGTCTAGTTCCTTTTTCGAAGAATCGCTCGTTCCCATCGTTTGCTTCGATTCTTCAGCAATATTGTTAAGGTTTCGCTGTGTATCAAAAGCATCTTGATCAAACGAAGCATTCAGTTGGAAACGATCAAAGGTCATTTCCACCATCACTTCTTCTTTGGCATTCAGGACACTTACTTTCTGAGGATACAAATCCTGATCCAACCATACTTTTTGTTTCTTCCAGTTTTGATTTAAAGCTTGTTTGGCAGCTACTTCAAAAAAATATCCCTTTTCTAGTGCTTGGAATTGTCGCTTTGGATCATCGATAATACTGGAGAGAATCGATTGATATAAATAAATTTGACCGCTGGATTCAGGCCAGTCACTACGAAAGCGGAAGCTCTTTTTTAAGCTAGGTGTAAGAACATAAACTCCTTCATCATTACGTAGTAAAATTTGTGTAATATCTTTCTTGGTATTTTTTAATGCAACACGATAATAATGAGGCTTTTTATACCAGACTTCCACATCGATCACTTGCGGTTCTTGTCCTGTTTGAATCGTTAATGTGCCATGACTAATATATGACTCCATCTTTTCGGACCGTTTCGAAACATCGTTGACTACAGCATTGACATCTTTCGTCATACACCCTACCAAAAGGGTTAACGCTAAAAAAAGCGAAACAATCACCCATCGGATCCGACACATTCTTCTTTCACCTCACCAATTTCCCGGGAAATGTGTCGGTTAGGTAAGGGATTTTAAGTCCAATCTAACTCACCCAGTGCATGCAAAAGATCAGAATAACGTACACTATGGGGAGTAGTTAACTGACTCGCTCGTTGACCCGCTTGCCCATGATAATAAACAGCCATCGGAACGGCTTGTTCTACCGGAATCCGTTGGGCTAATAAAGCTCCCAACATTCCCGTCAAAAGATCTCCTGAACCAGCCTTCGCCAGTGCTGGGGAGCCGGTCGTATTGAGTAGCTGCTTGCCGCTAGGATGAGCGACAACGGTATATCTTCCTTTTAGCACAACCGTCGCTCCGGATCTCATCGCCAGCTCCCGCGCTACTTGCTGACGTGAAGATTCGACCTCGGCTACCGAACAGCCTAGTAAGCGAGCCATTTCACCAGGATGTGGTGTAAGAACAGTAGGATGAGAGCGCTCTTCCAGTAACGTCAGATCTTTTGCTAAGATATTTAAAGCATCGGCATCCAACACAAGAGGTGCCTGAATCGCTGGTAACAATTTTTTTAGCCAGGCTTGCTCATCTGTAAAACGACCTAAGCCTGGTCCAATCGCAACCGCCGAGAAACGGGATGCTCTTTCCGAAAATAGTTCAGCACTTTCCACGGTAAAGGTATGATTTCCGGACCATGGCCAGACCATTTCTTGTGTCACTTTCGCCATCAAGGCCGTCGCCTGACCTTCTGGAACAGTTAAGGTAACCATCCCCGCTCCCATACGATAAGCGGCTTCTCCCGCCATCGTTACAGCTCCTAGCATTCCTCTGGCTCCGCCAATGATTAAGAGGTGTCCATAGGTTCCTTTATGTCCCCACGGATCTCGCGACTTCATCTGTTCTTGCCAAAGGGTAGGTTGAATCAGTTGCGCCTGCGGAATCAGCGAAAAAGGAATGGAAGGAGGAAGTCCGATATCTACTACCTTTACTTCGCCACAATAATCTGCTCCCGGGCGCAAAAAATGTCCCCATTTTGGATAAGCAAAAGTAACTGTCCTCTCTGCTTTGATCGCAGAACTACATACTTCTCCTGTATCTGCATTTACTCCTGTGGGAAGATCTACAGCGACAACCGCAGCGTGTTGCTGCTGATTGACAACATGGACCACTTCTTGCATCAACGGGCGCAATTTTCCAGTTGTCCCTGTTCCTAACAAAGCATCCACAATGATCTCTGCTGACTGAAGATGTTTTGTCAAGATGGATAATTGCTCGGATGAGTACGTATAGATGGATGTTAATTGCGAACATACTTTATAGAAAGTACGCGCAGCGGAAGTAAGTCGCTCCTCATTGCCAACCAGCCACACTTTCACTTGCCAACCCGCAAAGAGTAAATGCCTAGCTACTACCCATCCATCTCCTCCATTATTCCCTGTTCCACAAAGCACCACGGCCACACCAGGTGATGGATAATTTGCAATTATCTCTTGAGCTACACCCTTTCCCGCCTGTTCCATCAACACCACATCTGGAATCCCTAGTGAATCAATGGCGTATTCATCTAAGTTGCGCATCTCCTGTGCTGTGACAAGATACACCTTTGTCCCTCCTAACCGTGTTATATATGTATGTCCCAATAGAAATGGTTATGCTTCATGAAAAAATTCTGTCTGAGCCCCTTTTTCTTATCTTTCCATCTCTTCAATAACCACCATCGCGACGGCATATTTTTTACAATGAGACAGCGATAAATGGATCACGATCTCCTTTTCCCCAAAAAAACGCTCTTTCACTTCTTTTTGCAGACGGACGATCGGAGCTCCTCGATCATTGCGATCAATCTGAATATCCTGAAACCCAAGCTGTTTCCCAATTCCTACGCCAAGCGCTTTGGAAACGGCTTCTTTTGCGGCAAAACGACTAGCCACATACTCTGTCCTTTGCTTTACCCGCTGCTTCATCCTCGCTCGTTCATCCGAAGTCAAAATCCGTTGGGCTAGTCGCTCTAAACCTACTTTCTCAATCCGCTCCAACTCCACGATATCTGTGCCAATCCCATATACCATGCAATAAAAACTCCTTTTTCCAAGGTTTGATCTCTTCCTCCGGTCCTCAGACGATTATGCAAATAACTTCCTCACCATCCATATTACCAAGATCACACCCAGAACGATTAGCAAAAGATAAAAAATGAGTAGACCTTTTGCTAGGGATAGGATCCACCCCCAAAAACCTTTCTTTTTTAACAGAAAAATGGCTAGTTCTTTCATTTGACTCCCTCACTTCTATCTATTTAGGTTTTTATGATTCCCTTTTCACTGGTAACTATGAAAAAGGATAGAAAAAGCTTTGCAAAAAGTGTATGGAGTGTTATAATACATTCAAACAAGGGTGTTTGGTTTGTATCCATACACTCCATATATCTCAAGAAAGGAACAGGGTAATGGAAACAAGAGTAGTAGGCTCGCTTACTTTTACCATTGATTTTTCCATCCCTCTCTATGAACAGATTGTGGAGCAAATTCGCCATGCTGTGGCGAGAGGAGAGATTAAATTGGGAACAAAATTACCTTCCGTTCGTGAAATGGCCCAAAAACTAAAAATCAATCCAAGCACAGTCGTGCGGGCTTACTTGGAATTGGAGCATGAGGGCTTATGTGAGAAAAGAAGAGGTCAGGGAACTTTTATCACTACCTCAGAGAAAAAAGTGAAAGATCTAAAGTTTAAATTAGCTCAAGAAGCGATTACAAACTTCATCCAGACCATGCGTCTATTAGGCATCGATCAAAAAACTGCCCAACAATGGCTAAAGGAGGCAGAATGGAAATGAACCCGATTGTTTCTTGCCAACAGGTAACTTATCGTTATGGGAAAAAATTGGCTATAAACCAATTAACTGCATCGTTTCCACAAGGACAAGCGATAGGTTTATTAGGTGAAAACGGCGCCGGAAAATCGACATTACTTAAGTTAATCACAGGAATCATGCAGCCCAATGCCGGTCAAATCAAAGTATTTGGAGAAACGCCAAATTGGCAAACACTCAAACGGATTTCTTATCTGGGTGACCGGGCGCAATGGTATAAATTCCACCGGATTCAGGAAGCGATCCAATTTGCCCAACAACTTTGTCCTAACTTTCAACTGAGTCGAGCCGAACATTATCTAGAGTTTTTAAAATTAAACCCCCAAGACTTTGTAGAATCGCTTTCCAAAGGACAAATGATGCGTTTGCAGCTACTTCTTTGCCTCTCTCGTGATGTTGATCTTTATATACTTGACGAGCCCTTTTCCGGAATCGATCTGATCTCCCGTGAAAAAATAATTGAGCTTCTGATCGAACTATTGGCTGAACGAACAGCTACCTTTATCATTAGCACCCATGAAATTTATGAAACAGAGGGGCTATTTGAATATGTCTTCTTGCTAAAGAACGGAAAGATCGTGAAAAAAGGAAAGACCGATCAGCTACGTGCTGAACTCGGCTCGATTCAAAACGTGTATAGGGAGGTATTCCGATGAAAGCATTTTGGTCAATGGTGAAGCTCAATTATCAGATGATCATCCCTAATAAATTCTTTTTCTATCTCTTCATTGTCTTAGGGTTTGCGATCGGAAGCTTCACATTCTTCACCTTCTCGTCTTTTAAGATCATAGAATCGCACATTCATTGGGCTTTCCTATGGATTCTTTTTGCAATACCTGGCTTTGCTTCCTCACTGATCTACAACGAATGGACTCAGAAGACCCATCATTGGTTCCTCTCCTTGCCATATCCACGCTGGTGGATTCTCTTGAGCAAATACGTAGCGATTCTCCTACAAGTCTTACTGCTCTTGGCGATCGCCTCAGCGATTCCCTATCTCATGCTTTACCTATATAACCAGTTCTCCTCTACACTCGTTGTAAACTGGTCCGCTCTACAAGACAGATACTTTGAAGTGTTGCTAGAAATTTTGATCTACTTCCCCTTTTTGATCACGCATGGAGTCTTTGCTAGTACCGTTTTGTACTCTCCTTTTCGCAGCCTTTCTGGCTTGCTGTGGCTCTTGTTTGGGCTTACTTGTCCTTTCATCGTTCTTCGGCAACTTCGCCATGCCGCTTATTTAGATTGGAACATTCTTCAAGTAAGCCCACTCATCCTTTTGCTGATTAGTCTTTGCCTGAGCCTTCTCTTTTTCTTAGGAACCAATTATTTATTGAAACGAAAAATACGAATTTAAAGGGAACGCCCCTTTGTTCCATCCAATAACGAAACAAAGGGGCGTTCCCTTCATCAAACTATTTGCGTTTCTTCAAATAGACCCATTTTAAACTATAATCTGCACCTATGGCATGATTATAAAAGTCTTCTACATACTCCTTTTTCAAAAAAGAACTTACTCGATAGTAGAGAGGGGCAACAACCGCTTGCTCTTGGACCAAATATTCCTCTGCCCATTTCAACCGTTCAATTTTCTCTTCCATATCGGTCTCTTGATGGATTCTCTCTAGCAGTCGATCAAATTTTTTGCTCTTAAATCGAGCAATATTTAACTTTCCTTTGGAGTGCCACAACTCCAAGTAAGCGATAGGATCATTGTAGTCCGCTCCCCAACTAGAGACAGCAATATCATATTCTCCCTTTTCTTGACGCTTCAGTTTTATGTGATTGGGAACAGACTCCACTAAGACTTGGATGTCCAGAACTTCCTCAAGCTGTTTTTTAATGGCCACAGCCACTTCCCTTTTCTCATCATCATAACTTAGTAAATGTAGCTTTTCGGGAAGTTCCTTTAACTCCAGTTCCTCTAATCCCTCTTTGAAATAGCGCATCGCTTGTTTCGAGCGATCCTGGACTAACCGATGGTTGACAATCTCCCGAAAAGATTTGTTCCCGATGGCCATAATTGCTGGGTGTACCAATGCATAAGCCGGCTTTGAGCCATCTCGCAAGATCTGATTGGTGATCTGTGGACGATCCAGACTAAGGCTAATTGCCTTCCGAATATTTCGATTTTGTAGGATATCATTTTCCTGGTTAAAAACTAGATAGTAAGTCGTTCCTCTCTCCACCGTATGCATCTCTTTCGAACTGGCAAATAGACTCATATATTCCCGATTGATCGGAGCGATATCTACTTCTCCTGACTCATACAATTTGATAGCGCTATCGATGTCCTTCACAATCCGAAATTCAACCAGCTGTAGACTCACATTGTTTCGGTCCCAATATTCCCCATTTTTCTTTAATTGAACGCG
>JANWIG010000013.1 GCA_025449975.1 Thermoactinomycetaceae bacterium
AAGATGCGATTGTGGATTATAACTGGGAGTATATTATGGTGACAGTGATTCCCAAACCAAATGTCAAGGAGAGTGACTACCCCGAACTGGAGCGAAAAGTACGCCGTAAAGTATCTGAAGGGCATATCAATACGCCGTTTAGAGTTCAAGTGAAAAAACGAAGTGAAGTACCACCTTACCAGTCCAATTAATACAAAACACCTGATCCTCATGGAATCAGGTGTTTTTATTATCTTTCTAATACTTTATCGATTAAGCCATATTCTTTTGCTTCTCTGGCTGTCATAAAGTTATCGCGATCCGTATCTTGTTCAATTTTCGCAAGGGGTTGACCCGTAAATTCCGATAGCATTTTATTTAAATTGGCTCGCATCCGCAAGATTCGTTTCGCACGGATAGCGATATCGCTCGCTTGACCTTGGGCGCCACCCAAAGGTTGATGAATCATAACTTCACTATTGGGTAAAGCAAATCGTTTTCCTTTTGCTCCTGCTGCCAGCAGAAACGCACCCATCGATGCCGCCATTCCAATACAAATGGTGGAGACATCGGGTTTAATAAACTGCATGGTATCAAAAATAGCCATTCCGGCCGTAATGGAGCCGCCAGGAGAATTAATATATAAGTTAATATCTTTCTCAGGGTCCTCAGCAGCTAAAAACAGAAGTTGAGCCACAACCAAGTTGGCTACTTCGTCTGTAACAGGACCACCTAAGATAATAATTCGATCTTTTAAGAGACGAGAGTAGATATCGTATGAACGCTCTCCGCGGCTGGTTTGTTCAACAACGACTGGTACAAGATTCATAGCCGTCCCCCTTTCTAGGGTTAGAGAAAAGAGTAGTTTTTAATTATATCATACATCATTAGTCAAGAAAGGTCAAACGGAAAAATAAGGTTTGCTTCCTTGTTTATTTTATTATACAAAAAAACAAATCAATCTACCCTATTTTTTACTTTTCTTAGGTGAAGCAAAGAAATGTTTGGAAGCTTGCATGGATCGATCGTTTTCCAACGCAAAGGAAGCAGGATGAAAGAGAGTGTTTCCGACTATTGAGTATAAAATTATTTGACATTGTTAGATATTATATTTCATAATTAAATAGATAACTTGTAAAGAGAATAAAATGAGGTGCTAATCATGAAACCGCGGCGTGTACAGATCATGGGAGTGGGGCGTTATTTACCAAAAAGAAAAGTGACTGCGGAAGAAATAGATCATCTCATTGGCGAAAAAACAGGTTGGACTCGGAGAAAAACAGGTGTGACGATCCGCCATTTTGTTGACGACGAGACGAACTCTCAAATGGGAGCACAGGCAGCAAAAGAAGCTCTTCGCGATGCTGGTCTCTCCCTTTCAGATATAGATTGTATTGTTTGTGCAAGTGGGACGATGGAACAAGCGATCCCGTGTACAGCTTCGCTGATCTATCGGGAGCTCGATTCGACGCATCAAGGCATTCCAGCCTTTGACATCAATGCGACATGTATTAGTTTTGTGGCTGCATTTGACCATTTATCTTATTTAATTGATTGCGGACGATATCACCATATTTTGCTTATTTCCTCGGAAATAGCCTCTATTGGCTTAAACTGGAAACAAAAAGAAAGCAGTGCCTTATTTGGCGATGGGGCTGTGGCTGTTGTGATTGGTCCAACGCCAGAGAATGAACCCTCTCAAATCCTTTCATCTCGAATGGAGACATATACCCAAGGAGCGCATTTATCGGAAATTCGCGGTGGCGGAACAAAGAAACATCCACGAAAATACGAAGATTCTTTAAATTTAGGAGATTTTCTGTTCGATATGGATGGGGAAGCGATTTATCGGCTTTCAGCGAGGGTGTTGCCATCCTTTTTGGAGCGTCTTTATCCGAAAGAGCCAGCGATCACTCTAGACGATATCAAATTGGTCATTCCTCATCAAGCTTCGATGATGGCAATGCGTTTAATACAAAGAAGGCTTAGAATTAAGAATAATCAGATGTTTATCTATTCCAAACAGACTGGAAATATGATTTCGGCTTCCATCCCCTTAGGAATCTATGAGGCGAAAAAACAGCAGAAGATTGAACGTGGAGACCTTGTGATGCTTCTAGGGACAGCCGCTGGACTGTCTATAGGGGGAATGATCTTTGTCTACTAGGACTTTTCTATTAACAGGTGGACGAGCTCCCGCTACTTTGGAGTTGGCCCGCCATCTTCATGCCTATGGTCATCGGGTTCTGATGGCGGAAAGTATGCCAAATTATTTGTGTCAACGTTCGACAGCGGTTGCTGCAAGCTTTCATGTTCCAGCACCGCGTTATGATCCAGATGGTTTTATCCGAGCCTTACAAGAGATTTTAAAGAAAGAGAAAGTTGAGATTCTACTACCTACTTCGGAAGAGATTTTTACTGTAGCCAAAGGGAGAAAGCAACTTTCTCCCTATTCTTTTGTCTGGGCGGAATCACTGGATAAACTTTTGTCCCTCCATGATAAGTGGAGATTTTACCGGATTGCTTCAGAGCGGAATTTTTCTGTACCGAGAACATGGCAGGTTCATTCGCAGAGCGAGCTAAAACAGCTGATCGCTGAAATGCCGAAGGAAATCCCGCTTGTTTTTAAACCATGCTATTCACGTTTTGCCACTCATGTAACCTATTATTTTGATCGTAAAGCACCCCTTCCGACCATTCCTGTATCAAGAGAGAACCCTTGGATTGTCCAAGAATGGGTTGAAGGAAAACAAATTTGCACATATGGCGTTTCTTATAAAGGAGAGTTGCTAGCCCATGCTGCTTACCAAACTGCCTTTACGGCAGGCAATGGAGCAGGAATTTCCTTTACCCCGGATCCTCGGACGAAGTTGAAACGACTTGTTCAGGAAATTGTTAAGGAAATTTGCTTTACAGGTCAAATCTCTTTTGATTGGATAGAATCATCAGAAGGAATAATGAAGTTAATAGAATGTAATCCCCGACTTACTAGTGGAATACATTTATTTCATACAAAAGATCGATTGGACCGCATCTTTACTCAGCCAGAGGAAGCTTCCTTGCTGACAATACATCCCAATCAGAAGAGCATGATTGGTTTGGCGATGTGGAGTCACGCTTTACCTTCGATCCGCTCTCTATCACGATTTCGTCAGTGGTTACACATCCTGTTTACACATCGAGATGTTCTATTTCGCCTAAAAGATCCCCTTCCTTTTCTCTATCAGGGGAAGAGTCTACTCTATTTGTGGCGAGAGAGTCGGAGGCTGGGTATTTCGATGCTAGAGGCATCAACTCATGATATTGAATGGAATGGTGAGAGAAGATGAAAGCTCTGGTTACGGGTGCTACTGGTTTCCTAGGTCAGCGATTGGTTTTACATTTGCACCAGTTAGGGTGGAAAGTGACAGCGACGGGACGTAACCGGCAGAAAGGAATGAAGTTGGAAGAACAAGGGATTCATTTCGTTCCATCTGCGTTAGAAGATCGTTCTACTATCACTTTTTTATGTAAAGAACAAGATTATGTTTTTCATTGTGGTGCTCTATCTTCACTTTGGGGAAATTATGAAGAGTTTTTTCAGAGCAATGTAGAAGGAACCAAAAATGTCATCCATGGATGTTTGACACATCGTGTGAAACGATTGGTTCATGTATCAACACCAAGTATTTATTTTCGTTATACGGATCAATTAAATATCAAAGAGGACGATCCTCTTCCTGAACAAAAAGTGAATCATTATGCTGAAACGAAGTGGTTGGCTGAGCAGGAGATTGATCGGGCTTTTCAAGAACAGGGACTTCCGGTCATTACGATCCGCCCACGGGCAATCTTCGGACCTGGAGACCAAAGCATTTTACCCCGACTTCTGCGAGCAAGTCAAGAACGGTTTATCCCGCTTGTCAATGGCGGCAAATCGCTCATCGATTTAACATATGTGGACAATGTAATTGATGCTTTATTACTATGCGTAAAATCTCCTCATTCGACATTGGGACAAAAATATAATATTACCAATGGTGAGCCCATGCCGTTGATTGATCTATTAAACAAGGTATTTTCATTACTAGATGTTCCGTTCAATTATAAACAGGTTCCCTTTTCAACCGGTTATATGTTGGCTGGGATGATGGAGTGGGTAGGAAAAACGGTCGCTGGAGGAAAAGAGCCTCCGCTAACGCGTTATACGATTGGACTGCTTGGAAAAAGTCAAACCCTCGATATCTCCAAAGCACGGAAAGAATTAGGTTATGAACCAAGGGTCAGTATTGATGATGGAATTAAAGAGTTTGTGAAATGGTGGAAGGAGCAATCATGATTCCTCTTCGTTGGAGATTACTCTGTGGAGGTGCTTGCACTCATCCGGAAAAAGTGGTGTTGCCCACTGGAAAGTGGAAAAAACGAATATTTCCATCTCTCTTTTCTTTGTTTGAGCATCCCTCTTATGGACTGATTTTATTTGATACCGGTTATGCTAGGCGTTTTATTGATGAAACAAAACGTTTTCCTTATCGTATTTATCGCATGACTACCCCTGTGCGCGTTTCGGAGGCGGACTCTGCCGTGGCCCAAGTTGAAAAATTGGGGTATCAAGCCTCGGATATTCGTTATATCATTTTATCCCATTTTCATGCAGATCATATTTGTGGTTGCTTGGATTTTCCATCGTCCACATTTATCTGTTCCCAAAAAGCTTATCAATCGGTTGTTGGAAAGACGGGACTAAAAGCAGTACAACAAGGGTTTATTCCCAATTTGCTTCCCGAAAATTTTGCAAGTCGTGTGCAGTTTATCGAAGAAACTCAGCGAATCAAGGTCATATCTCCCTTTAATGAAGGTTATGATTTGTTTGGAGATGGTAGTTTGATCGCCGTCGATCTACCAGGACATGCTGTTGGACAAATCGGTGTTTTTTTTCGAACAGAGCAAGATCAGCAGATCTTTTTAGCGGCAGATAGTTGTTGGCTTGAGGAGCAGTATCGCAGGAACAGCATGCCTCATGCATTGGCTAGATTGATCACTGATGATCAAGAAGCTTACCGAGAAAGCCTAAAGAAAGTACACCAGCTATCCGTTGAGCATCCTGAAATAGAGATTATTCCATCCCATTGTTTGGACACTTGGCAAAGATGGAAAGGAAATGGTGAATGGAGAAAATAATCATATTAAAGGAATATCTCTGCACGCGTTATCGTCGTCGATTTCGATCGCGAGAACAATTGGAAGCTTGGCAGAATAAGCAGGTAGAAAAACTATGGAACGATGTCTTGCCGCGTTCGCCGTTTTATCGAGAGTATTATCAGGGATTTTCCTTTCAGGAGTGGAGAAATCTCCCTTTGATTAATAAAAAGATAATGATGGAGCAATTTGACTATTTAAATACAGTAGGAATTTCACAAGATGAAGCATTGAAGGTAGCTCTAAAAGCAGAAGAAACGCGAAACTTTTCTCCGATGATCGGCGAAATGACTGTGGGACTTTCTTCGGGAACATCTGGTCATCGCGGTATTTTTTTAATTAGCAAAGAAGAGCGTTTGCGTTGGGCGGGAGCGATGTTGGCTAAAGTGCTACCCACTTCACTTTTTTCAAAACATCGTGTTTCCTTTTTTTTAAGAGCGAATAGCAATTTGTATACCAGTGTAAAGCAAGGGAACATTCAGTTTAGATATTTTGATTTGATAAGACCAGTGGAGGAACATCTAACGGAACTAAATTCATGGCAGCCGACGATCTTGGTGGCCCCGCCATCGATGCTTCGCTTTTTGGCTGAAGCGCAACAACAAGGGGATCTCTCGATTCATCCGCAGAAGATCATCTCGGTAGCGGAAGTGTTGGATCCCATTGATCAGCAGAGGATCAGTGAGGTTTTTGGACAGATCGTGCATCAAGTCTATCAATGTACGGAAGGATTTTTAGCAGTAACTTGTTCCTATGGGACATTGCATCTCAATGAAGATCTTGTTGTCATCCAAAAAGATGTGTTGGATCCTGCTTTAAGAAAGTTTGCTCCGATCGTGACCGATTTTTCTCGCTTTACGCAACCGATCATTCGCTATCGATTGGATGATATTCTGACTGAGAAAAAAGACCCTTGTCCATGTGGCTCGGTTTACTTGGCGATTGAACAGATCGAAGGGCGTTGTGATGACATCTTTTATCTACCATCTGCCACTTCTGAAAAGCTGATCCCAGTTTTTCCTGATTTTATTCGCCGAGCGATCATCACAGCTCGTGCACCGATTGAGGAATATCTGGTGATTCAGCATCAGCCCAATCTACTGGAAGTCTCTTTGCAAATCAAGGGAGGAGACCTAGCTGCCACCCAGGCTGCTGTAACACAGTCGTTCCAACATGTGTTACAACAGCTCGGATGTCAGCAAGCTCAATTAACCTTCACCCCTTATACACGCAAGCCCAGTGCAGTTAAATTGCGTCGGGTGGAGAGGAAATGTTTCATTGAACAAGATAAAGCGAAGTGAGCCCTCCGATCTAAAAAGGCTCACTTTGTTTGATTCCGCCTTAAGCGAATCATTTATGAAAATAAAAAAGCTTTCCTACACAAAGGAAAGCTTTTTTTGATTGGTGCGCCTACCAAGATTCGAACTTGGGCACCTGGTTCCGGAGACCAGCGCTCTATCCCCTGAGCTATAGGCGCAAGTACTTATATCATGGAAGTGAAATGCACTAGATCAGACTCCTATCTGATCAGGGCAAGAATGATTATATCACGTGGTGCTTAGATAGTCAATGGGAAATCATTTGTTATTTTATTCCTAAATAAATAACTTTACTAAATAAATGAAGTTGCAACCAAATTTTGAATAAATAGTGAACGATCTTAACATGTGGTTCCACTTTGAGTATTTGATTGGTATATTTTACTTGAGTTTATTTTTATAAAGGAAAAATTTTAGGACTGAGAACAGGTATTCACCCCGTGACGTCGAAAGATGGAAAAGAGCATTGTTGTTTAACTTGCTTAAAACTCATTGCAACAACGCTCTCACTACAGCCTTTGTGTTAAGTGCGAAAACACTTAAAACTACATTTGGGATGAACAAAGTAAGGAAGAGGGGAGAAATCTTGCTAAAAAAAATATTGGTTTGCTTTGCCACTTGTTCTCTCATTTTGACAGGATGCTCAGTTGGAGATGCTGTAAAAGTTGGAGATGTATATGTCGACCCACCTGCACCTTTACCAGAGCAAAAAGTGACACAAGAGGATATTAAAAGAGTAGTAGATGAGATAACCTATTATGACCAACAAGAATCGGTTAAGCTGGAGAAGCCAAAGAGTGCCGAAAAGGCTGAGAAGATTGTAAAGAAGGAATTGAGTAAATCGAAAATCAAGGTAGAGGTTAATCCAGAAGATGAGGCCTATCGCGATTTTGTTAGCAGTCTGTTAGCCAATAGCGGTCATTTAACCGGTGCCGAGCGTCAAGAACTGCTTGACTATTGGAAATACTTAGGTAAAATTCAAAGCCAGCAAGCAAATGAGAAGATCAAAAAGCTTTTAGAAAAGATAAAATCGGGAAAAGGAACGAAAGCAGATTTGGAAGAACTAAAAGCTCTGCAACCGATTGAACCAGGTGTTGAATTGAGAGATCGTGGGAGAGTAGAGGAAGAATCGAACGCAGAACAAGCGAACGATCCCGCCAACCATGATCGCAAAGAAGAGCAACAATCGGAAGAGAAAAAACAAAACAATCAAGAACAAGCCAATGAGTTGGATGAGGAAAAACAATCTGAGCAGTCAGGAAATAGAGATAACAATCAGGTTGATCCAAAAGATCAAGAATCGGCAGATGCAAATCAGTCCATTCATAAAAAGATAGAGCCGCCTAAGATTATAAATTCACCTGAGAATGTAGAACAATCTGGGGATGAAGAAAAACAAGAAAATGAGCAAGCGGATGACAAGCAAAAGGAAGAAACGAATAGCAATGGGAGAGAGGAAAACGAGAGTCGATTTACATCCCGTGATTTAAATAGACCTGAAAAGAATGGATATAATCGTTACAAAGCACAACAATACGCTTATGAATGGTGGAACAAAAGAAATAACGAGGAGTTTGGCTATTATAGCAGAGCCAATGGTGGATGCTATGATTGTTGGTATGACTGTACCAGCTTTATTTCCCAAGTCATTTATAAAGGTGGAATCAAGCAAAGAAAAACTGGAGAAATTCCTTGGTTCTATTCCGATGACGGACCTGCTCATGCTTGGGGAGTAGCCAATTCGAAATATCACCATTTCAAAGGTCGGGCAAGAATGGTTGATAATATATGGGAATTAAAGATCGGTGATGTGCTCAGCTTTGATTGGGATTCCAACAATCACATTGATCATACCGCCGTTGTGACGAAGAAAGATGCATTGGGTGTCTATGTCACACAACATAGCTATGATCGCAAAGACGCCCCTGTGATGCACTGGCTGGCTCCTGTTCAAGGTGTGAAGATATACGCCTTTGATATGGGATCTACCGAAAATAATTAAAGAGAGAAGTACATACATTACTTCTTAGGTTAAATACAAGGTGAGAATAAGAAGGTCAGACTTTGAGGGAGTTTTACTCCTTCAAAGTCTGACTATTTTTTGTTTATTTTTCATACTATTAAGTAGGAGAAGTTCTCAACTTTTTATAATATGTAATACTTCTAGTATTTATTATGGTAAAATATAAATAAGATACTTAAACCTGTCTATTAAATACATGCGGAGGTGAGTGATTTTGGCACTACAAATCAACTTTAATTTAGTACAGGAACAACGGTTAAAACTTTTGATGACGCCGGAACTGCGCCAAGCGATCCAGCTATTGCAATACTCCGCAGTTGAACTAGATCAGTATGTGCAGGAGCAACTGGTCGAGAATCCTCTTCTGGAGGTAGTGGAACACGATCATCCGGAAACGTGGCAAAAGCGTGCTGAAGATTGGTTTAACTATTTACAACAAGGGAGCCGTTATTCGAGTAGAAGTGACTCACATTCGTCGCAAGACTCCCCATTGGACTATTTAGCGCGGGAAGAAGATTCACTTTACGATATGTTATTAAAGCAGATCGGATTATTACAATTGCCAAAGAATATCGAACAGATTTGTCGCTATTTGATAGGTAATATAGATGAAAAAGGATATTTAGAGATTGACTATCCATCTTTATGCAAGCGTTTTCAAATTGACACAGTTATATGGGAGCGTTGCTTAGAGATTTTACACTCATTGGAGCCAGCAGGCATTGGCGCAAGATCTCTATCCGAATGTATTGAAATTCAGCTTAGAAGGGAAGAAGTCCCTGACCAGTTGGCGATCGAGATTGCCAGAAATTACTTGCAAGATGTTGCTAAAGGAAAATTAAGGAAAATAGCTCATCAACTATCAGTCGATGTAACAGAAGTACAAGAAGCAATTGACAAAATAAAGCAATGTAATCCATTTCCTGCTGGAGAATACTCAGCTCGTAAACCGCAATATGTCCAGCCCGATGTGTATGTGGAAAAAATCGAAGGGGATTATCATGTCTACATGCATGGTTGGCATAACGGCCTACGGATGAACTCGGAGTATGTAAAAATGATTAAACAGCAGCAGATTGAAACGGAAACAGCATCTTATTTAAAAAATTGGATGCAATCAGCTCTATGGTTGATGAAAGGAATTGAACAGAGACGAGAAACCATTGTGAAGGTGACTTATGCAATTGTTGAGAAGCAGAAAGCTTTCTTTGATCACGGAAAGATTGAACAATTGAAACCACTCACCTTAAAAAAGGTGGCAGATGAGATCGGAATTCATGAATCAACGGTATCACGAGCCACGCAAAACAAATATATTCAAACTCCGCATGGATTGTATCCATTTCGCTTTTTCTTTCCCACTGGTTTATCCACCGATGTGGGAGGGAACATGAACATGAACTCAGTGAAAAATCGTTTACAACAACTGATTGACAGCGAAGACAAAGCGAAGCCATTATCTGATCAAAAGCTTGCGAAAATGCTAAATGAATCGGGGATTCGCATATCCCGAAGAACCGTTACAAAATATCGTGAGGAGCTGGGGATTCCTTCCTCGACCGTTCGGAAGCGCTACAAGTAGGGTTACCTTTTTAGATCTTTTTGAGTAATAGTTCGGAATGATTGGTATGATTCTTGCCATTCGTTTAAAGAATGAGGTAAATTCAATTTTACCTCATTCTTTTTTTAAGAGGGGTCTGAAAACATACATATGGTCAGAAAATCCCTTTAAAAAGGAGAGCGATTCGAAAGGAGGAAATCCGTTAACGAAAAACGAAGGTGTTAATATTTGGAATTGATTCCCATTCCTGGCGTAGGGGATGTCATCATCGGGTAGAACCGTGGAAGGTTTCTAGATAGAAATGAAGCAAGAAGAATGGAACGCTTATGGCGTTTGGATACGTTTTTCGTAACGGGAGTTGTTTTGAAAGAACTGATCAACATACAAAAAAAGTTGCTGCCAGATTTGCTTAATGTGATGAGAAAGCGTTATGGGATTCTTCAACAGATTCGCTTGATGCAACCAGTTGGTAGAAGAAGTCTTACCGCTGCGCTCCTGATGACAGAACGGACCATACGTTCAGAAACCGACTATCTCCGCGCTCAAGGACTGATCGAGGTAAGCAGTGCAGGGATGCGTTTAACAGAAGAAGGAAAAGAGTTATTGATCGATTTGGAACATTTGGTGAAAGAGATTTTTGGGATTACAGAGCTCGAACAACGACTGGCGGAATTTCTCAAGATTGAACGGGTAACCATCGTTCCAGGAGATCTGGATCGGTCTGTCTGGGTGAAAAAAGAATTGGGACGGGCAGGGGCGCAAGTGATCCAACAGTTGGCGGTGCCGAACAAAGTAATAGCTGTTACTGGGGGAACCACGCTGTTATCAGTAGCTGAGATGTTAGGCTCTACACCTGCATTAAAATACACCACGTTTATCCCAACACGCGGAGGAATGGACGAAGCGGTTGAGTTGGGAGCCAATTATATCGCTTCCTTGATGGCAAGGAATAGCGGAGGGGAGTATCGATTGCTTCATGTGCCTGACCAACTAAGTCCTGAGGCATATGAAGCTTTATTGCATGAGCCGCACATCCAAAAAACATTATCCTATCTCAAAGGAGCTCATATGGTCATCCATGGGATCGGTAAGGCTCAAAAAATGGCTATCCGTCGCAAGTCTTCTAACGATTTACTAAAAGAGTTGGAAGAGAAAGGAGCTGTAGGAGAGTGTTTCGGCTACTATATCGACCGAAACAGCCAAGTTGTCCATCAGATTCCCACCATTGGCTTACAACTTGCGGATTTAGCAAAAATTAAAATGCGGGTAGCCGTCGCTGGAGGAGCGAGCAAAGCAGAAGCGATTCAGGCTGTTTGTGCCCTATTACCGATCCAGATTCTAATAACGGATGAAGGAGCAGCCAACGCCATTTTGGCAACATAATAAGAAGGAGACAAGAGAAAAATAACTCGGAAGAGAAACTTACTTCACTATAAGAAAATCCCATTCTTTTAAGTGTGCATATGATATAGTAAAATAGGTCTTAGTGCAAATCCCTTGGGTGACTGCGCCAAGTTATATTGCCAATAGAGAACTATCCTTTTAGAATTGAAGAGAAGTAAAATCGAAGAGGAGAATTATTTCTCCTCTTTTGTGTGAAGTTGAGGAGGAACTACGTTGAACAAAAAATCTATTCTTGACATCGATGTGCGAGGAAAAAGAGTATTTTGTCGTGTCGATTTAAATGTCCCAATGGATCATGGAGAGATAACGGATGATACACGGATTCGTGCCGCTTTACCAACGATTACTTATCTCATCGAGCAAGGAGCCAAAGTGATTTTAGCCAGTCACTTGGGTCGTCCGAAAGGAAAAGTGGTTGAAGCCATGCGGCTAGCCCCTGTAGCAGACCGGTTATCAGAATACCTTCAGCAACCTGTATATACAACCAATGAAGTAGTTGGTTCGGAAGTGGAAGCATGTGTGTCTCGTCTAAAGGATGGGGAAGTATTGCTATTAGAAAATGTTCGTTTCCATCCTGGAGAGCAAAAAAATGATCCAGAGTTGGCGAAAGGATTTGCCAAACTAGCCGATGTTTTTGTCAATGATGCCTTTGGCACTGCACATCGGGCACATGCCTCAACTGCTGGAGTGGCTCAATACATACCAGCTGTAGCTGGATTCCTGATGAAAAAAGAGCTAAAAGCCTTGGGAGAAGCCATCTATCAACCAACTCGTCCGTTTACTGCGATCATTGGTGGAGCCAAAGTGAAAGATAAAATTGGAGTGATTCAAAATTTATTAGAAAAAGTGGATAACCTAATCATTGGTGGTGGTTTAACCTTTACCTTTTTAAACGCGCAAGGATATGAGATTGGCAAATCTCTCTTTGAATCAGATAAAGTAGAGTTAGCCAAGCAATTGATCCAGCAAGCCAAAGAAAAGGGAGTTAACCTTTACCTTCCTGTCGACGTGGTCGTTGCCAATAAATTCAGTCCAAAACCGGAACGGATTGCGACTGTCTCTGTTGAGGACATTCCGCTTGATCTGATGGGTTTGGATATTGGACCTAAGACCAGAGAGATTTATGCTGATGTCATCGCTGCTTCCAGTATGGTTGTCTGGAATGGACCGATGGGCGTATTTGAATTTGATCGATTTTCTCATGGGACCGTTCATGTTGCCAAAGCGGTGGCAGAATCAAACGCTTTCTCCATCATTGGCGGTGGCGACTCGGTAGCAGCGATCAAAAAAGCGGGGCTATCGGAGCAAGTAAACCATATCTCAACTGGAGGAGGAGCATCGCTCGAGCTTTTGGAAGGAAAAGAGCTTCCAGGAATCGCTGTATTAAATGATAAGTAAGTAGGTGAAGACATGAAACGTAGGCCGGTTATTGCTGCTAACTGGAAAATGTATAAAACGATAGGAGAAGCATCCAGCTTTTTCTCTTCTTTTTTATCGGAGCCGATCCCGAATGATGTCGAAGTGGTTCTCTGTGCACCCTATCTCTGTTTACCGACATTGACGAAATTAGCTGAGTCCACTTCAGTAGGAATTGGAGCACAAAATGTTCATTGGAAAAAAGAAGGAGCCTACACGGGTGAAGTAAGTATTCCGATGCTTCAAGAGATTGGGGTAAAATATGTGATTATTGGTCATTCCGAACGCCGTGCCTATTTTGCTGAAACCGATCAAACGGTCAATGAGAAAGTAAAAGCGGCGGTGCAAGCCGGACTGATCCCAATCGTCTGTGTAGGTGAAACATGGGAAGAGCGGGAAAGAGAAGAAACAAAGCAAGTAGTGGAGCGTCAAGTTCATCGTGCTTTCGCAGGATTATCTCCTGAGCAGATGAACCAATGTATCTTAGCCTATGAACCAGTCTGGGCGATTGGTACAGGAAAAGCTTCTACGGTAGAAGATGCTGGAGAAGTGATCGCTTTTATTCGTCAGACGATTGCCACCATTGGTGGTGGACAAGTAGCCGCAGCCATACGAATTCAATATGGAGGCAGTGTGAAGCCGGAGAATATCGCCACCTTTTTAGCGCATCCGGATATCGATGGAGCGTTAGTCGGCGGAGCCAGCTTGAAACCAGATTCTTTTCGCGCTTTAGTGGCAGAAGCGAGCAAGCGAGGTGATCAGGAATGACCTATCCCAAACCAACCATCTTAATTATTCTGGATGGGTTTGGACTGAGAGAAGAAACGCATGGAAATGCGGTAGCACAAGCTAAAAAGCCAAATTTCGACCGTTACTGGCAACAATTCCCTCATACCACATTGCGAGCTAGTGGGAATGCCGTCGGGCTTCCTGAGGGACAGATGGGGAATTCAGAAGTGGGTCATTTAAACATTGGGGCTGGTCGGATCGTTTATCAAGATTTGACGCGGATTAGTAAAGCAATTGATGACGGTTCTTTTTTTGAAAATGAAACCTTTTTAGGTGCGATTGATCATGTGAAGAAAAACAACAGTAGTCTCCATTTGTATGGTTTATTATCGGATGGTGGCGTTCATAGCCATATCGACCATTTATTTGCTCTACTCACATTGGCTGCCAAAGAAAAAGTAGAGCGAGTCTATGTTCATGCCTTTTTAGATGGAAGAGATGTGGCGCCGGATAGTGCGATTGGCTACATTCAGCAGTTGCAAGATAAAATGAAAGAACTCGGTGTTGGACAATTGGCGACTGTCCAAGGACGATATTATGCGATGGATCGCGATCGCCGGTGGGAACGGATCGAAAAATCCTATCGGGCGATGGTTTATGGTGAAGGACCGACTTATACCGATCCAGTGGTAGCGGTAAAAGAATCGTATGAAAAAAGTGTATATGATGAATTTGTTTTACCAACCGTGATCGTTGATCAGCAAGGGCAACCTGTTGGCACAATACAAGAGAAAGATGCCATTGTCTTCTATAATTTCCGACCCGATCGGGCGATCCAAATTTCTCAAGCATTTACCAACAAAGATTTTCGCGAATTTGATCGTGGTGAAAAAGCACTGACGAATTTGTATTATGTTTGTTTGACGCATTTTAGTGAAACGGTGGATGGCTATGTAGCCTATAAACCGCTTGATCTCAGTCATACGTATGGTGAAATCGTATCGCGGCATGGGCTAAAGCAACTGCGAATTGCCGAGACGGAAAAGTATCCGCATGTTACTTTTTTCTTTAGCGGTGGACGGGAAGAGACTTTCCCGGGAGAAGATCGTATTTTAATCGACTCACCCAAAGTAGCCACGTATGACTTAAAACCGGAAATGAGTGCATATGAGGTAACCGATCGATTATTAAAAGAGATTGATGCTGAAAAATATGATACCATTATCTTGAATTTTGCTAATCCCGATATGGTTGGACACTCAGGTAAATTAGAACCAACGATTCGAGCAGTCGAAGCCGTGGATGAGTGCTTAGGAAAAGTGGTCGATTTGGTTCTTAGCAAAGGTGGCGTCGCGATCATCACTGCAGACCATGGAAATGCAGATATGGTTCTTGACGAAGAAGGTCGCCCTTTTACAGCGCACACGACTTTCCCAGTACCCTGTATTGTGACAGATCCATCTGTCAGACTGAGGGATGATGGTGTGTTAGCTGATCTGGCCCCCACATTGCTCGACTTATTGAATGTGCCTCAACCGGAAGAAATGAAAGGTCAATCATTGATTATCAAAGCATAATAAAAGGAGGAGTCTTCTCATGACAATGATTCAAGCAGTGTATGCACGGGAAGTACTTGATTCCCGAGGCAATCCGACAGTAGAAGTAGAAGTATATTTGCAATCCGGGGCAAAAGGACGAGCGATTGTTCCTTCTGGTGCATCGACCGGAGCCTATGAAGCAGTGGAACTGCGCGATGGAGACCAAGAGCGTTTTCTAGGCAAAGGTGTGTTACAAGCTGTCTATAATGTCAATGAGATCATTGCTAAAGAAGTCGTTGGAATGGATGCATTAGATCAAGTCGCCTTGGACCGCAAATTGATTGATCTAGATGGAACAGCGAATAAAGGAAGCCTAGGAGCCAATGCCATTTTGGGAGTTTCCCTAGCTGCTGCTCATGCTGCTGCGGCCGCTCTTGACGTTCCGCTATATACATATTTGGGTGGATTCAATGCGAAAATCATGCCAGTACCGATGATGAATATTTTAAATGGTGGAGAACATGCCGACAATAATGTCGATATTCAAGAATTTATGATTATGCCAGTAGGCGCTCAGAATATGTCCGAAGCGGTGCGGATGGGTGCAGAAATTTTCCATCATCTTAAAGCGGTGCTAAAAGAAAAAGGGCTGGCTACTTCCGTTGGAGATGAAGGAGGTTTTGCTCCGAACTTATCATCCAATGAAGAAGCGCTAAAAACGATTATGGTTGCCATCGAGCGGGCAGGTTACCAACCAGGGACCGATGTAAAATTAGCCCTTGATGTTGCTTCAACCGAACTCTATCGCGATGGAAAATATCATCTCGAGGGAGAAGGGGTTGTGAAAACCGCAGAAGAAATGGTCGCTTATTATGAAGAACTCGTTAGCAAATATCCGATCATCTCCATCGAAGATGGTTTAGCTGAAGATGATTGGGATGGCTGGAAGCTCCTCACCGAGCGCTTAGGAGACAAAGTACAATTGGTTGGCGACGACTTGTTTGTAACCAATACTGAGCGGTTAGCAGAAGGAATTTCCAAAGGAATCGGAAACTCGATCTTGATCAAAGTAAATCAAATTGGAACGTTGACAGAAACCTTCGATGCGATTGAAATGGCAAAACGGGCGGGCTATACGGCTGTTATTTCCCATCGCTCTGGAGAATCCGAAGATGTGACCATCGCAGATATTGCCGTTGCTACTGGAGCAGGGCAAATCAAAACCGGTGCACCTTCCCGGACGGATCGTGTCGCAAAATATAACCAGTTGATTCGCATTGCTGATCAACTCGATGAAATCGCCCAATATCCTGGGGACAAAGCGTTTTATAATCTAAAAGGCTAAGCCAAGAAATCGTTTATCATGTAATCACCCCTTGAAATAGAATCAGAAAAACCCTTCAGGTTGCTGATCTGTTTTTAAGGGGTGATTTTTATTTCACGATATATCCGGTGTGGAAATCAAGGTTTTTTTAATGTTTTATTTAGGCTTAAATTAAGTTTATCCGTTAGATTAAAAGTAGGGAAAAGAATGGAGGGCGAAGTGATGGATTATATATTGAGAACGGTTAACCTATCAAAAAAGTATAAAGAGAAATATGTAGTCAAAGATGTCAGTATGAATATAAAGAAAGGGGATTTGTATGGTTTTCTGGGTAAGAATGGTGCAGGTAAGACCACTACAATCAGAATGATTATGAACTTGATCAAACCAAGTTCAGGATATATTGAACTTTTTGGGAAGGAAATAAATAATTCTTCTGATATTCCTCTACAGAGAATAGGATCCATTATTGAAACACCGGGTTTTTACCTTAATCTAACTGCCGAAGAAAACTTAGAGATTCATCGAAGACTCATGAGAATGCCTAATAAAAGCTCAATTGATGAAGCATTAGATATGGTAGGCTTACTGAAAGCGAAAAAGAAGTTAGTAAAAACGTTTTCACTTGGGATGAAACAACGATTAGGGATTGCAAGAGCGATGCTTCATCATCCTGAACTTTTGATTTTAGATGAGCCGACGAATGGTCTTGATCCGGTAGGGATTAAAGAAATACGCCAATTAATTATGAGGTTAAGAGTAGAGCGAAATATCACCGTGTTAATCTCTAGTCATATTCTTAGTGAAGTCGAGCAGATGGCGAGAACAATTGGTATTATTCATCAAGGACAATTGATTAAAGAAATGGATGCAGATTCGATCCGCTCTTACAATTTTCAATATCTTGAAATACATGTCGATAATGACAAGTTAGCTTCTGTGGTGATTGAAAGAGAATTAGGTATTTGTAATTATAAAATTTCCAAACCACAGGTCATCCGTATTTATGAAAAATTAGATCAATCTCAAGAGATTAATCGAGCATTAATCAATAATGGGGTCAATATCCGTCAATGCAGTTTTGCGAAGGCTTCGCTTGAGGGCTATTTTATTAAACTTACAGGAGATGGTCTCAATGTGGAGTGAGTTACTTTATATTGAGATAATGAAATTAAAACGCTCTTTCATTGTATGGTTGATTTTCGTTGTGGCGATCACAGCGGTAACCTTAAGCTATATTTCGTTGCATTTGAATAGTGTGTATAATTATATTCCTGTTACATGGTACGAACTGTTAAAAGGTAACTTAGTTTATTTGAATCTGTTATTTGCTAGTCCAGTCTTCTCTCTAGTAACTTCCTATATATTTGTGAGGGAGTATCATGATCATGTGATTTATCAGTTATTTTCCTATCCTGTAAGTCGAGTGAAGATAATTGTTAGCAAGTTGCTAGTGATCATTTTGTTTATTATGGTGACAATGCTCCTATCCTTTTTGTTGACAATGGTTTTAGGAAGTATAGTAATTGGGGAATACCAAAGTACAGTGCCGATTCATGGATTTTTTAAGATATACGTTTATTCTATCTTTTTGCAGTTATCTATCGTACCGATCTCCATGCTATTGTCTATTTGGAAAAAGAGTATCGTTTATCCAGTTTCCATTACTGTCGTTGGTCTTGTGATTGTTTTTTTTATCTTGGGGGAAAGCTATGATTCATATTTTCCTTGGAGTGCTCCAACTCGTGTTGTTTTTGAGCTGATCGGTACAAAAGCGTTAAATGTGGATATCGTCCATCCAGTCATAATGCTAGCAACCGTGTTTGTTGTTACTCTTGTTCCCTCTATTTTTCTTTTTCGTTATTTAGATAACTTTGATTGGACAGGGAAATAAGCCAATTTGATCAATAAAATAGGAAAGCCGATAATATCCATAATCATCAGAAAGTATAGCGATTATGTCTGCCTCTTATGTTTAGACAAAATCGAAAAGCACATTGGGTTTATCGTCAAGTTTTGTTGAAGATGCCTAGAGAATCAGTGAGGGAATGGGCGAATGTAATTGCACATGGAAACATATATACCTTAGTTTAATCCCATAAGTATTTTTGGATAGAATTTAAAAGTCCCTAATAAGCCAAATGGTGTGCACCATAGACAGGATTCAAAATGGGAGCACAAGTTCCCAAGGTATTCTAATCTTGATTATTGAAACAAATGGTTTCTTCGTGTTATATTAACAAAAGTAACCGTGGCGAGGAGGTCACAAAGATGGTTATTGCCGCAAAAATCTTTTTAGCAATCGTGAGTATTGCTCTAATTGTTGTGATCTTACTGCAATCGAGCAAAAGTGCCGGCTTATCTGGGGCCGTTGGTGGTGGAGCGGAGCAACTTTTTGGTAAAGCAAAAGCACGAGGAATGGATGCTCTGCTACACAGATTGACAACTATTTTAGCCGTACTCTTTATTTTATCTGCACTTTTAGTAGGATATTTCTTGAAGTAATTGTCAATTGTCGTACAAAAGAAACAGCATTTACGGCTGTTTTTTCTTTTGGCAAGGTGAAGATGGATATAGGATGTTTCTAAGCACAAAAAGCTGGTTTGGTTACTTAAGCCCAAGCCAGCTTTTTGTTTGTATATACACTGATAAACTATGTTTGTGAAGGAAATAGTTAGGGTATACAATTGGCGTAGTTTTATGAAATTAGAGTAGAGGATGATGGATCAATTTGGTATACAATGAATAAAGAAAGGCGATTTCTTACTTTGTAGTGAGATATCGTTTTTTTTTGGAAATGATATAACCCAAGAAGAACAAAGAAAACGGTATATCAGGTGATTAAGATGAAAATTTTATACCGTTCACCGGAACCTTTTTTTTATTCTGGAGGAAAAACGGGAATCCTATTAGTGCATGGCTTTATGGGCACACCATCAGAAATGCGACCAATGGGGCAATATTTTATAGACCGAAACTACACCGTATATGCACCATTGTTGGCTGGTCATGGCAAAACAGCTTCCGAGATGGCGAAAACAAGCTGGAGGGATTGGTTTCAAAGTGTCTTAGATGCTTACGAACGTCTGAAGCAAGAAGACCTCGAGCAAATATTTGTTGCTGGATTATCGATGGGTGGAGCACTCTCGTTGCTACTAACATCGCAGAAGCAGGTCGATGGCGTGATTTCCATGTGCGCTCCAATCTGGATTCAAGATCGTCGGCAAGCCTTGGTGGAGTGGGTTCATTATTTTTATCCCTATTATACGCCGAGGAATAGAAGAAAGCGTCCTCCAGAAGTGGAATCGATGATTGTGCAATTGGATCGAACACCTCTTAAATCAGTTGCCTCTCTCAAAAAAATGATTCGTTCTCAGCTATGTCCAGGCCTAAAAAAAGTAACTGCACCTGCTCTGATCATTCAATCGCGTCATGATGAAACCGTTGATCCGAAGAGCGCACTATATATTTATGAGCACATTTCATCTAAAAATAGATCGCTCTCATGGTACGAAAATTCATGTCACATAATTACACTAGATAAAGAAAGAGGTAAATTATTTCAGGAAGTGGAAGAATTTATCAATGGGATAAAGCGAGAATGGAATTAGTTTTTTTATAGAAAGGGGCTCAATGGATGGTCAACGAACAAGAAATTCGAAGGTTTATGCTAGAGCTAGCTTATAAACCTCTTACATTGGAAGAATTAGCTGCGGCGTTTTCAATCGAGCCAGAAGAACGAGAGTCCTTTATTCAATTGGTTGAAGAGTTAGAAGCAGAAGGAAAAATCGTAAAAACGAGAGCCCAACGTTATGGTGTTCCCGAGCGATTTAACCTTGTTCGCGGAATTTTGCAAGGAAGCGCCAAAGGATATGGTTTTGTAATTCCTGATCTCGGACAACCAGACACCCAAGACGTTTTTATTCAGCCAAATGATCTCAATGGAGCGATGGATCGCGATTTGGTTCTTGTCCGGATTCATACCCGAAAGCGACTAGACAAGCGTCCAGAGGGAGAAGTCATCCGGATCTTAAAAAGAGGGCGTGATTCCATCGTCGGAACGTTTACGCAGCTCAATTCGCACTTTGGCTTTGTTATACCGGACGATCCTCGTTTAACCACGGATATTTTTATTCCTTCCGACCTAAGAAAAGGGGCGACAGATAAGCAAAAAGTCGTTGTCAAACTATTAAACTACCCGACGGGAAGGCATAGTGCCGAAGGTGAAGTGATTGAGGTCCTTGGACACAAAGATGATCCAGGAATCGATATTATCTCGATTATCCGTAAACACGGATTGCCTGAAGACTTCTCAGAAGAAGTGCTTCGAGAAGCGGAGAAAGTTCCCGAAGAAGTAAGTGAAGAAGAGATAAAAAATCGGCGCGATTTGCGCGACCGAAAGATGGTGACGATCGATGGGGAAGATGCCAAAGATCTCGATGATGCCGTTTCAATAGAAAAATTGCCTAACGGAAATGTGCGGCTAGGGGTGCATATTGCTGATGTCAGTTATTATGTAAAGGAAGGCAGTGCTTTGGATCGTGAAGCTTATGAGCGTGGCTGTAGCGTCTACTTGGTTGATCGTGTGATCCCTATGTTGCCTCCTCGATTGTCCAACGGCATCTGCAGCTTAAATCCCCAAGTGGACCGCCTGACGATGACCTGTGATATGGAGATCAATTTGGAGACAGGTCGGGTAGTCGACTATGAGATTTACCCTAGTGTGATTCGAACGAATGAACGGATGACGTATACCGCGATTAAGCGGATTTTAGTGGATGAAGACCCTGAGCTAATCGCTCGGTATGAACCGCTGGTGGATGATTTTCGTTTAATGGGACAACTAGCCACTGTTCTGAGGGAAAAACGATTGCATCGCGGGGCGATCGATTTTAATTTTGATGAGGCGAAAGTGATCGTCGATGAACAAGGTAAACCGATCGATGTTGTCAAACGACCACGAACCATTGCCGAACGTCTGATCGAAGAATTTATGTTGATCGCCAATGAGACCGTTGCAGAACATTTTGCCCGACTGGAAGTACCTTTTGTTTATCGGATTCATGAGAATCCTGATAGCGAAAAGCTTCAAGCTTTCTATGAGTTTGTCAGCTCTTTTGGTCATACGATCAAAGGAAGACCAGATAAAGTCAAACCGCGCTCCTTACAGCGTTTGTTAACCAAAATCGAGGGTTTACCAGAGGAAAAAGCGATCAGCACCGTTTTGCTTCGCTCGATGAAACAGGCGAAGTATGCCGCCGAGTGTGTGGGACATTTTGGCTTAGCCGCTCCATTTTACTGTCATTTTACTTCACCGATTCGCCGCTACCCCGATCTCATGATTCATCGGATTATCCGTGAGGTTTTGACGAAAGGAATTCTCAGTGTGGAAAGAATCGATGAATTGCAGTCCTATCTACCTGAAGCTGCCCAGCATTCATCGATTCGTGAGCGAGTGGCAGTCGATGCCGAACGGGAAACGGATGCTTTAAAACAGGCTGAATATATGGAACAGCATATTGGTGAGGAATTTGAAGGAACGATCAGCAGTGTCACTTCCTTTGGGATCTTTGTCGAGCTTCCCAATACGATTGAGGGCATGATTCATGTGAGCTACTTGACTGATGACTATTACTATTATCATGATCGGGCGCATATCTTGATTGGAGATCGTACCGGTCGCATTTTCCGCATCGGGGATGCTGTCAAAGTGCGTGTAGTGGGAGTCAATCTGGAAGAGCGCAAGATCGATTTCGAGCTTATTTGGCATCGGGAGCTAAAAGAGCGAAACCAAGAATCAGGGAAAAAGAAATCGCGCAAAAAAGGTCGAGACAAAGGTCAGGTTATCGACTTTGAAAAAGGAAAAGAAAAGGTGCAAAAGAAGAAGAAAAAAGGTAAATCCAAGCCGAAGGCGAAACGGAAAGCAGTAAGAAAGCGGAAGTAGTCTTCCCTACCTCCTAAGAAACAACTCTTTCTTAGGAGGCAACTAAATTCATTGACTATTTATATTTATGTGTTATAATATTTTTTGCTTTATTTGAAGAAAAGCGGGTGAAGTGATGGGCAATAAAGGGGTTAAAGTGATTGCACGAAATAAAAAAGCATTGCATGATTACCATATTGAAGAGACCTACGAAGCAGGAATTGTGCTTACAGGAACAGAGATCAAGTCCATTCGCCAAGGACGAGTCAATCTAAAAGATAGCTATGCGCGTATCAGTAATGGTGAGCTCTTTATTATTGGGATGCATATTAGCCCATATGAGCAAGGCAACCGCTTTAACGTGGATCCGACCCGTACGCGAAAACTGCTGATGCACCGGAAAGAAATCGATAAACTATTTGGTAAAATCAAGCTACAAGGATTAACGTTAATTCCTCTTGATTTACACTTGCGAAATGGCTTTGCCAAAGTACAACTCGCTTTAGCTAAGGGTAAAAAGCTTTACGATAAGCGGCAAACTGCAGCCAAACGGGATGCAGAACGGATGATTCAACGCAAGATAAAAGAGTACAACCGCTAAAAAAAAGTCTTGAGATTCTCTATGAACGGTGATATAATCTTGAACTGTAGCTAGTCGATCCTAATGAACCATCATCGTATGGGGGCGTTTTGGGATTCGACGGGGATAGTTTGAGCGTTAGCAGCGAGCCGAGGGCTGCGCATCTCGTTAAACACGCAAACGCCAAATGTAACTGGCAAACAAGAAAACTACGCTCTAGCTGCTGCCTAATATGCGGCTAGGATCCGCTTCTCCATCGCCTATGTGGAGCTGTCGGGTCTCATAATTTAGTAGGCTAGCCAACCAGTTGGTCACAGGCTGGAAGGCGAATTTCATGTGGCTGGCTAGGGAAAACGCCTGTCACTGGGCTGTTTCACTGGTGAGATCTCTAAGTACAGTGACTGCGCTCGGAGAACCTAACGTGGCAATATCTTCGGACAGCGGTTCGACTCCGCTCGCCTCCACCAAAACCAATTGGATATCTTGCTGATGTAGCTCAGCTGGTAGAGCACTTCACTCGTAATGAAGGGGTCGCAGGTTCGAATCCTGTCATCAGCACCAGACAAAACCTTTGCCTTAGGCAAAGGTTTTTTTGTGCGTTTAAAAGAGCTAGGGACGGCTCTGTATCTTGCTACAGATTGAGGAGATGCAGCAGATAAACAAAAAGACAAGGGGGTTCCTTGTCTTAACGTGGGTTGAAAGATTGTGAATGAGAAAATGTAGAGTCGTCTCTAATGTTATGCATCTATAAGAAAAAAACCTTATCTGGTCCATAGAGTTTAGTTCTTATGGGAATAAGGTTTTATCTGTTTTAAGAGGATGAAGAATCCTCTTTATTATTTTTTACCTTAAATTTTCTTGGTATAACTTTTCTAGTTGCATTAATTTATTTTCCATTTGCTCTAATTGCTGTTTGTATAGCAAATATTCTTCCTGATACCTATCATAGCTTGAAATTAATAATTCTGATAAATAGCTTTCCTCTTTAAGCATGTTATTTGGATTGAGTAACTCATAATCTTCTTCTAAAAATGGAAACCAAATTAGAGTATACTCTTTAAATGTTTTAGGAAAAAAGGAAGTGGGATTACTTGAAAAAGGATTTATGTCCTCAGGTATGTATGGAGATGATTTCAATAATTTATGCAATGTTTGATAGAAATTAATTTTCTCTTCTTGTTGAAGTAGCAATTGCTTAAGATAAGTTTGAAGGGAACTGTTGATGTATTCCGCATATACTTCGAACGGTTTTCTTAAAGATTCATCAATCTTTTCTTTTTGTTTTTCACTGTGCATTTGTTTAATCATTACTAGTAGTTCAGCTCTTGTCAGATCAGGTAGTAATGATTTTACAAATGACTGAAATGATTTTATGTTTTTAGGTTGTATAAGACATTTACTTTGTACTTGTTTTATTTTGGTGAGCAACTTCTTTAATTCTTCTTTTTCATTGATTAATTCTTTCTCTGTAGCTTTTAGATGTTCTGTAAGTAATTTTGTTAGCCTTTTCTTGATTAGGATAGGTTGGATACATAACCAAATGATAAGGATCAATAAAAGAAAGGAAAGGAAATAGATCATCATAGTTTATCAAACCCTTTTTGAAGTATTATATATACCTAATTTAATACGAGCTTAATTAGTTCAAGTATCACTTTTCATAATATTAATAAAAAATATATTATTTGTAAACATATTGGCTATTCTTATTTAGTGGAATCTAATTTTGATAAGTTTAGGGATTTAGAACAGAGGACTCCAGTATAAAAAATGTTACTGGAGTCTGCTCTGTTTGGGTGGTGCGAGCACGTTTTAAAATAGAGAATTAAGAAATTGTTTTAGTTGAGGATCTGAAAAAATAAGCCGAATGATAATAAGGATCAACAGTGATATTATCCCTACTATCACCTTTTTCCGGCTATCTTTGTTTGCTTCGTATACGCTTATATGCGTCTGAAGCAACAAGCGTTTTACAACGCGAATTTCCTGTCGAATTTCCTTCAGCTCGTCTTGAATATATTCAAGACACTTCAGAAGAAACTCGTTAAGGTATTTATGACGTTGAATTGATTTTTCTTTTTTTTCTTCAGATTTGATTTCTTCGATTTTCAATACATGCTTTTCAACGTCATCTAACTCCCTTTTTAATAAAGGATTTTTTGATAGAAAGTTTAAAGATTTTACCTGGTCTATTACTTCTTTGGAAATTTCGCTGTTTAGCTTAGAAAGTTTCTCATCTAAAACCTTTTTGTCAGATTCGAACTCTTTTAACTCACTTAACAATAGCTCTAACTGAGCTTCTATTTCTTTTTTTACACTTTTTATGTGTAGATAGGGCTCGAAAATTACCCAAATTAAATAAATAATCAGAATAGTAGTTAAAATCTCCATTTTTGTTCCACCCTTTTGATTAAATTCATCCGCTCCCACCCACATATCACTGGTACTTTAGATCCAGTGATATGTGGGAGCACGGATGAATATATTTCTCAAATGGGATGGAACAAGCAAAAACAGCTCAAGCACCACCTTCATTAATGTAACAAAATATATAAACTTCTGTCAATAAAAAATAATTTTATCGATATAATACTTATTAAATTTAAATATTTCGATAACCCCGTTGTAGGAAATTGTCAACAAACTCTTTTAAGAGATTAACAAGCTCTTTTTTGGAGACAAGGGACAGTTCTATGTCTTGATGGTGTAGCGGGTAATAAGTTTTAATATTTTGTAAATTATAGAGAATAAGCTGTACCGATAAGGAGAATTAGTAGAAGACTAGGAAGTAGCAAAGGGTTGTTGAGAGATATAAATGATGAGACAGAGAAGGTCTTACAGGATCTTTAAATATTCTCCGATAATGGGCTATGTTCTTTGCTTAGCAAGCTCAGAAGTCTTCGTTAGTGGATAAAAAGGTTTTATTCTTAAATGTATCAATTCAAGTAAGAGATAATTACTGAAAAGAACACAAGACCCAAGTAACAAAAGTTACAAGGGTCTTGTGTTCAATCAAAAGGGTTGAACTGAGGTTTCCCTCATATATATTAAATCACAAATGTAGGGAATCTTCAATTACCTGCTTATGTTTAATAATAAGTTCTTTTATTTTACTCATTCTTCAGTTCGGATAGGGTAATTCATCACTTTCATTCTAAAATAATCTTGACCTGAGTTGCTGAATTTCTTGGTCTATTTGTTCGATGTTGTTGCAAATATGTTCCAATTGTTTCAATAGAAACTGATCATGACTTTTATATCTAAGTAGTTCAAACTCAGTTTGTTTTTCGATCTGCAGCTTCTCTATGGCTGATATAGATTTCCATATTTCTTTCAATTGAACTAATTGCATGTTAATATTTTTCTTACCCATAACTTCCCCACTTTTTTAAGTATTTGTATAAAAAATAAATTACCTTTTTGTATCTCACTAAGTTATTTTATATTAGTAACTATGATGTTTATTAGAAATTATGATGAGGTATCGGCATTTATCTCATAATAATCGTCTCCAATTTTAATTTTACTTATTGGAGATAACTTGATCAATAACGATGAGACAAAGGTAATAAGATAGGGGATAGTTCTTTGTCTTGAAGATAAAAGATGTGGTTCATATAGTGCAATCTGAATTCTAGTTTAAGAATCACATATGTAGTAGACAGATTGCACTATATGAAGAGAGTGTGAGTAGTCCTTATTTAATGGAGAGATCTATTTTTTATACCAGTTTGACTTTACCGGTACTCCTGCGTCTACCAATAGATTGATTACAGGGCACCGCTTTTCAACGATTGATTTTAGTTCTTGGATTCGCTCTTCGCTTTCATTTGTTTCAAAAACAACATCAAATTCGACCGATTGGAAATGAGGAGAGACGTTTTCGTCGCCCATCAATCCGCGCAGATCGATCTCACCGGTATTCGAAAACTCAACAGCATCGTAAGAGAATTTGATTTCTTTAGCAATGAGGGCAATCATGACAGATGCGCAACTGGATAACCCGGCTAATACGAACTCAACAGGGTTTGGTCCTTCATCGGTACCACCCAAACTTCTTGGCTCATCAACAATGAAAGGTTCAAATGAACGGATCGAAATGGATGTTTTTACTCCACCTTGCCAAACTCCACTTGTTGATACTTTTAGTAGTTGTTTAGTAGACATTGCCTCTTCCCCTCTCTTATTCCTAGTAAATCGATATATTTACATAGTATAAAAGACTAAGTTAGTAAAAACAAGAACGAATATAAATAAAGTGAGTGGTGATGTTTAGGAATTTTTTGGAATAGATACCTAATAAATAGCAGATAATCTGTTCTACTAGGTCATTTTTTATAGGCTTATAGAGTCATTTAGAACGATTTGAAGAGGGTCTCTGTTAAAAAAAATATGTCTGGATAGTATTGAGAGAAAAGAATTGGGCTAAGGGACGAACAAACAAAACATGTCATTAGGCGAGTTTAGACAGCAGGAAATCAAAGTAGAAAGATATAAATCGTAAAATTGTAAATGGTATGCCTATTAATGAGACAAAATTCGGGCATGGAAAGGATCAGCAAGGGAATTGTGAAGAGACGTGAACGATAAGCAATAGAATCATTCCTAGTACATTTTTTGGAGTGTGAGTATAGATTGAATCTGCGAAAAGCAAAGAGGATTTTGGCTCTCCTTAATTTTGTTTTGATAATTGCCTGTAATGATCAAGAAACAATGCAAACGATCGACTTATCAAGAGATGAATGGATCTCGATGGTGAAAAATGAAGGGGCTTATGAATCGTATGTAAGTGATGGCACAACAGAATTTATTGTAATGAATCTAGCTTTTAATCATCCAGATCATATGCAAATCAGTAAGGAAAATGTTTCATTTGAGCTTCTTCCCAAAACGGATTTGGTTGATCAGATGTCCTTTGACATAGATGAAAATCCACCACAAGGGAAATTAAAACAGAAAGCATTGGTAATCAATCTTAAACCGCGTAAACCAGGAACACACGTTTATAATCAGATTAAACTAAAAAAGGGTAAAGAAGAGAAGATTTATGATCTTGGCAACCTTAATATTCGAGTGCGGTCAGGCTCTTTTTCTGGATTAACCATTCTTACACAAGGAACCGGCGTTTTTCCTGAATCAATGCCTTATTATATCTCAGCGAGAAATGCGAATGACTATCCAGTTAAACTAAAGGATATCGTTCTTCAAAATCCAGATATTCAGTTTGATCGTAGTGATATTAAGATAGGGGACGGTTATCAGCAAACTCTCCCGTTGGATGGCTATGAAATAAAGCCTAATGAAACGCTACCCATTCGAATCGATTGGAAAGTCCACTTTCCAAAAGGGAAGATTATCAATATTGAAACAAGACCGGTTGTAGTAAGTGAGTATAAAAACAAATTGTCGTATGCTGGAGCCCCTAATATCGTTTTTCGTAACGATTTTTCTTATTGAGATAAAAGGGGCTAATTGGAGGATATCTGGATTATGAAGTATGATCCCGTATTATTTTCTAATACAGCGTATTACCTCTTATGTGAACATTCGACTTCTAGGTGAAGACAAAGAATCATTTGAAGCGGAAATATACAAAGTTCTAACTGATTGGTTTGGCTGATCAGTTTGGAGTAGATCAATTTAGTTTTTCTGTAAAAGTAGATGCTTTGATGGTAGAAAAAATAAGTAGTGGGGAACTAATTTTTCTGTCATCAGCACAATAAAGGACAAAAACCTCAATCTGATCCAAAGGGTTTTTGTCCTTTTTTGTGTATCAGTCAGGGTTTCCATATGGGATTCCCTAAATAAATAATGAATTTATAAAATTAATGAAGAATTATATAAATTAAGGGTATATTATGATTGGATCATATTTTGGAAATTGAAGATAGACAGTGACATTTAACGTATATCTGTAAAATATGGGGGATCGTTCCGATGAAAACTCTTCTGAATTTTATTATATTTGGGCTTCTGGTTGGTGGTGGCTTTTATCTTGGATATAGTTTATTTTCAGATTCATGGAGTGAAGGAATTATACCGGCAATCGTATTTGGAGTAGCAGCTGGAATCATTAATGTTGTGAGGGATCGAAAGAAAAGGAACGCTGATGGTTAGATCACTTAGGAAAAAACAAGGATCATTTAAAGCAGAAATATAGATAAGGGACGGCTCTATGTCATATTGCAGATTGAGAGATGTAGATGATCAGATACAGAACCGTCCCTTTGTCTTATTAACCTCTTAGCTATCCTCGATAGCCAAGAGGTTTTTCTATATTTAACCCATCTGTCTACCCAATTCTTTTATTTTCTGCAACCATTTGACCCGTTCAGGTTCGGATTGTTTACGTACTTGGTCAATCGAGGTGATTCGTACTGGTTTGATTCCGCAAAATTGAAGTATTCCTTTTTTCATCATATTGTGCCCAGGTTGCCCTTGGAACCAGCGATAGTAAAAATAGGGGGCGTCCATTGTCACAATCAATCGGGCTGTTTTTCCCTTCAGTAGTTGTTTTGGAAGGGGAGAGTTGGCTTCATATTGAAAGGCGAAGCCCGGTAGAAAGACTCGATCGATAAATCCTTTTAGTAGAGCGGGAGCGCTTGCCCACCATGATGGATAAACAAAAACCAGATGATCCGCCCA
>JANWIG010000014.1 GCA_025449975.1 Thermoactinomycetaceae bacterium
CAGCGTTCATCCTGAGCCAGGATCAAACTCTCAAATCAAGGCTCTTACTTTAAATTGAACGAGGTCATGTATCACTCTTTAGTTTTCAAGGAACACATTTAATTTTTTATGATTTGTCGCTCTCTCGTGGCGACAATTAGTAATATATCATATGGCTTTAATAAAGTCAACGATTTATTTTTAATTTTTTTATCGTCGCGTGATTTTCTCCCACTCACCTCACGCGCAATCCTATAATAAAAGAAGTGAACATTGCTTCCAATCTCCTGTTCATGCTACAATTGAAATGCTTTTATGAATATCTTTATATAGTTGAATCATCTGCATACACAGTCACTACGAGTAAATTAAGGAGTTATTTGCCATGTCTGCAAAACCCAAACTCAAATTGAATACTCTATTCGCAGGGAAGTTAAACAAAATTCGCACTTTTGCTTTGCTCTTAATTTTTGGTGGTTTAATCTGCATGTATATTGGTTTCCTCTTTCCTAGCCTCATGACCTTATTCTTTATCCTTGGTATGATTTGGGTCCTAGGAAGTGTAGCCGTTTATTTTTGGACAGGCATGTTATCTCTGCAATCTTTAAAAGTAGATTGTCCAGTCTGCGGTAAACCTACTAAACTTTTAGGCAGACGAGATGAATGTATGCATTGTCGCAGTATCTTGTCTGCAGATCCCGCCGATGCCCCCAAACAACCTGAGACAAACACATCTGAAAGCATCGAGACCGAATCCAACACAAAATCAGAATCAATCAACGGATAGACACCACGCCTCCTGATCGCAGGAGGCTTTTTGCTTTCTTATAAACCTATTCTTTTTTCCAAAATACCTTCATATAAATAGAGCGAATCGTATGTGATCACTAATCTATCTACTAAAATCTTCCCCAAGATGCTTAAATAGTTCTTCGAAGCCAAAAAGAGAGGTAGTGAAACGATGAATCCACACAATCTTCTTGAGTTATTAGCCTGTTCAGTCAAGCGAACACCCAATCATCCTGCCTTCATTTGGTTCGACAACGGTAAACCGATGAAAATGACCTATCATAAACTATGGAACACTATCCAAGACCTTGCAATGGGACTTGAAAAAATCGGTATTCGTTCTGGAGATAAAGTAGCTATCTATGGTCAAAATGACCCTCGCTGGATCATCAGTGACTTAGCAGTGCTCAGCATTGGAGCGATCTCCATTCCGATCAACCCTTGTTTGCCTGCTCAACAAGTAGCCTGGATTTTAAAAGATGCGGAAGCCACTGCGATCATCTTTGATAATGAACAATTGTTTGATCAGATTCCTCAGCTTAATCAGATTACAAAACATCAAATCTTGATGTATAAAGAGGAAAACCGTTGTCCAGCACTCTCATTTGAAACGGTGATGCAAATCGGACAAACACTTGAAAAGCAGAGATGGTTCTATCATCGAATCCAAGCAAGCGAGCCGGCTTCATTGCTCTATCCATCCAAAGCTAACTCGACTATGTATGGTTCTTTGCTTTCACACGGTCATTTCCTCAATAATTTAAAAGCGGTTAATTATATGATACCTGTGATGCCAGAGGATATTTGTTATTCTGAACTCTCTTTTTCTGATCCTTGCGGCCGAATGATCGGCTACTTTACTGCCTTATACCATGGCGCCACCATCTCCTTTGCTTTACAAAATCAAGCGATCGCGACCACTTTACAACAAATCCAACCCACCCTTTGGCTGATCCACTCAAACTCTTTTGAGGAAATATTTAATCAGTTTCAGTTGGAACTGGACCACACTCACTGGCTAAAAAAGAAAACAGCCCAATGGGCCGATAAAATCCTCCGTAAACAAATCCGCTTGGATAAACAGGTCTACAGTGGGATCCCGATATCGAATCAGGAACTAAAATACACCCTAGCCAAATGGTTTATGACGAAACAGTTCCAAAAGAAGTTGGGAGGGAAACTACGGATGATCATTGCGACAAATGCCACCCTCTCTTCAGGAATAAATCAGTTGCTGCAAGGGATTCAGTATCCTTTGATCAAGGTGTTTTCCATTCCCGAATGCACAGGAGTCGTCACCGCTAATCCGCTTCATCGAATCAAACCCCAGACAATCGGTATTCCCTTACCCAATGTACGAGTTCGCTTAGCCAACGGTCAGCTGATTATCAAAAGCCCCTTTACGATGATGGGCTATTACAATCAGCCAGAAGAAACAGCTAAAAAAATCGTAAATGGTTGGTATTACACCGATCTCCCTGCTCAAATCGACTCAGAAGGATATGTCTCACTGATTCCCCGTTCAAATACAGAGACAGAAGAAAAAGGAAATATCAAGCAATAAAAAGACGCTTCTCCTCTTCACCATCTCAGGATAAAGAGTCAGCGTCTAACCTAGTTCTTTATCTGTGATTTTGAATTGCATTCCGGACATAAACCGTATATTTCCATCCGATGCGAATCAACAAAATAGCCTGTTTTCTTAGAGGCTTCTCTTTCTATTTCTGATTGATAAGGATAATCAAAATCAGTAATTTGACCGCATTGTTTACATATCACATGATAATGATCCGTCATGTTCGCATCAAAACGACTCGATGCATCCCCAAAAGTTAGCTCTCTTACTAAACCGGCTTCTTTAAACAAACGAAGATTATTATAAACCGTCGCCACGCTCATATTGGGAAAGTTACTTTCTAATGCCTTGTAGATCTCATCAGCTGTCGGATGACTCATACTAGAAAGTAAAAAATCTAAAATGGCGTGACGTTGTGGCGTCATACGAACCCCGTTATCTTTTAGCGTCTCAATTGCTTTATTTAATCGGGGATTAGCCATGCTCTCCACCTCACCATTAAATACTTCCAATTGATAACGATTCTCTTATAATAATATATATAATTAGTCTACGACGAACTTTGCTATTTGTCAATGGAAAGCATAGCCTTAGTAGACCGACGACCAACGGTATTTCTCTATTTAAGAGTGAGCTTTCCCATACCAACAGTTAGCTAGCAGTGCACATTGATGACATTTGGGATTACGTGCACTGCATACACGACGTCCATGCCAAATGATCCGGTGATGCGTATCGCTCCACTCAGATCGTGGAACTCTTTTCATCAACTGTTTTTCGGTTTCAAGAGGTGTTTTACTATCTGCTAGAGCTAAACGATTGGCTACACGGTGAACATGCGTATCGACAGCAAATGCGGGAATTTGGAAAGCATTGCTCAAAACAACATTTGCCGTTTTGCGGCCAACACCCGGCAATTTCTCCAATTGTTCCCGCTTATTCGGTACTTGTCCATCAAAACAATCTACCAAGAGACGGCATGTCTCTAGAATGTGTTTGCTCTTATTTCGAAACAAACCCAATCCGCGAATATGCTCAGCTAATTCCTCTTGCGTTAGCTTAAGGAAATCATTTGGAGTAGGATAAGCTTGAAATAAACGGGCCGTCACCTTATTCACTTGTCGATCGGTCGATTGAGCAGATAAAATCGTCGCAATCAATAGTTCAAAAGGATTACGATAGTTTAACTCACAATGGGCATCCGGATACATCTCTTTTAGCATATCCAGTATTTTTCTCGTTGGAACCCGTTTGGGTTTTGATCTGACCATCCGAATCCCCCCTGTTTCTCTCTCGTCTTATTTTTCTTCTTTTTTCCTCGCTTCCACAATTAGCTCATCGCTGCGATGATCAAAGGGAGTATAATAGAACGTACCATAAAGGTTCTCCACTTTAAAACCACTTCGTTCCAACAGGTGACACAGCTCGGTAGGAAAAGTATAACGAATCCGCATATCCGTTTTAATCCGTGCTAGCATCTTTCCATGTTCATCATAGTGATCAAGATAGCGAATCACATATGCTGTCTGTCGAAACAGATCAAGTTCAGTAAAATCATAGACTTCCACTTCTTCGAGTGTTCCCGGAACGGGAAATGTACCGCGGAAAGAATATTTCCCATCCATCTCTAACAGCTGATCCATATGGGGTACAAAAATATTAAAAGCAAGCAATCCATTCTCTGTTAAGCATCGCTGAATCCGATTCAGTGTATTTAATTGCTCATTTACCGTAAGCAAGTGAGCAAATGACCGATACGGGATAATTACCAATGGAAAAAAGCGGTCAGCAATCTCCAGTTGTGACATATCTGCATGAATCCATTCAATTTGATGAGATAGGCCCAAGTTTTTCGCTTTATCCTTAGCTCTTTCTAACATCGCTGTCGATAAATCCACTCCTACCACTGGGATTCCTTCGCGAGCAATGGCCAAGGTGCATCGACCAGTCCCACAACCTAACTCCAATACCGGACCACCAGCCTTTTTCGCTAGTTCAACATAATAGGTCACATCATGGTCCAAGCCAATGGATGTCCAATCATAATAATCGGGCCATTCATACATTGAATTATTGTTCATCTTTTTTCCACGTTCCTTATACAAGATGCTCACGAATCCAGGTTAACACTTCTGAAACGTGTCCTTTCACTTTTACTTTGCGATAAACTTTTCGAATGATCCCTTCTGAATCGATCACAAATGTTGACCGCTCAATCCCCATCACTTTTTTCCCAAACATCGTCTTCTCTTTAAATACACCATACTGTTCACATACCTTTGCATCCAGATCACTTAACAACAAAAAAGGTAGATTGTGCTTCGCGATAAACTTTTCATGTTTCGTCAGCGGATCACGACTGACTCCCAAAATCACAACATTTAAATCGGAAAACTGTTCATATTCATCCCGAAAATCACAGGCTTGTGTCGTACATCCTGGTGTTAAGTCACGCGGATAAAAATACAGAACGACTGGTTTTCCTCGAAAGTCCGATAAAGAAATCTCCTCACCGCTAGATGCTGGAAGTGTAAAATCGGGGGCAACTTGTCCTTCATTGATCATCTCAATTCCTCCTGATATCAATTCATCGTCACTGTTTGCTAAGCCTTTCCCTGTGCAAGTAGAAAAATGGCTTAGACAGGAAACATCTAGCCATTTTCATTGTACATATCGGCTCATTCATCCTTGTCATTTTAAACAGCAACTCAAACTCTTTTTTTATTATGTACAAATAAAAGTGGATTAACTAGAGTGTAACACGCTTACTACCAGAAAAATAGGACTACACCATGATCTTCCTTATAAACTTAGCTTGGAAGCCCACGGTCAACGCCCAATCATCTTATGGCGTATCAGCATATCTATACTTCCGGAGCTGGGGGAATCTGTGGAGCCGGAATTCTTGGGATTTCAGGAACTGGAACTCTGGGAGGCTCAGAAGTTCTTTGTGTGGGAACTGAAACCAAATTAATTGTCGTTCCAATATTAACCGATCCGGCAGAGCCTACTGTTCGAATTTGGATCGATCGAATCTGAATTTGAAACAAGTCTTTTCGCCTCCGATCCTATCAAGGAAGAATTCGCATCGTCGGTTGATCGACAACATCTGGATCAATGTAAACATTCCGTTCAAAATCCAGATTTCGAGCAAAATCACCGATTGGAGAAGAGCCACCCAACGATTTTGTCACACTTTCAGCACCAATGTTAATCGTATTTCCAAAATTTACCGAAGCAGAGCTGGCGACACTGTTAATTTTCACATTAAAAATATTATTGACTGTTCCCATAATGATCTACTCCCTATCCCCCACCTTGCTTCAAATAAACTACTTAATGACGATCTTGTTTTTATTGTTCGTCTTGATTTTAGGAAAACGAATTTCTAAGATTCCTTTTCGATAACGCGAAAAGGTTTGTTTATTGGATACAGCTGCACCTAACGGAATAATCTTTTGAAAAGTGCTCTGTTTCCTTTCGCTTAAAAAGGACTCATAACCTTGATAAGGTGAAGGAAAAGAGCCCTTAAGGACTAGATTATCTCCTTCAATTCGGGCATCGAGTGATCCAATATCTTCGATTCCCGGGAGATCGACCACCACGATCACTTCGCTTTTACTATGATACACATCCGCAAATGGTAAGTTATTATTCTTTGCAGTGATAAAATCATGAAAAAATTCTTCTCCTAAAAACATCCGAGCCAGTTGATACCATCGCTCCATCCCATCCCAATTCGTTGACAAAACCCTCACCTCTCTGACCAAACTTACCGCAAAGACCATACTCGAAATAATTCTATGCAAACGAAGCGAATCTGGTCACTTGCTGGGTATGATCGCTCCATGACTCATCATATAGTTAAGAAAAGGAGGAAAAAACAGTGTGGGAACAGATCTGGAACCGAATCAATTTATTGGAAGAAGAGGTTTATAAATTAAAAAAAGATAATAAAGAACTAAAAAAAAAGCTACAAGCAATACAGCAACTACGGATTGACAAGATTGAATATAAAATCAATGAATTAAAAGTTGATACTTTAAGCGGAACATTAAATGTGGGACTTAGTACCCTTGCTGATGAACAAAGTCTCAAAGAGATTGTGGATCGAATGGTGAAAGAAAAGGCAAAGCCGGAGCAAAACTATTCACAAAAGACGGATCATAACCATAGCCAATCATTGGAATCAGATCCTCTTCAAAATGAAAGTTCTACCCGCTTTGATCCATAAAATCCTTATCTATGTAAAGGTTTTGTTTGCCATCCACATAGGTGATTTCATCACCAGTAGGAAATGAAACGGCGATCCAAACCCGCTTTGCTATCGGATGACAATGAATACTGCTACCCATATTCACAGTAGAACCACCTGCGATCTCTGATATCTTTACATTGAATAACATATTTTCCTTCATCTACGATCCCCCTTTCTCGTTAATATATTTTATTTATCCTCCGCAAATCGGTGCCAGTACACGCAAGCATCCTTAATTTCCAGCCCCCCGATAATAGCGGATTCCCCAATTCCAAATCATAATTCCGATTCCCAAATAGACTGCTCCAACGAGCGGGGTGATCAGCGCATACCACTGCCATTGTGTTTTGTCTAAAAGATAACTAGCTGGATAAAACCCGACAAAGGCAAAGGGCAATACCCATGTCAAGACAAATTGAATCAGTCGGTGATAAATGTTGACTGGATACCGACCATACGTACCGATATTATAGATAATCGGCTGAAGATCTGATTTTGAATCCGTAAATAAACTGATGCTGATCAGAGAAATAAAAATCCCGCCATAAACAGCTACTCCACCCAAGGCAAATACAAGCAGCAAGATTGGATCGTACCACGCCCATTCGATCTCTAGTCCAGTAGCAGCCCAACCCATAACGATTACTCCTGTTACTACCCCAATCAAGGACTCAGGTGTCATCGTCTCCATGATAACTTGGAGCAAACTATGAACGGGACGCGTCAAGATCCGATCCATCTCCCCTTTAATCACATAACGTTCGTTGAAGTCCCACAAATTGAAAATAGCGGAGAAAATCGCCCAGGGAATTAAAAAATAGCCATAGATAAAAATCACTTCATGTTGTGTCCAGCCGTTTAATGTTTTCGTATGACCAAAAAACACTAGAATAAAAACCAAATTGACTGCTTGAAAGAAAAAATCGGTTCCCAACTGCACAACAAAATCCCAGCGATAGGCCAAACGAACTTTTAGATACTGTTTGAAATACTCAATAAATAATTGTAACTGAAACATGATCAACCACCTTGTACAACCAATGCTTTTCTCGATTTACGCCAAATGAGCGAAATGGGAATCAATAACACAAAACACCATACCAGTTGGATGAGTAGAGCTTGAGTCAACTCATCTCCCCCTAAGCCTTTGACCAAAATGATGCTTGGCAAATAGCTGATCGCTTGAAAAGGTAAATAATTCAAAATGGTTTGTGCCCACAGTGGATAAAATGAGATCGGAATAAAAAGTCCCGATAATAAATCGACCATTACCCGTTTCGCTCGAATCATCCCTTGATTATTCAAAATAAAAAAAGCGAGCAGACCCGTTATTAAGTTTAGTTCTACGTTGACAATAAACCCCAATAATAAACTGAGTGCAAATGTCAACCATACCGTTCCGATGCTCGGCAATTGGATGGGAAAAATCAATGAAACGACAATCATTCCCGGGATACTAAAGAGAAACAGGCGAAAAATACCTTCACCCAATCCTTGACAAGCCTTTACCAGTAGATATTGATAGGGGCGAATCAATTGGATTGCTACCGTTCCATCGCGGATCTCTTGGGCGATTTCGCGATCCAAATTGTTAAAATAGAATGCCCGAGCCATCCACGAAATTGCAATATATGTAGCCATCTGAACAGCTGATAAACCTTGCAGACTAGACTGTTCTCCATAAATCGCCATCCATAAGAAATAGTAAACACCAATGTTTATGCTATAGATCACAATTCCACTATAATAATTGACTCGATACGCTAGCATCATTAAAAAGCGGATCCGTATGACTTCCAAATAAGCTCTAAGCATCAGGAATCCCCTCCTGGTAGATCTTCCGTACAATCTCTTCGGTGGATGCCTCCTCAATCTGCATCTCTAAAATCGGAATATCTTGCACTACACGAGCTAAGAGGTCAGAAACAGCTACTTCTCCTTGCTCTAAGTAGGCCACATATTGCCTTTTTCCGGTACTCTCCCAAGTGACGGGCAAATCTACTGTCCGCGACTTAAAATCAGTAATCGCGATCTCGCGTTCCGTCTCCAACAGGACTTTTTTCCTACCTCCCCATACTTTTTTCAACTGTGTCAGACTGCCATCGTAAATGATTTTTCCTTTATCCAACATAATGACTCGTGAACATAAAGCCTCAATGTCGGAAATATCATGCGTAGTCAATAAGATCGTCGTCCCTAACTCTTGATTAATCTCTTTTAAAAAGGTACGAATATTGTCTTTCACCAAGACATCCAGTCCAATCGTTGGCTCATCCAGAAAGAGCAATTTTGGTTTATGTAACAATGAGGCCGCCAATTCACAACGCATTCTTTGACCTAAACTT
Source organism: Thermoactinomycetaceae bacterium (assembly GCA_025449975.1). Lineage (GTDB taxonomy): Bacteria > Bacillota > Bacilli > Thermoactinomycetales > Thermoactinomycetaceae > Thermoflavimicrobium. The sequence goes on from JANWIG010000014.1 coordinate 8,948, forward strand.
AATTTTCTCACCGGCTGATCGAGCAAAGATTCGATCTCTAAGATCGAGACCATTCTTTCCAGATGACTTTTATATTCTTTCGGAGGAATCTGATAAACCTTTTGTAATAAACGAAACGACTCTTGGACAGCAATATCCCACCACAGTTGGCTCCTTTGTCCAAAAACAACACCAATTGTTTTGACAAATCTTTCCCGTTCACGGTGGGGATCAAAACCGTTTACCTTTAACTCCCCGCTTGTCGGCTGGAGAATCCCTGTTAACATTTTGATCGTCGTCGATTTTCCAGCCCCATTTTCGCCAATATAACCAACCATTTCTCCTGGCTGAATCCTCATGCGAATCCCTTCAACTGCTCGGATGATTCGATAATGACGATCAAATAAGTCACGAAAAGCTCCCCATAATCCTCCTCTACTTTGATAAACTTTAAATTCTTTGGTTAATCCTTCTGCATAAATGGCATCCATTTCTCTCACCCCAAATCCATCCTTGATTTTGGCAAAAAAAGCAAAAAAGCATTCCTTTTAAGAGGAATGCAGGAGGCACAAGTAAACCAACGACTTCTCCATATTCCAATCCAGCAACGACACTGTCTCATGAACTTCCCAACAAATCAAACATAAACAACCGCCGATCAGTAATAGAACAGCTTTTCTAAAAAAACAACAGCAGGAGCAAAACGAATCGATGCATCCCATCTCTACTGGACAGAAACAACAAATCGAATCTTATTCGAGTTGTTGTTGTAATAACTGCTCAAGTTTCTCGCGAAGCTGAAGAAAATGATTGGTTTCAACTTGAGCGATTGAAAATTGCGTTGTTCGTTCATCCAGCTTTAATTGCTCTTCCATCTTTCCAAGCAAATGAACTGGCTTGCGATCTACTTTCATTACAATATTGACCCGTTTATTTTCTAAGTCAAAAATAAACGATAGTTTATCCAATCGTTTTGCATACTCACCGGTCGGTTTTAAGTTATATACCTGAACAAATGGGTTGCGTGAATGAAAATGTTCAAAGTCATATTGCACATGGTAAAGACGAAACCCGAGACTTTCAACTGCGCGAAGAATTTGATCGACGACTGGATGAGGCAGAACTTCAATCCCATCTAAATCAGTCGGGTCGATCGCTCTTTTAATATCCAAACCCGTCTTTAAATAAACGGGTGAACCACCTGTCGAAACTGGTGTATCCAAAGGCAATGTAAATTCAAATGGGATCACCTGTGTCTCATGGGGAGCAACCACAAATCGTTCGGTTAAGCGAAACTCATCAACCACACACTCTGCTTCCGTTCCCTCATGATAGTACTGAACGACTAAGTAAAGATAGATTTCATCGATCTCCTGAGCTGCCTTACCTCCTTGAATATGAATTTGACCGCGAACGCGTTCACCTTGACGATAAGTGGATCTTTCCAATCTGGTATCTACGGAAGCTGATCCAATCCCTAGTTTTGCTAGTGCTTTTTTGAACATGCTTGTTCCCCCTCGATGTATAAGCGCAAATTCTAAAAACGAAGCATTTCTTTTATTTTTAATAAAGGATCTCCTTGAAATGGTATTTCATCGATTTCCAATGTTCCGCTTGGGTCCTCATGCTCCCAATAAATGGAAAGATCCACGATATCTTTTGACCGGTACAATTCAAACCATATCTCTATAAATTTCTTCGTATAATAAAACGAAACGTGTAGTTTGTCTAATTTCCCATGCAATTTTCCAGTAGGCTTATATTTGAAAGTCTGACAATAATGGCTATTTCCCCAATTAGAATGGCGGTTCACCACATCGATTAAGACAAATCCTGCTTTCTCAATCTCTGTCAACACCTCTTGGACCATTGGTGAGGAAACAACGAAAATACGATCTTGATCTTGTGGGTCAAGTGCCATTCGAATATCTAACCGTGTACATAAATAAATCGGGAACTTTCCAGTAGACCTCGGCAAATCGAGTGGGAGATCGAAGGAAAGGGGAATTCTTTTCTCCTCATATGGGCGAATAAGTATTTTCCCCACCAACTTATATCTTTTAACAACATGACGTACATTTCTTTTTCCTTTGAGATATTCGATTACCAGATCAAGATAGATTCCTTCAATCTCTTCAGTAAAATCGCTGCCATAGATTAGGATTTCTCCCGTTACCTGATCACCTGGCACAAATTGATTTCCATTGATTTGCGTATCTACACGCACTGAACCAATCCCGACACTCGCCAACCACTTTTTAATCATCTTTGCATCCTCTTTAATCGTTTCGGTTTACTGTGATTGGTTGCTTATGAGGAAGTTTTTATATTCCTCAAACTGTCTCGCCAGACGGGTATGCATATCATTAATCTGCTGTACAGTTTCATAATCCAGTTTGGAATATCTTCGGGTTGTTTCTGTCACTGTTTTTTGTTGATGCTCGGAATACGGCTCTTCTTCGATTTCTTCCTCAATATGAGGATATTCTTCTTCAGGATAATCCACTTTTTCGGAATATTCCTCATCGATTTCTTTATGGAGCTGAGTCAAATCGGATGTATTTGCATTTATTTCCTCTTCTTCCATTTCCTTCTCCGAAGTCACAGAAGGTGCTTGCAAATCCTCCATGGAAGGAAGGGTTTCTTCTATTGATCGCGCTGTAAACTGTTTCGTCTGGTCAAGGTCTTCTACCGACTGGCTTTCTCCCAGCTTCTTATCCAATTCTACCGAACTAAACAAACGTTGCAACTCACGCTGTTGCATTTCCAAACGTTCTTTTTTCCGACGTTCAAACTCTAGCCGTTGCTGTTCCAACAGTTCTTTTTCTCTTTGTTCAAATTCCTTAGCTAAACGTTCGAGTAATTCCTGCTTTCGCTTCTCATAAGCTTTTTTCTCTTCTTCTAACCGTTTTTTAACGCGTTTCTCCCATTCCATTTGTTCACGCTTGATCAATGCGTTTTTGAGTCTTTCTTTATGTTGCTGTTCAAATTCCCGCTGCTGTTGCTTTAAATATTCAGCTTCCTGCCGTTCCAAGTCTTTACGTTGTCTTTCAAGTAGTTCTTGTTTTCTTTTCTCAAACTCTTGCCGATACGTTTCTAATAAATCCTGCTCTTGCTGCTCCAACTGCTGACGCAACTGCTCAACTCGCTCTTTCTCTCTTCTCTCCAGTTCTTCTTTAAATGCTTGTAACGGGAGACGAAACTCTGTTCTTTGACTGATCTCATCTAGTTCTTGCTCATCTGGAACAAACGGATTAAGTGGGGGTTTTTCTTCTACTTTTTTCTCCTTGGCAATCGGTTTCTCTACCGTCAATTTTTTCTCCTCTGCCTTTGGCAACTCCGGTCCTCGGCGAATAATCGTCTTTTCATAGTCCAATTTAGCCGGGGTACCCTTCTCTTTTGGTAAGACAAAGGATGGTCGCGGACTGTTCTTTTCCTTTAATGTTTGGCGATTCTCGATGAAAGTTGCATTGATCGGTTTAGATAACTTCGAATCCTCTGCTTGAAAAGCTTCAATAAATGGACGGATCACTTCTGACTTCTGAACATCGATCGATTTTTCAAGGAAATTCTCCAATGCCGAAGAGACATGTAATTCTGGAATGACGGACCTTATATTCCCAGAAGGAATTCTCCCTTTTAGTAAACTAATAAAAAAAGTCCCCCAATCAACGGAAGGTTCATAAGTGGTTACCTGTTCCACACCACAGAAAATCACTTTTAGCTTTCCTTCACTGCTAATCCCAATGTTTCGCGGATCCTTTAACAGATACATCGGTAAACTATAGTTTTGTAGCTGTTGATCCAAGTCAACCAACTGACTGGCCCAGTGAATAAACTGATCTTCATCTAATCCCTTGCTAGCCACATATTGTGGCAACGGCTGAATCGCAAAGTATGGACGAATCGTTACAATATATTTTCCATCCGGATATACCTCATCATAGGGAATAACCAACGGATGATCCAGCATTAAATACTGTTGAATCACACGTGGCGAAGCTGGACGCAGCAATTTGGAAGACTGCAGATAATATCTTTTCCCTTCATACTTGGCGATCGCCAGCTCCCCTTCAAAAAAAGGAACCACTTTTTCAACTAAGTAACGATCTTTGTATTTTACGCCATTACGAAAAACGGACACACTTTTCGCCTCCATATATTAAAATAAAAATTTCTTTATCGCTCCTAAAAAAGACAAACGTATCCAAACTAAGAATATCACATCGCAAAAGGAGGAAACAAGAGCGAACCCCGCTCCCCATTTCACATCCTATTTATGATCATTTGTTGTAAAATATAATAGGAATAAAAAGAGCTAACTATAAATAGAGCGTTATGGAAAAAGACCCATATTTTGAAAGGAGGAAACTGCTACAAACACTGACAGCCAAAACACATCGAGGGCTGTATCATAAGATATTTCAGCCTAAAATGTGTGGCGAGCGATCAGACATCTACTGAAATACATAAAACCATCGATGTTCTGATCTTCGGATCATGATGTGGTACGTAGCAGAAAAAGATTTTGAATCGATCAGAGAAATTATATCAATCCGCTTTAGATGTCATCGTCGGTGGCGTAAATAGTCCTTCGCGCTCATTTAAAGCCGTGGGTGGCGGCGCACCCATTTTTATGAAAAAAGCAAAAGGCCCTTATTTTTGGGACGAAGATGGAAACCGTTATATCGATTATCTCGCCGCTTTTGGTCCTATTATCTTAGGTCATGCTCATCCCGCTGTACACCAAGCGATTATAGAAACATCTTCTACTGGTGTTCTCTATGGAACGCCCACAGAAAAAGAGATCATCTTTGCCAAAATGCTACGTGAGACAGTTCCCACCATGGAGCAGATGCGCTTTGTCAATAGCGGTACCGAAGCTGTAATGAGTACCATTCGGCTTGCCCGAGCCTATACCGGACGGACAAAAATTTTAAAGTTTGCGGGATGCTATCATGGTCATTCCGATCTCGTTTTGGTCGCTGCAGGCTCCGGTCCCTCTACTTTGGGTATGCCAGATAGTGCAGGAATCCCTCACAGCATTGCTCAAGAGGTGATCACGGTTCCCTACAATGATATCGCTTCATTAGAAGAAGCATTAGACCATTGGGGAGATCAGATTGCCGCTGTTCTTGTGGAACCTTTGGTCGGTAATTTTGGTATTGTTCCTCCAGCACCTGGATTCCTAGAAAAAGTGAATTCATTGGTTCATCAAGCAGGTGGATTGGTCATTTATGATGAAGTGATTACAGGCTTCCGTTTTAACTATGGTGGCATTCAATCACTCTTTGGTGTCTATCCCGATTTAACGGCGATGGGCAAAATTATTGGCGGTGGTTTACCGATCGGCGCTTATGGTGGGCGCAAAGAGATTATGAATTATGTTTCTCCAACGGGTCCAATGTATCAAGCGGGGACCATGGCTGGAAATCCGCTCTCCATCGCCGCAGGAATTGCTTGTTTACAAACATTAAAAGAGCCCGGATTATATGATAAACTAGCTCGAAAAGGAGAACATTTAGCTAACGAGATCAGGCAAGCAGCCGAAAGACATTCCATTTCTATTCAAGTAAACCAATTTGGTGGAGCATTAGCCGTCTACTTCACTGAACAACCCGTCGTCGACTATGCCACAGCACAAGCAGCAGATGAAAAACTGTTTGCTAAGTTCTACCGTCTCATGCTTCAACGTGGTATTTATTTGGCTCCTTCGAAATATGAGGCATGGTTCTTAACCATCACCCATAGCGATGAGGATCTTGAACAAACCATAGATGCTGTAAAATATGCTTTCAGCCAAATGGCTTCATCGAGGTGAATCTTTTGAGCTCAACGGATCACATTTATCAACAACTGGGACCAGCTAAAATTCGGGAATTAGTCGAAGCTTTTTATCCACGTGTTCAAGCTCATCCCTTATTAAAGCCGATTTTTCCTGATGATATTCGACCAGTGATGGAAAAACAGTATTTATTCTTAACCCAATTTTTTGGTGGACCACCTCTTTATACTGAGAAATATGGTCATCCCATGCTTCGGGCAAGACATCTTCCCTTTCCGATTACCCCGAAAAGGGCTTTGGCTTGGTTAGATTGCATGGATCAAGCTTTAGATGAGGTGGGGATTGTCGGTCATGTCCGTTCTTTAATCTGGTCGCGTTTGGTCGTCTCTGCTCAGCATATGATCAACCAAAATGATGCAGAAAACCAATCAATAATGAAAGATGATTAAGATAACCATTCTTGGTATAATCTATCTATCGAGTGCGAAAACTGGATAAATAACTATTTTAAAGGGAAACTAGCCAAACATATCTTCCATATCTCAAGAGGCTTCCTTATTCGTCATAAACAAAAATCATTCAAGGCTTCACTAGTATTGGTGAAGCCTTTTCACTCATACACATTTTTCTCCCCTGGTTTTTATCCAGTATGATTCGCCAAATATTTCCTCTGGAAAACGCACTCCAAAAGAATTGCTGAAGAAACGGGGAAAAATAAAAATGTCCAAAAACCCTTATGTACTTAAAACTGGACAAATCATTGAACTATCCATTCGTCGTCTAGGGATTAATGGAGAAGGAATTGGCTATTATCAAAAACAAGTCGTCTTTGTCGACAACGCGATCCCTGGTGAAATGGTAATCGCGCGTGTTTGCGAAGTGAAAAAAAATTTCTCCAAAGCAAGCTTGGTTCGCATTAAGAAAAAATCAGCTTACCGCATCGAACCCAAATGTCCGATTTACTTCACCTGCGGTGGATGTCAACTACAACATATCGATTATCGCTTTCAGCGGCGTTTAAAACGAGAATTAGTAGAAGAGTCTTTTAAAAAATATACTTCGTTAAATTCTATTCCAATTGAACCCATTGTCTCAATGGAAAATCCTTGGAATTATCGAAATAAAGCACAATTACCCCTTAAACAACTTGGAAATAAAGTAGCGATGGGAATGTTTTCAGCCAAGTCACATCGGCTTGTGGAAATCGAAGATTGTCTTATTCAGCATCCTCTCGTCAATCAAGTATTGCACAAGTCCCGGGAGATGATCGAACATTTAAAGATCCCCATATATAACGAAAGAAGACATATAGGGGTTCTTAGGCACCTCGTTGCTCGAATCTCCTTTGCTACAGAGGAAATCCAACTTATTTTAGTGACGTTGACTCCATCGTTTGCCCAAGAGAAAGAATTGATCAAACTAGTTACCAGTCAGATCCCACAAGTCAAAAGCATTATTTTAAACCATAATCCTTCTAAAACATCTTTGGTTTTTGGTGAACAAAGCCGCTTGTTATGGGGCAAAGAAAAGCTAACCGAAAAGCTGGGGAATCTCACCTATACTCTTTCTCCACGTGCTTTTTTTCAACTAAATCCGGTCCAAACGGTTCATCTATACAATGCAATCAAACAGCTCGCACAACTTACAGGAAAAGAGACCGTGATCGATGCCTATTGTGGAGTGGGCAGTATCGGCTTATGGATCGCTGATTCTGCAGCCCGTATCATTGGTATGGATACCATTCCCGAAGCGATCAAAGATGCTGAAGAGAATGCGAGAATCAATGGTTTCCATCATGCCAAATACTATGTTGGAAAAGCAGAATTATTGTTACCCAAGTGGCTTCGTCAAGGACTAAATCCTGATGTCATCATTTTAGATCCACCACGTACAGGATTGGAACAACCATTGATTGAAATGTTACTACAGATTCGAATTCCGCGAATCGTCTATGTTTCCTGTAACCCTTCTACACTTGCTAAAGATTGTAACCAACTGATTAAAAACGGATACGAAATCAAGAAAGTGATACCGTTTGATATGTTTCCGCAAACATCTCA
>JANWIG010000015.1 GCA_025449975.1 Thermoactinomycetaceae bacterium
GGGCTTGAGGTTAACACTCATCATTCCTTTCACCTGGTTAAATATCAAGTTTTGTGCATTTAGAAATAATGAGATTTGTTTTTGAATACCATCACGCTCACTCTTTTTTTTGCGTAAGTATTGATAGAAACTAGCAAAATATCCTGTTAATTGTTACACTTCTGATTATAGATTTTTAAGTAAAATTGATCAAATATTCATTTTTCCCGGGAATTATTGTTACACTTCTTATGGAAAAAAGTATTTTTGGGGGGATATGCAGTTTTGTCTCGTAAAGTTTCATTTTCCTTCTATGGAATTCCTTGAAAAAGATCGTTTTTTGTACAGATCAAGTCAAAAAATTTTTTTGAAAAAAATTTGGTGGTACTATGAAATGGGAAAATCTTGATAAAGGGAAGGTAAGTGAAATCATTAGAAGGATTCGCAAAAGAAAGGGTTTTACCATTGAGGATTTAGCAGATGATCAATTAGGGAAATCAACCATAAGTAAAATCGAAAATGGGATGAATCATGTCAGTCTCGAAAAGATTCAATATTATATTGAAGATAAGTTAGGAACTTCATTAGAAGAAATTGCTCGAAAAGCCCAGAAAGAAGAGCAAGAGAAGGAAGCAATTGATCTCAAATTCATGAGTATCGAAGGGATGATTGAGCTGGTCGATCCTGAGGAAGCTTTGAAGCAATTAAATGAACTAAAGCTTTCGACTTTTGCTGATGATCCCGAAACAAAAGCTCATTTGAAATTTTGGGAGGGAAGATATCACTTAAAGAAGAGAAATTGGCGCAGAGCGGAACAACTTTTTCGAAAAGTGATCCATTTATCGGATAAAAAATCAACGATCTTAAGAAAAACCAATCTAAAAGCTCGATCTTATCATGAGTTAAGTCGAATTTGTTGTTTCAATGATGATATGGTAACAGCGTTACGTTACAACGAATTGGCTAATCAATCGTTTGATCAGAAGGGACAGCATCCAAGCATGAAATATGTATTGTCGATTAGCAAGATTATTTATCTTACCAGGTTAGATCGAAATGCAGAAGCATTAGAGGAATTAAATACATTGTGGGAATTCATTGGTGAAATAAAAAATGCTGAAATTGTTTTAGATATGTATGATTTAAAAGCTTACTTAGCTAAAAAATTAAAAATGTATCAGGAAGCTATTCGCTATGCAAAACAAGGCATTGAAATTGCGCAAGCGAGTGGAATCCCGATTTGCGCATATGTATTGTGGAGGACATTGGGAAGTGTTTATGTCGAGATGGGAAAAATCAATGAAGCGGAAGCCTGTTTTTTAATGAGTTTTCGTTTTAAAAATCGAATTATTGATCGTCGAGGATTTATGGATTATGTGATTTATAAAGAACTTGGTCAATTGTATATTCAACAAGAAAAATGGGCACGGTCCGAAAAGATATTAAAAGAAGGTGTGAGAGAAGAAAAAAATGTTGCTCCTCCAGCGAGGTACAATGAACTTTTGATCATGCTCGGGGAATGTTATCGAAAGCAGAAACGATATGTTGATGCGATCGAAATATTCGAGAAAGCTCGTCAGATTGCTCAAGAGTTTCAATTAACGGATCAGTTAAAGTCGATTATGATGAGTATGGCCACTTGTTGGAAACAATTAGGAAATGAGAAGAATTTCTTAGACAGCCTTGTTGAGTTTTACAATATAGAGACCAATGTTTAAGCTCAATATTGAGGTGATAAGATGTATAGCAAAGATCCAGGAAAACCTCTCCAAGTTCGAAAGATTAAAAATTAGTGGTGAACTTGTACTCTGTCTACTTTACTTGTATATCAGCCGGCATCGGCCGGCAATTCATTTGGGAAACAATTGATATTATTTAGATCTTGATTTCATATGGTGATTCACTTGAAAAAGAAATATGTGCTTGCGATTGATCAGGGAACAACGAGTCCGCGTGTTGTTCTCTTTGACTGCAATGGAAAATAAATTGGCATTGGGAAAAAGAGTTTACGCAAATTTTTCCGAAAGCAGGCTGGGTTGAGTATGATGCGCTAGAAAACTGGCAATCGGTATAGGATGTTATGGCTGAAGCATTGCGCACAACAGGAGTTTCGCTGAGAAAGATTGCTGCGATTGGCATTCCCCTATCTAATTTTGAAGATACATGCCTTCTTTGTCTGGTGATGATTGCAGAGGGGATCCACTCGTTTCTATCCCGAACACAATCTTAAGCCCTTGAAATTTGCGGTAATCGCAGATATACATGGAAACAGTTATGCATTGGAAGCTGTACTGATTGATGTTCCTAACAATTCAAGCATTTGACATATTTGTGTACTGGGAGATTAAATAGGTGTCGGTCATGAAACGAGAATAGGATATTGTTTGCTGCAGAAAAGACCTATCCAATTAGGAGAGGTCTTTTCTATTATCAAGGCTTTTCCGGAATCTTTTCTTTCTGTTCAAGGCATTGATAAGTGATCCCACCAAACTTTTGGAGGAAAAAGTCTACTTGGCTCGCCCAAGTAGGGTTGGTGTTGTTTGGATCATTTTCAGCGCCGCTAGGAGCCCATTTGGGTCCGATTTGTTGCGGAGTAAACCTTTTTTCCGATATGTAATAGCTCCGCAAAATCCAAGCCATCCGCTCGATTCCATGGGAAAGGGAAGGGAATTCTTCAAACTGAGAGGGATCATCGGTCCGCATGATTCCTCCGGGGTTATTAAACTTTTTGAGCACAGGGGATGTCCCGCGGTCGGTTTCTAACATGGCGATGGAGAGCAGTAAAGCAGGATCGACGCGATACTTTTCCCCAGCGTTGACAAATAGATGGGCTTGGTTGCGAAACAAACTGTCAGTCTTATTCGTAGTGAGCTGGTCGATAATCTGATTTAACTCGCTAATTGATTTTTCCTTTCCGGTTGGAAAACAGGCGATATTTTTCCGGGGAAGGGTCAGGTAGATCACAGCACCGACGATGATCCCAACGATGAGTATAAAGATCAACATTCTTTTCCAATACTTTTGGAACCATTTTTGAAAGTCGAAGGTTGCTTTCTTTCTTTTGTGCCGTTTTCTTGGTTTTAGAGGTTTAGAAGATCTTACGTGTTTGCGAGTCTTGGATTTACGAGTTTTCTTGCTTTTATTCCACATTGTCTATGATCCTTTCAAATTTCCTTCCTATCTACCACTCTGACTCACTAGTCTATTTTTGGGACAAGGAATCATCAGAATCTCGTTTTCTTTAATGTGATTATAACCCATAATCATTCATTTGCTATTTTTCATATCAGCAAACAGATGAGAAATATTGTTGCATCAGATCACGCTTGGAGGAGAACAAGGGTTTGAAAAGGATGATAAAATGATTGCTTTTCCATAAAAATACATCATATGTCGGTTGTGGTTTTTGACAAAAAGGGTTTGGGAGATCGCTATCATCTAGGGATTGTCCAAATAAAATTTCGTATGAATTATTATTACTCCGATGAATGATGTTTGATCATTGGGAGTATAAGGGTATTTTCTTTAATAGTAGAATAATTAATTTTTAAAATTTAAAGTGAGGGGGTTTCATTGATCGATCTAACGAGTCTATTTCGATCTGGTAAGAGCATATTTGTGAGCCATTTAACAGAATATCTATTCCAAGATGAGGAATATCAGGGGTTGCTAGATCGATGGAATGAGGTTTTGTTGTTAGGAGATCGATTGGTTTGTGCTTGTTATAAACACCCATCCTTTCGAGAAGTGGAGGATTTTTTTGAACTATTATATCGCACTTATCAACTGGAGCAACAGAACCGCGCCAATATTGAGAGACTGTTAGCAAAGGTAGAGATTTGGTTAAAAACGATCTATTCTTTCGCCAACGCTTCTCGTCCCAATTTATATGGAATAGGTAGCATGTCTGAGTATAGTTCTTTAACGATTTTGTATGATAAATTGCAATTGTTGACCGAAGTAGATTTGCTATATGACGGAAAACAACTAGCCATTTCGGAAACGATTCATGACATGCAGACATTGCTGATGATTGCTAGAGAAATGAGGAACCATCAAACCCACGATCTGGGAAAGGCTCCGTCCCATTGGGAAGAACATTTATTGACTGCCACCCTCGCTTTAATTATTGCTCCCTTGTATAAACAATTTGGGACCTTGCAAACCAACTTGGCGGATTTAATTACACGGGACTGGTCAGAAGAAGATGATATCTATTTAGTGCAACAGACCCGGCGAATTCGTCAGGATCATTTACGCTGGTTTCAAGGAAGGGACTCCCTTGTGGAGAAAGTGCAGCAGATGGTTAGCCATTCAAATACAGAAGAAGGTAGTTACTTGTTATGCAATTCTCCCGTGGGAGTAGGGAAAACCGCGTTTTGTTGTAAGTTGACAGAGATTTGGTCTTCGCTCCAAAGTTGGGGAGATCGTGCAGATCGCGTTCAAGCGTTTACCCCTTGGTTGCCGGGCTGTTTGTTTGTGATTGCTACGGAGATGAATACACCTAGACAGGTTTTTGAGGCAATCGTTTTACAGGGAAATAAGTTGTTGCTTGAGCCGATTTTGGATGTTGGAAAAACAGATGCTATCGAAGAATTGGTCCATCGTCTAGTGAAGGAATGTGGTCAAGCGCGGATTGTTATCGATGGTTTGGATCAATTGAAATGGGATGATGAACAGATCAGCTCTTTTCTTCCAAAGGCGCTTCCCAGCGGGGCGCATATCATTCTTACAAGTAGACCCAACAGTGAATTGATCGACTGGATCACCCGGGAAAGAAAGGTTGATACTCTCTCCCTCTCTTCCTTAACCAAGGAAGAAATGGTGAAAATTATTGGCTTGGATGAGAGAGATAAAGGAGTTGCTGTTTTTTATGAGGATCTGTTTGCAGATAATAGGGGTTGGCCCAAACAGATTGTCAAGGTGAAACGGGAGTTAAAGAAACGGGATTGGACTGAAATCAAAAGGAGTCATTTAACGGAGCATTTTGAAGAGCAGCTAACGAGTTGGCAACATGCAAATGATCGCTTGTTATCCAAAGAGCTGTTGCTACTGCTCATCGTCTGTTATCCGATCCGCATCACAATTAGCCAATGCGCATTGTTCTTGCAAAAGAACGAAGAAGAGGTAAAAGAGGTTCTGCAGCTAGTTAAAGAACAGTTGAGCGATGATTATCTCAAGAAGCCGTTTCAGCTAAATCTTCCAGCATTTGTCCGGTTTTTACAGACAAATTATTTTAGTTCTTTGGATAAATTTCATAAGATCAAACAGGTCATTGTCTGGATGTCTCAATTGGAGGCATCGCGCTATAAGGAACCGGAATTTATCGATTTTATTAGCAATTTAGTAGGAAAATGGTTAAAAGAATGTTCGCTTGTGCCTAGTCATAAGTTGAAAAGAATCATTGATGATTTTCTGACTGTATTAGAGGAGCGCCAGCAGTTTGCATTATTATATCGAATTGCGGGAGCAAGTGGAAAACATCGCGAAGGTAAAATCGATGAGCGTGTTCTCCTCAGCCTACAGCGTGCCGCCGAAGCAGGTTATCCACCGGCGATGAATTGGCTTGGCTTTTGTTATCTGAATGGAACCTATCTACCTAAAGACAGTGAACTAGGGATTGATTGGATTCGGAAAGCAGCAAGGGCAGGATATGAACAGGCGATGAATAATTTAGGTCAGCGGTTGCTCTATGGTGAGGGGGTGGCGAAAGATCCGGAAGAAGGGAAAGAATGGATTCAAAAAGCAGTGGATAAAGGCTTTGTTCGTGCGATGAACAATTGGGGGGTATACCTCATCTCGCAAAATAAAGAGGAAGCGGAATATTGGTTGAGACGTGCAGCAGAAGCAGGTTATCCACGAGCGATGTTTCGGTTGGCTCTCTTTTTACTCCGCTGCAAGAAGAAAAGCGAAGGAAAAGAGTGGTTAGAGAAAGCAGCTACACTAGGTGATGTTCATGCACAACGAACGCTTGGGCAATTTTTAATTGAAGGACATTACTTTGCCAAAGATCCGGATCAAGGAATCGATTGGGTAACACGTGCCGCCGAAGCAGGAAATACAGATGCTATTTTATATCTAGTAAAGAAATATTTTGAAGGAAAAGATATACAAACTGATCGCGTCAAAGGAGAGGAGTGGTTACAAAGAGGAGCAGAGTCAGGAAACGAAATGCTGATGTTTCAATTAGGGAAGTATTTAATTGAAGGAAAATATCTCGTTAAGAATTTAGAAGAGGGTCTGATCTGGTTGGAACGAGCTGCGGTAAGCAACGATCATTCGCGACAGGAGCTCATTCGTCTCTATCTCGACGGGGATGAAGAGACGCGGAATCCGAAAAGAGGAGAAGAATTACTGAATCGATGGATGGATACGAAACATAAACAAGCCCTGTATGAGGCTGGTAAACGATATTTGCGGGGCATAGGCGTTGAGAAAAATATTGAGAAAGCAGAAAAATGGCTGATCCAAGCAGCAGAGGCTGGATCACATCAAGCGATGTTGGATTTAGGAAATGGTTATTTGGATGGAGATATTTTACCACATAAGCAAACAGAAGGTCTAACTTGGTTGAAACGAGCAGCTAAAAGTCAAGATGCACATGCGATGTATATATTAGGAAAACGGTATCTGTTTGGTTTGGGGTTATCTCGTGATTATGATAAAGGGTTTACTTGGATAAAAAAAGCAGCGGATCTAGGTGACCCGCAGGCGATTCAAGTCTTAGAAATGGGATTGATCAATCGTTTGAGGTGAGACCATGAGACAGAAACCGTTTTTATTTCAAAGTGGAACGGACTTTTTCCGTTCCATCGTGAGCCCCATCTTTGTTACGAGCAAACGGTATGCTTGGACGAAGACAAAATGGGAAGATATATTTTGTTTGGGAGATCGAATGCTAGCACGATGTAAAGAAGATCCGTGCTTTTCTGAGCTTCAGACATTTGAAAAATATTTATATGAAACCATGACAACGACTCCTCCGCTTCAAGGATTTGCTGTCAAGGCATTATTAGGAAAAGTAGAAATTTGGTTAAAATCAATTTTTAAAGTGATTGATCCAGAGCGGTGGATGGAAATAGAAGATGAAAAGGTCGGTTTATATCATATCGTCAATGAGCTTTCTCTTTTAACGGAGATTGAGAATCAGACAGGGGTGATCAAAGATCCTGTCCATCGTTTTATTTATTTGGCGCGAGTGATCCGAAATCGTATTTTGCATGATCCGACGGGTTTGTCCCATGAATGGCAAAGCTTATTGCTTCCAGCAACCATGACGATGATTCTCGCACCGTTGTGTATTCACTATCAAACGATTTATGAGCGTTTGCAACCGTTGATTGTACAGCGTTTTGATGAACCAGAGGAGATAAGGTTGTTGGAAAATTACCGTTTGCCTATATTGGATCAACGTTTGCAAACGAAATCCTTGGAAATCAAAGTGGAACTTTCGAAGTATTTTAAAGAAAAATCATATACAGAAGAGCCTTTTATCGTTGCTTACCAAACGCCATTAGAAAGACAAGTTTATCAACAAAGTATTTTAACCTATAGTAGCGAATTGGTTGAACCTGTTGGTAGATATGCACCCGAGGTGAGAGAGCTAGCTCCTTGGCTGCCGGAGTGTATTTTCGTAGATGGAAATCAGAGTGATTCATTAGAGGATTTGCTTCTTATTTTAGTCATGCAAGCCAATCGCTTATTGGCTCGGCCATTTGCTTGGTCAAAAATCAAACAATCGTTTTCGATTGATCGCGGCAAAGAGTGGGTTTATCAAGTATTGGAGCAAGTCGTTCGTGAACGAGGGGGCGTCTGGCTGGTTCTCTCCCAACCAGAAGAAGAACAAAAGATGGTTGAATGGTGCCGAATGTGGCCAGAACTTTTTCCATTAGGAATTAAGGTGATCTATCTGGTTGAGGAGAAGAGCGAGGCGCAGAAGTGGCTGAGCAATCATCGGATGGTTGAACGACTTCTATTGCCTTCGCTGATCGATCATCCAGATTCTTTGGAGCCAAGCATAAGCCGAGCGGACAACCATATTACGCAAGAATTGCAACTGTTGCTTGCTGCTTTTTCTCCTGTAAGTGCCTTACCAAGCGAAGTGATCCAAGCCTATCTGCATTGGAGAGGGATCATGATTGATCATCCAGACTTGATCGCACGGCTATCCAAGATCAAAGGCGTGCAGATGGCTGGTCAAGAAGTGAAAAGTAATCTAGAGATCGATCAATTTCTACAAGAAAGGCAGATTGGCGATTTATTGATCCAGCTCTTGGCATGGCTTCGTCAACTGGATCAACAGTTGGAACAAGATGTGCAAAGTTCATTGCTTTATCAGTTCTTGCAACATTGGATGCAAAGCGAACCATATGATCCACTACTGACTGCTTGGCTGGAACAACTGGTGTCATGCGGAGAGATCGAATTGATCTATCAGACCATTCGCAAAGGATGGATGATGCATGGAACTTTTTCTCCGTTGGGTCCGGTTGGTTTAAAACTGACAGCTTTGACAGGTCATCTCCCATCGATGTGTTTATTGGCGGATTACTTGCTTGATCAGGAGGATTCCGAACAACAAAAAGAGGGAGAGGCATGGCTTCGGAAGGCTGTGCAAGAGAATTATCTCCCAGCAGTAAAACGTTTGGGAAGATATTTATTGGTCAACGGAAAGTCGGAAGGGGAGAGATGGCTGCTTCACGCAGTGGAAAAAGAGGATTGGGAAGGTGCCTGTTTGCTAGGCTTAAGTTATCTTGAGAGGAATAAAGTAGAAGAGGGAGAAAAGTGGTTACGCAAGGCAGCAGAGCAAAACTCCATTCAAGCAATGTTTGAATTGGGGCAACTTTTGATCGATGAGGGAATGGATTTAAGAAGAGTAAAGGAAGGGACAAGTTGGATTCGCCAAGGAAAAATTTTGGTTTATTTAGAAGGATTAACATGGGGCGAAACGAAAGATAGTAATTACCGATTAACCAAATTAAGCCTGCGTTTTTTAGAAGAAAAAGGACTTTTTCGCGATCAACGCCTCGGTGAAATGATGTTGCTTAAAGCGATGGAGATGGGCTGTACGACAGCGATGAGTGAGTGGGGAAAACGAAGCCTTTTAGGGGCAGGATTGCCGCGAAAAGTAGAGGAAGGAAAACGATGGGTTGAAATTGCCATAAAACACGGCAATTCACAAGCGATGACCTATTGGGGTGAGATCCTTCTTTGCGGCAATGGCTCTTCCAATGATGATCTCACGGAAGGGGTTTATTGGTTAGAACAAGCATCGAAAAAACGAAATACATTGGCGATGCGGATATTAGGAAAGCATTATTTACATGGGACGATTCTGCCTCAGGACACTTTCTTGGCTCTCAAATGGTTAAGACAAGCAGCAAACTTAGGCGATGCCGAAGCGATGTGTGAACTTGGAAAATATTATCTAATGAAAAAGGAAATCGAGAAAGGCATCACCTTTTTAGAAGATGCTGCAAACCATGGCAGTCGTCCTGCAGCTTTTGAACTAGGTGTTCGTTATCTGAAAGGAAAAGATTTGCCCAAAAATGCCGCCTTGGCTCGCAAGTGGCTGATTCGTGCTGCGCAGCAAAATGATCCCCAAGCGATTGATATGTTGGTTCTGCGTTTATTGGACGGAAAAGGGTTAGTGAAAGATGAAAGAGAAGCGAAAAAATGGATTGGCAAAGCGCTTGTTTTTGAACAGAAAAATATTATTCGGACACTGGGGCTTTATTATATAAGAGGAAAAGGTGTTAAGAAAAATATAATTGAAGCCAAGCGGTTATTGGAACAAGCTGCTCTCCTCGGAGATAAGCAAGCCTGCATTGAACTAGGAGAACGTTTAATAGATGGAATGGATTTTGTGGCTTCACCCAAAGAGGGACAGAAATGGTTGGAACATGCGATCTATTTAGGCAGTAGTCAGGCAATGGTTTTGTTGGCAGAACGTTTGTTATATGGAAAGGGATTGGTGGCGAATACGAAAGAAGGAATCAAATGGCTGCGACAAGCTGCTCAATATGGTGATCAAAATGCGATGGTTGCGTTAGCAAAATATTTTTTATATGGAAAGGAAAAGGAAGGAAGAGATCCACAAAAAATAGAAGAAGCGAAGTACTGGCTTCAGCAAGCCGCTCGTGATGGAGGGAGCGAAGCGATTAAGCTATTAAATAAAATTCAAATGGAATGTCTAGAACAGACAAAGGAGATTTATACGCTGGAACAGGCTGCAAAAGCTGGCAATGTGAAAGCGATGATTGAGTTGGGACGAAGGTATCTGAAAGGCGATGGATTACCGATGGATTTGGAGAAAGGAGAATATTGGCTAAGACAGGCTCAGATGATGATTTAAGAAGTAAATATAAGCTTTCACAAGCTTTTCTAAATAAATTCATTTGTTATTGTGAAAAAAAGGGACTTCTTATGTTAAGTTAATATGAAAGGTATGAGTAAGATAGTGAAATTACACATGTGATGGATGATAAAAAGGATTCGCATGGTGTCGAGGGAGAGAGAAGATGCGAAAGCTTTGGGCTGGGATCATGATATTCGGACTAGGCGCAGGGATGGTCTGGCTCTTTCAACCGCAGTGGACAGAGGTTACATCGAATATTCCTGTCTTGAGTCAAGCAGTAAAAGAGATTCAAGGATTAAATATTGTCAGAGGAGATACCATCACGCGAGATGATGTTCCTGCGTTGATTGCAAAGCACCTGAAAAATCGGGATACATCGTTTCAATTAACATATAAACTAGATGTGTCTAAGATCGAAGAATATCAGCAGTTGCCAGGAAAGGAAAAAAAGGAACAGATTTCAGAAATGATTGATCAGGAATTTAAAAAGCTTTTTGACCTTTCATTAAGAGAAGACGAGTACCTTGAGCACGTGATTGAAAAATATACATGTAAATGGACGTATTCCGATTGGACGAAAGAAGTAACCCTTTACTTTGATGAGATTGTGTATCGTGAGAGCAAAGAAGAGACCGAAATGGTTGAACAGGCTGCAGCGGTGGAAGTGGAGAAGCTGATTAAGCCTGGGATGAGTGATTATAAAAAGGTAAAAAAGATTCATGACTTTATTGTGAACCATGTTACGTATACATTGGTAGATGAAGGGCGAAAAGAGAATACGGCTTATTCTGCACTTTTTTCTAAGGAATCGGCTTGCTATGGTTATAGTATGCTTGCCTATATCATGTTACAACATGCAGGGATCGAAAGTCATATTGTGACAGGAAAAGCGATTACGGATCCGGATGATAAAAACCCAGTTGGGCATGCATGGAACTTAGTGAAAGTAGATGGTCATTGGTATCATATGGATGTCACTTTTGACGATCCGATTGGTCCAAGTGATGACCAAAAGCCTTTCTATGATTATTTCCTGATATCAGATAAAGAAATAAAGAAAAATCATTTCTGGAGTAAAGAAGAACAAAAATATGATATGCCGGAAGCGAAACGCTCTTACCCTCGCTAAAGTGCGAGTACCCGACTGATCAGGGATGAACCAGAGGACGGCGATCCAGCTGGGACAACCCCGAAACGTCGGGTGTTTTTTTATGGACGATCGATAGGTATTTTTAGCATAGTTTTTATGATACAATAATTTGGTAACTTCCTTATGTCAAATAGAAAGGATTCAGTGGATGACAGTTACCAAATATCAAGTAATGCGTAAACGGCGTTCTGAGGAGAAGCTAATTCGTTCAGGCTTTGTAGTTAATGAAACTTTTCCACTCCTTCCAGCTGAAACTGAAGTGCAAACTCGCTCTGCAAAAGAAGTTGCTCAACGAGCACTATCTATATATCATTTATTAGCTGTTATTTTTTATGAAAAGCCAGAAAAAGTAGTCGAATGTTTTATCGAAGAAGGGCTGTGGGGAGCACTTACGCCACGAGAGCGAGAAATCTTTTCAATTCCGATTTCTGACGTTGATGAAGAAGAAAAAGCATGGAAGATGCGGGCACTTCAGTCCAATATGTTGACATGGCGCATTGAAGGATTGTGGGTGTTGCTGTGGAGTTTAGGAAAAGTGGACCAGCTTGAATTGCCGATAGAAAAATTAGACCCCTCTGCAGTACAGAAGCGAATGCCGGAAATCGGTTCGTCGTTAAAATCGTTTATCGAGACAGCAGAGCTTAGGTCTCTTACTGAAATTTTAGATCAAATCGATCTACATTACCGCATTTATTGGTCTTTGTCCGAAGCCAAACAAGAGGAAAGATTATTGCCTTTAGATTTTGACTCTTATATCTTATATGAACGTTTACACGCATTTAGCTGGTTAGCTCGTTTTGAAGAAGATTGGGATGATTAATCCATTCATCAAGATAAAAGTGGAAGTCGCCCACCACCGTGGGCGACTTTTCTTTTTTGGAAGACCTAGAAGCAAGGAGTAGCACTGCCTGGAGAGATAATCGTTGGTAGAAAGTCAATCAATAACATCGATCGAATTCCGGAAATAGGCAGATCCCCTTGCCGAATGGCACTTACATAATGACTTACTTTTTCGTCACAGACACCGTAAGACTCCAGTGGTTTCGTAAGAGTAAAAGTTTCATGCAATGATTCCGGCAGAACATCCCCAGGCATTTTCCCAGCACACTCCGGCTGAGCGATCACATTTACCCCGCCAATGGCGTTTTGTCGGTGAATTAAATGGGCAAATGTAAAGGTTTCACCATCTTGATGTAAGCAATTGGGAGAAGAAACGCCTACTTGATCTGGTGAGTCAACTTGTAGTTTTACAAAGTGAACACCGACATGGATAGGCAAGATCAGATCTTTTTCATGCCAAAATGTTTGTTTAAAGTCATATAGAATAATATCTTTTAACAAATGATTGGATTTGATTCTTTCTGACAGTGCAGGAAACCGCCGATATGAGTCCGTATATTCAGGATTGTATTTACCTTGAAAGTATTCTGCGTAGAACTGGTTATTTTCATCTGCCGTTTCAGGAAGCCATATGAGTTGATCGGAGTTGGGTAGAATGATTGCTCTCGAATATCGTCGATATCTATGTAAGTGTTGAGCATATGGATCGGGGGGGAGTCTCCTAAATTCTTCTTTTATTTCTAAAAAATTTTTCTGGCCTGGATCGTTAGATAATGCGGATAAGTCAAAGCGAATATAGCCGTTCCTTTTGAACTGATTTTCCTTGGTCATCACTCTCGCCCCTTTGATCTTTCTAATTATAATAATGACCATATTATATGATATATGTAGAAGGTCAACATGGAAATGTTAACTTTGCGTTTCTAGAATGGGAGATATTCGGAAGCATCGTACGGTGAGGATGAATGTGAGTTTGTCGTGGAGCGAAAGAGGGAAAGGCAATGCTGTAGGGGTTTAAAAAACATTTTATATAAAAATTTATAGAAAAGTGATTATGATTTAAAGTGATTATGATCAAAAGCGTTTAAGGGCATATATGTGATCTAGATGATCAGTGATTGTTTAAAAGTAGTATCTATAAAGGAAAAAAAGAGAAAATAAGATAGGTAAAATTTAAATAAAGACGAACGATATAATAGAGGTAAGTATTTAACATTCGTTTTATATTATTGACGCTCTGTTTTTTCCCTGTTACACTGAAAATGAAATAAGGAGATTTCTCATATATGCTTGGGGATATGGTCCAAGTGTCTCTACCAGGAAACCGTAAATTTCCTGACTATGGGAAAATTCTCGTTTAGGTTGCGGAAATTTCTGCCTAAACAGTCGTATTTTCTCATTCATGAAATATGCTGTTTTGGGCATTTTTTATGGTAAGAATCCAGTGAAAGGGATTGAAGGAATGAGTAAAGCAAAAGTGGGCGTCATTATGGGAAGTACCTCTGATTGGCAGACCATGAAAAAAGCGTGTGATATTTTAGAAGAATTGCAGATTCCTTATGAAAAGCGAGTTGTTTCAGCGCATCGAACACCTGATGAGATGTTTCGCTATGCTGAAGAGGCTGAACAAAGAGGAATAGAGGTAATTATTGCTGGAGCGGGAGGCGCAGCCCATTTACCGGGAATGGTTGCCGCGAAAACGGTTTTACCCGTCATCGGGGTTCCTGTTCGCTCTTCCTCTTTAAATGGCTTGGACTCGCTTTTATCTATTGTGCAAATGCCTGGTGGAGTACCCGTAGCGACCGTATCGATCGGTGAAGCCGGCGCGACCAATGCAGGTCTTCTCGCTGCGGAGATCCTTGGAATCAAATATCCAGAGATTCGTCAGCGCCTCAGCAGTCGGCGAGCAGCGATTCGCGAGCGAGTCTTAAGGGATAGTGACCTATCATGATGGAGATAAAAAATTTAGGTCCTGGCGCCACCATCGGTGTTTTGGGTGGGGGACAATTGGGACGCATGGTGATCCTAGAAGGAAGAAAGATGGGTTACCGTTTTGTCACGCTCGATCCTGCCCAAGATTGCCCCGGTAGCCAAGTGGCGGATGATCATATTGTCGGCGGTTTCCAAGACTTGGAGGCAGCCGCTTTATTAGCGGAGAGAACCGATTTAATTGTTTATGAATTTGAAAATATAGATCCCAAAATGGTTGACTTCCTAAAAGAGAGAAAACAGGTTCCGCAAGGCAGCCAGTTACTACGTATTACGAGACATCGTTTGCATGAGAAACAAGCGCTAGATCAAGCGGGCATTCCTGTTTCCCCTTATCAGGTGGTTCATTCCAAAGAGGATCTCGTCAAAGCGACGGAAGAAGTTGGCTTACCTGGCGTTCTCAAAACAACAACAGGGGGTTATGACGGCAAAGGTCAGTGGATGATTCATCACAGCGATGAAATCGAAAAAAAACTGCCAGCTGATCTGTTTTCCTCATCGCAAGTGTTTATTTATGAGCAATTTGTCCCTTTTATTAAGGAGCTCTCCGTTGTGGTTGCGCGAAGTCTGACGGGTGAAGTCAAGACATTTCCTGCTGTGGTCAATCTGCATCGCAATCATATTTTGCATATGACCATTGCTCCGGCTACTGTCGAACCAGCCATCGCTCAAAAAGCTGAACAGTTGGCAGTCGCTGTAGCAGAGCAGCTTCAGGTTGTTGGTTTAGTCGCTGTGGAAATGTTTTTGCTTCCCGATGGCGAGATCTGGGTAAATGAATTGGCACCGCGTCCGCATAATTCCGGACATTACACTTTTGATGCCTGTGAAACTTCCCAGTTTGCCCAATTTTTGCGGGCTGTTCTCGGCTTACCATTGCAATCACCACGACTGGTTTCGCCGGCAGTGATGGTCAATATACTCGGGGAACATGTCCCTCAACTGATGGCTCATTGGTATCGATTGCCTTCAGCAGTCAAAGTGCATTGGTATGGGAAACAGGAAGCGAAAAAAGGGAGAAAAATGGGTCATGTGACTGTTTTAGCGGCTGAAGTGGAGGAAGCATTAGCGCTTTGTGATCAATTACCTCTATGGTCGCCGCTAACGGAAAAAGAGAGAGCGGCAGTAACTGCTCGATGTACAATCTCAGAAGGAGTGGAAGAAAGAAAATGATTAGTCGCTATTCACGTGAAGAAATGAGTTCCATTTGGACAGAT
Organism: Thermoactinomycetaceae bacterium; assembly: GCA_025449975.1. Taxonomy (GTDB): domain Bacteria; phylum Bacillota; class Bacilli; order Thermoactinomycetales; family Thermoactinomycetaceae; genus Thermoflavimicrobium. The sequence continues at coordinate 15,530 of JANWIG010000015.1, forward strand.
GAGAATCGCTTTCGCGCTTGGTTAGAGGTCGAAATTTTGGCTTGTGAAGCGTGGAGTGAATTGGGAGTGATTCCTCGCGAAGATGTGGAGCTGATTCGAAAAAATGCCAAGATTAATGTGGAGCGGATTCATGAGATTGAATTGGATACGCGGCATGATGTCGTCGCTTTTACCCGTGCTGTAGCAGAAACGCTCGGTCCTGAGTCCAAATGGGTACACTATGGCTTAACTTCGACCGATGTCGTCGACACTGCCAATTCTTATTTATTAAGACAAGCCAATGAGATTTTGTTAAAAGATATTGATCGTTTTATCGAGATTTTAAAGCAGAAAGCGGAAGAGCATAAGTACACGGTCATGATGGGGCGGACCCACGGAGTTCATGCGGAACCGACCACCTTTGGTCTCAAAATGGCTTTGTGGTATGAGGAAATGAAACGGAATCGCGAGCGTTTTGTCCAAGCTGCTTCTGGGGTTGCTGTCGGGAAAATTTCTGGTGCTGTCGGTACATATGCAAACATTGACCCATTTGTGGAAAGCTATGTCTGTGAAAAGCTGGGGCTAAAACCATCGCCTATTTCTACCCAAACCTTGCAACGCGACCGTCATGCTGCCTATCTTTCCGCCTTGGCCCTGATCGCTACCTCCATCGAAAAGTTCGCTGTCGAAATTCGCGGCTTGCAGAAGAGCGAAACCCGGGAAGTAGAAGAGTCTTTCAAAAAAGGACAAAAAGGTTCATCCGCCATGCCGCACAAACGCAATCCGGTAGGCTGCGAAAACATGACCGGTCTTTCTCGGGTGATGCGGGGATATATGCTGTCTGCTTATGAAAATGTTCCTCTTTGGCATGAACGGGATATTTCCCATTCTTCCGTGGAACGGGTTATTTTCCCAGATGCGACGATTCTTCTGAACTATATGTTGAATCGCTTTGGCAATATTGTGAAAGAGTTAACGGTCTACCCTGAAAATATGCTCAGAAACATGGAACGGACGTTTGGGCTTATCTATTCGCAAAGAGTGCTTCTTGGCTTGATCAACAAAGGATTAAAACGTGAAGAAGCGTATGATCGGGTGCAACGTTTGGCGATGCAAGCTTGGGAAGAGCAACGCCCCTTCCGTCCATTGGTAGAAGCGGATGAAGTGATCTCTAAGGTCTTTACGCCTGAAGAGCTCGCCGATTGTTTTGATTACAATTATCATTTGAAACATGTTGATACGATTTTTGCCCGACTAGGTTTAAAATAAACCTCTTAAATATAGAAATCCTTATTGGTAAAGAAGGTGATCTGCATTGGCAGAGTTGTTATACGAAGGAAAGGCAAAGCAACTGTTTCGAACCGAAGATCCCCATGTATTGCATGTGAAATATAAGGATGATGCCACCGCTTTTAATGGTCAAAAATCGGCTAGCCTCCAAGGAAAAGGGGAGCTGAACAATCGCATTACCTCTGTGATTTTTCAATATCTCAAATCCAAGGGTGTCGAGAATCATTTTATCAAGCAAATTTCCCCTA